>NVUX02000041.1 GCA_002402045.2 Paracoccaceae bacterium | reverse complement strand
TGAATTCAAGGGGAGATTAACAAAGAGAGTGGTACGCCCTAGGGGAATCGAACCCCTCTTTTCAGGTTGAAAACCTGACGTCCTAACCGATAGACGAAGGGCGCATCGCTCTCTTTGTGCGGACTTATTATTAGCGGGAGGGGTTGGGCGCAAGCGGTATTTTGACAAAATGCGAAAGTTTTTTCACCCGAGGATCAAGCGCATGGCTGCAAGCAGCACTGCGGCGCGGATCAGGGTTTTGAAGAGATTGAGATTGATATAGGAAATGAGTTGTTTTCCGAGGTATGCGCCGAGCAAAATAAGCGGCAGGTAATATAAATTTAGGGTAAGCGACTGACTGGTGGTAATGCCAAGGCCAATGGCAAAGGGGAGTTTGATCAGGTTGATCAACAAGAAAAACCAACTTCGTGTGCCAATGAACTCAGATTTGTTTAGCCCTAATTGCAAAAGGTAAATGCCAAAAATCGGCCCGGCGGCATTGGCGATCATGGAGGCCGCGCCCGCCATGGCGCCAATGATGCTCGTGAGCAGCCTGCCACGCACTAAGGCGCGCAATCCGTCTGTAAGTAGGATGTCTAGCGCCAGCATGACCAGAATTACCCAACCGATGAGTTTGGTGAAATTATATCCGGATGTGGCCGAGAGGAACCACCAGGCCAAGGCCACACCCAGAATTGCTGGCGGCACTAAGCGCAGTAATATCCCCCATTGGCAGGCGCGGCGATAATAAAAGACGGCCATGATGTCGGCGGCAATGAGCATTGGCAAAAGCACACCGGGAGAGGCGGGGCCGGGTATGGCGAGCGCCATAAGCAGCACTGCGAGAATGCCAACGCCCCCCACCGAGGTTTTTGTAAAGCCAACAAGAAAGGCGGCGAGGCCAATATAGAAGTAGGCAAGTAGCTCCACTAAAGTGCCAGATGCTCGCTCATGGCGCGCATGGCTATCGGGTATCCGCTGGCGCCAAGGCCACAAATCATGGCAAAGGCAACCTTTGAAATATAGGAATGCTGCCGGAAATCCTCGCGCTGGTATACATTGCTCAGATGCAGCTCTAACACGGGTTTGTTAACCGAACTCAGGGCGTCCATAATCGCTATGGACGTGTGGGTGTATGCCCCTGCATTGAGAATAATGCCCTGCGCTTTGGTATCGTGAATGTGGTCAATCAGGGCGCCTTCGTGGTTGCTTTGTTCAAATTCAAAGGTAACGCCGAGCTGGCCGGCTTCGCGTGCACACATGGATTCGATGTCGCTCAGGGTGATGGTGCCATAGGTCTCGGGCTGGCGGGTGCCGAGCAAATTGAGATTGGGGCCATTGAGGATGAGAATATGGGTCATGTCGGCGGTTCGCTTATAATGAGTTTGAAGATGAGTGTGGCGGAATTGAGCGGGCGGGTAAAGATAATTTACAACGGCAACCATTTACGACGGTTGCAGTGGCGGCGCGTCAACACCTGCGCTTGTGGCGAGATTTTGCCCGCGCCGCGCTGAAACGGTTGTGTTTGTGGCGCTTCGTGATGAGGGCATATTTAGGAATGGAGTCTAAGCGCGCCGCATTATTCATGCGATGGCGGCGTCTTCCAGCTGCATTTTGGCCTTACGGCGGCCACCCCATTCGTCAATTTCCAGCCGACCCACAAAATGGAAAGCTTTACCCGCGTGGTTTAGCAACGCTTGCCCAATTTCGCTTTCAAAAGCGCGAAAGGCAATAATGTCTATGGGGCCACCACCGTTATCAACGGTGAGGCGCAAGTGGCTTTCGCCTGCGGGTTTTGCAAAGCGTATACGGGCTGAGGGGATGGCGAAGCGCGGGGCGGGGGCGCCTGCGCCAAAGGGGCCGGCAGCCTCGATTTGCTCGATTAGCTCTGGGGTTGCGCCGCCGATAGTGGCTGTGATGTTAAGATCTCGCGGACCTTGAGTGCCTGCGCCCTGCTTACCGAGGGCTTCGGAGAGGGCGGCCATGGCGGGCTCTATTTCGGCCTCCAAAACACTGAGACCCGCCGCCATTTTATGCCCGCCGCCTTTCAGGATTGCGCCGTCTCGTGCCAAATTGGAAATTTCGGCACCAAGGTCTACGCCGCTGACCGAGCGGCCAGAGCCATGGCCCAACCCCTCATCCGAAATGCCGATCACCACGGCGGGGCGGTTGAATTTTTCCTTGAGGCGCGCGGCGACAATGCCAACCACGCCGGGGTGCCAACCCTTTCCGGCAGCCCATACCAGCGGGCCATCCAGACCGCGCTCTTCGGCTTGCGCTTCGGCGGCGGCTTGCACTTGGGCCTCGATCTCCCGGCGCTCGCTGTTGAGCGTGTTAAGCCGCTCAGCGAGGGCCTGGGCTTCATGCGGATCGGTTGTGGTGAGCAGGCGGGCGCCAAGGTCGGCTTTGCCTATGCGGCCACCAGCATTTATGCGCGGGCCAAGAAGATAGCCTAAATGATAGGCGCGCGGTGCTGTGCTGATTTTGGCAACATCGCCCAGGGCTACGAGGCCTGGGCGACCACGCGCCGCCATAACCGTAAGGCCTTGGCGCACCAGCGCGCGATTAAAGCCAACCAGCGGCGCGACATCAGCCACGGTGCCAAGTGCCACGAGGTCTAACATATCCAGCAGCGGCGGCGTGGCGATATTAGCCGCGCGGTAATGGCGATTAACGGCAACCAGCGTTAAAAACACAACGCCAGCGGCGCAGAGATATGTATGCTCTGAAACCTCGTCTTGGCGATTTGGATTTACGACGGCCAACGCGGGGGGGAGGGTTTCTCCGCCGAGGTGGTGATCAAGAATTATTACATCTGCGCCTTGGTTAACGGCCACTTGCACGGGGCCGTGGGCAACGGTGCCACAGTCAACACAGATGATCAGATCATGGGCTTTGCCAAGGGTTTCCATCGCGGCATCATTCGGGCCATAGCCCTCTTTTAGCCGGTCGGGAATATAAAGCGTGGCCTCTGTGCCAAGCGCTTTGAACCACGTTAGCAGCTGGGCGGCGGAGGTGGCGCCGTCTACATCATAATCTGCGAAAATGGCGATGCGCTGGCCCGATTGCAGGGCCGAAAAAATACGCTCGGCGGCAATGTTCATATCTTTTAGTGAAGACGGGTCGGGCATTAGCTCGCGGAGTGAGGGCGCAAGAAAGGCTTCGGCTTCATGGGGTTGCACGCCACGGCGCGCCAGCTCACGGGTTAGAACATCGGGCAGGCTGGTGGCTTGGGCAATGGCTTCTGCTTGGCGCTCTACCTCGGGCGAGGGGCCAATCCAGCGGCGGCCTGTCAGCGAGCATTCGACATTAAGATAAGCGCTCATTCTGGAGGAAACTGACGGAGTTTGCGCAATAAGCGAAAAATAACAAGCCAGCCGATTACAGAGACGCCCAGCCATAGAGTGGCACCTTCCCAGCCGAAAAGCGGCTGGGGAGCTAATTGGGCGCGAATGAAAAACAGGATGATAATCAGCCAGCTAACGAGCCATATGGACAAGAGCGCCCGAAGCACCGCGTGCGGGCGCTTTTGCTCTGTATCCGGCTCAGCCATTACTGGTTCCTTTGGCGGTAAAACAGCCGCCGGACAGAGCCGGTTTTGGAGCGCATCAGGATGGTTTCTGTCTCCAGATATCCATCAACCCGCCGCGCGCCGGAAACCACCGAGCCATCGGTAACGCCCGTGGCGGCAAATATCACATCATCGGTTATCAGGTCATCCAGTGCATAAATCCGGTCAAAATCCTTAACGCCGGTTTTTCGCGCCCGCGCCCGTTCGTCATCATTGCGGAAAATAAGCTGGCCATACATTTGGCCGCCCATACACTTAAGCGCCGCAGCCGCCAAAACGCCCTCTGGCGCGCCGCCACTGCCCATATACATATCAATGCCGGTTTTCTCGGCTTCGGCGCAGTGAATAATAGCCGCGACATCCCCGTCTGTTATCAGCCGAATATGCGCGCCGGTTTCGCGCAGCTCGCGGATCATTTCTTCGTGGCGGGGGCGCTCTAGCACACAGACCATAATGTCTGAGGGCTTAACCCCTTTAACCGTTGCCAAGGCCAAAACCCGCTCGGTAGGAGACATATCAAGCGTTACGACTTCGGTGGGGTAACCTGGCCCAATGGCCAGTTTTTCCATATAGGTATCAGGGGCATAGAGCATAGAGCCTTTTGGCCCCATCGCAATTACAGCCAATGAATTTGGCATATCTTTGGCGCAAAGCGTTGTGCCTTCAAGCGGGTCGAGCGCTATGTCTACTTCCGGCCCCGTGCCGTTGCCAACCTTCTCGCCGATATACAGCATCGGGGCTTCGTCCCGCTCGCCTTCGCCGATCACAATACGGCCACGAATATCGAGCTTGTTGAGCTGGGAACGCATGGCGTCTACGGCGGCTTGGTCTGCGGCCTTTTCATCGCCCGCGCCAACAAGTTTGGCGGCGGCAATGGCGGCTTGTTCAGATACGCGGGCCAGCCCTAGCGATAACATTCGGTCAGAGTAAAGCGTGTCGTTATTGGGCATTTTGGACCTTCCCGGAAATTATTTCGGGGCTACTGAGAATCCGGCCCCGTCAATAGTAAACATATATACCACCTCGGCATTAGAGCCAGCGCTTTTTTTGCAGGTGATCTCAAGAACATCTTCATTTTCGGTCGGGGTTACCGACATAACTTGGTCACAGTCATAGCCATTCATGGTGATGCCCAGTTTGGCCATCTCAAAATTGTCAGATGAACCCTGCGCAATGGCAGTGCTGGCTGTGAGGCAAAGCGCGAATGCAGAGAGGAATTTCATTTCAAAATCCTTAAATGGGTTTATGTCTGAAATCCGTTCTACAGGCTCTCGATGCGCAAGGCCACCGGTTCGGCCAATGAGGTCTCCAATGCGCAAATCTCCGCCAATGCAGCGTTGAGCGGGGCACGGGATGTGGCGTGGGTAACAATCACCAAAGGCGCGGTTTTTCCATCATGGCCATATTGGTGCATGCGGTTGATAGACACATTATACGTGCCCAAAATGCCGGCCAGCATTGCCAGCGTTCCGGGGGCATCTGTGAGGCTAAAGCGCAGGTAATAGGCTGCATCAGAGCCTTTGGACGAGCTATTGGGCTGCGCCAAGCCTGCGGCGGGCTGGCCAAAGGCCGGAATGATGAGGCCACGGGCGATATCCATGATATCACCCAAAATCGCGCTCGCAGTTGGCCCTTCGCCCGCGCCAGGCCCTTGATAAACCGTTTGGCCAATAAAATCGCCCTCAACCACAACCATATTGTTGACGCCTTCAAGCTGCCCCAGCGGTGAGGCTGTGGGAACAAGGCAGGGCTGCATGCGCTGCTCAATGCCGTCTTCATTTTGCTGTGCCACGCCCAAAAGCTTAATTTTAAAGCCCATATCGGCGGTGTTTTTGATATCCTGAAGGGTGATCCGCTGGATGCCCTCAATCTCGACGTTATCAAATGCAACGCGGGTGCCAAAGGCGGTGGCGGCGAGCAAGCTAAGCTTATGCGCGGCGTCAATGCCGCCAACATCAACCGTTGGGTCCGCTTCCGCATAGCCAAGCGCTTGGGCTTCTTTTAGCACATCGGTATAGCTTTCGCCGGTGGCCTCCATTTTGGTAAGAATGTAGTTACAGGTGCCGTTCATCACACCCATAACGCGCGAAATACCGTTGCCAGCCAGTCCCTCGGTCAGGGCCTTTACGATGGGAATGCCGCCAGCTACAGCGGCCTCAAAACGCAACGCAACTTTGTTGTTTTCTGCCAGCTCAGCCATGGGTTGCCCATGCAAAGCCAGCATCGCTTTGTTGGCCGTCACCACATGCTTTCCGGCCGCCAGCGCGGCCTCACAAGACGCTTTGGCAGGGCCGTCTTCCCCGCCCATAACCTCTACAAACAGGTCAATGTCATCTCGCTTGGCCAGCGCTACGGGGTCGTCTTCCCAAGCATAGCCAGAAAGATCTACTCCGCGATCTTTGCCTCTAGAGCGGGCCGAAACGGCTACAATTTCTAGCGGGCGGCCCGCGCGACGGGCCAGTAGCTCACTATGGGTTTGTACCATTTTGACCACGCCAGCACCTACGGTGCCAAGGCCTGCGATTGCTATTTTCAGGGGGGTGCTCATGGTTATGTCCTTATGCGTCTGGCTCAAGAAAACCCCAGCCATCGGGGGAAAAGCCGCGCGACTGGGCCAGCTTGGTGGTGCGCTCTTCGTGCAGCCAAATATCGTCTGAGGTCATTTTTGTGGATACATTGACAAGCACAGCATTACGTTGGCCTTTGGCGATCTTTTCGCTTTCAACTTCGGCGCTGTAACCAAAGGTTTTAAGAGCTTTCAAAAAGGCCACTTGATCAGCATCTTTGTCTGGAATGAAAAACAACTCCAAATCTATCGCGGCTCCGTCGGGCACCTTGCCTTCTGCCAAAAATTGCGCGACCGAATAATAGGTTGCGGCCTTTTGGTCAAATTCCTGATTATCTGTCACGTGGGTGCTCCGGCTAATGTGTGGCGCTTATAAAACGTTGGAGAGGGCATGAAAAGCGGGAAATGTAAGGATGCGGCGCGTCTAGCATTGCATTGTTTTGAAACATGGCATGCGCGCCGCGCGGCACCATTTTCGCTTGTAACACGCGAAGATGTCTCAGCGCGGCGCGGGTGTTATATTTCAGCAAGCACGAAGGTTGACGCGCCGCAATGGCCGAGCCAAGCGAGGCCGCAGGTTATTGAGAAAATCGCAGCAACGCCGCGCGCATAGCTCTGGCGCGCGCCGGGTCAAGAACAGAGCGCGACCGAAGCTGGTTTGCTTTTAATTGCAAAGCGGCGGCCTGAGCGACCATGCTGCGTGCGTCGGGTGTCGGCGTCTGCGCGGATTGCGCGGCAAAGGCGCCCAGCGGAACGAGATTAAGCCAACTTTGGCCATTGATACGCTCAGGCACGGTGTCCCTAAATTGCCGGAGGTCATTGTTGATGGAACAGGCAGAAACGGCCAAGAGTGCGGCTAAAAAGAGTGCTATTTTTGTTTGCACCTGAAATTTACCCTTGTAAAAGTTGAGTTTGCGTCTTCAAATGTAAACCCCGCGCCCTCTCGGCGCAAGCGCTCATGGAGGCCTTTCAAAAATGCCAGAAACCCCTGTTGATTTTGATGAAATAGCAGCGCACGGCGCGGCATCGGCGCAGAATTTCGCACAAATAGCAGAGCTTTCCCTAAAGATATGGCAAGCCGCGTTGGACGGGCAGGGGGAGTCGGCCTCTCCAGTGAAGGCTTTGGAAGAGATTAACAAGACGCTTTGGAGTTCACCTGAGGCGCTGGTAAAGGCTTCTACTGATTATTGGCTTGGCCAACAAAAGCTGTGGATGGAGACCATGCAGCGCTGGACAGGGCCAGAAGCGCCCACCCCGGATGAGCGCGGAGGAAAACGGTTTGCGCATAAGGGATGGTCCGAAAGCGCGTTGTTTGACTATATTAAAAACGCTTATCTTTTTACATCAGACTGGATGCATCAGCAGGTGTCCGAGGCCGACGGCCTCAGTGATTCAGAGCGCAAGAAGCTGGACTTTTATACGCGAAACTATGTGGAATCTATTCACCCGGCCAACTTTTTTGCGCTAAACCCCGAGGTGCTTGAAGCCACGGTGGCGCAAGACGGCGAAAATCTTGTGCGCGGGCTGCAGATGATGCTGGAAGACACAGAGCGCGGCCAAGGCAAGCTTTTGATCAGGCAAACCGATATGGATGCTTTTGAAGTTGGCCGTGATATGGCGGTGTCACCGGGGAAAGTTATTTGGCAAAACAATATTTTGCAGCTTATTCAATATAGCCCAAGCACCGAAAAAGTACACGCAAAGCCCCTGCTTTTTGTGCCACCATGGATAAACAAATACTATATTCTCGATCTTAACGAGAAGAAATCCATGATGAAACATCTGGTGGCGCAGGGCAATACTGTGTTTATTATTTCATGGGTAAACCCGACCGAGGCGCAACGTGGCGAGACATGGGACAGCTACGCGCAGGCTGTGCTTGATGCGGTAGATGTGGTGTTGAAGGAAACTGGGCAAAAGAGCCTGAATATTGGCGGCTATTGCGTGGGCGGCACGCTTTTGGGCACGCTTATTGCCTATCTCGGAAAATTGAAAGACACTCGCGTGGCGTCGGCAACGTTGTTTACAACACAGCTGGAATTTTCAGACGCGGGAGAGCTGCAAATTTTTGCTGACGAGGAGACGTTGGCTGATTTGGAAGAGCAAATGCCGGACGGGTATTTGCCAGCACAAACCATGGCCAGTGCGTTTAATATGCTACGGGCGAATGATTTGATTTGGTCTTATGTGGTTAATAATTACCTGCTGGGCAAAGAGCCATTTCCGTTTGACCTGCTCTACTGGAATGCGGATAGCACAGGCATGCCGGCTCAGCTGCATCTTTTTTATCTACGTCAGTTTTATATGGAAAACGCCTTTGCCGCCGGTGGCTTTGAGCTGCTGGGTGAGGCGGTATCTCCAACAGATGTGAGCATTCCGGTGTATCATGTTGCCACAAAAGAAGACCATATCGCGCCCGCGGACTCAGTGTTTCGTGGTGTTCGGATGTTATCAAACGCGAAGAACCGTTTTGTGCTCGCTGGCTCCGGCCATATTGCCGGTGTGGTTAATCCGCCCGCAGCCGAAAAATACCAATATTGGACTGGTGATCTGGCGGCGCATGAAAATTTGGGCGAATGGCTTGATGGCGCAGAGGAGACGGCTGGTAGCTGGTGGGGCGATTGGGATAAGTGGCTTAAAAAACGCGGTGGAAAAAAGGTTGCCGCGCGTGATGCGGGGGCGGTGTCTGGTGTTTTGGAAGATGCGCCGGGGAGCTTTGTGCAGGATCGGTTTGATCTTCGAACGTAAGGCTACATTAGCGGCGCGTTAACCTTTGCGATAGACCAACCATGGCACGCGCGCCGCACTGCAAC
Source organism: Paracoccaceae bacterium (assembly GCA_002402045.2). GTDB lineage: Bacteria > Pseudomonadota > Alphaproteobacteria > Rhodobacterales > Rhodobacteraceae > UBA3077. The sequence continues at coordinate 42,570 of NVUX02000041.1, read as the reverse complement.
ATTTGAATGGGCAATTGGCCGAGGTTTTTCTTGCTATTTGAACGAATGTTCAGTTAGCTATAGAAAATCGAGGGCAGAATGGCCAGAAAAACAGGATCAAATGGAAAGAAGACCGCACGGGAATTGCGGATAGCGGCTACGCGTTTGTTTGCCAAATATGGGTATGCCGCCGTTTCTATGCGCCAAATCGCAAGCGAAGTCGGGGTGCAGGCGGGGGCGCTTTATCTTTATACGCCTGATAAGCAAACGCTGCTTTACCAAATTATGGACCGCCATATGGATGATTTGCTGGAGGCGTGGCGGGCTCAAGCGCCGAGCGCTGACGGCGACCCGATAATGAAAATAGAGCAGTTTGTGCGTTTTCATATTCGGTTTCATCTGAATCGGGGTGACGAGATTTTTATTGCCTATATGGAGCTGCGCAACCTATCGGAAGATAATTTTAAGCTGATCGAACGCAAACGGCGAGAATATGAGCGTTTGCTTGGCGTAATATTGGAAGAAGGCAACATCTCTGGGCGGTTTGCGCTTTGTGATACCAAGCTGTCATCTTATGCGATAATTGCGATGCTGACAGGGGTTAGCACTTGGTACAAAGGTGATGGGCGGTTGGATCTTGCTAAAATTGAAGAAATCTATCTTTGTATGGTGCGGGGGTTGGTCTTGAATGGCGGGTCTAAAACGCAAAGCTAACACCGAGTTTCACGAAGGGCAGAATTGTAATTTGCCCAAGCTCTGCATTGGTGGTTGAAAGCTCTGAATCAAGGTCAATTTGTGGAATTTGAGTGCTGTTATCAGTGGCGGTGATGAAAAATCCGCCGGTATACATGGCCCCAAAATCTGCCGAAACGCCCCAGTGATTGCGAAAAACTCTCTCATAACCAATCGCTACGATCGGGGCAAATCGGTTGACGGTGGAAATTGAGCCGGCAATATCCACATTGCTAAACGCGCTCCCTTCTACTGAAATATCGCCTGTGACGGCGAGCGTTGCTTCATAGTTCGGAACGATGCCGCCAGCTGTTATGCGGCCACCGCCGCCAAAATAGACATCTGCTAAAATGCCAACCCCACCAATATGTGCCGTGCCAATGAGGGGCGCGCCCTTAAAATCGCTCTCAAAATTCGCTTGGCCAAACCCTGCGATGCCGCGTAGGCCAAAATTTGGCCCGAGGCGATAGCCCGCCTCAAGGGTGGCCCCCAAAGTGCTGCCGCCAAGGCTAACGGTTATGGGTTGTTGTGCTTGTGATGCATTGGCAAAAAGCGAAAATGCTAAAAATAGATAAACTGGTCTCATTGCGCCGCCTTTTGGGTTCAAAATCAAAATGCGGCATAACGATAAATATTCGATTAAGCGGCGGCAGCTTTCGGCAAGGCGATTTGGCGAAGGAGAGCGGGGCTAACGCATGCATGGCCAAAGGCATTTCCGCTGATTACTGTAAATGGCTCAGCGGGTTGCCCAAGGTCGCTTAAGGTCAGGGCCGCATATTCAAACCGGTTGCTGGCGGTATACATGCTGGGCGTTGCCAGCGCAGGAATGCCATTAAACGCGGCGGCGGCAACCCCGTTGGCGCTATCGTCAATCGCGATGGCCCGGTTGCCGTTTATACCAAAATCTTCCAGCACGGCCTGATAAAGTGAGCGCTCTGCCGTTGATATATGTGCGTCTTCGGCTGTTTTTAAGCAAATGATATTACTCAAATTATGAAAGCCTAATGTTGCAGAAAGAAGGGTTTGGGTCTCTACCCGACTGCTGGTTGACACGGCCCCGATAGACAGGCCCTCATGTAGCGATTCCTGCATAAGCCGCGCCACACCCGGGCGCAAATGTGCGGCCCCTTCATGCACAAGCTGGCAAAAGAAATGCGCCTTGCGCAGGGCGATTTGGGCGAGATCCGAATGGTTTGGCACGCTCCCCTGACCTGACTTCCGGGTTGCCATCGAAAAAAGCCGAAGCTTTGGGAGCGAAAATTCAACGGGTGAAAGCTGGCTGAAAATCTCGCGATCCCAATGCCAATCTAGCCCATGCTCTTGAAAGGCGCGGTTAAACGCCGCGCGGTGGAGGTCGGCGGTCTCTGCCACTGTTCCATCCACATCAAAAATGATTGCCTGTAATTCCATCTTGGGTGCCTCCGGTTCCTATTTTCCGTGCTTAAGGTATCGCTCAGAAAGGTTACCGGAGTATTACCGAAATACATAAATCTCGTCTAAAAGTCGTGGAGACCCACTAAATGTAGTATTTTAGAGATTTGGGTACATAGGGAATTTTGCGCAAAGAACAGCGACTTTTGCGGCCACGGCGGCTTCAACCGCGCGGTTGTTTTCGGCGCCATTTGCGGCCAATCCGTCAACCACCTCAATGATCATTTCACCAATTAGGGTAAACTCTGCCACGCCAAAACCCCGTGTTGTGCCAGCCGGAGAGCCAAGGCGCACGCCCGATGTTACCATCGGTTTTTCAGGGTCAAACGGGATGCCGTTTTTATTGCAGGTAATGCCCGCACGGCCCAAAGCCTCCTCGGTGGCGTTGCCTTTCACGCCTTTGGGGCGCAAGTCTACCAGCATCAAATGAGTATCCGTGCCACCAGATACAATATCAAGGCCGCCCTTCATAAGGGTTTCAGCCAGCACTTGCGCATTGGTCACTACGGCTTTGATATAATCGGTAAACTCTGGCCGAAGCGCCTCGCCAAATGCCACAGCTTTGGCGGCAATGACGTGCATCAGCGGCCCGCCCTGAATGCCAGGGAAAATGGCTGAATTCACCTTTTTGGCAATGTCTGCGTTGTTCGTAAGAATCATTCCGCCGCGCGGCCCACGCAGGGTTTTGTGGGTTGTGGTGGTAACCACATCAGCATGTGGAAACGGCGAAGGGTGCGCGCCAGTGGCCACAAGGCCAGCGAAATGCGCCATATCAACCATCAGAATTGCGCCAACCTCATCGGCCACGGCGCGGAACTTGGCAAAATCTATCTGGCGCGGAATGGCAGAGCCGCCAGCAATAATAAGCGCGGGCTTATGCTTAAGCGCAAGCTTTCGCATTTCAACGTAGTCGAGCAAGTTGTCTTGCTCGCGCACACCGTATTGCACCGCATTAAACCATTTGCCAGATTGGTTAGGCTTTGCGCCGTGGGTCAAATGCCCGCCCGAAGCAAGGTTCATGCCCAAAATCGTATCGCCCGGCTTAATCAGCGCGTTAAACACGCCTTGGTTGGCTTGGGAGCCAGAATGGGGCTGCACATTAATAAAGTCACAACCAAAAAGCTGCTTGGCGCGATCAATGGCGAGGGTCTCGGCCACATCCACATATTCACAGCCACCATAATATCGGCGGCCCACATAGCCTTCGGCGTATTTGTTCGTCAGCACCGACCCTTGGGCTTCCATCACAGCAGCGGACACAATGTTTTCCGATGCAATGAGCTCAATCTCGTCGCGCTGACGACCAAGCTCGCCAGTGATGGCCGCTTTTATTTCTGGGTCACGGGTATCTAGAGTTTCGGTAAAAAAACCTGAATCGGTGGTCATAACGCGCTCCTGTGGTTGGTTGGCTCTGCTATAGGGGGGAAAGCCCTGCTGACACAACCAAAAAACGGCAAATGTGTGAAGATGCCCGACAGAACGGGAGCGGCGCGGCAAGTTGGGCATTGCTTGGCTGAGTAGCTCTTGCGCCGCACGCGGGCCTTCACGCATTTTGCGGGCTTTACCGCCTTGCCACATAGTACAATATTGGCAGGCGGCGCGGGTGACACGCTGCAAAATAGGGCTGTGTTGTCGCGCCGCTATGGTTGCAGGAGAGACCGTCGGTGGCACATTTGGCAGATGCGCAAACTGCGTGCTTGTAAACCGCGCGTATCATTGCAAATATAGTGCCAAATTGGGGAGCCTCTATGGCGTTTGATAAAATTCATTTTACGGCAAATAATACCGAAAAAGCACAGGCTGCCAAGCACCGGTTGGTGCATATTTATGGGCAGGTTTTGGTGCAGGAGGCCGATGTGATTGTACCGCTCGGGGGGGATGGTTTTATGCTGTCTACGCTGCATGCATCCCAAAGCCTGCCAGCGCCAGTTTACGGCATGCACCAAGGCACCGTTGGGTTTTTGATGAATGATTACGCAGAAGAAGATCTTCCGGCGCGCATATCGGCAGCAGAGCGCGCCGAAATTCACCCACTGAAAATGCGCACTTTGTGCGTTGACGGCACCGAAAAAGAAGCGCTGGCAATTAATGAGGTCTCGATGTTGCGCATGGGGCCACAGGCGGCAAAACTGCGGATTTCGATCAATGGGCAGGTGCGGCTGGAAAGTTTGGTGTGCGATGGCGCCTTGGTGTCTACCCCTGCCGGCTCAACCGCTTATAATTATTCTGCCCACGGGCCGATATTGCCGATTGAGGCCAATATTCTGGCGCTTACGGCTGTGGCCGCTTTTCGCCCCCGCCGTTGGCGTGGGGCATTGTTGCCAATGGATGCCGCGATTAGTTTTGAGATTTTAGAACCTCATAAACGCCCCGTGGCAGCGGTGGCGGATTCCAGTGATGTAAAAAATGTGGTAAGGGTGGATATCGGCATTGAGGCAAGTATTTCATATGCGTTGTTGTTTGACCCCGGCCATGGGCTGGAAGAACGGCTGCTTAATGAGCAATTTCAATAGGAGCGAGCCATGGGATTGAGCACAAATAAACAGCTGAAATGGTGGGGCATATCCGCCATTATGCTTGTCTTGGTTTTTTGGGTCCTCGGGGGCGCATTTTTGCCCTATATTGCGGCAGCTGCAATTGCCTATTTTCTTGATCCGGTCGCAGATAGGCTCGAAAAGATAGGCCTTTCAAGGCTTTGGGCGACGATCGTTATTAGCACGATCACAGCGATGTTGGTTTTTTTGGCTGTGCTTCTTGTGTTGCCATTGCTGATTGACCAGCTCATGGGCCTGGCGAAAGCCGCGCCGGATTTGGTGGCGCAATTCCAAAAATGGCTCGGGGAGCGGTTTCCGCAATTGTTTGTTGAAGATTCAATGCTGCGTCGGGGCCTGCTTTCTTTGCAGAACCTGCTAAAAGACCAAAGCCTGATGCTGGTAAATGGAGTGCTGAATTCTTCACTGGCGGTGTTTGATTTCCTGATTTTGCTGGTGATTACGCCTGTTGTTTCGTTTTATCTGTTACTGGATTGGGACAAGCTTGTGGCAAAAATTGACTCGTGGCTGCCGCGCGAGCATTTGGAAACTATTCGGGGCTTGGCCAGCAATATTGACCGGGTTCTCGCTGGGTTTGTGCGCGGTCAAATTACGGTTAGCGCCATTCTTGGCAGTTTTTATGCCATCTCTCTGGTGCTGATCGGCTTGCAATTCGGCGCGGTCATCGGGCTGGTCGCGGGGCTTATCTCGTTTATTCCTTTTGTGGGTTCAATCATCGGGGGCAGCCTCTCGATCGGTGTGGCGGTTTTTCAGTTCTGGGATGACCCGATCTGGATCGGCGTGGTGGCGGCAATATTTATCATCGGGCAATTTTTTGAAGGCAACATCCTGAGCCCCAAGCTGGTGGGTGGCTCGGTGGGGCTGCATCCGGTGTGGCTCATGTTTTCGCTCTCGGCATTTGGTGCGCTTTTGGGCTTCGTTGGGTTGTTGATCGCGGTGCCGGTGTCTGCCAGCATCGGGGTGATTGGCCGGTTTTTGATGGAGCGATACATGGAAGGCCCGCTTTTTAAAGGCCCGGAAAAGCCGGAGGACGAATGAGCGTTGCCGAGCAACTTGTGCTGGATCTTCCGGTGCGCCAAGCCCTTGGGCGCGATGATTTTTTCGTTGCGCCTTGCAATAGTATGGCGGTGGCGCAGCTTGAAAACTGGGCGCGCTGGCCCGAAGGGCGGCTGGCGCTTGTAGGCCCGTCCGGAAGCGGCAAAACCCACCTTGCGCATGTGTGGGCCACGATGAGCGGCGCGCGCATTGTGGAGGCTTCAAGCCTGACGCCAGAGGATGCGGCCCCAACGCTGGTGGTCGAGAATGTAGAGCAGATTGGCGATAATGAAGCAGCGCTTTTTCATGTGTATAACCAGATGAATGCCGATGGCGGGGCGCTTTTGATCACCGGTCCGTCGGCCCCTTCGCGCTGGCCGCTGGCGCTGCCAGACCTGCGCTCGCGTTTGGAATCTGTGCCTGTGGTGGCGCTTGAAGCGCCAGATGACACCCTGCTTTCCATGATCCTGGCCAAGCTGTTTGATGATCGCCAACTCCCGGTTTCGCCAAAATTGATCGCGTATTTGCTCAAGCGGGTAGGGCGCTCGTATCGCGAGGTTAATGACCTTGTTAAAACCCTTGACCAAGCCGCGCTTGCAGTGGGCAAACCGCTTTCGGTGCGGTTTGTTTCGTCATTTTTGGGCAACGTAAATGAGTAAAGCCATGACCGATATAAATGCTGATTTTCTAAACTCAGAGCCGCCATCGCCTATTGACCTACCCTTTGAAGGCCCCGCGCGCTTTATTAACCGAGAGCTTTCTTGGCTGGCGTTTAACTGGCGTGTGCTGGAAGAAGCGGCCAACCCTCGGGTGCCGCTCATGGAGCGGGTGCGGTTTTTGACCATTTCAGCCACAAACCTTGATGAATTTTTCACCGTGCGGGTGGCAGGCCTGAGAGAGATGTGCCGCGAGGGTATTGGCCAAATTTCAGCTGACGGCCTTACGCCATTTCAGCAGTTGGAAAAGATCAACGAAAATGCGCGCGATTTGATGGTGCATCAACAGGCAACATGGGCTGATTTGCGTGAGAGCCTGAAAAAGGAAGGCATTTTGATATTGGGCACAGATGATGTGACCGAGGACGATCAAGAGGCGCTTTCCCGAACCTTTCTGGAGCAGGTATTTCCCATTCTTACGCCGATTGCCCTCGATCCGGCGCACCCATTTCCCTTTATTGGCTCGGGTGGTTTTGCGCTCGCGCTTCAGCTGCGGCGCAAAGGGGATAACCCCAAGCTCACGGCGCTCTTGCCCGTTCCGGCACAAATTCCGCGTTTTTACCAACTAGCGGATAGCGAGAGCGGCGCCCTGCGGTTTTTGCCGCTTGAATCCCTGCTGGTGATGTTTATCACGCAGCTTTTCCCCGGCTACGAGCTGCGCGGGCGCTGCGCATTCAGGGTGTTGCGTGATAGCGATTTGGAGGTGGAGGACGAGGCCGAGGACCTTGTGCGCGAATTTGAAACCGCCTTGAAGCGCCGGAGGCGGGGCAAGGTTATTCGGATGAATATTTCGGCGGGCGCGCCTTCTGATCTGCGCAAAACCATTTTGCGAGAGACCGGCGTGACGCCAGATGAGGTGATAGAAACTGATGGCCTTATCGGGTTTGATGACCTCGCAGAGCTTATTTTACCCGCGCGGCCAGACCTGCTTTGGCCGCCTTTTACCCCGCGTGTGCCTGAGCGGGTGCAGGAAAACGGCGGGGATATATTTGCGGCAATGCGCAAAAAAGATATGCTGCTGCACCACCCGTATGAGACCTTCAACACGGTGGTTGAATTTTTGCAGCAGGCCGCGCGGGACCACGATGTAATTGCCATTAAGCAAACGCTTTACCGCACCAGCCGTGATAGCCCGATTGTGGCGGCACTGTGCGAAGCTGCCGAGGCGGGCAAATCTGTAACGGCGGTGGTGGAGCTTAAGGCGCGGTTTGATGAGGCGGCGAATATTCGGCTTTCGCGCACATTGGAGCGGGCAGGGGCCACGGTGATCTATGGATTTATTGATTGGAAAACCCACGCCAAAATTTCGACCGTGGTGCGGCGCGAGGGTGAAAAACTGGCGACCTATACCCATTTTGGCACGGGGAACTACCATCCGGTGACCGCCAATTTTTACACCGATCTTTCGCTTTTTACCTGTGATAAAGCGCTGGGGCGGGATGCAACCAAGGTGTTTAACTATGTTTCCGGCTATGCGCCGCCCGATGGCCTAGAGGCCCTCGCGATTGCACCATTGTCGCTGAAAACTACGCTGCTTGCGGGCATAGAAGCAGAGATCGGCCATGCGGAGGCAGGGCGGCCCGCGGCCATTTGGGCCAAGATGAATTCGCTCATTGAAGCCGATATGATAGACGCGCTTTACCGTGCGTCTCAGACGGGCGTGAAGATTGATCTTGTGGTGCGGGGTATCTGTGGTTTGCGGCCCGGTGTTGCCGGGCTTTCAGAGAATATCCGCGTAAAATCAGTGATTGGCCGCTTTTTGGAGCATTCGAGGATTGTGTGTTTTGGCAATGGCGAGGGGCTGCCCAGCCCCAAGGCCAATGTATATATTTCCAGCGCGGACTGGATGGGGCGAAACCTGAAATGGCGGGTAGAGAGCCTTGTGCCGATTAAAAATAAAACCGTACATGCCCAGATAATTGAGCAAATAATGGCGGCGAACATGGCGGATACAGCCCAAAGCTGGGTGCTTTCGGGGGACGGGACATATCATCGCCACCAAGGCGAAAAGCTGTTCTCGTGCCATCGTTTTTTCATGGAAAATCCGTCGCTTTCCGGCCGGGGTGCCGCTGGTGCAAAAACGGCCCCAAGGTTAACCCATGAGCATGATTAAGCAGGAATGCCAGCGCGTCGGCGTGATTGATGTGGGCTCAAATTCGGTGCGGCTGGTGGTTTTTGACGGGGCTGCGCGCTCCCCGGCGTATTTTTTTAATGAAAAGGTGCTGTGTGGGCTGGGAAAAGGGCTGGCCCAAAGCGGGAGGCTTTCACCAGATGGCCGCGTGCGGGCTTTTGCTGCGATAAAGCGCTTTGCGTTGCTGCTGGAGCACATGGGCGTGGAAAAAGTGCGCACAGTGGCCACGGCGGCGGTGCGCGAAGCGGCAGATGGGCCGGCGTTTTGCGCTGAAGTGTTGGCCGAGACCGGTATTGCCTTATATGTGGCCAGTGGCGAAGAAGAAGCGCGGCTTTCGGCGCAGGGTGTGCTGCTTGGCTGGCCCGAGGCCGATGGGCTGGTCTGCGATATTGGCGGGGCTTCAATGGAGCTAGCGCGGCTGAAAGCCGGGCTGGTCGGACAGCGCGCAACCTCGCCTTTGGGGCCGCTAAAACTGGCAGATTTTCAGGGGGATATGCAGGTGCATATCCGCGAAACCGTGGCGGCCATAATGCAGGCTGTGCAAGCGCCTGAGGGAGAACGCCTGTTTCTTGTTGGCGGCTCATGGCGCGCCATTGCGCGGCTGGATATGGCGCGGCGGAACTATCCGCTGCATGTGTTGCATGAATATCAGATGACCGCCGAACAAATGGCGGAAACCGCGGCGTGGGCCGCTACGCAAGAGCCCGAGGCGCTGAGTGAACTCACGGAAACCTCTATGGCCCGCCTTAATTTAGTGCCGCTGGCGGCGAAAGTGATGCAGGGCTTAATTGAGGTGCTAAAACCCGCAGAGATCGCGATTTCGAGCTACGGAATTCGGGAAGGTATGCTTTTTGAGGCGATGTCTCCGGCTATGCGTGCGCTGGACCCTTTGATCGAATCTTGCCGTTTTATGGAAACCACAAATGCGCGGTTTCCGGGCTTTGGGGATGCGCTTTTTGAGTGGCTGCAACACCTGTTTTTGGACATAAATCCGCGGCTGGTGCGCGCGGCTTGCCTGCTGCATGATACCACATGGCGGGCGCATCCGGATTATCGCGCCGATATGTGCTTTGAAACCGTGACCCGCGCAAATATGGGCGCGATTGACCATGAGGGCCGGCTGTTTTTGGCGTGGGCAATTCGGAGCCGCTATGACTCGGGCAAAGGCAGTGAGGGAAACACGCTGGCCCTGTTGCCCGAGGCTAAAATTGAAAGTGCGCGCCGCCTTGGCTTAGCAATGCGTTTGGGGGCTATGATTTCTGGTGCGCAAGCGGTGATGCTGAAAAATACCGAGCTGAAGGTAGATGACGGGGTTTTGCGGCTTGTTTTAAGCGGGAAGTCTAAAGCACTAACGGGTGAAATTCTGGAAAAGCGCCTCCAAAGCCTTGCGAAAGCAACGGAGCTGGTGCCAGAACTTGAGCTTCGGTAGCGGCGCGTCAGGTTTTTTCTGTTTGGCGGCACTGTGCTCGCGCCGCGCTACAGCCATTGCGCCTGCGAGAAGGGGCATCATAAAAAACGGCCCGCAAATGCGAGCCGTTTTTTATTTTTCCCTGAGGCTTGAGCCAACTTTATGCGGCGGTCAAACAACCTAGTCCACGGGGGCTGCCGGTTAAGGATTTGGCAACCATCTCTCATGTTCTGAGCGTTTATTAGCCTATCTGCGCCGATTCTGCAAAGGAAAACTGCGACATTTGGGAACTCTTCGTTGCGCGCGGCTATGGCATAGCCTAAACCATAGAAAACCAGTTAACCGGAGTGCCTTTCATGCGCCTTTCCCGCTACTTTTTGCCAGTTCTTAAAGACAACCCTGCCGAAGCGGCTATTGCCAGCCACCGGCTGATGCTGCGGGCGGGGATGATCCGGCAAAGCGCTGCCGGCATTTATAGCTGGCTGCCGCTGGGCTTTAAGGTGTTGCGCATATTGGAAAACATCGTACATGAGGAGCAGCAGCGCGCGGGGCATATTCCGATGCTGATGCCAACGCTGCAAACCGCTGACTTGTGGCGGGAATCTGGCCGCTATGAAGATTATGGCGAGGAGATGCTGCGGATTAAAGACCGGCATGGGCGGGATTTGCTCTATGGACCGACAAATGAAGAGCTTATTACCGATATTTTCCGCAACTCTGTGCATTCTTACAAAGAGCTGCCGCTCACGCTTTACCACATCCAATGGAAATTTCGCGATGAGCGCCGGCCTCGGTTTGGCGTGATGCGCGGGCGGGAATTTCTTATGAAAGACGGCTATAATTTTGACGTCGATAAGGCCGGGGCGCTGCACGCCTATAACCGCCATATGGTGAGCTATCTGCGCACCTACGAGCGCATGGGGCTGAAGGCGATTCCGATGCAGGCGGATACCGGCCCGATTGGCGGCGAGTATAGCCATGAGTTTCTTGTGTTGGCTGATACCGGCGAATCTGAAGTGTTTTATGATAGCGCGGTAACGGACCTTTCTTTGGGCGACCGTAAGGTGGATTTTGACAGTGTGGAGCAATGCCAGGGCATTTTTGACGAGTTCACCACGCCCTATGCCCGCACTGATGAAACCCATGATGCGGCGTTGTTTGCCGAGGTGCCTGCCGAGCGGCAGCGCACGGCGCGGGGCATTGAAGTGGGGCAGTTATTCTATTTTGGTACCAAGTATTCTGAGAGCATGAACGCTAAGGTGAGCAGCCCTGATGGCAAAGAAGTGCCTGTGCATATGGGCAGCCACGGCATCGGTGTTTCTCGCTTGATTGGCGCGTTGATTGAGGCGAACCATGACGATAAGGGCATTATCTGGCCTGATAGTGTGGCACCGTTTAAAGTGGGTATTGTGAACCTTAAGCAAGGCGGCGAGGCCACCGACCCTGTGTGTGAAATGCTGTATCAGGGCTTGCAGCTTTGTGGGCTTGAGCCGCTTTATGATGACCGTGATGCGCGGGCAGGCGCGAAATTTGCAACGATGGACCTGATCGGCTGCCCATGGCGGATTACCGTTGGGCCTCGGGGGCTGAAAAACGGCAAGGTGGAGCTGACGAATAGGCGCAGTGGCGAGTCCGAGGAGATGTCTCCAGAGGCGGCACTGGACCGCTGCACGCAAGTTTTAGGCGGGGTGTAAGCTCTTGGATACACGCCCTTTTGCTAAGTTTGAATGGACAATTGCGTGGCGCTACCTACGGGCGCGGCGCAAAGAGGGCGGCATTTCGGTGATCGCCTGGTATGCGCTGATTGGCGTAATGCTGGGGGTGGCGGCGCTAATTGTGGTTCAGGCCGTGATGATCGGTTTTCGGGAAGAATTTACCGACCGGATATTGGGCGTGAACGCGCATATTACGGTGTATTCGGCGGATTATGATCTGGCGAATAACCGCAGCCGCAGCATTGAAAACTACGCCGAAATGGCGGCGGCTGTGGCTTCGGTTGCGGGGGTTACTCGCGCCGCGCCGATTATTAAAGCGCAGGTGATGGCCTCGGCGAACGGACAAAATTCGGGTGTGCAGATATTTGGCGAAACACTGGCAGACCTGAAAAACCTGCCGCTAATCGCTAACCCCGAGAGCTTTCGGGGCGACATTGAACAATTTGAAGACGGTGTGGCGATTGGCACGGGCATTGCGCGCGCGCTCAACCTGAGGGTCGGAGATTTCATCCAGCTTATTTCACCGGATGGGGCGATTACGCCGTTTGGCACTACGCCGCGCGTTAATGATTATCAGGTGATGTATATTTTTAAAGTTGGGCGGTCGGATATTGACCGAACACGGATTTATATGCCCTTTGTGGAGGCGCAAAGCTTCTTTAATCGTGAGGGGTTTGCCGATGAAATTGAAGTGTTTGTGGATGACCCACAGGCGGTTGATGAACTGCGTGCGCAGATAAGTGCTGTTACGGGTGGGCAGATTATTTGGTCTTGGCGAGATGCCAACGGGGCCTTTTTGAGTGCGCTGGATACTGAGCGGCGGGTGATGTTTATCATTCTCTCATTGGTTGTGCTTATTGCGGCTATGAATATTATTTCTGGCCTTGTGATGCTGGTGAAAAACAAAGGGCGGGATATCGGGATATTGCGCACCATGGGGCTGACCCAAGGCAGCATTATGCGGATATTCTTCATCTGCGGCTCAATGATCGGAATTTTCGGCACGCTTTTGGGTGTGGCGCTCGGCACTTCATTTGCCTTTTTCATCGCCGATTTGCAGCACTTTCTGGAATGGGCTTCAGGCAACCAGCTTTGGAACCCCGAGATAAAATACCTCACCGAAATTCCGGCGCGTCTGCGCTGGGAGGACGTGCTGGCAACGGTGGTGATTGCGCTCGGGCTGAGCCTGACGATCACCATTATTCCGGCACGTAATGCGGCGAAGCTTTCGCCTGTGGAGGCGCTGCGATATGAGTAATGTGCTAGAACTGAAGGATCTTACGAAGACGTATTTTGAGGGGAAACCTAACGAGATTAACGTGCTGAACGGCGCCAACCTGACGCTTAAAGCGGGGGAAATCGTGGGCCTTATCGCGCCATCGGGGGCGGGGAAATCTACGCTTTTGCAAATAGCGGGGCTGCTGGATAATCCGACATCTGGGCAGGTTATAATCTCGGGGAAAGCGACTGAAAAGGCGAAAGATAAAGAGTTGACGCGGCTGCGGCGTGAACATATCGGCTTTATTTATCAGTTTCACCACCTTTTGCCCGAGTTTAGCGCCGAGGAAAACATTGCCCTGCCACAGCAAGCCAATGGGGTCAGTCAAGCTGATGCCGTGACCCGTGCGCGGATGCTGCTTGATAGGGTTGGGCTTGCAAAACGATATGACCATCGCCCGGCCGAGCTTTCCGGCGGAGAACAACAGCGAGTGGCGTTTTGCCGGGCGCTGGCCAACGGGCCTTCGCTATTACTGGCAGATGAGCCGACGGGAAACCTTGATCCAGAAACATCGGAAACCGTATTTTCGGTACTTATGGAACTGGTGCGGGAGACCGGCCTTTCAGCGCTGATCGCGACGCATAACCATGAGCTGGCAGCGCGGATGGACCGCGTGGTGCAGCTATCTGGCGGAAAAATCGAAGCGGTTTAGCTATTTGACCCCGAGGCCGCGCTTCATAAGTTCGTTACGCAGAGGCTTAATGCTGTGCAGGGTTTTTAGGCCAGCGCGGCGCAGTTCTTTTAGCATCGGGCTGCCCGCCATCGAGGCGCGGTTGAGGAGGTCCACCCCTTTGATTCGGGCGGCCATATCAGGCCAGCGAGCGCGATGGTATTTTTGCAAAAGCTCTGTCGCGCCGATGTCTTTGCCTTGGTCTCGGGCCTCTATTACGAGGGTTTTGAGGTGTTTTAGGTCGGCAAGGCTCATGTTAAGGCCTTGGGCGCCTATGGGTGGAACCACATGCGCCGCTTCGGCAAGCAGGGCTGTGCGGGGGCCGTTGAGGCGCTCAGCGCGTTGCGCAATGATAGGCCAAAGCGCGCGCTTGCTGATGATTTCGATGGCGCCGAGTGTGCCGCAGGCGCGCTCAGTCAGTGCACGGTTGAAGGCGGTGTCATCCATGGCAAATAGCTCGGCAGCACGGGGGCCGCGCTCCATCCAGACGACAGCAGATTTATACGGGTCTTCAAGGGGCACCAGTGTAAAAGGGCCACCGGAGCGGTGAATCTCGGTGGAGATATTTTGATGAGGTTCGGTGTGAGATGTATTGAAAACAATGGCTTTTTGCCCGTATCGCCATGATTTAACTTTGATGCCAAGCTGCTCGCGTAGCGGGGAATTTCGGCCATCGGCAGCGATGACGAGCTTGGCGGCAACCTGATCTCCGCCCGCAAGCTGCACCAATGCACCCGTGCTGCGAGGGGTGATTTTACCCACAGATTCCGGCGCGAGAAGCTGAAAATTCGGGAGCTTTGCTAGAAAGGCGAGCATTTTTTCACGGAGGAGCGAGTTGGGGAGGTTGTAGCCAAAAGCTACGGTGCCAAGGTCAGAGGCGAGAAAGTCGGCTTGCTCGCGGATTATGCCCGCTTCACCGCCCGCATCTAGAATGCGCATGACGGAAAGCGCGGCGGCATGAGGGGAGAGGGTTTCCCAAAGGCCGGATTCCGTCAGAAGCTCAACCGAGGGGAGAAGAAAGGCGGTGGAGCGGAGGTCTGCGCCTTTTTCGGCGGTGTCGGTGATGGGCGGGATGGGATCAATGCAGAGGGTTTCAAAGCCCGCGGCGGCAAAGGTGCAGGCGGCGGCAAGGCCTGCGACACCGCCGCCGGCGATCAGGATTTCACATTGGATTCGCATCGGGGGCCTCCACGAGCCGCTGTAAAAACGCGGTGAGATTATCGGTGTGGTGATGGATGTGTGGGGCGGGCTTTTTGGGGCCAACGAGCACGGTTTTTAGGCCAAGCTTATGGGGGACGGCGAGGTTGCGGGGGTCGTCCTCAAACATCGCGGCCTCGTGGCGCGACAGTTTGGCCTTGGTGAAAACAGTGTTAAATGCTTGCTCAGCAGGTTTGCAGACAAAATCAGCGTCATCAATGCCGAAATGAGCTTCAAAAACATCGCTGAGACCCAGCGCCTCCGTCGCTTTTTGTGCATAACTGCGGGAGCCGTTGGTGAATACGATTTTACGGCCGGGAAGGGCGGCTATCGCGCTTCGAAGCGCTGGATTTGGCGACAACACAGAAAAATCAATTTGCTGAACTTCGGCGAGATAAACATGTGGATCTGTCCCGTGGTGGTGCATCAGGCCCGCCAGTGTGGTGCCGTGATTTTGCCAATAGGAATAGCGCAGCTTGGCGGCTTCGGGCTGGGGCAGCTTTAGCTCTCGCATCAGAAAAGCTTCCATTTTCACGTCTAGCTGGCTGAAAAGCTGACTGGAGGCAGGATATAGCGTATGATCGAGGTCAAATACCCAATCTCGCACATGGGAGAAGTCTTTTTTTGGCATGGTTTTTGATAGCCCTTTGGGGGTGCGCGCGCAACACCCATTGCGCGGTTGGCTATTGCGCTTTAACTTGCCGCAAAAGGAGATTTTACGATGCTAAACCGTGTGGAGCAAAATAAGGACGCCTATGAGCTGGTGCTGGAGGCAATTGATAGAGGTGCCTATCAACCCGGTGATCGCTTGGTGGAGTCAGAATTGGCTGAGCGGTTTGGCGTCTCTCGCACACCGGTGCGGGAGGCCTTGCAGCGGCTGGAAACCCAAGCGATTTTGGTGCGCGACGGCCGCTCAATGGTGGTGGCCTCGCTTGACCATGACCAGCTCGGTGAGCTTTATGCGGTGCGGGCGCAGCTAGAGGGGCTGGCGGCGCAACTGGCGGCCCAGCATGCCGCGCCAGAGGAAATAAGGTTATTGCAGGAAATGGTGGCGCAAGATGAGGCGCTGGTGAACGACCCGGCGGGGTTGGCGCGGGCAAACCGGCGGTTTCACCGGCAGATCCATTTAGCGAGCCATAACCGGTATTTAATCAGGCAGCTTGAAACAGTGCACCGGACGATGGCGTTGTTGACGACGACATCCTTGGCAGCGGAAGGGCGCGGGGTGGATGCCTTGGCCGAGCATGCGGTGATTGTGAGTGCCATTGCCAACCGTGATAAAGATGCGGCGGATAAAGCGCTTCGTGAACATATTTCAAAGGCTTATGAAACGAGGCTCAAGCAGGATGCTACCGAAATCCGGCTTTAATTCGGTGGGTCAATCTAGGCCGTGGGTCGTTTTATCCCAATAAAACGGGGCAAAGAATATTTCGTACAGGGCTTTATAGGCGGCGATGGTGCCGAGCGGCCAATAGAGCGGCATGGTGAGGAGAAACGGCAAGAGGCTGTATTTTCCTTTTTTGTGGATGGCGATAGCGGCGATGCTCATCATGATGGCTTCACCAGCAAGCAGGCCAATAAATGCCACCTGCCAAAACCACGCAGGCATGAGGCCAAGAAAACCCCATTCGTAGCCAAAAACACCCAGCCACATTGCCCAAAATACTGGGGCCAGCAGGAAGGCTGTGGCCGTACCCAAGAGCACAATTTGCAAGCCGATGAAGCCGACGAGGCCAAGGTCATTTAGCAATGCGCGCGGATGCCTCATTTGGGTTAACCATGTGATGATAAAGCCTTTAATCCACCTTGAGCGTTGTTTAACCCAGCCAATCGGCACCTTGTTTGCCTCTTCCCACGTGGTCGAGTCCACCATTTCGCAGCGGTAGCCAAAGCGAGCGAGGCGCATGCCGAGGTCTGCATCTTCGGTGACATTGTGGGCATCCCAGCCCCCAAGTTTTTCGAGGGTGTTTCGGCGCATAAAGACAGATGTACCACCGAGCGGCAGCGGCAGCCCAAGGCGCTGCATTCCGCGCATAATGATCCGAAACCATGCTGAATACTCAATGGTGAAGCAGCGCGAAAGCCAGTTGGCATCGGTGTTATAGAAATCCAGGTTACACTGGACAGCGGCTACGTTGGCTGGCGCTGCCATAAAATGAGCCGCGATTTTGTCAATTTGGTCGGGGTCTGGCCTGTCTTCTGCATCGTAAATTCCGATTATACTGCCGGTGCAAAAGGGCAGCGCGTAATTCATGGCGCGGGGCTTGGTTTGTAGGGTGTCGGCAGGCACGGTGAGCAGCTGTGCCCAGTGAGGCAGGTTGATTTTCGCCAGTGCTGCGCGGGTAATATCGTCTTTTTCTTCCAGCAGGATTTTAACGTCCAGCATCTCCTTTGGATAGGTCAGCGCGTCGAGCGCCTGCAAAAGCGCAGGAATGACCTTTTCCTCACGAAACAGCGGTAACAATATGGATACGCGTGGACGTTTTCTGTGCTCAGATATCTGTGCCACATTGTGGCTGTTTTGTGTGGTTTTTTGAGGTTTGAGGTAAGCGATGAGTGCGGCGGTGCGCAGCAAGCCTGTGGCAAAATTACTTAAAAGCGCCCAGCAAAACAAGGCCAAAAACGTTATTTCTGGGAGGGCGGCGGCAAGGCCAAGCACCACGCCGATTGCGAGTGCCGTTTTGGTTCTTCGCGGCACCAAATCAAGCGACCTACAGCTATATTCATTTGGGCAGGAAACCGCAGCTGCACGGGTAAGGTGCCTTGAGAAAACGGCTTGAATGCTGGCATTTACCTCGTCCAAATCTGCGTGGATAAGGCTGATTCGCCCCGGGAATGCGGCTGCAATCTCGTCATAGCGTGTTGGATCCGCTGCGGCGACCATCAACGTATGGCCGACACGCCGCCATGGCATGGCCTGTAACCGGATGCACAATTTGGGGTCTAGGCCTTGCAAAACCTCAGGGTCTGGTGGCGTTGCTGTGATATTAAAAAGCTCACCGCTGATTTGAGCGCGCAGGGCATCTTTTACGGCGGCGGGCGTGGAGAACTCGTGGGCGATCAAGATATCGCCAAGCCGCGCTTCCTGCTGGCCTTGTATGGTGAGCGCCGCCCGCAGATCATGCGAATTTAGGGTGCCATTTTGGAGGAGAATTTCGCCGAGTCGAGCTGGCATTTTTCCCACAGGAGGAGTCACGTACTGATTCATTTGGATACCGTTTAATCGCTTAAACTTAACCCTGAGTCACAAACCTTAAGATAACCCTAAAATTTAGTTAAAGTTAGCCATATGTGATGCAAATTTCTCAAACAAGTAGAAACTATCTTGCGGGCCGGGGCTTGCCTCCGGGTGATGTTGCACCGAGAAGACTGGACGGTCTTGCATGGAAATGCCGCAATTTGAACCGTCAAACAGGCTTATATGGGTTTCAAGCACACCTTTGGGCAAGGTTTGCGAATCAACCGCGAACCCGTGGTTCATGGACGTGATTTCCACTTTGCCCGTGGTTATATCTTTTACCGGATGATTGGCCCCGTGGTGACCGTGGTTCATTTTTAGGGTTTTTCCACCCAAAGCCAACGCCAACATTTGGTGGCCAAGGCAAATTCCAAAAACCGGCATATCGGTTTTTTCAAGGATTTCTTTTATCATCGGCACAGCATATTTGCCGGTTGCGCTGGGGTCTCCGGGGCCGTTGGAAAGGAAAAGCCCTTGGGGCTTATAAGACATAATTTCCTCATAGGTGGCCGTTGCGGGCAGCACCGTAACGTCGCATCCGGCTGAGGCAAGGCACCGCAGAATATTGCGCTTTGCGCCATAATCTATGGCCACAACTCTATGGCCTTTGCCCGTGGCTTCGGGAAAGCCTTCGCCCCATTCCCAACGCTGCTCGTTCAATTTATATGGCTTATCACACGTGACCTCTTTCGCGAGGTCCATGCCTTCTATCCCGTTGAAACCACGGGCTTTTGCCAGTAGATCATCTATATCAAATTCACCATTGGCGGCGTGCTGTATGGCGACATGCGGCGCGCCTTGCTGGCGGATGGCGCGGGTGAGGCGGCGGGTATCTACGCCGCCAATACCAATGCAGCCGTTCTTAAACATCCATGTTTTCAGGGGCGCATTTGAGCGCCAGCTTGACGGGTTTGTTGGGTCCCACTTTACCACCATGCCCAAGGCTACGGGTGCGGCGGTTTCGTGGTCTTCATGGGTTGTGCCGGTATTGCCAATATGGGGAAAGGTGAAGGTGATGACTTGGCCGGCGTAGGACGGGTCTGTCATGATTTCCTGATAGCCGGTCATGGCGGTATTAAAGCATAGCTCTGCTACGGAAACGCCTTCGGCGCCAAAGCCAATGCCATAAATTATGGTGCCATCGGCCATGGCAATGCAGGCTGTGGGTTTTGTATGGGCCGCTGGCGCGAGCGCCTCTGCGGCTTCGGAACGATTGAAATTTGGCATGGGGCATCCTTGGCTTGGGATTTTTCGCAAATTATGCGCGGGAGAGCGCGGCGTCAAGCCATTGCGGCCATGCAATAGCTCTATGTTGTGAATATCGGTTAACCGCTATATAAGAGCGGCTCTTGCTGGGGTGCCAGCGCTATTTTGGAATTGAGACATGATCCGCAAACGGCTAATGGACGCGCAAAAAGAAGCGATGAAAGCGCGGGAGGTTAAACGGCTTTCCACGCTGCGGCTGGTGAATGCTGCGATAAAAGACAAAGACATTGCGGCGCGCACTGAAGAAAGCGCTGACGGGGTGAGTGACGCTGGAATTATGGGAATTCTGGCGAAAATGATCAAGCAGCGGCAGGACAGCTCTAAGATATTTGAGGAAGCCGGACGGATTGAGCTGGCTGAAGGCGAGCGGGCCGAGATTAAGGTGATTGAGGAATTTCTACCCAAGCAGCTTTCAGGCTCAGAAGTTGAAGCTGTGATTGCGGCGGCCATTGCCGAAGTGGACGCTAAATCGATTCGGGATATGGGGAAAATTATGGGTGTATTGAAGGGAAAATATACCGGCCAGATGGATTTTGGCAAAGCTGGGGCCGCTGTAAAAGCCGCATTGGCCTGATATTCAGCGATGCGGCGCGCAGATGTTGCATTTTGTTGCAGCATTTTCCCGCGCCGCGCCTTGAGCCATGTGCTTGTGGCTATGATTTCAGGCGGATATTTAGATAGTTGGCAACAAGGATAACGCCGCCACCAATGAAAACGGTGGCAAGCAGCGGCTCTTGATAAAGCATCACCCCCACAACGGCGCTAATCGGCAGGCGAATGAAATCCATCGGCGCAACCACTGTTGCCGGAGCCACATTGAGCGCTTGAGACAAGCAGAAATGTGCGCTTAAGCCGGTGATTCCCATTATGATGATCCACGGCCAGAGGTTGGCATCTGGCCACGGAATTCCGCCCGGTAAAGAGAGTGCGAGGGAGAAAATGGCCTGCGTGAGGGTCATCCAGAATAGGATGGTAAGCACGCTATCTTGGCGGGTAATTTTTCGGGTAAATATATTGGTAATGGCGAACCCCATTGCTGAGATAAGCCCGGCAGCATGGCCAAGGTTAACAGGCTCGATGCCCGGCCGCGCAACGATCATAACCCCGATAAACCCGAGCACAACGACCAAAAACTTTGTGCGTGTCAGGGTTTCTCCGAGGAAGAACGGGGCGAGGAGGGCCACCCAAAGCGGATTGGTGAATTCCAGAGCGATGAGCTGGGCCAAGGGAATGGTTGCAATGGCGAAAAACCACAGGTTTTGGCCGGTATAATGCACCGTGCTCCGCAATAAATGTTGTTTATAGAGCTTTGTTCTTAGCTGTGAAAAGCCTTGTTTTGAGCGGGATATAAAAAACGAAACGATCAAAACGCCAATCACCGAACGATATAGCATCAGCTCAAATGTATTCAGGTCTGATAAAATAGCCCGACCAGCCACGGCCATAAGCGTAAAGGACACTACGGTCCCCATCATCCAAGCCAGCGCCTTTAAATGGCTACTCGACACGCTTTTTAAACCTGCGCTCCAGCGGCTCAGAAACCT
Organism: Paracoccaceae bacterium; assembly: GCA_002402045.2. Taxonomy (GTDB): domain Bacteria; phylum Pseudomonadota; class Alphaproteobacteria; order Rhodobacterales; family Rhodobacteraceae; genus UBA3077. The sequence goes on along the minus strand of NVUX02000041.1, from coordinate 21,677 downwards.
GCCCCCATTCAGAGGCTTTGGCCCGAACTTGATGCGCCTCAAACGCTTCTTCGGACTCAAAAATCTCTGAAACGTGGAATTTATTCCGGTCTTTCGGGTCTTCAGTGACCTCAAACTTGAGGCAACCCGGCTCGGCACGGGTGAGGGCGATATGCGCTTCCAAATATAGGTCCACCAACGCGTGCTCAGCTGCGGAATGGGCCACAAGAAGCCCGTCTAGAAATACCTTTGCCATGTCACTCTCCTGTTTTTGAAAGCATAAGAACTGGCACCGGAACTGTCCAGTGCTTGGTCTTTATTGCAACCAATTATCGCGTTGCTCGTTGCCGACGCCCATTAAAGAACCTCCGTGCCAAACGGCAACGCGTGCTATGTTAAACCAAAAAGCAAGGGCCTCTCTGGCTACCAGCTTTGGGCCGGAAGTCCAGGTTCCATTGGTGCGAAATTCAGTTGAATGAACCAGCGCTATCTCAATGGAATGCGCTGCGGCCCACTGGAAAGAAAGCCATGCCCGCGGCAAATGGAACCCTTCGGTCACCAGAATAATACGGTCGTAGCCGTTGAGGCTTGGCATGGAGAATAGTGCATTTTGCAGGGTTGAGAGCGATGCTGTTTCAGTGCTTATCGCCGCCCTCGGCACCCCAAGGCGCACCGCAAGCTGGGCCATCATTTCTCCAGCGCTAGGCCCGCTTTCTACGGCTTTCCCACCTGTAAAGTGCAGCCGAGGGGCCGCGCCAGTTTGAAAAAGCACAGCTGCTTTTTCTACGCGTAATATGCTTGATCTGTGCAGGGTTCCATCAGGGTCCATTCCCGCACCAAGCACCACGATAATATCTGCGGGCGCTACATTTTCTGGCTCTACCATAGCTTGGATTACCGCAAAAACGAAAATAGCGATGGTTGTAAAAAGGTAGAATTTAATGCCAAAAACGGTGAGCCGCCAAAGGAAAAGACCGGCTATTCCCACTCAATGGTGCCGGGAGGCTTGGAGGTGATGTCGTATGTGACGCGGTTAATGCCCTCAACCTCGTTGATAATCCGCGTGGCGGTTTCACCAAGGAATTCGTGGGTGAAGGGATAGTAATCGGCCGTCATGCCGTCTACAGACGTAACCGCGCGCAGGGCGCAGGCAAAATCGTAGGTGCGGCTATCACCCATTACACCAACGGTGCGCACGGGCAGGATGGCCACAAAAGCTTGCCAAATTTCGTCATAAAGCCCGTGTTTACGGATTTGGTCGATAAACACGGCATCGGCTTTACGCAGAATTCCAAGCTTTTCGCGGGTAATTTCGCCGGGGCAGCGAATGGCGAGGCCGGGGCCAGGAAACGGATGACGACCGATAAACGAGGCGGGCAGGCCAAGCTCGCGGCCAAGCGCGCGGACCTCGTCTTTGAACAGCTCCCGCAGAGGTTCAACCAGCTTTAGGCCCATCTTTTCGGGCAAGCCACCCACATTGTGGTGGCTCTTGATGGTCACACTCGGGCCGCCAGAAAAGCTAACGCTTTCAATTACATCGGGGTAGAGGGTGCCTTGAGCAAGGAACTTTGCGCCCCCAACGGCGGCAGCATGTTTTTGGAATACGTCAATAAATAGCTTTCCGATGATTTTACGCTTGGTTTCGGGGTCACTTTGCCCATCAAGCTCACCCAGAAACAGCTCGCGCTCATCTGCGTGAATTAGCGGCATTTTGTATTCGCCCCGGAACATTTCCACCACGTCTTCGGCCTCGTTTTGCCGTAGCAACCCATTGTCAACAAACACACATGTAAGTTGCTCGCCAATGGCTTCATACAGCAGCACAGCGGCGACAGAGCTATCAACCCCGCCGGAAAGTCCGCAAATCACCTTGGCATCGCCAACCTGTTCGCGGATTTTACGAATGGCCTCCTCGCGGTAGGCCCCCATGGTCCAATCACCGGTAAAGCCAGCGCGTTTAATGAAGTTTTCATAAAGCCGTGCGCCGTTGGGGGTGTGGTGAACCTCGGGGTGGAACTGCACGGCGTAAAAATTGCGGGCCGTATCGGCGGTGATCGCGAAGGGCGCATTGGGGGAGGTGCCATAAACCTCAAAACCGGGCGCAATTTCGGACACGTGGTCGCCGTGGGACATCCAGACTTGTTCTTTGTCGTCGGCAAACCAACCGTCAAGTAGCGGCAGCGAGCCTTTAGGCGTAACGAAAGCACGGCCGAATTCGGCGGTGCCGTGGCCTGTTTCGACCTTGCCACCAAGCATATGCATCATCACTTGCTGACCATAACAAATGCCGAGCACGGGCACGCCAAGCGTGAATACCGCTTCAGGCGGGCGGGGCGAACCCTCATCAATTACGCTGGCAGGGCCGCCAGAAAGGATGATCGCTTTCGGGGCAAATCTCGCCAGAAACGCCGCATCAACTTTATTGAACGGGTGAATTTCGCAATAGACGTTTAGCTCCCGCAGGCGGCGCGCAATAAGCTGCGTGACCTGTGAGCCAAAGTCGATAATCAGAAGGCGGGCGTGGGATGTATCTGTCATGGGGCTAGTTAGAGGGATGTGGGGATTCGCGCAAGCGCATGTCGCAGATGGGGCGCATTTGGGCGGGAATATCCGGCTAAGCAGGCGGGCAATGCTATTATAAGGCAGAAAACCCCCTTTTTCAGGAGCCTAGCTATGCCCGAATCGACTCTCAGCCCCGAATCAAACACTCGCCCACGGCGCGCTCGTGGCGGCGGGGCAGCGCGGCGTGCGGCCCGCAGTGTTGTGAGCTTTGAAAGCGTCAAATATATCGAGCGGAATATTCCGAATTTCGAGATATTAAACGAGGAAGCGATTGAGATCATCGAGGCCAACGCGGAAACCGTGCTGGAAGAGATCGGCGTGAGTTTTGCGGATTGCCCCGAGGCGCTGGCTCGTTGGAAAGAGGCGGGGGCCGATGTGCAGGGCGACCGGGTGCGGATACCCCGCGGGCTGGCGCGCAAACTTTGTCAAACCGCCCCGAGCCGGATTATCCAACACGCCCGCAACCCCGACCGTACGGTGGAAATTGGTGGGAAATCGCTCGTTTTTGCGCCCGTATACGGCCCGCCCTTTGTGCGCGATATGGATGGCGGGCGGCGTTATGGTACCATCGCGGATTTCCAGAAATTCGTGAAGCTTGGCTATATGAGCAAATATCTGCACCACTCGGGCGGCACGGTGTGCGAGCCAACCGATGTGGCGGTGAATAAGCGGCATTTGGATATGCTGTACGCGCATATGACGTTGACTGACAAACCCTATATGGGGTCGGTGACGGCCCCCGAACGGGCGGTTGATTCGGTCGAAATGTCTAAAATTCTGTTTGGCGCGGATTTTGTGGACCAAAACGCGGTGATGATCTCGCTGATCAACATTAATTCTCCGCTTACGTTTGACCCGATCATGGTTGGCGCGCTGGAGGTTTATGCGGCTGCAGGGCAGGCCTGCATTATTTCACCGTTTATCGTGGGCGGGGCGATGGCGCCGGTTTCGGTGGCGGGCACGCTTACGCAAGTGCTGGCCGAGGCTTTGGCCGGCATTGCCTATTCCCAGCTTATCCGCCCCGGTGCGCCGGTGATATTTGGCGCGTTTGTAACGTCAATTGATATGGGCTCGGGCGCGCCGACTTTTGGCACGCCCGAGGCCTCGAAAATTCTTTACGGCGCAGGGCAGCTGGCGCGGCGGCTTGGGCTGCCTTTCCGCTCGGGCGGCGGCTTGTGCGGGGCCAAGTTGCCTGATGCGCAGGCGGCATACGAAACCGCCAATACGCTGAACGCGGGGCTGCTCGGCGGGGTAAACTTTATGTTACATGCTTGTGGCTGGTTGGAGGGCGGGCTGGTATCTAGTTTTGAGAAGTTTGTGCTGGATGCAGACCAGTTAGGTGTGCTGCACTCGGTGGCGGCGGGCGTTGATATTTCTGAAAATGGCCAAGCTATGGGGGCCATTCGTGAGGTGGGCCCCGGCGGGCACTTCCTTGGGTGTGAACACACGCAAGCCAATTTTAAAGATGCCTTTTGGCGCACAGATGTGCTGGATTATAAGCCTTTTGAGCAGTGGGAAGAAGAAGGCTCCAAAGACGCTATGCAGCTTGCCAATGCACGGGTAAAGCAGATGCTGAATGACTATCAGCAGCCCGCTTTGGACCCCGCGATTGATGAGGCTTTGTGCGAATATATCGCCAAAAAGAAGGCATCCATGCCGGATAGCCTCGTGTAATAACAAAGCCTTATGCGGCTTTGTTGCTTTCGGCCATCAGCGCCGAAAGCACTTCAACATGGGCTTGCGGTGAATAGGTGCTAATGCGCGCCTGCCGCTCGTCCTCCATGTCTTTTTCCTGCGCCTTTAACTGAGCTAGCACCCGTGTTGTGTTAGCCCCGAGCAAGTGTGGCAGCATGGTTTCGCGCCTATACCCTTTGGCGCAAATTCGTGCGGCTTGCATCAATATCTTTGGGCGACGGATGTTAACGATTTCGGCGGATTCTTTGGTCATTCTAACCTCCTGAACGATGTGATTCCTTAAACATTACATCAATGGGTTAGGTGTTGCGCTTAATGTAGTTTCACCGTTCTGGCCTGTAGGGCTTGATAATAATTAACAAATATTCTCATCAGTGTTGAATGGTTAACAGTATGTATACCACCGCAGTTTATTAACGATTTGCCTAAAATTTTAATTAAAAGGGTAAGAAAGTGACTGAATTAACACCTACAAAATCCGACACTTTCAGCAATCTTGGGCCGCTGACCACAGCGCTGCCGGATTGGGTTCCTGAAATTGCGGTAACATACTTAAGCCATACAGCGCTCGGTGTTTCCCTGCGCCAAATTGCCAGAGAGAGGGGGGTTCACGCGTCTACGGTTTTGCGACAAGTGCGCAAATGCGAAGAACGGCGCGAGGACCCGCTTGTTGATCAGGCACTTGATGCAGTGGCCCGGGACTTCCTTCCTCAGAATCCGGAGCATATTATCATGGCAAAATCCCCGACAACCAATTCCGAAGCCAAGCGCATTTTGCGGCATCTTTCAGAAAGCGGCACCTTTTTACTTTACGCGAAAAAAATGCCAAAAGCGGCTGTTTTTAAAGAGGAAAATAACAATGAACCTCGCAAGGTGGCGACAGTCGAAACCCGCGTTGTACACCGTTTTGCATTGCAGGAGTGGATCAGTGGCACGCAGATTGGCGAGGTTGGCCGCTATAGAATAACAAGCGTAGGGCGCGCGGCTTTGCGGCGAATGCTGGCAGACGATAACGGGTTTTTACAGCAACATCAGGAGTTTGAGGAGCGAGATGTAAAGGTTTCGGAGGATGGCACGGTTAAGCGGCTGCGCTATAATATTGCAGAAAGCCCGCTGAGTTTGCTTGGCCGTAAGCGCGGGCCGGATGGCGCGTCCTTCCTTTCCCCCGCGCAAATTACGGCCGGCGAACGGCTTCGGGAAGATTTTGAGATGGCGCATATGGGGCCGCGCGTTGCGCAGAACTGGGACAGGTTTCTGACGTCGGCTTCACGAGGTGGATTTAACGATAATTCGCCTGCCGAAGGGCCTTCGGCGGCGCAGGCGCGGGTTTCCAAGGCGCTTACCGCGCTCGGGCCGGGGCTGGCAGACATCGCCTTTAGGGTCTGTTGCTTTTTGGACGGGCTTGAGAAGGCCGAAAAGCGGCTTGGCTGGTCGGCTCGCTCGGGCAAGGTGGTGCTGCGAATTGCGCTGCAACGCCTCGCCCAGCATTACGGGATAGATGACCCGCAGGAGACCAAGATGGCGAGTTAGCCCTCAGAGGCGGCCTTGATAATGCCGCCAAAGTCAGCGGCTTTCAGGGATGCGCCGCCGACAAGGCCGCCATCCACATTGGAAACCGCAAAGATTTCGGCGGCGTTTGAGGGCTTTACCGAGCCGCCATATAGCAGGCGGAAATCTTCCGCGGCGTCGGGGTGGCTTTTGGCCAGCTCGGCGCGCATAAAGTCATGCATCTCGGCGATATCATCCAGCGTTGGTACTTTTCCGGTGCCAATGGCCCAAACCGGCTCATAAGCGACCACGGTGTTTGTGCCGTTTGCCCCTGCAGGGATGGAGCCAGCCATTTGCCCGCCGACAATTTCAAGCGCTTTGCCCGCATCACGCTCGGCTTCGGTTTCCCCCACGCAAATCACCGCCATTAGGCCTGCCCGCCATGCTGCCTCGGCTTTGGCGTTTACATCGGTGTCGGTCTCACCATGGTCTGCACGGCGCTCGGAGTGGCCTACAAGCACGGCGGTTGCTCCGGCATCAGCCAGAATTTCGGCCGAAATGTCGCCGGTGTGGGCACCAGAAGCATTTGCGTGGCAATCTTGCCCGCCAATTTTTACGGTGTTGCTAATGGCCGCCATGGCTGAAACCAGCGTGGCAGGGGGGCAAATAAGCACATCACAATTGGGGGCCGGAAAGGCGGCCTCTAGGGCTTCAATTTCGGCCAGTGCGGCCTTTGCGCCATTCATTTTCCAATTACCAGCGGCGAGTTTTCTACGTCCCATAATATTCCCTTTAGTTGGCGTCGAGTGACGCTTTGGCCCATTCGCAAGCCGCCTCTGGGTCATCCAGCGCGGCTTCGGGCAGTGTCCAATAGTTCATATGCCCTTGCTTGCCGTTTTTCTTATCATAGGTAAACAGCTTTCCGCCTGCGGCATCTAGCTGCTCGGCCAAGGGGCCTGAGGCCTTAATATAAAGCTGTCCGTCTTGGCGCAACACGGAAAAAATTTTGCCATTGGCATAAATCGAAAGTCCGCCCATCATTTTGCGAGTGGTGATCTCGCCAACCTCGGCAAAAAGGTCTTTCACAAATTGGATTTCATCTTCGCCTACACTCATACTTTTCTCCTTTTGGCCGCGGCTTTGCGCGCGGGCACCATTGATATGGCCATCCAGTCTTGGGCTTCGTCAGGGTCGTCCAACGCTGAGTCTGGCAAAGACATGAGGCCGGGAATAACCCGCGCGCCGCTCTTGGTTTCGTATGAAAATGCTACGGATCCAGCGTCGTCAAAGCGGGGGCGGGTGGTTTTGTCGGATTTCATATAGACGGTATCACCGAAAATCACGGCAAACATGGCGTCTTCGATATAAAGCGAGGTGCCGCCAAACAGGCGGCCAATGCGGATGGGGCCGAAGCCCGCGAAAAGATCAGTGATATGCGAAAGAAATTCCGGATCAGCGGCCATTACATGCCCGCAAATTTCACCGATTCGCCACAGCCGCAAGCCTCGGTTACGTTGGGGTTATTGAACTCAAAACCGCTCTCAAGCAGCGAGGTTGTGTAATCAATCTGCGTGCCAAACAAGAACATTTGCGCCATGGGAGCGATCATCACCCGCGCGCCGTCTTGCTCGATCACTTCGTCATTCGGGTCAATGTCATCAACATAATCCATGGTATATTCCATGCCTGCACAGCCACCTTTTTTTACGCCAATGCGCAGGCCTTTTTTATCACCAGACTGCATAAGCTTGGTGATCTGCTTGGCAGCAGTTGGTGTCATAGATACGGCAGCTTTGCCCGGAATGTTAAACATGGTTATCCCCTTTGTTACCCCTAATTTAGGGGGTCTGACGCGCCGAAACAACCCTCATGTGATCAATTCACGCAGGGCAAGCACGCCCATAGAAACTGCAATCACCCAGCCAAAGCTCATCAGCGTGCCGATGATGACGTATTCAGAGACCGCGCGGTCCTCTTTGGCGCTGCTAAAGCGCAGCACTGATTTGGCGGCAAGGAGGAAGCCGATGTTTTGTGGCTGACCGGAAAGGATAAACAAAAATGCTAGGCTGCGCTCCAGATTGCCAATAATGGCGCCCGCTTTGGGCAGCCCTTCGGGGGCGCCCAGCGCGAGCGGCGTCATAAATAGGCCGATCAGAAAGCCGCCACCACGGGTGGCCAGAACAAATCCGGCTGAAAGCAGCATTAGAAGGGGCAGGGCGGCCACCCAGCCTTCAGGGATGCGTGCTAGCCATGCAGGTGGGGTGCCGAGTAGCCCGTAATCTTGCCAAATGCCGCTGCTATAAAGATCAGGAAACTGGGTGGCCGCCACAAGGATGGCTGCTCCGTGCAAGGCTTGGTCAAACAGGAAGGCGCGCCAGCCCGTTGCGGGCCAGTAGGTTTTGACCGCATCAAAAAACAGGTGGCTGGCGGCTATCGCAAGAACAACCCAATGACCGCTGAACCCCAAGGCCGCATAGCTGAGCACAGCAACACTGAAAACATGCCCAAGAAGCACCAGCGGATTACGTTTGTTTTCGACCATCCAGCGGGTTTGCAGCAGGAAATCTGCTAAAATATGGGCAAAAAGCAGGGCAATTATGGTTTCGATCATAGATGTCCTTTAACAGCGTTAAGAGGCTGTATTTTCAGTTAACAACCTTTAGAGGCTGTATTCGATATCTGCCAGCGCGGCTAAAAGGGCCGGCTCGCCGGCGGCCGCCAAGTGGTTGCGCACTGATTGTTGCGATATTCCAACCTTACTGGCCACAGATTCTTGTGTAGGATGAGGGAGCAGCAGGGAGAAGGCCAGCACGCGGGCCTGCGCTTGGGTCCAGCGCTTTGAAATTTCGTCTGCAAGTATAAAAATTGGCTTATTGCCTGTGTTTGTGCAGAAGTACTGCGCACCCTTAAGGGCCTTCAGCCCTCGCCCAGAGGCCCAAAACGCGGGGCCATCAGAGGCCCCAAGCCCCTCGGGCGAAAGCGGCTCAACCGCGCCAATACCAACGGAAATACGGGTTTCAAAGCTTTTGCTTTCTTGCCGGATAAAGGCGCGCATCACGAGGCTGGCCCGCAGGGCAAGCTTTGGCTGAACCAGCATTTGCCAACTATCGCCGGAAAACCGCTCAAACTGCGCAGGCTCATCCTGTAGGGCCTCCACAGCGTCTGCGCCAGCCTTAAGCCCAGCAAACAGCGCATCGCGCTCATCACGGCTAAGGGCGGTGGATTTTACGATGTCCCCAGTGAGGACCGCAATATTTTCAAGATCAAAACTCATGGGGGCAGCATCGCAAAAGCCACGCTGCCACGCAAGGGCTTACATAAAGCCAAGCTCTAGCCGTGCTTCGTCAGACAGCATATCCATGCCCCATTGCGGTTCAAACACCATCTCTACATTCACAGATTTAACGCCCGCTAGCGGTGAGACAGCATCTGCCACCCAAACCGGCATTTCACCTGCCACAGGGCAGCCCGGGGCGGTGAGCGTCATTGCAATCTCCACCTCGTTTTCGTCCGAAATCTCGATGGTGTAAATCAGCCCAAGGTCATAAATGTTCACCGGCACTTCTGGGTCATGCACAGAGCGGCAAGCCTCCACAATGCTTTCATACAGCGGGTGGTCGGTGGTGGAAGGCTTAATAAGCGGTGTGCCTTCCATAAGCGGTTCTGCCTGATTGTTCATGATATGCCTCTTGGAATTCCTGTTAAAACATATAGGAAATAGCAAACGCTACGTCTAGGGGTAAAGATGACAAAAATGTTTGGGTATAAGGTCGCAGCCACGGATGGTAAGGCGCGAAGGGGTGTTGTAAGCACTCCGCGCGGGGATATTCAGACGCCGGCCTTTATGCCTGTGGGCACGGCGGCCACGGTTAAGGCCATGCTGCCTTCGAGCGTAAAAGCAACGGGCGCTGATATTTTGCTGGGCAATACCTATCACCTTATGCTGCGGCCCGGTGCCGAGCGCATGGCGCGGCTTGGCGGCCTGCACAAATTTATGAATTGGGCGGGGCCTATCCTTACGGATTCCGGTGGTTTTCAGGTGATGAGCCTGACAGGGCTGCGAAAGCTCACTGAAAAAGGGGTTACGTTTAAAAGCCATGTGGATGGGTCGGAGCACTATCTTTCTCCGGAAACCAGCATGGAAATTCAAGCGCTGCTTGGCTCTGATATTGTGATGGCGTTTGACGAGTGCACGCCGTTTCCGGCTACGCGTGAGGTGTCACTGGATTCGATGCAGCGCTCAATGAGATGGGCGCAGCGCTCAAAGGATGCTTTTGGTGAACGCCCGGGATATGCGCTATTTGGCATTCAGCAGGGCAGCATTTTTCCTGAGCAAAGGGAAGAAAGTGCGGAGGCGCTAAAATCTGTTGGATTTGACGGCTACGCCATAGGCGGGCTGGCCGTGGGCGAAGGCCAAGAGGCGATGTTTGACGTGCTGGATTACGCGCCGGGGATGCTGCCGGACGATAAGCCGCGCTATTTGATGGGCGTTGGCAAGCCTGACGATATTGTTGGTGCGGTGCAGCGCGGGGTTGATATGTTTGACTGCGTTTTACCCAGTCGATCTGGCCGTAACGGGCAGGCGCTCACGCGCATGGGGGCGATAAACATTAAAAATGCACGGCATAAGGATGACCCTAGGCCGCTAGACCCTGAATGCACATGCCCAGCTTGCACAGGCTATTCGCGGGCTTACCTTCACCATGTTTTCAAAGCCAACGAGATTATTTCCTCGATGCTGATGACATGGCACAACCTGCATTATTATCAAGAATTGATGACAGGGCTTCGTGGGGCTATCGAGGCTGGTGCGTTGGATGACTATGTAGCCGGATTTCATGAACTGCGGGCCAAAGGGGATTTGGAGCCGGTTTGACTTCAAATGTATGCCATGGTATACGTTGGAAATGATAATCGGAATTGACCACATTCAGCTCGCGATGCCTGAAAGAGAAGAACCCCGCGCGCGGGCGTTCTTTGAGGGCGTTCTTGGCATGCCGGAGATTGCAAAGCCCGAGAGCCTGAAAGGACGAGGCGGGTGCTGGTTTGTCTGTGGCTCACAAGAATTGCATGTAGGCGTGGAGCACGGGTTTCACCCCGCCAGAAAAGCGCATCCGGCATTTTTGGTGAAAGATATATCGGTTTTGCAAGCACGGCTAAAAAAGGCGGGGGTGGACATACGCCACCAACCGCCTTTGCCAAACGCTATGCGGATATTTGTTGATGATCCCTTTGGAAACCGAATTGAGCTGATTGAGCGCGAAAAGCCCTGATGCGGCACGTCGACTCTCGTGTTTGTTGAGGTGTTTTTCCCGCGCCGCGCTGATACAATAGTGCTTGCTGCGGGTTTTTTAACCTTGGCCAAATGCGCGTAAGTTTCAGCGCGGCGCGGGTGTATTATCGCCAAGTCGTGCGAAGGTTGGCGCGCCGCCACTGGTTTTGGTGAAGGGCTATGCGGCTAGAAGCTCCCAAGTTTACAAAAACAGGAAGATTTTACGGCAATATCTGTGCGGGCCTTGGCGAGCGCCAGCCTTTGGCCAATTATAATGGCTTCTTCGGTACGGCCAAGCTGCAGTAAACAATCATGGTATCCCATCAGCGACCAGACGTTATCTGGGTGCTGGCACGCGCGGCTTAGGGTTTTATCCAGCCCCAAATCAGCGCGGTAAACGGCTGAACTTTCCTCCACATGGCCTTGCTCATGCAGCAGCGCGCCGAGGGCGTGGCGCGTGGGCTGCATCCATCCCCATGGTTCGTCATAGGGGAGGTTGTCATCTAGCTCGACAGATTTTCGGAGGTGGGCGAAGGCGGCGTCGTAATTTGCTTTGCGGTATTCGACTTCGCCGAGCATCATTTCACGGGCGACCGCCAGGATATCAAGGCAGGTGTTGTTGAAAATATATCGGGTATCTGGCACGTTTTTGACGGCTTCATCAAAAAGGCCCGCAAATTTCTCACCGTTTATAGCATCGCCGCTGGCGGCATAGGCCACGGCCTTGGCGTAAAGCATCATCGCGGTGCTCACACAAAACAGCGTGCGGTCTTTGGGCAATTCTTGATCAATGATTTCCTGCCATTTCCCGAAGCGAATATAGATGTGCTGTTTCATCGAAATAAAGCCTTCCAGCCAATCGGCCATCGGCGGAGATTGCACCTGTAGTAGCTCATCAGGCAGAGACGCAATCATCTCTTCAGCGGTATCAATCGCGGGCTGGAATTGGCCAAGAAACATAGCGCCGTAGATTTTGAAGTGGTAATTATGGCAGCGATAAAGCGAATAGAAATTGATTGGGCCTTCAGATTCAAGGAATTTTCGGTCCGCAATAATGGCGTCCTCATTGCTGCTCACCACGCGCTCATAGTGGCCGCAGAGCACATCAATATGCGTCGGCATATGCTGCAAATGGCCCGCATCGGGCACCAGCCCGCGTAGGGCATCGGCGGCTTTCAGCGCCTTTTCTGGGGTCGGAGACATTTCAAGGGCGTGGATATAGAGGTGCAGCAAGCCGGGGTGCTGCATACCGTTACAGCCGCCAAGCGCCCGCTCTAGCACGTCCATAATTTCAAGCGTATCGGCGCCTTCAGCGGGTTGGCCAGATTTAAGATCCCAGAGCGCCCAAGGGGTGCGGTTCATCATGGCTTCGGCAAAAATCGTTGCGATTTCGGCGTCTTTGGGGTGGGCAAGGTAGGCAGCGCGCATGGCCTCGGCAAAATCATCGTTCCACGGGCACATATCTTCAGCGGGCGTGCGGCTGGGGTAGCGGGCGGGCAGGGCGCGAATAAGGGCGGCCTCAACGGGGGAGGCGGTATCGGCGAGGGAGAGAGCGGCTTGGGTGGCATCATAGGCCAAGGCCAATGAGCGGCTGGCATCGTCGCTATCAAAGGCCTCCCATGGCTTGTTATAATTGCACCCTGCCGCATAGGCGACGCCCCAGTGGGCGATGGCGCAGTTTGGGTCTGCCTCTAAGGCGCGCTGAAAACAGGCGATGGATTCGTCGTGATTATAGCCAAAACACCAGAGCAGCCCGCGGGTAAACCAGCGCTGTGCGTCCTCAGATGTGGTGCTGATTGTGCGGCTATAACTGCCCAAATCATAATAATTGTCCATATTATCCCCCTGTTTATAGCTTTGAGCGATTAACGCATGAAGGCCCGCAGGGTGCAAGCTGGTGAAAATGCGGTGGCAGTGTTTTACACGATTGGGCTTGAATTCCTTGCCATCAGTTGCCATTTTCCTACCAACGAGTGGAAGGAGCCTAAGCTGCCGAATAATCGGGGCGCCGCACCTTGCCAATATGAGGAATTTACATGACCGAGCTTAACACAGTGACCCTTCCTGTTTTGCCCCTGCGTGATATCGTGGTTTTCCCACATATGATTGTGCCGCTTTTTGTTGGTCGCGAAAAATCGGTGCGCGCGCTTGAAGAGGTTATGGAAAATAACAAAGAGATTTTGCTGTCCAGCCAGATGGACCCTTCCGAGGATGAGCCAACGGTGGATAGCATTCACCGGATGGGCGTGCTGGCCAATGTGTTGCAGCTTTTGAAGCTGCCCGACGGCACCGTGAAAGTGCTGGTAGAAGGCAAGCAACGGGCGAAAATTTCTGAGTTTCTGGATAATAACGATTATTTTGAGGCTGAGGCGGAATTGCTTGAGCAGCCAGAAGAGCGCTCGGATGAGATTACAGCGCTGGTGCGCTCAGTAACGGCTGAATTTAGCCGCTATGCCAAGTTGAATTCAAACGTGCCTGATGAGGCGCTGGAAGCCGTAAAAGAAGCTAAAGACCCTGCAAAGCTGGCCGACACTGTGGCGGGCCATTTGAGCGTGGAGCAAGAAGACAAGCAGGCTTTGCTTGAGATTGAAGGCTTGGAAGCGCGGCTTGAGAAGGTGTTCGAGCTGATGCACAGCGAGATGTCTGTGCTGAAGGTTGAGCGCAAAATCAAAAGCCGGGTGAAATCGCAAATGGAGCGGACCCAGCGGGAGTATTACCTGAATGAGCAAATGAAGGCCATTCAGAAGGAACTGGGCGATGGCGAAGAAGGTGGCGGCGGTGAAATTGCTGAACTGGAAGCCAAAATTGCTGAGGTAAAGCTTTCAACGGAGGCCGAGGAGAAGGTGGCGGCGGAGCTTAAGAAGCTTAAGTCGATGTCTCCCATGTCTGCCGAGGCGACCGTTGTGCGTAATTATCTGGATTGGATTATTTCCATTCCATGGACCAAGCGTACGCGGGTGAAAAAGGATTTGAACGCGGCGCAAAAGGTGCTGGATACGGACCACTACGGCCTTGAAAAGGTTAAGGAACGCATTGTGGAATACCTCGCGGTGCAGCAGCGCTCGCGTAAGTTGAAGGGGCCAATTTTGTGCCTCGTTGGTCCTCCGGGTGTGGGCAAAACCAGCTTGGGTAAATCTGTGGCGCGGGCCACAGGGCGGGAGTTTATCCGCATTTCCTTGGGTGGCGTTTCAGATGAAAGCGAAATTCGCGGCCATCGGCGGACGTATATCGGATCTATGCCGGGCAAGATCATCCAATCGATGAAAAAGGCGAAGACCATAAACCCGCTTATTTTGCTCGACGAGATCGACAAAATGGGGCGTGACCACCGTGGAGACCCTTCGTCGGCGCTGCTCGAAGTGCTCGACCCTGAGCAAAACAGCACGTTTACGGACCATTACCTTGAGGTCGAATATGACCTTTCGAACGTGATGTTTTTGACCACGGCCAACACGTATAATATGTCGGGGCCGCTGCTGGATCGGATGGAGATTATTACGCTGGCGGGCTACACTGAGGATGAAAAATCCGAGATCGCCAAGCAGCACCTTATCGAGAAGCAGATAAAAGGCCACGGGCTGAAAAAGGGCGAATTTACGCTGGAAGATGGCGCGCTGCGTGACATTATCCGCTATTACACCCGCGAGGCTGGTGTGCGGAACCTTGAGCGCGAAATTGCCAAGCTTTGCCGGAAAGCCGTGACCAAGATTGTCAAGAATGAGGCGGTATCGGTAACGGTGTCCTCGGATAACATCGCCGATTTCCTTGGCGTTAAGCGCTTTAAGTTTGGCCTTGCCGAAGACAAAAACCAGATTGGTGTAGTGACCGGACTGGCTTGGACAAGTGTGGGCGGAGATTTGCTGCACATCGAGGCCCTGCGCCTGCCGGGCAAAGGCCGGATGAAAACCACCGGTAAGCTGGGTGATGTGATGAAGGAAAGTATCGAGGCGGCTGCGAGCTTTGTGCGCTCTAAGGCCACCACGCTGGGTATCAAACCGCCTGAGTTCGAGAAAATGGACATTCACGTACACGTGCCAGATGGCGGCACGCCAAAGGATGGCCCGAGTGCTGGTATTGCGATGGTGACCTCGATCGTATCGGTGCTGACCCAAATTCCGGTAAAGCGGGATGTGGCGATGACGGGCGAAGTGACCCTGCGCGGCAATGTGCTGCCCATTGGCGGACTTAAGGAAAAGCTGCTGGCGGCGCTGCGGGGCGGTATTAAAACCGTGCTCATTCCGGCAGATAACGAGAAAGACTTGGCCGAAATTCCGGACAATGTGAAAGAAGGGCTGAAGCTTATTCCGGTATCAAACGTGATGGACGTGCTGGAAATTGCGCTGGAGCGAATGCCTGAGCCAATAGAGTGGGACGAAATGGCTGCGGCGGCTGCACTTGACGCTGCTAAAGGGGCTGAGGCGCAAATAGCGCATTAAGCCACTATGTTTACGATGAAAAAGGCACGCTAGAAATGGCGTGCCTTTTTTATGTGCATGACTTAGATAAAGACATACAACAAATTATTAGCCTTTTTTCTTGAATTACTAGCTTCGTTTAAGTGTAAAGCACGTGGCACCAAATGGGCCCATGCTTGAAAATAATTCTACACATACAAAAAAACTGTCATAAAATGACCCTACTAAAAAACCGGGAGCCAGATTCGAAAAGGACTCTCGATCATTCACGGAGGAAAATATGAAAAGAATTGCACTCGCATCTGTGCTGGCTCTTGGTGTTGCCGCACAAGCCATGGCCGTAGATCTCACGGTTTATACAGCCGTTGAAGCCGAAGACCTGACCCGCTATGCCGAAGCCTTTAACGAAGACCACCCAGATATCACCATCAACTGGGTGCGGGATTCCACTGGCGTTATTACCGCTAAGCTATTGGCTGAGCGCAACAATCCTCAGGCCGATGTTATCTGGGGCTTGGCCGCTACCTCGCTTCTTTTGATGAAGGCCGAAGACATGCTGGAGCCTTATGCGCCCGCAGGTGTTGAATATCTGGACCCTAAATTTGTTGATAGTTCAACCCCGCCAGCATGGACAGGTATGGATGCGTGGGTTGCCGCAATTTGCTATAATACCGTGGAAGGTGAAGCCAACGGTGTGCCTGCTCCGACAAGCTGGGCAGACCTAACGGACCCTGTTTATGCAGGCCACATCATTATGCCAAACCCAAATTCTTCGGGTACGGGCTTCCTTGATGTATCAAGCTGGTTGCAGATCTTTGGTGAAGATGGCGGCTGGGAATTTATGGATGGGCTGCACGCAAATATCTCCCGCTACACCCACTCTGGTTCTGCACCGTGCAAGCTGGCCGCGGCTGGTGAAACCACAGTTGGCGTTTCGTTTGCCTTCCGGGGGGCCAAATCTAAGGCTGCTGGCGCACCTATTGAGATCATTGTGCCAACAGAAGGCGTAGGCTGGGATATGGAAGCCACCGCGATTGTGGCTGGCACCGCCAATCTTGAAGCCGCACAAACGCTGGTTGACTGGACCGTGACCCGGAAGGCCAATGAGCTCTATAACCAAGGCTATGCCGTTGTGGCATATCCGGGTGTGGCGCAGCCGGTTGAGTACTTCCCTGAAGGCCTTGTTGATGCAATGATCGACAACGACTTTGAGTTCGCCGCCAATAATCGCGGCGCTATTTTGGCAGAATGGGCAAGCCGTTATGACGGCAAATCTGACCCGAAATAAGGGTATCGGATACGCATAAAAGGGGCGGCGCGGCTGCCCCTTTACCTCTGTTAGCAAGGACATTAAATGCTAGATTCTGCGCCTTCCATCTATCTGCGTATCGAAAACCTCTGGAAAAATTTTGGAGATTTTACGGCCCTGCGGGGAATTTCACTTGATGTTATCGAGGGCGAATTCCTCTGCTTTCTCGGCCCTTCTGGCTGCGGAAAAACCACGCTTTTACGCGCTATTGCCGGGCTTGATCTACAAACTTCGGGCAAAGTGGAGCAGGCCGGGGTGGATGTATCAAACTTTCCGCCAGCTGAGCGGAATTTTGGCATTGTTTTCCAGTCTTATGCTTTGTTTCCCAACCTAACGATTGAGAAAAACATCGCTTACGGGCTTGAAAACGCCAAGCGCCCCAAATCTGAAGTTAAGGCCCGCGTGGCGGAGCTTTTGGAGCTTGTCGGCCTGCCAGAACAAGGCAAAAAGTATCCCGCCCAGCTTTCGGGTGGCCAGCAGCAGCGCATAGCTCTTGCGCGCGCTATCGCCACCAAACCCGGCCTTTTACTGCTAGATGAGCCGCTTTCTGCACTTGATGCCAAGGTGCGGATTTTTCTTCGCCACGAAATTAAGGACCTGCAACGCAAGCTAGGTATTACCACCGTAATGGTGACCCATGACCAAGAAGAAGCGCTTTCTATGGCCGACCGGATTGTGGTGATGAACCACGGCACCATTGAGCAGGTCGGGACGCCGCTGGAGATTTATCGTAACCCCGCCAGCCTTTTTGTTGCCGATTTTATCGGGGCGATGAACCAGCTTCCAGCCGAGGCCCATGGTAATAGTGTCAAAATAGGAAGCGTGAAATTAGAGTGTGATAACAATGAATTATCTGGAAAAATTATTGTAACTATCCGCCCCGAAGATGTGCTTCCTGTTGAGACTGAAGGGGCTAACACCGTGAAAGCCAACATCAAATCTATGGAGTTTCTCGGCTCATTTTTTCGCGCAGAGCTGGCTAATACAGAATTGGGAGATGTTGCGTTTTCTGCTGATTTTTCCATCAATGCCGTGCGCCGTTTGGGGCTTGAGGAGGGGACCAGCCTGTTTGTTCAGCTGCCTTCCGAGCGGCTAAAAACCTTTCCCGAGGCTGGCTAGATGCGCGGGCCGTTGGTAAAACCCAAGCTCGGGCGGGATGATTGGGCGCAGCGCAGCTTTATGCTGGTTATCGGGCTTTATCTAATCGTCGCGTTGGCGCTGCCGCTATATGTGATGCTTTCAAAAGCCTTCACGATCTATCATTTTGACCTCAGGCAATATGAAGTTCAGGTGAGTGATGAGAGCGGGAATTTTGGCGAAACGCTCACGCTTTCAAGCCATAATATGCGGCCAAGCCCTTCGGTTGTTGAAGACCTGTCAACCAACACCAACGGGAGGCTGGGCATTGCGCAGTTTTTCCCTGATTTCAGCTTTCGCAGCCCCGTAAATTATCGTTTTCGTGGGGTCACACCCAGCGCTGTGTATCTGATAGGCTCAGAGCGCAACTCAGGGCCGGATTGGGTGGAGCTGGATAGTAACACGTTCCGCCGCGTTGTGCTCCGTCCGGTTTCCGAGCGAGGACTTACCAACTTCAAAACCTATTTTTCCACCCCGGCGCTGTTTCAATCCGTGCAAAATTCGCTGCTGATCGCGGTAATCGTTACCGTTATCACCGTTTCGCTCGCGTTTTGGTTTGCCTATGCTCTTGCGCGCAGTAAAATGCACCTAAAAGGCGTGTTCCGCATGGTGGCGATGATGCCCATTCTTGTCCCGTCACTTTTGCCCGGTATCGCGCTGCTTTACCTGTTTTCTCCGCGCCAAGGCATGCTCAAAGCCCTGATGTTTGGCCATGATATAAACGGCCCGATTGGCATTGTGATCGGCTCGGTGTTCTTCACCTTCCCGCATGCCATGATCATCATTTCCACTGCGCTCTCCATCTCTGATGCCCGCTTGTTTGAGGCGTCTGAATCCCTAAAAGCCTCCCGCTGGCGCACGTTTTGGACGGTCACTATTCCCGGTGCCCGATACGGCCTGTTTTCCGCGGCCTTCGTGGTTTTTAACCTCGTGATCACTGATTTTGGCCTGCCCAAGGTTATTGGCGGCAACTTCAATATGCTGGCGGTGGATATTTATAAGCAAGTGATTGGCCAGCAAAATTTCGAGATGGGCGCCGTGGTTTCCATCGTCCTGCTTGTTCCAGCGCTGCTTGCCTTTGGCATAGACCGCCGAATGCAGAAAAAACAGGTCGCGTTGCTGACCTCCCGCTCTGTGGTTTTTGAGCCAAAACCCAACAAGCCTATGGATTGGTTTTTCTTCGGATATGCAAGCTTTGTCGCCATCTTCATCGTCGGTATCATTGCTGTTTGCCAATTTGCCGCGCTGATAAAACAATGGCCTTACAACCTATCGCTCTCGCTTAAAAATTATGATTTTTCGCGTATGGATGGCGGTGGCTGGGGCTCGTACACCAACTCACTATTGCTCGCGATTCTTACTGCAATCATCGGAACGGTGGTGGTTTTCCTCGGGGCATATATGGTTGAAAAAACCAAAGGCTTCGAGAAGGGCAGGGCCATTTTTCAAGGGCTTGCCATGCTGCCGATGGCCATCCCCGGCATGGTGCTCGGCATCGCCTATATTTTCTATTTTAATAACCCGTCAAACCCGCTCAATTTCATCTATGGCACCATGATCATTCTCGTGGTTTCTACGGTAACCCACTTTTACACCGTCAGCCACCTGACGGCTGTAACGGCGCTAAAGCAGATGGACACGGAGTTTGAAAGTGTTTCTCAATCTCTCAAACAGCCCTTTTATAAGCTTTTTTGGCGCGTCACCGTCCCTGTTTCCCTTCCGGCGATCCTCAATATTTCGATTTATCTTTTTGTAAATGCGATGACAACCGTTTCCGCTGTGGTCTTCCTTTACTCCACCGATACGGCTTTGGCATCGGTTGCCGTGCTTAATATGAATGACGCAGGAGATATCGCGCCAGCTGCGGCTATGGGCATGATGATCTTCTATACCAACGCGGGTGCGCGTATTTTGCACGCGCTCCTGAGCAAAGGTATTTTGGCCCGCTCAAATGCATGGCGAAAATCGGGTTAATCGCTTTACATCAGCCGATATAAAGCTATCTTGCCCCAAGCTGCGGGCGTGGTGGAATGGTAGACACGCCAAACTTAAAGTCCTTTGTTTCGTACAGTAGAACGTATACAGGGCAAGGCGTTAAGGCGTAAGATCAGTTTTCAGGCCCGATATAGGCCCGATTGCAGTTAAAGAATGCGAGCGTGGTGGAATAGGTAGACACGCCAGACTTAAAATCTGTTGGCCGTATGGCCGTGGGGGTTCAAGTCCCCCCGCTCGCACCAAATATACAATAAAACCAAAGCATTGATCTGCATTAGGAAAGATTACTGGGCTGCCATTTCAGATATTTTCTGGCGCACCTCGTCGCTTAGATACTCGTCGCTTATACCTTTCAGGTATTCTAGCGCATGCACATCGTTAGCTTCATATTCCAACCCACGCTTGAAGAATGTCAACCTGCCTTGGGATTCATCGATGATCTGGCCCCATGTTTTGGCCCAAACGCGAATTTTCGGGTCATCTGACTCGAAAACAAGGCCACGAGGCTTTCCAGTTTGCTTAGCCTCAAGTTCGGCATCTCGCGTAAAGCTGTTGGAAATGGCTAGGAAATCCCATTCAACAGACGAGTTTTTGAATCGATCATCCAGAGCACCGGTAATCCCTCCTAAAACTATTGGTGTTCACAAGTAGAATTTTCTCGGCATAATAATCTGAGGAGATTTTGATGAAGAAGGCAGGATACAGCGACGCACAGATCATGGGTATTTTGAAGCAGGCCGAAAGCGGTGTGCCGGTATCTGAACTTTGCAGAGAACACGGGATGAGCACCGCCAGCTTTTACAAATGGCGTGTGAAGTTTGGCGGTATGGATGCGTCTATGATGTCGGAGATGAAGGCTTTAGCCGAGGAAAACCGCCGCCTGAAGCGAATGTATGCTGAGATGAGCATGCAGAATGACCTGTTAAAGGAAGTTCTTGGAAAAAAGTAATGCGGCCATCTATTACCCGGCAGGTGATTGCATGCAATCACCGAGAGGGCCGAAGGAAGGAGATGGCCGTTCAGGCAGTCGTGGATCGCGGGGTTAGCATTGCCTTGGCCTGCCGCGCATTTCAGATCAGTGAAAACTGTTATCGATATAAATGCAAGCTGAGTGACGAGAATGCCGAGATCGCAGATTGGCTAGAGAAGTTAACCGACAACCGCCGCACTTGGGGCTTTGGCCTATGCTTTCTGTATTTGCGGAATGTGAAAGGTTTTGGCTGGAATCATAAGCGTGTCTACCCACTGGCCGGTAGGTGAATGGAACATTCATCGTAAGGCGGATTTACTGCGAACTGGAGCTGAACCTGCGGATCAGACCCAAAAAGCGGCTGAAACGGGATAAACCAGACGCGCTGGCGGTGCCAGATATCGCCAACCATACATGGTCCATGGACTTCATGGCCGACCAATTAGCTGATGGGCGAAGCATTCGCACCCTGAACGTGCTGGATCACTGCACGGCAGGGTATTGCGTAGCAATATCCCGAGAGTGGACTTCAACCGCGAGGGATTGAGCATCGAAGTGGACTTCTCGTTGCCTGCTGAAAGGGTCGTGCGGAGCCTGAACCGGATTATTGAGTGGCGAGGCAAGCCGCAGATAATTCGGGTGGATAACGGCCCTGAATACGTCAGCGGCAAACTGATGGCGTGGGCTGAGAAGGCAGGCATTCACATCCTATACATCCAGCCAGGAAAGCCGCAACAGAATGCCTACATTGAACGTTACAACCGAACAGTCCGCCACGAATGGCTGGACCAGAACATCTTTGAAACAATAGAGGAGGCTCAGGAACAGGCCACAGATTGGCTCTGGACATACAAC
>NVUX02000040.1 GCA_002402045.2 Paracoccaceae bacterium | reverse complement strand
GCCAAAAGTGACATCCACCTCACGTGGCTGATAAAATGCCATAACATTTCGGGCAGTCTTTCAAGAAAAATTGTGGCGCCATGTATGTTTCGACCCTCATCAAAATCCATATCCAAGCTCGTCATGCTTGCATTAAATGCTGCATCCGTTCCGATTGAGTGATCAACTATATTTTTAAATCTATGCTCAATAAAATCACCTATATAGCTGGATTGGAAGGCATCAAAACTAAATATCTCTTCCATTGTAATCAATACAAGTGGAATGACAAACGCGAGGGCGATAGCCCATTTCTTAAAGAAAACACTCAACATTGCCACCCAAGCGTAGAATGGTGCCAACCATAACAGCACAATCACCAAAACAACCGCTAGATGGACAAACAGTTGCAGCAATGTAGAAAGCGCGGTCCACGGTGCTATAAAGCTTACGAAATCACTGTAATTAATCACACCAATAATGTAAGAGGCCACACTCGAAACCACCACCCAGCACAAAATAATTAGTGGAATGACAATCGTACCCGTAAGCAGTTTAAGCAATAAAATCCGCAAATCGCTCATCGGTAGAGATTTCCAAAATAGTAGGCCGTTATTTTTACCATCGGCTGAAAATGCATCAGCGTAATAGAAGAATAAGGTAATCAGCATGTATATGCTGAAAAATGCGGTACCTGCCATAAATGCCATGATAAAAACTTCATGGAAAGGCAAGTCACGATCAAAATCTTCTATTCCTAAGAATAGTGTCTGAAACGTTACCAGCACAAAAAACAGGGCTATCAATATGGCCGGTGCAAAAAACAATGAACCTTTATGCTCTATCAGTTCTTTTTTAACAATCGCTATGTCAGCTTTTATATTCATTTTTTCATCTCCCTACTGTTGCATCAAAGCAACGAATAAGTCGCTAATATTTGGTATTGAAACTTGCCCATATTGGGCCAGTTTTTCGGCATCAACTTTGTCAAACATCATCATAGTTTGGCCAAATTGCTTGTCTTCGTAAATTGGTTTCAATTCACGCGCTGCGCTGACATTTTCTTCATTGGTTAAAAGCTGCGCATATCGCTCGCTGATTTCTTCCATCGGGCAATTTAATATCAACTCCCCTGCCCGCACAAACATAATGTCTGAAAGTAAAAACTCAATTTCATCAACTTGATGCGTGGTAATGACAATGGTTCTGCCATCATGCATATAGTCGTCAATTAGTTGTTTGAAAAAATTCTTACGATTAATGATGTCTAAGCCCAATGTCGGTTCATCCAATACCAAGATCTTAGCATCAATAGACATTACCAAGGCCAGATGGAGCTGAGCGAGCATACCTTTTGATAAAGATTTAATCTTAGTTTGAAGCTTAATATTCGAGTTCTGTAAATATTCATGGGTTTTCTCCTCATTATATTTGGGGTGAATATCACTCATCATTTTGATAAGCTGGTTCACTTTTAAAAATCGTGGCAAACTTGCCACATCTGAAATAAACGCGATGTCTTCCATCAATTGGTAGCGTTTATCGTAAGGCGATTGCCCCAGAACACTTATTTCACCTTCATAATCAATTAAACCCAAAATGCTGTTTAAAATTGTGGTTTTACCCGCGCCATTATGGCCAATAAGGCCGTAAATTTTGCCTTCTTCTATGCCAAAACTAATGTCTTTCAACACTTGTTCTTTGCCAAAGCTTTTTGACAGGCCGTTCACTTTAATAAGTTGTACCATTATGCGCCCTGCTCCTTCTTAATCAGATCTGTTAACTTGATACCTAACGATTCTAAGCGTTTTAAAATCTGTGGCCATTCATCAGATAGGAATTTTTTGCGCTCAACATTAAGCAATTCCTTTTGTGAGTTTTCCATAACAAACATCCCTAAACCGCGTTTTTTCTCAATAATTTGCAAATCAACCAGAGATTGATATGCCTTTGTTACGGTTAGCGGATTTACCGATAATTCTGTCGCCAATTGCCGCACAGAAGGTAGTGCCTCACCTGATTTTACATTTTTGTTTAAAATCATTTCGATAATTTTTTGCCTTATTTGCAAAAATATCGGCTGATTTTTATTCCATTCATACATTGATTGAATCATCCTTTTGTATATTGGTGTGTTAGATAAGTAGTACACCATTAAACTAAGGTCAATAAGAAACTTCAAATTATTTTATTTTTAATTGCAAACCCCCATCACTGCCCCCATATTGGAGGCAACAAAGATAAGGATAATTACATGAAAAATTGGGTAAAAAAGACAAGAAAACTCATCGTCGGCTCTATATTCATTGCGACATTGGCGTTTGGAAGCACCAGTATGGCGCAAGCCGAAGAACCAGATTTAATCTTTAAAAAGTCAACAGTGTGGAAGTTTTTGGCGCCAGATCATAAATTAGCAGTCTATGCAATTGACGACCCAATCATTGAAGGCGTTGCCTGTCATTTTACCGTTCCTGAAAAAGGTGGTGTATCAGGTTTCTTTGGTGTGGCCGAGGAACTTTCGGACATTTCATTAGCTTGTCGCCAAGTTGGCCCTATAGAATTTACCGAAAAATTTGAGCAAGGCGATGTTATGTATCGTAAAAAACGTTCGGTTTTGTTTAAGAAAATGCGCATAGTTCGTGGCTGTGATGCCAAACGAAACACACTGGTATATCTAGTGTATTCCGATAAAATTATCGAAGGTTCACCCAAAAACTCAACCTCAACCGTACCGATTATGCCTTGGGGCAACCAAGTTCCAGCACGTTGCGAGGATTATTTGGAATAGAATTTTAGAATGGGATTTAAAAAGGGCAGCCATTTGGCTGCCCTTTTTGGTTATTATCTACTATTCAGGCTTGGTAATCGCCAATGCCCGTTTTACCGCAGGCCGCGCCATCATCACATCATACCAACGTTTTACATTGGCAAAATCATTCAAATCTTGCCCCTGCCCTTCATGCGATTTTGCCCAGCCGATAATTGACATATCGGCAATCGAATAATCACCCGCGACAAATTCGGTGAGTGCTAATTTGCGATCCAACACGCCATATAGCCGTGCCGATTCGTCAGTATAACGTTTTATGGCGTAAGGCACTTGCTCGGGGGCATATAATCTAAAATGATGGGCTTGCCCTAACATGGGGCCAAAACCGCCCATTTGCCACATCAACCATTGCAAGGTTTCGTACTTCTCTGCCGGATCGCCGGATAGAAGCTTGCCTGATTTTTCTGCCAGATAAATCATGATGGCGCCTGTTTCAAACAAGCCGATGGGTTTTCCGCCGGGGCCATTGGGATCAATGATAGCAGGGATTTTGCCATTGGGGTTGAGAGATTCAAATTCTGGAGACTTTTGGTCATTGGTGCCGAAACTCACGAGATGAGCCTCGTAAGGCAGGCCGGTTTCTTCCAGAGTGGCTGAGACTTTGATGCCG
>NVUX02000039.1 GCA_002402045.2 Paracoccaceae bacterium | reverse complement strand
CGATTTTTCTGTAGGATGAAGGACATGCGTAGGCTCGCCACCCGATTTGAGAAACTCAGCCGGAATTTTCTCGCTATGCTGCATTTGTTTGCGATTAGACAGTGGTGCAATTGAGTCCACACCCTAATAAGCATAGGTGAAAACACCCATAGGGCAACGCTTGTGTTTATTTTCTTTCGGACGTATAGCAGCGAACAGCCGGATTCTCCGGCAGAAGTCACCGCTGACCTTCTTAAAAAATACGGGATAAAATGATGAAACCTAGACTCATACTTGGCGTGATCGCCATGGCAACCATTGTGGTGGCCAGTAATATTTTGGTGCAGTTCCTGCTGGGAGACTGGCTGACATGGGGGGCGTTCACCTATCCGCTGGCGTTTCTCGTAACGGATTTGATGAACCGGACCTATGGTGCCAAGCAGGCCCGCAAGGTGGTTTTGGCCGGCTTTGTGGTGGGTGTGGTTTGCTCGCTGATTGGCACACAAATTATGCTGGAATTTGGCCCAGCCGTAAGCCTGCGCATTGCGCTGGCCTCTGGCAGTGCTTTTCTTTTGGCGCAAATGACCGATGTTTTGGTTTTTGATCACCTGCGGAACCGCGGCTGGTGGAAAGCGCCTTTGGTGAGTTCGTTTATTGGGTCAACATTGGATACGGTGCTGTTTTTCAGCATTGCCTTTGCCGGGGCGTTTATTTTTCTTGATCCGAGCCAGCCTAATGGATGGGCGCGGGAGGTTTTTCCGATGTTTGGGATAGGGCCAGCAGCGCCGCTTTGGGTCAGCTTGGCCGTGGCAGATTTTGCGGTAAAAATGAGCCTCGCGCTGGTGGCGCTGGGGCCATACCGGATAGCCATAAGCCGCATCACGCCTGCGCGCGCATAATTTATTTGCGGTTAAGCATTTCTGGGCTAAGCTCACCTCATCTGAAACTTTGAGAAAGGAGGTGCCGATGTCTATTGGGATATTGGAGAACTTGGTTAAGGACATGCGGGAGATGAAAATCTAGCCCGGGGTAACCCTCGATAGGTGGCCCGCAGTCTGTCCACCTCCAAACTCGAGTTTGGGCCGTTCCTTAATTGGGGCGGCCCTTTCTATTTTATGAGAGCCGGCTAAGGCGCTTGAGGTCATAATCTTTTGGGTGCAGGGTCTTGCGAGCGAGCGAGCGAGCGCGCGGGTTGAGGTGACGGTGGGTCAACTGCTCGTAGTGCTTAAACCATGCTTGACCCGCTCTAGGAGAACCGCAATGATGGGCTATCAATCTACCGGATATTTCCTCTGATATCCGCTGCGCGAAGAGGTGTGAGATATGGCATGGCTTAGAATGATTTTTGCAGCGGCGCTTTGCCTGGGCCTTCCGGCCTTGGCACTGGCAGACGGTGCGGATGCAGACTGCGCGGCAGTTCTGGCGGCGCCGCCATTTGTGGATATGCTGACCAGAAACGAAGGGCGGGATTTCCATGAAATCGGTTCTGTGTATAGCGGACAGGCGTTGGTGGGGCTTGAGTGCAGCATTGATGAATTAACCTCATTTTTTGAGGATTCTGGTTGGGAGCTCACGGATTACGTGAAATCAACACACGGCTGGGTGGACGGAGAGTATATCCGACTCCCCGAGAGTGATAGACCTTCAAGGGTATATTTTTGCGTTAAGAAACCACAGTTTGGGGGGCTTTTCCCCAGGTGTGTGGCAAGTGCGCAAGTTTATTTAATTGGCAGTCGAGTTTCTGGTGCTGCTGCAAGTGTCTCTAAATAGGGTTTATTATGCCAGCACGTGTTGAATCACATGATCATAGTAACTGCGGAGCCGTGGAGCACTATTTGAGTGGGCTGCCCAACTGACCATTTATGGCTGTAGGCCTCACGTTAAACCTACCTTGTGGCGAGGGTAAGGCCCTCGATGACGGCGGTGAAGGCAGAGGTGCGGTGGGGTTTGGCGGTGGGGAACTGGCTTTGCAGGGTGGCTTCGACCACGCCCATCAGGCTGGAGCCGCCGACGAAAATTAGGCTGCTGATTTGGTCGGGGGTAAGGCTGGCTGATGCGAGGGTTTCTGCGGCAGCGGTTTTTATTTTCGCGGTGAGCGCTTCAAGTGACTGGCCAAGAGCGGCTTGGCTGAGGGGGGCGGTTAGGCGGCGTTCCAGCGCTGAAAGATCAATCTCGGCATCGGCAATATTGGCTGCAATTTTTCCGTGCTCAGCGGCAAAGGCGAGATCATGGCCGAGTTCGTTTTCCAGCGTATCGGCGAGGCGCTTAAGCAGGGCTGGCTCGGCGGCGTACCTGAACAGCTCATCGGCCTCGCGGCGGATCTCGCGGGTATACATAAACGGGATTTTTTGCCACGTGGCGAGGTTGTGGAAAATGGCGTTGGGGGTGGGCATGGTCTCATTGCCAAAAGCCTTGCAGATTTGGCTGCCTTTGCCAAGCAGCGGCATGATATGGTCAATGCTCAGCTTACGGTCAAAATCTGTGCCGCCTACGCGCACGCCGTGGCTGGCAAGGATTCTTATGCCGCCTTTAACGATTTCGAAAATGGTAAAATCAGACGTACCGCCGCCGATATCAACGATCATGCCGATGGTGCCTTGGGCGAGGTGGCTGTGGTTGGCTAGCGCGGCGGCTTCTGGCTCAAGCATAAACTCCACATCAGTGAAGCCTGCCGCAAGGTAGCAGGCACGCAGGTCCGCCAAGGCTTGGGCGTCTTTCTGCGGGTCATTGCTATGAAAATGCACGGGGCGGCCTGAAAGGGCGGTGTTAAAGCGCAGGCCCGAGGCGGTTTCTGCGCGGGTTTTGATCTCTCGCAGGAAGCGGCTGATAATCTCGATGAAATCCATCTGCTCATCCATAAGGCGGCGTTTTTCATGCATGATGCTGGTGCCAAGCACGCTTTTGAGTGCGCGCATAAAGCGGCCATATTCGCCATCAATCAGCGCCTTGTTGGCAGGGGTGCCCACAAGGGTTTCGCGGCTGTCGTAATCAAAGAAGATCGAGGTCGGCAGCGTGGGGCTGTTTGGCTCGATGTCCAGCAGCACGGGCGCGCCGTTTAGCATAAAGCCGACAGCGGTGTTTGAGGTGCCAAAATCTATGGCAAGGGTTTGGGCTTGCATGGCGCGGCTCCTGTAAAAACGGCGTAGCTATAGAAAAGCGGGGGCGGGTTCAAGGGTTGATTGAACCGCAGGGCGCAATCGCCTATAGAGGGGCCTTACCAAGGAGCAGATTATGTATGACCTAACGCTCATTCGGCACGGGCAGGCGCAAACCGGCGCTAAAACCGAAGCTAGTTATGATAGCCTTTCAGAACTTGGCCTGCGGCAAGCGGGCTGGCTGGGGGAGCATATTAAGGCCAGCCACGGGTTTGACCATGTGATTTCGGGCAGCTTGAACCGGCAGGTGCAAACGGCTGAGGGGCTGGGGTTAGATGCGCCGCATACGGTGGACCCGCGCTTAAACGAGATGGATTACTTCGGGCTGGCGGCCAGCCTTGAGGTGCGCGCTGGCGTGCCGTGGCCAACCTCTGAAGAGGAGTTTTCGACCCATGCGCCGCTGCTTTTGACGGCGTGGCGCGAGGGGGATATTGAGGACGGGCTGGAGAGCTACGCTGATTTTTGCAACCGGATTACCGGCGCGCTGGAGGATGCGGATAAACTGGAGGGGCGGGTGCTGATGGTGACCTCGGCTGGGGTGATTGCCACACTCACCACGCTTTCGCTGGCACTGGATGTGCCTGCAAAAGCTAAGGTGTTTATGAATGTGGCGCATACCTCGATGCACCGCTATGCCGTGCGGCCTGATGGCCTGCACCTGACGCAATTTGCGGCCACCCCGCATTTTGATACTCCTGACAGGGTGGCGCATAAGACGTATATTTAGGTGGAAAGCTCTTATCTAATACTCGCATGTGAAAAAAATGTTGAAACCGACAGCACCAGCTTGATCTGCAAATAATGCCAACTCTTCCAAAACCAAACTTGCATTTTCAAGAATATCTGTTGCCCGGCTTCCTCCGTCCCACCCTTCTGCATTATTCTTGCCTCCGTGGAATACGTTATTGCGTGTGATCCTCAGAAGTCGGTCAATCTTGCAAAGTTCTGTGCAATCTTTGGAGAATTCCACGGCTTTCCACGGTAAGGAATTATTTTCACCGACACGTTGCTTTTTCGGATTCAGTTCGATGAGGGTTTTGGCCGACTTAGTTAGAGTGTATTCATTTTGATACTGTTGAACAAAAGCAGCCCAGCCCGCTTCGGCTGGGCTACCAGTTTTGGGCTGCCTCAAGAGCCCGACCTCTTTCAATGCATATTCGAACCGCGAAAACTTCTTAAAGAAGCTATACACAAGGTTATCAAAATCATTTTCATCGGTTGTCATTTGTTTCTCCTATGATGAATAAGTATAGTGTTTAAACAATTTTCATCTCACTTGGTAATTTATGATCCGCATTAATGAAAACATTACCCTGCTCGACTGGGAGCTGACCGAGACTTTTGTGCGGTCCTCCGGCCCTGGGGGGCAGAATGTGAACAAGGTTTCTACGGCGGTGGAATTGCGGTTTGAGGCCGCGCGGTCTCCGAGCTTGCCGGGGGATGCCAAGGTGCGGCTGAAAAAGCTGGCGGGGTGGCGCTGGACAAAGGATGGCGCGGTTATTATTACCGCCGAAAAGCACCGCACGCAGGCGCGCAATCGGGAGCTGGCGGAAGAGAAGCTGCGGGAGCTGGTTTTGCTGGCGTTGCACCGGCCTAAACGGCGGGTGAAAACGCGACCCACGCTGGCCTCTAAGCGGCGGCGGTTGGATGGGAAAACCCAACGCGGGGCGATTAAAAAATTGCGGAGCAAAAACATTTCGAAAGATTGATGTGGGTCAATACGGGCGGCGAGGATTAATGCGCAGAGTGTGGCGAAAAACTAGAGGAGAGTCGCGATGCGCAAATCAATACCCACCGATGCTTTGGCCGAAGGAAAGCCTTCACCGCTTAGCCGTTTTGAGCAAGGGCAGTACCCGTATTCGGACAAGATCAAGAAAAACGACTATGAAAAGCAAAAGGCTCTTTTGCAGGTTGAGCTGCTGAAAGTGCAGAAGTGGGTGGAAGATACCGGCGCCAAGGTTATCATTATTTTTGAAGGCCGCGATGCTGCGGGCAAAGGCGGCACTATCAAGCGGTTTATGGAGCACCTGAACCCCCGTGCCGCGCGGGTTGTGGCGCTGAATAAGCCCACAAACCGTGAGCAGGGCCAATGGTATTATCAACGCTATATCGAGCATCTTCCGAGCAAGGGCGAAATGGTGTTGTTTGATCGCTCATGGTATAACCGTGCTGGCGTAGAGCGGGTGATGGATTTTTGCACGCCGCAGGAATATCTCGAATTTATGCGTGAAACACCGGACCTTGAGCGGATGTTTGCGCGTTCGGGTATCTACATTTTCAAATACTGGTTTTCGGTGACGCAGCAAGAGCAAAAGCGCCGGTTTGAGAGCCGTGAGCATGACCCTTTGAAGCAGTGGAAGCTTTCGCCGATTGATCGCGCCAGCCTGAACAAGTGGGATGATTACACCGAGGCCAAAGAGGCGATGTTTTTCTATACGGATACCGCCGATGCGCCGTGGACGATCATTAAATCCAACGACAAAAAACGGGCGCGGCTGAACACCATGCGGCACTTCCTTTCGCAAATTCCGTATCCTGATCGTAACGAGGAAAATGCGCCGTTGCCGGACCCGAAAATTGTGGGCTCTGCCAGCCATGTGATTGGCGCGGATGAGCATATTTTGGGGAAGTCTTTGCACCCGAATAGCCGCGCAAAGTAAGCGCTTCGGCGCGGCTTGCTTGTGGCCCGAGTTTTAAGTACCCTGATCACGATAGTATTGTTTTGATTGGATTTGTGATGGAAAAATTCGGGCTAAAAGCGGCCACACTGGCGCTGGTATTGCTGCCTTCTGCCGGTTTTTCGCAAGGCTGTATCTCAGAAAATGACAGGCGAAATGTTACGGTTGTCGAGGGCGGGCGCAGCTATCAGTCGGCGGTGATGGTCGGCTATATTGCTGATATTACCGAGCGGGATTTGTATAATTCGCGCGGGGCGCGGCTCACGAATTTTGGCGCGATCCTTCAGCAGGACCGCGCCAATGTGCATAAAACCGGCGTGCTTGATAGCTCTGCCGACTTCACCGAAATGTCAGACAGCTATTTCACATCGGCGGCGCGTCGTGCTGTTTTATCGTCTGGCCCGTATTACTTTCAGTGCGCAACCGAATATAGCGCTGACTATTCAGATGCGCTGAAAGGTTATATTGAAAGTGGCGAGATCCCGGGTTTTATCGGGGTGAATCTATTTCGGGAGCCGCGCGACGGCTTGGCAGTATTTATTTGGTTGATGGGATAACGTATTATGAATTTTGGACTAAAAGTAGCGGCCTTTGCACTGGCCCTTTTGCCTTCGGTGGCCTTTTCGCAAGGCTGCGTTGAAGACACCGGCGACAGAGTGACGGTTTCCGAGGCGGGCGGGCAGTTTACCGTGCCTGTGCTCACGAATTATATCGCAAATATCGCTGAGCGGGATTTGTATAATTCAAAGGGCGTGCGGCTGGGAGGCTTTGCCGCGGTGCTCCAGCAAGACCGTGCGAACTTTCATAAATCGGGTAGGGCTGATGGCAGCGGTGTGCTGACGGATGGTGCCGATAATTATTTTGTGAACCTCGCGCGGCGCAGCGAGCTGGCCACCGCGACATATTACACCGACTGTTATATGTCGGCGGCCCAAACGCGGGCCTTGCAAAACGGCATTGCAAACGGGCGTGTTGGCGGGGTTGTTTGGGTTTTGCCATTTCGCCATCCGAATGGCAGCTTGGGTGTGTATATTTCCGGTGTGAACTAGGACGAAGATCGGCGGATGGCCGCTTGCCAGCTCTGGACGGGTGGGCGTTATCGAAATACACTCGGGCTAGCGTAATGTGCTTAGCTATTTGAGTGATTTGATAATGATATTAAGAAAAATGATGGCGCTTGGGCTGGCCTTAATGCTGGCCGCCTGCGGAAACCCTGCTGAAAATTCGATAGCGCTGGCGCCCGACCAGATTGCGGGGCAGCCGATTTCACGCACGTCTGAGCGACCGCCGCCCTTTGCGCGGCGGATTGCCCAAAGCGGCGGCGTGGGGCTTGGTGGTGGGATAGCCGGGTTTTTTATTGGCAAAGCGGTAACGCGTGCGCTGAATGCTGACGAGCGGGCGCGCTCGCGCATTGGCGAGGTGCCAACGCCCAGTGGGGTAGACCCGGGGGCGATTATTGAAAGCATGATTGCGGACCAGCTGATGGCTGAATTTGGCGCGAGGGAAAACGTGCGGGCGTTTTATGCGGGCTCTGTGCGCGAAACCGGCAGCGTGGAGCGCGGGCCAAAGGTGGCCGAGCTGGCGGCGCGGGCTGAGTGGCGTGGTGGTAGACGTGGTAGCGCTGGAATATTTCGCCGATAGCACGGGGCGGAATTTGGGCTTGGTCGACGAGGCTTTTCGCATTGTGGTGACCGCGCAAATGAACCTTGTCGACATTGCCAGCGGCGAGGTGATTGCCGCAAGCACCTGCGAGGGCAACCAAGGCAACACCACGCTGATTTCATCTGCGGTGGAAGACGGCGCGCGGCTAACCACCTTGCTGGCGCAGCGGGCGGCGGCGAATTGTGCGCAGCAGTTGATTTCGCGGTTGGTGCCGTGAGGCATTGAAAACGCGCCGCGATTGCTTGACATGGCGAATACACAACCTTATGTTGAGGTGTCGTGTGAATGGATTGGGGCAATATAGTGAATATATTTATTGAGGTATTGGCCGCACTATTTTTGGTGTTTTCATCAGAGAACGGGTATGATTCTGCATCCGCACAATATGAGGCTCCCGCTCCGATAGAGGAGGTGGCGGCGCCGGTGACATTGCGCACGGGTATGCGAAGATTTGCCATGCTGGTGTCAATAGAACAGGATGATTTCGTTAACCTTCGGGCTGGGGATGTTGTGAATGTGTTTATTCCTGCATTTCTCGCGGTTCCTGGTTACAGTCAAGCCGAGCGGTTTCAGGGCACGTATCTGGTGGAAAATCTTGTGACGAGCATGCGTGTGCTGGGTTTTGAGCCGCAAGAAACCGCTGTGGAGCGTGCCGATTTTGTTGAGGTCGTTGTCACGCTCGAGGTGGAAGTAGACGATATAATGATGCTTGTTCAGTCTAGCCAAGCTAGGTACTTTCCTTCTATTTCAAAAGAAAGAATTATCCGATTTTCAGCGTTGGACAGGGATGCTTACGGCCCCGAAACTTATACTGAAATTATGGAGATTTCGCTGCCTCAGGAGGGTTCTAGGGAGCTGCCGCTAATTCTAAAGCCGGAAATCGCTGGGCTCCCTGAGTTTTGTGAATCCTGTAGCGCTATTTCTGTTGATACGTTTTTTGAACGGGCTGACATAGATAGTACGGTTTGCATCTACCTTCCCCTTGCTGACGACAGTCGCTGGAGCCGGTTTGCGTGCCCTGAATCACACGAGTAAAAGACGGTGTTCGTGTGTGGCATTTGCAATTCAAGCGGTTTAGGCTAATGCTCCCCGTATAAACATCAGGAGAGATATTATGCGTACGCGCGCCGCCGTGGCTTTTGAAGCCGGAAAACCTTTGGAAATTGTTGAAGTGAACCTTGAAGGCCCGAAGGCGGGTGAGGTTTTGGTGGAGATTAAAGCCACGGGGCTTTGCCATACGGATGACTTTACGCGCTCGGGCGCGGACCCTGAGGGGCTGTTTCCGGTGATCCTTGGCCATGAGGGCGCGGGCGTGGTGCTAGAGGTGGGCGCTGGGGTGACCAGCTTGAAGCCGGGCGACCACGTGATCCCGCTTTATACGCCGGAATGCCGTGAGTGTGACTATTGCCTGAACCCCAAAACGAACCTGTGCCAGAGCATTCGCAGCACACAGGGGCAGGGGCTCATGCCCGATGGCACCAGCCGTTTTAGCCTGCTCGATGGCACCCCGATTTTGCATTACATGGGCTGCTCTACCTTTGCCAACCATACGGTTTTGCCTGAAATCGCGCTGGCGAAAATCCGTAAAGACGCGCCGTTTGACAAGGTTTGCTATATCGGCTGCGGCGTAACAACGGGCATCGGCGCGGTGATTAACACCGCCAAGGTTGAGATCGGCAGCACGGCGATTGTGTTTGGCCTTGGGGGCATTGGCCTTAATGTGGTGCAGGGGCTGCGGATGGCGGGGGCTGACCAGATTGTGGGCGTTGATTTGAATGACAACAAAGCCGTAATGGCCAAGCGCTTTGGCATGACCGATTTTGTGAACCCGAGCAAAGTGAGCGGTGACCTTGTGGCGCACTTGGTGGCGCTAACGGGCGGCGGGGCGGATTATACCTTTGATGCCACTGGCAATACGTCGGTGATGCGCACAGCACTCGAGAGCGCCCATAAGGGCTGGGGTGAGAGCATTATTATTGGCGTGGCCGCAGCTGGTGCCGAGATCTCTACGCGGCCTTTTCAACTGGTCACAGGGCGCACATGGCGCGGCACGGCCTTTGGCGGCGCGCGCGGCCGCACCGATGTTCCAAAGATTGTGGACTGGTACATGGAAGGAAAGATTGAAATTGACCCGATGATCACGCATAAGTTGAAGCTGGAAGATATAAATAAAGGCTTTGACCTTATGCATGAAGGTAAAAGCATTCGGGCGGTGGTGGAGTTTTAGGGATGCACCAGCAAGCTTCCCTAGAAGCATCTTCCGGCGGGGACTTGCATCAAAAACTTGAGCAGTGGGGGGCTTCGGCCCCTGCCCGCCTGGAGTGGCGGAAAAAAGAACTAGAAAAGTGGGTTTTGAATCGGTTTTTGAAATTGACTGACCTTCTCCAACCGGAGTCCTTTCCCGTTGAAATAATCGAGCGGGAAAAGCCTGACTTTTTATTATGCTATAATGGCATTGAGCTCGGAATTGAAATTACTACAATATGTAGCGGGACGGAACAAGCGAGCCTCACCGAAGAAGAAAAAGAATTGAAAAACCGGCAAGGACCGAACTTGTTAATTTCGGTTCCATTGGATTTGAACGAAAAAATCACCGTGCTAGAATGTGCATTTCGACGCATTCTTAAGAAAAAATCAGGCAAGAGAAAGTCATACGGCGTTACAAACTGCATTCTTGTTTGTTATCTAAATAGCCCACTTTTTTCCAAGCGACTTTTGGACGACCTGATTGAATCTTTCAAAGAAACGGCAAAAACGACTACACATGGATTTTTAGAGATTTATGTCTATAAAGAGGATTCATTGTATTTGCTGTAGACGTGGCAATAGCTGTCTGAAATTAAGAGTAAATTGGTGCGGGATCGTGCACTACAATAAGGCTACAAAATGAAAACTATATCCGAAAACGCTGCTTTTGGCGGCACGCAGGGCGTTTATAGCCATGCTTCTGAGGCCTGTAATTGCGAGATGACTTTTGCGGTTTACCTACCGCCGCAGGCCAAAGAGGGGCCGGTGCCGGTGCTTTGGTATTTATCTGGCCTTACCTGCACGCATGAAAATGCGATGGTGAAGGCGGGGGCGCAGGCTTGGGCGGCTGAGGTTGGTATTGCGCTGGTGTTTCCTGATACCTCGCCGCGCGGTGACGGCGTGGCGAATGATGAGGCTTATGATCTTGGCCAAGGGGCGGGGTTTTATGTGGATGCAACCGAGGCGCCTTGGGCCTCGCATTTTGGTATGTGGACGTATATTCGTGAGGAATTGCCAAAGCTGATTTTTCGGAATTTTGACCTTATGGAAGAGGCGCAGGGGATTACGGGCCACTCTATGGGCGGCCACGGGGCGCTGACGCTGGCGCTGAATAACCCTGCGCAATATAAATCGGTTTCCGCTTTTGCGCCAATATGTAACCCCACTGGCTCTGACTGGGGCCGCATGCAACTGGCGGCTTACTTGGGCGAGGATGAGGCCGCGTGGCAGCGCCATGATGCCAGTAAGCTGATGGCTGAAAAGGGTTTTCCGACTTCGGTGCTGATAGACCAAGGCGATAGCGACCAGTTTTTGGGCCTCTTAAAACCTGAAACCTTGGCGCAAGCGATGGCGGCAAAGCGGCAAGCCGGCACCTTTCGGATGCAGCCGGGCTATGACCATTCATACTTCTTTGTGGCCAGCTTTATGGAAGACCATATTATGCACCACGCTGAAATTTTGCACGGGGTCTAACAATGGAAGTTGTTTCATCGTCAGGGCTTATTGCGAGCTTTCTCAAAGGCTTCGCGACCCTAATTGCGCTCTTCAGCGGGGTGCCGAGCGGTGACGACTTCACCGTGTTGCCAATGCGGATTATTGCGGAGACTGAGCAGATCGAATTTCTGCGGTCGGTTTCTTTTGCGATTGGGGAAAACCAGCAAGGACGGGCCACGGTTTATGGCAGTATGACCGATTATGACACAAAGGTATTTGCCGAATTCACGCTTCGGCATCTCGATGAATATATTACGTTTGTGGTTTGTGATGAACCCATACTAAGCGCCCGAATTGTGGAGCCGATCAACGGTGGGCAGTTTCTGGTTTCGGGCGCGGAAAATGATCAAATGTTACTCGGATTTCTGGAAAGCGGCTGCCCATGACGATTATCTACATTGATGCAGATGCCTGCCCCGTGAAGGACGAAACCTTGCGGGTGGCGAACCGGCACAAACTACAGGTTTATATTGTGTCCAACGGCGGGATGCGGCCCAACCCGCACCCTTTGGTGGAAATTGTTGTGGTGGAAGATGGCCCCGATGTGGCCGATATGTGGATTTCGGACCGCATTAAGCACGGAGATATTTGCATTACGGGAGACATCCCGCTCGCTGCAAAATGCCTTGAGAATGGCGGGCGGGCGCTGCGCCATAATGGCGATGCGTTTACCAAGGCCAACATAGGCAACCAGCTCGCGATGCGGGATTTGATGAACGATGTGCGGGCGGCGGACCCGTTTCACCAAGGTAAGGGTAAGCCTTTTTCCAAGGCGGACCGCTCGAACTTTTTGAATGCACTGGAGCGCGAGGTGCAGGCGGCCAAGCGTGAAGTTTAGATCTCTGCAACCTCATAAATGTTATCTGCGCCCGCGCTCCTGAGAAAATCCCGGATGGTTTTGGTCACGTCTTCGCCAAAAAAGGGAAGCCATGTGCCGTCTAACATGGGCAAAAACATTACGGCTTGCACGTAAGTGCCCGCAGGGTCCTGCTCAAGGCTGAAGGCAATGGGCACTTTGCCCCGACCCTCAGGCCAAAAGTGCTCGGAGCGGCAAATAACCTCTGTCGGGCTGATAACATCAAAAAAACCTCTGCCATTTTCACACACAGCTTTTAGGTGCCGGCGGGTCGCCATGACCGTTTTTCCATCAAAGGCCGCGGTAATAATCGGAGGCTGTAATGCGGCTTCAGGGTCATACGCCTCGCAGCCGGTTAGAGCGGCCAAAATGATGAATACGAATGAGTATATGGGGCGCATGAGGGCATATCCTGATTGTTATCGCACGGGTGTATCAGCGTAAAAGGAGAACGTAAAGCGGCCGTTTCTTGGGGGAAGCAAGATAGGCTATTGACGGAAGCTGGAATGCACGCCACCAAAGCGCATGACTAAAATGGACCTTTGTATTGATTTTACCAGTGGCGCCGTGGCGCACCGGCTGCGCTTTGGCGGCGGGCGGGGGCAAGATCTGCCCAAAGCTATTGGGTTGAAAAAGGGGGCTAATCCGCATGTGGTCGATGCCACGGCGGGGCTGGGGCGGGATGCTTTTTTGTTGGCCTCGCTGGGAGCAAGGGTGACGTTGATCGAGCGTTCCGAGCCGCTCCACGCTCTGCTGGCGGCAGCGCTGGCGAAGGCGCAGGAGGGCGAAATGGCCGAGATTATTTCGCGCATGGAGCTACGGTTCGGCGACGCTAAAGATTTGCTGCCAACGCTTTCTCCCGAGGTGGTTTTGGTAGACCCGATGCACCCGCCGCGGGGCAACTCGGCATTGGTTAAGCAAGAGATGCGACAGCTGCGCGAGATTGTCGGAGAAGACCCAGATGCGGTGGCGCTTATTAATGTGGCGCTGGCGAGTGCAACAAAACGTGTGGTGCTGAAATGGCCGCGCAAGGCGGCGCTGCCAGCAGGGCTGCCAGCGCCCAGCCATCAAATTTTGGGGAAATCCACCCGCTATGACGTTTGGATGCGCTAAATCTGAATGTTTTTTGCCGGTGTCAAGAAAATATCAATGCTTAGTGAGCAGTCTGGGGTATCAGCTAACGTGTGATTCGCGTTTGCGCTATTGAATGCCAGACAGGGTGCCAAATTTTGAACTCGGAAAAAATATTAAATGACCCGGCAGCCGAAATTGCGCGGCTAAACGAGGTTATCCGCCAAAAGGACCAATTTTTAGCGACGGTTAGTCACGAGATTCGGTCACCGATGAATGGGGTTTTTGGCATGGCGGACGCGCTGTCGCGCACTTCGCTGGACAAAAAACAAACGCGCTATCTATCGGTGCTGCGAGATGCCTGCGATATTATGCTTTCTCTTGCCAACCAGCTGTTGGAAAAGGGCAAGCTTGATAGCGGGCAAACCACATTGGTGCCGGTTGATTTTGATATTGCCGAGTTTGTATCCAGCCAAGTTGCGGAATTTTCGGCACGGGCGAAAGCGCGCGGGCTTTTGCTGGAGCTGGACACTAAAATCCTGACGGATTCCCGCATTCGATTTGATAAAATGCGGCTGTCGCAGGTGTTGAGCAACCTTATTTCCAACGCTATTCGCTATACCGACGAGGGCCGCGTGGTGGTGCGGGTGATTTTGCAAGCTGGCAAAGACGACACGCGGCGGCTGGTGCTGAGCGTGGAAGATAGCGGCATTGGCATAGCGCCAGAGAAGCATAGCCAGATATTTGAGGCCTTTGCCTCGGCGGACCCTGTGCAATCTGCCAGCCGGGGTGGCACCGGGCTAGGGCTGAATGTGGTGCGAGAGCTGGTCGGGTTGATGGGGGGCAGTGTAAAGGTGGATTCGACCCCAGGATTGGGCTCAACCTTTACCGTGGAGCTAACCGTGGAAAAGGCCCAGAGTCAGGTGGCAGAGGTGGAGGTCGAACGGCGCTCTATGCCGCAGAATCTGCATATTTTGCTGGCGGAAGACAATGATTCGAATGCATTTGTGTTTGAGGTGTTGCTGGAAGATACCGGCGTAAAAACCACGCGGGTTCGTAACGGAGAAGAGGCGGTCATTGCCTTTAAAAAAGGTGATTTTGATGTGATATTTATGGATATCCAGATGCCGGTGATGAGCGGAATTGAAGCCACAATGGCCATTCGCGAAGCTGAGGGGGCGGGCCGCCCTGTGCCGATTATTGCACTGTCAGCCGATACGGTGGCGGCCCAATGCTCCACCTATAAGGCGGCGCGCTTTACCGATGCGATATTTAAGCCGATGCGCCAGAGGGAGCTTCTCGACATGTTATCAATTTTTGACAAAGATATGGGTTGAACACAGCGCACAAATCGGCAATCGTCTGGAACACTTCCTAACTTGGGGGCCTTCATGGACCATATCGCAAATCACCCCGCCACGGCGGATATGCAAGCGGCAGATGCCGCCCACCACCTGCACCCGTTTACGGATACAGCCGCTATAAATAAAAAGGGCACGCGGATTATTACCTCGGGCAAAGGAGTGATGCTGCGTGATAGCGAGGGCAACGAAATTCTGGATGCCATGGCGGGGCTGTGGTGCGTGAATATCGGCTATGGCCGCAATGAGCTGGCCGATGTGGCTAGTCGTCAGATGCGCGAATTGCCCTATTATAATACGTTTTTCCAGAGCAGCCACCCGCCCGTAATTGCATTGGCGGAGAAGATCGCCGAGCTCACGCCTGGAGATTTGAACCGGACGTTTTTCTCGTGCGGCGGGTCTGATGCCAACGATACGAATATCCGGCTGGTGCGGCACTATTGGGCTTCGCTCGGGAAGCCGACTAAAACCCACATTATTGCCCGCAAAAACGGCTATCATGGCTCGGCCATGGGCTCGGCCAGCCTTGGTGGTATGGCCGCAATGCACGCGCAGGGCGGTTTGCCGATCCCTGATATTTCGCACATCGCGCAGCCTTATTGGTATGCTGAGGGGGGCGATCTTTCGCCCGAGGAATTTGGCTTGCAGGCCGCGCGGGCGCTGGCTGATGAAATTGAACGGCTGGGCGAAGACAACGTAGCGGCGTTTATTGCCGAGCCAGTGCAGGGCGCGGGCGGGGTGATTGTGCCGCCGTCAACCTATTGGCCCGAAATTCAGCGGATTTGTGATGCGCATGAAATATTGCTGATTGCGGATGAGGTCATTACCGGATTTGGCCGCACGGGCGCTTGGTTTGGCTCTGAGAAATACGGGATTCGGCCAGATATTATCACCATCGCTAAGGGCTTGTCATCTGGTTATCAGCCCATTGGCGGCTCGGTGCTGACTGAAAAAGTGGCAGCGGTTTTCGCGGAAACGGCTGGCGAGTTCAACCACGGCTACACCTATTCCGGCCACCCTGTGGCGGCCGCTGTGGCGCTAGAAAACCTGCGGATACTTGACGAAGAAGGCATTGTGGATACGGTTGCCAACGATACGGGGCCTTATCTTGCCAAGCGTTGGGCCGAGCTGGGCGAGCACTCGCTGGTGGGCGAGGCGCGGATTACGGGCTTGATGGCGGCGATAGAGCTTTCACCGGATGCTGCAGGGCGCAAGTCTTTTGAAGAAGGCGGTGCGGCGGGGCTGATTTGCCGTGATCATTGCTTGGGCAGCAACCTGATCATGCGCCATGTTGGTGACAAAATGATTATCTCACCGCCGCTGGTGATCAGCAAAGCTGAAATTGATATTGTGATTGAACGCGCCCATAAAGCGCTGGATCTCACATTGGCAGACCTGAAAGCACAGGGGCTAATGCGTTAGCGCAATATCGGCCCAAATGGGCATATGATCAGAGGCGCGGCGGGCGGCTTCACAGCTGTGAACCCCGCCGCTCTCAAAAGACAGCTCTCGGCTGAGGGCTATTTTATCTAGCCCAACCAGTGGCTTGACGCTGGGGAAGCTAAGCCCCGGTGTATGCAGCTGGAACTGGCCGTTAAGCGCAGAAAGATTGCGGTTTTGGCGGCTCCACTCGTTAAAGTCTCCCATAATTAGGGTGGGCTTATAGGGCAAGCGGGCCAGAAAAGCGGCGATTTGCGCAACTTGTGCTTGGCGCGCGCGGCTAAGCAACGCCAGATGCACGCCAACCACCCGCAGGTTTTCCAGATCAACCACCACGGCACCGCGTGGCTCCAGCCCTTGCAGCGCGAGGGTGTGGATGTCCAGAACCTTGGTGCCACGGCGCAGCAATATCGCGTTGCCGTGCCAGCCGATGCTATCGGGGCGGTGGGCGAGATCTACGATTTCAAGATCAGTTTGCGCGGCTATCATGGCTGGCGGCAGGCTACTGGCACGGCGGCCAAAGCGGCGGTCTACCTCTTGCAGGGCGACGATATCGGCATCAATTGCAGAGAGCACTGAGAGCACGCGCGCGGGGTCGCGGCGATAATCTCGCCCGACGGATTTTCGGATATTATAGCTGGCGACCCTTGTCATTTTGCATCTCCTGCCTCTCATATAGGAAGCGTTAACACCAATATGAAGCCCTGCCGCCTTGCCCCGCGCCCGCAGCCTGCTTAAGTTAGGGGCGAGGACTTAAAAATCATGCGCTTCACGCTGCAAAATATCATTATTTACCTGATCTGGGCTTTTCTGTCTGGCGAGGCGGCTTATTCCCTGTGGCAGGGCCATTGGAACGAGGCTTTTGTGGCGCTATTCACGCTGGGGCTTACCTTTATTCCGATACTGTTTGAGGAGCGGCTCGGGGTGCGGCTGCCGCTTACTTTTGCTGCGTTAATTGTGGTGTTTCTGTTTGCGACGCTGTTTCTGGGCGAGGTTGGCGGGTTTTACGAGAAATTCTGGTGGTGGGATGTGCTGCTGCATAGCGGCTCGGCCATTGGCTTTGGGCTTATCGGCTACGTACTTGTTTTTATGCTGTTTGAGGGCGACAGGTTTGCCGCGCCGCCCATGGCGCTGGCGTTTCTGGCCTTCAGCATTGCGGTGAGCATTGGCGCGATTTGGGAGATTTTCGAGTTTAGCATGGATAGCCTGCTTGGCATGAATATGCAGAAAACCGGGCTGGTCGACACGATGTGGGATTTGATTGTGAACACAATCGGGGCCAGTATCGGGGCGCTGGCGGGGTATCTTTACCAACGGGGTAAGCACTTTTTAGGGCTATCTAAGATGATAGACCAGTTTGTGCGGGCCAACAGTAAGCTGTTTCGGAAAAACAAGTAGCCCCCGCAAAGGGGCTACTAATGGCTTAAAGGCTGGCGGTGAGCGCCGCTACAATTGCGTCACCCATTTCAGTGGTTGAGGCTGGTGTGCCTTCACCCTTTTGCATCAGATCAGCCGTGCGCGTTCCGTCGGCCAGCACTTTTTCTACGGCGGCTTCAAGGCGGTCAGCCTCGGCACCTTGGCCGTAGGAATAGCGTAGCGCCATGGCGAAGCTCAGGATAGTAGCGCTGGGGTTGGCTTTGCCTTGGCCGGTAATATCTGGCGCGGAACCATGCACCGGCTCATACATCGCTTTTGGCATGCCGTTTGCCATGGGCACACCGAGGCTGGCCGAGGGCAGCATCCCGAGCGAGCCGGTGAGCATGGCCGCCACATCGCTCAAAATATCGCCAAACAGGTTGTCGGTCACGATCACATCAAATTGCTTGGGGTTTCGCACCAGCTGCATGGCGCCGTTATCGGCATACATGTGGCTTAGCTCAACATCGGGGTAATCTTCAGCGCCGATTTTTGTGACCACTTCGCGCCATAAAATACCGCTTTCCATTACGTTGGCTTTTTCCATCGAGCACAGGCGGTTATTCCGTTTGCGGGCCAGCTCAAAGGCGGCTCGGGCTACGCGGTCTATCTCTGATTCGGTATAACGCTGGGTGTTAAGGCCTACCCGCTCGCCGTTTTCCTCAAAAATCCCGCGAGGCTCGCCAAAATAGACCCCCGAGGTCAACTCGCGCACGATCATGATATCGAGGCCCGAAATCAGCTCTGGCTTAAGGCTGGAAAAATCTGCGAGGGCGTCAAAGCATTGGGCGGGGCGCAGGTTGGCGAACAGGTCCATTTCCTTGCGCAGGCGCAACAGGCCGCGCTCGGGCTTTACGGAGAAATCAAGGTCGTCGTAAGCTGGGCCGCCAACAGCGCCGAGCAAAACGGCGTCTACTTCTTGGGCTTTGGCCATGGTTTCGTCTGTCAGAGGCGTGCCGTGGGCATCGTAAGCTGCGCCGCCCACAAGGTCTTCTGAAATGTCGAATTTCAGCCCGCGTTTATCATCAAACCAAGCTATGATTTTTTTAACTTCACCCATCACTTCGGGGCCGATGCCGTCACCGGCGAGGATTAGGAGGGAGGGGGTGCTCATGGCGTAGTCCTTTGTTATAATTAGTCCTCTCTCGGGTATCGCCTTGGGCAGGTATCGTCAAGCATCGCAGAGCGGTTTGATGGCTTTGGCGAGCAGGTCATAAACGCGGCGAATGCGCGGGGTTTGGCGCAGGGCTTTGGCGGCAACAAGCCAGACGGGGAGGTTTTCCAGAGGGAGATCAGGCAGGATTTGCACCATGTCTTCAGAGCGTTGGCCGATTTGAAGCTGCGTGGCCCCAAGGCCGCAGCCCGCTTTGGCCAGCTCCCAATAGGTGGCTTGATCATCACAGCGCACGGGGAAATCCTCACGGGTGCGCGGAATGCCGAGGGCCTTCATGGCGTCGATAATAAGCGGGTTACGGTCTAGCCCGACCATATCATGCGCGGTGATATCGGAAACAGTTTGCGGGGTGCCGCGCTGGGCGAGGTAGGTTTTATGGGCGAAAAGGCCGGTTTTGATCTCGCCAA
Organism: Paracoccaceae bacterium; assembly: GCA_002402045.2. Classification (GTDB taxonomy): domain Bacteria; phylum Pseudomonadota; class Alphaproteobacteria; order Rhodobacterales; family Rhodobacteraceae; genus UBA3077. Next base: position 10,133 of record NVUX02000039.1, on the reverse strand, counting down.
GCTTGCGGGCGATCACATCTTCCTGGGTAGGACGATACATGCGGATGGCAATATCGGCCTCACGGAAAAGCAGGTTTTCGGTGGAATCACTCGGGGCGAGTTCGAGCTGAATTTCAGGCTCGGCTTGGCGGATTTGGGCAAGAATTGGCGGCAGGGAATAGTGGGAAAACACCTTGGATGCGGTAATGCGCACCGTGCCTTGCAGACTTTGGGATTGGCCAGCGGCCAGCAAGGACAGGCGGCGGGCGGCGGTTTGCATCTCTAGCGCCAGCGGGTAAAGCGCGGCACCGGATTCATTGAGCGAAAGGCCACGGGGCTGGCGGGTGAAAAGTGCGGTGCCGAGGGCGGCCTCGGCCTTGGCGATCTGCCGCCCAAGGGTGGGCTGGCTTTGCCCAAGCCGGCGGGCGGCAGCTGAAAGCGAACCGGTTTCGGCAACGGCGGTAAAGGCCTGAAGGAGGGACCAATCGAGGGCTTGTAGTTTATCCATGCGTATACGAATAACACACCTCCGAATATTCGCAATTTATATTCAGATGTGGATGGGTAGATTGGGGGCAGCAAAAAAGGAGAATAATATGCAAAAGGTTTTGATTCTGGGGGCCTCGGGTAGCTTTGGTAGCAATTGCGCGGAGGCGTTTACGGCAGCGGGCTGGCAGGTCCGCGCGTTTAAGCGCGGGCAGGAGGATATGGTGGCGGCAGCCAAGGGCATGGATGTGATTGTGAACGGGCTAAACCCGCCGGATTACAAGAACTGGGTGGTGGAGCTGCCGAAGATTGCGCAGCAGGTGGCGGCGGCGGCCAAGGCCAGCGGTGCAGCGGTTATTCAGCCCGCAAACGTTTATAATTACGGCGCTACGCCCGGTGTTTGGGATGCGGATACGCCCCACGCGGCCACCACCAAAAAGGGCAAGGTGCGTATCGAAATGGAGCAGATTTTGCGAGAGTCCGGTGTGCAGGTGATTTTGCTGCGCGGCGGGGATTTTCTGGACACCAAGGAAAGCGGGAATTTCTTTGATTTTCTCACCAGTAAGCTGGGGAAAGGCAAGTTTATTTATCCCGGTCGCACGGATATAAATCATGCTTGGGCCTATCTGCCCGATATGGCGCGGGCGGCTGTGGGGCTGGCAGAAATGCGCGGGCAGCTTGCGCCGTTTGAGGATGTGCCATTTGCGGGGCTTACCCTGACGGGCGAAGAGCTTCGGGCGGCGCTATCGCAGCTGACAGGGCGTGACGTAGTGCTAAAACCCTTCCCATGGCTGATGATGAAGCTGCTCTCGCCGTTTTGGACCTTGGCGCGGGAAATTCAGGAAATGCGGTATTTGTGGGATACCCCGCACAGCTTGAACGGCGCGCGGTTGCAGGCGCTTTTGCCGGATTTTAAAGGTTCGGATTTGAGGGATGTGTTGAAAACAGTGACCCAAAGCTAGGGGCAAATCTGACTTGCTATCATGACTACTATCCTAGGATAGTAGTCATGATGAAGTGAAGGTAAATCGATATAAAACAAATGGTTGTGGTTATTTTAACGAGAGTTGGTTTTGTGAAGAGCTAGCCTTGCTAGCCTCTATTCTGGCATCTCAATATCTACCCATATAAGCCTATGGCGGGTTTCCGCGGTGTTTAGCAAAGCGGGATCTTCGGGCCAAAAAACACCAAAATCCAGCAGTTTTAGCGCTTTATCCGGAAGCACATAATCAACTTGTAGCCGGCCGGTCGTCTCCCAATCTACGGTGTCCATTGTGGGCACAGATTGTAGTCGTGGGTGGGTAAGGAGGTGTTGAAGGGCGCTCTTTAGGCTCTCGCCGCGCGTGGGGTCGGCGTTGATATCTGCTAACAGGATGACAGGTGTGGCGGGCAGCGTGGCTGTTAGGCCGCGATCATCTGTGGCAGGCACCGAGCTTAGAAAGCGGTTTAGGAAGGTTATTTCCGCCTCGTTGCGCAGCCCGTTGGCGTCTTCCTCGCCATCAAAAACCGGCGGGGTCGGGTGGGCAGCGAGAATGTGCAAGGGGCCGTTTGGCAGGGTGATTTCTATGTCCCATAGGCTATGGGATGCAAGGCGAAGCTGGGGCCAGTGAGCAAAAAATGGGGTACCATCGGTGGCTAGTGGCGCGGGGCCAAAGCTTTGCCAGAGAAGATGATCAAAGCTGCGGGTGCTTTGGATGGGAAAACGGGAGAGCAGCGCCATGCCTTCACTCCCTTCAAAGCGGCCAAAACCCCAAGCATCATTCCAGTCTCGCAGGCGGTCGTTGCCATTAATGTCTAGCCCAGACTGAAGCCCGGCATTGCCAAGCGGGGCAAAAACAAAAGGGTAGCCGAGCCCCTCAAGTGCGTTAAAGCCATTTAGCGCTACGATTTGGTAATCATTATCAAAGCCGGTGAGCAGCAGGATGTCGGGGTTTACGGTGGCGATAATCTCGGCAATTGCCAGTATATCAGCATCCCTGTCCAATATGTCTTTTAACAGCAAGCCCGGACCATTGCGGCCCAAACCGGTGTTATATGTGGCCACGCGCAGGGGTTCGTCTGCTGCTGCTGGCCATGCGATGAACAAGGCCAGCGCCAGCCAGAAACGGATCATTTTGCCATAATGGCTTTTGAAAGGATGCGGGCTATTTTGATAAGGCTAATGCCGCGTATAAACATAAGCGATGGTAAAAATGCCCAAACCGTAACGACCCAAATCAGCGAGTGGCTATTGCCAAACAGGTCTGGCCCCAGTTTGTCTTGTACGAGCGGGAAGGAAAACGGGGTGATATAAAACAATGCGAGGCTTAGGAGTACGTTGAGCCGGCCGTCGCGCCGAAGCCGCCGCCCTGTCAGGCTCACTTCGGCCGGTGCAAATGTGGGCAGGTTGGCCCAGAGGTTAAACGTTGTGCGGCCAAAGGGCCATTTGAAGACCCAAAGCAGAAGGCTCATAATGGCGGTGAGACCGACTGAAATGGCAAAGGCCGCCGAAAACACCCGCGTAAGCAGCTCTGCGCTGGATGAGGTTTCGAAATCCATAATTTTGGCAAGGGCAAAATCTACCGGAGAATTCGGCGTGATGGTGTAAGTCAATGTCCAATCAGCCAGCGCCAGAATATCTGTATTTTCGGTAAGAGACGCCCGCACCAGCAGGCTTAGCCCAATGGCCAACCCCGCTAAAATGCCAACGCGGAAGCGATTATAGGGTGGGGCAAATCTGAAATCGACAAAACCCGGTGATTTGCTGGCATATTCAAAAAGGGCGAAGGCGGCGATGATAGCAGCGATGATCATCGAAAGTTCGCGCGCAACATCGGGAATGTCTAGCAAAATAAAGGAGGGGGCCGCGATAACAACGGCTAAAATAAGCGCACGCACAATGGCTCCGACGAATCTAAACAACGCTATCTGCCCCCTGCTATCTGCCCGTTTTCAGGCCATTAAACCCACGGCATCGATGTGGCATTTTGGGCTTCAAAGGCAGCAATCGCGTCAGATTTCTGCATTGTCAGCCCGATATCGTCCAGCCCATTGATCAAGCAATGCTTTTTAAAAGCATCTACCTCAAAGCTGACCTCGCCGCCATCGGGGCCTGTTATTGTCTGGCTTTCCAGATCAACATTTATTACTGCATTTGCGCCGCGTTCAGCATCATCCATCAATTTATCCACATCTTCTTGTGGGAGAATTATGGGAAGAATGCCATTTTTGAAGCAATTACTATAAAAAATATCCGCAAAACTTGTGGATATTACTACACGAATGCCAAAATCAAGCAAGGCCCAAGGTGCATGCTCGCGCGAGGAACCACAGCCGAAGTTGTCGCCCGCGACAATTATTTGCGCATTCCGGTAGGCGGGTTTGTTTAAAATGAAATCAGGAATTTCCGCACCATCGTCATCATAGCGCATTTCGTCAAACAGGTTTTTGCCAAGGCCCGAGCGCTTGATGGTTTTCAAAAACAGCTTCGGGATAATCATATCGGTGTCGATATTGATCAGGGGCATCGGGGCGGCTACACCGCTTAGTTTAGTGAATTTTTCCATAATGATATCTCCTTACAGATCACGAATATCGGTCAGACGACCGGTAAGCGCGGCCGCAGCGGCCATAACGGGGCTCACGAGGTGGGTGCGGCCATTGCGGCCTTGGCGGCCTTCAAAATTGCGGTTTGAGGTCGAGGCGCAGCGCTCTTCTGGCGCAAGCTGGTCGGGGTTCATGGCGAGGCACATAGAGCAGCCCGCGAGGCGCCATTCAAAGCCAGCATCTATCAGAATCTGGGCAACACCTTCCTCCTCGGCCTGTGCGCGCACAAGGCCGGAGCCCGGCACAACCATGGCCCGCAAGCCGGATTTGATCTTTTTACCCTTCACAATTCTGGCCACTTCGCGGAAATCCTCTATCCGGCCATTGGTGCAGGACCCGATGAACACCGTGTCAATTTCGATGTCTGTCAGCTTCATGCCGGGGGTTAGCCCCATGTAATCAAGCGCGCGCTGGGCGGCTTCAACCTTGCCACCTTTAAAATCACTCGCAAAGGGCACGGTGCCTGAAATTGGCAGCACATCTTCGGGGGAGGTGCCCCACGTAACCGATGGTTCGATATCTTCGGCTTTGATCGTCAGCACCTTGTCAAACACGGCATCCGCATCGGTAAACAGGGTTTTCCAATAGGTAAGTGCGGCTTCCCATTGCGCACCCTTTGGCGCGTGGGGGCGGCCCATTACGTAGTCAAATGTTTTCTGGTCTGGCGCAATCAGGCCCGCGCGTGCGCCGCCTTCAATCGCCATGTTACACACGGTCATCCGGCCTTCCATTGAGAGCGCCTCAATGGCCTCGCCGCAATACTCGATAACGTAGCCGGTGCCGCCTGCCGTGCCGGTTTGCCCGATCACATGCATGGTGATGTCTTTGGCGGTTACGCCGGGCTGAAGCTTGCCGGTAACTTCGACCTTCATGTTTTTGCTTTTCGACTGAATCAGCGTTTGGGTGGCGAGTACGTGCTCCACCTCAGAGGTGCCGATGCCGTGGGCCAGTGAGCCAAAAGCGCCGTGAGTGGCGGTGTGGCTATCGCCGCACACGACCGTCATGCCCGGAAGCGTCCAGCCCTGCTCGGGGCCAACAATATGCACAATGCCTTGGCGAATGTCATCCACCGGATAGTAATGCACGCCAAAATCGAGCGCGTTTTTCTCCAGCGCATTTAGCTGAATACGGGATTCCTCGTTTTTCACTTCGCCTTCCAAACGGTCCAGCGTGGTGGGCACGTTATGGTCTGGCACGGCGATAGTTTTATCGGGCGCGTGCACTTTGCGGCCTGCATTGCGCAGGCCTTCAAAGGCTTGCGGCGAGGTCACCTCATGCACGAGGTGGCGGTCAATATAAAGCAGCGAAGCGCCGTCTTCGTCGGAGGATACCAGATGGGCATCCCAGATTTTGTCATAGAGTGTTTTGGCGGTCATAATGGTCTCGCAAATTTGGGGAAGGGAATCGGTGGAGGGGCGCTTACGCGCCGCGTTTCTGCCTGAGGCCTTCGCCATGAAAACGCCATGGGAGGCGGGTATGGTCATCAAGATCAAAAATCCGTTTCATATGGCTGTTTAGCCGCAAATTTTCCGAGGGGCAAGCGCGAGCGTATCATATAGAATTATCTGAATGTCGCCTAGATGACAGCGTCTACTGCAAAATGTCCTAAAGTAAAAACATCCCAGTTTATGGGGTGAATGTTGTAACGAGTATGAGAGCATTAAAGTGCCGGTGCGTGTGTTGGCCACCCAGTTTTTTTGGGTTACCATCTGCACTGAGGCCTTTGATCAACGGCTAAACCGAAGCTTGGCGGCAAGCGGTTTTCCCCCTTGGCGGCGGGGAGTGGCTTCAAGGCGGTTGAAGTCACTTTGCCGGATGATCGGGCGAGATAGTTGAGTTTTTGGCTGAAAACGAGGGTTTTCGGTGATTTTGCATGCCTGATGCTAAATACCTATTGTTTTTATGGTCCAGATTCCCTAATCCTCCGATAACGTTTTGCCCGAGGTCTATTTTTGGAAAATAATGTTAGATTCCCGCATTTGCTAAAAGCAGATATCTTTGAAGGGCTTGATGCTGGTTTCAAGAAAGATTTTATGAACGCTTGCGGCGTCAAGATCTATCGCAACCCTACCACAGTTTTTGAGCAAGGCGAGCAGGCTGAAGGCATGGTTATCATCGCGCATGGTTATGTCGATGTGAATTTTGTTGGCGAGGACGGGCACCAGATGTTTTTGGCGCGCGCCAAAGTTGGAGCCACATTGGGGGAAAGCGAATCTGTGAGCGAAGAGCCCTGTGCGGCAAGCTGTGTTACCTCGGCCAACACTACATTGCTGCATTGCTGCGCCGCAGATCTAATAACGGCTTTGCAAAACCCCGGATTTATCAAAAACATTACCAAGATTTTTCATCACAGACTGGTTTATGACAACTGGGTCAAGCACATTGCGCAGTTTGGGGCCGTGGGGCAGCGCCTGCGCGGCTATCTTTATATCCTGTCGGATCAGTCAAAAACCATCCGCGAAACACAGTCTTATCTGGCGAATATGGTTGGCTGCTCACGCCAGACCATTAATCGGGAGCTGGCGGTGATGCGGGAGGCTGGGCTGATCGCGCAAAGCGGTAGCGAGATCACAGTGCTGGATCGAAGCGCCCTTGGCGTGGGGTTGATGGTATAGCCAGTTTGTCAGGCAGGGTTCTGGCTATAGACTGATTTGCGAACTGGCCCTATTGTAGCGACATATTTCTCCCCCATAGAGGGCGTAGAAACCGGCCCACTAGGCCCGCTTAATCAGGAGCTGCCCCCATGAAAATGACCACCGAAGAAGCCTTTGTAAAAGTCCTGCAAATGCACGGCATTGATAACGCGTTTGGTATTATCGGCTCGGCCTTTATGCCGATCTCTGACCTGTTTCCCCGAGCGGGAATCACCTTTTGGGATTGCGCCCATGAATATACCGCCGGCATGATGGCTGACGGCTTTACGCGGGCCTCGGGCAATATGAGCCTTGCGATTGCGCAAAACGGCCCCGGCATTGCCAACCTCGTAACGCCAGTAAAAACCGCTTACTGGAATCACACGCCTATGCTGCTGGTGACCCCGCAAGCGGCGAACAAGACCATCGGGCAGGGCGGCTTTCAGGAAGTTGAGCAAATGCGGATGTTTGCTGATTGCGTGGCGTACCAAGAGGAAGTTCGTGACCCCTCCCGCATGGCCGAAGTGCTGAACCGTGTGATCACCAAAGCTAAGCGCATGAGCGCCCCGTGCCAAATTAACATTCCGCGGGATTACTGGACGCAGGTGATAGATATCGACCTGCCAGCGATCGTAGAATTTGAGCGGCCTTCGGGCGGTGTGAGTGCGATTTCGGATGCGGCCAAGCTGCTTTCCGAAGCGAAATTCCCCGTGATTCTGAACGGTGCGGGCGTGGTGATTGGCGGGGCCATTGAAGCCTCCAAAGCGCTGGCCGAGCAGTTGGATGCGCCGGTATGCTGCGGCTATCAGCATAATGACGCCTTCCCCGGTTCCCACCCGCTTTTCGCAGGGCCGCTGGGCTATAACGGCTCGCGCGCGGCGATGGAGTTGATTGCCAAGGCTGACGTTGTGCTGGCGCTGGGCACGCGGCTAAACCCGTTTTCCACCCTGCCGGGCTATGGCATTGATTACTGGCCGAAGGGCGCAAAAATCATTCAGGTTGATATTAACCCAGACCGGATTGGCCTGACAAAGCCGGTGACCGTGGGCATTGTGGGCGATGCGGGGCAGGTGGCCGAGCAGATCCTTGCACAGCTTTCCGGCAGCGCTGGTGATGCGGGCCGTGATGAGCGCAAGGCGATGATTTCGCAAACCAAATCGGCATGGGCGCAGGCGCTCACCTCGATGGACCATGAGGATGACGACGAAGGCACTGACTGGAACGCGCGGGCGCGGGCGGCTAAAGCCAACCACATGTCCCCGCGCAAAGCGTGGCGTGCCATCCAAAGCAGCCTGCCCAAAAATGCGATTATCAGCTCTGATATTGGCAATGTATGTGCCATCGGCAATGCGTACCCAACCTTTGAGAATGGCCGCAAATACCTCGCACCGGGCCTGTTTGGGCCATGTGGCTATAGCCTTCCGGCGATTTTGGGTGCCAAAATTGGCCAGCCTAATGTGCCGGTTGTGGGCTTCGCTGGTGACGGTGCGTTTGGTATCTCGATGAACGAGATGACGGCTTGTGGTCGTGAAGAGTGGCCCGCCATTACCATGGTTATTTTCCGCAACTACCAATGGGGTGCCGAGAAACGCAATACCACCCTTTGGTATGACGATAACTTTGTGGGCACAGAGCTGGATTATAACGTGTCTTATGCGGGTATTGCCGAGGCGTGCGGCGTGAACGGCGTGGTTGCCACCACAATGGAAGGCCTGACAGAGGCGCTGGATGTAGCCGTAAAAGCCCAGATGAACGATGGCAAAACCACCTTCATCGAGGTGATGCTGAACCAGGAAATGGGCGAGCCTTTCCGGCGGGATGCCATGACCAAGCCAGTGGCTGTTGCGGGCATTAGTGCTGCCGATATGCAGTCGCAGAAGGGCTAAGCCAATGACGGTTGGTCCTATTTTGGTGCTAAACGCGGGCTCCAGCAGCCTGAAATACGCCAGCTACGACCGGCCGTCCCTAAAGCTACTCACGCAGGGCCAAGAAAACCTTGCCGCAAGTGGCCAAAGTCACAGCGCGGCCCTAAGGGCGGCGTTGGCCAAAATCGCTAAGGTTTCAGGGCCGCCATCGGCCGTGGGCCACCGCATTGTGCATGGCGGCGCGCTTAACCAGCCCGCCCTTATTACCCCTGAAATTCGTGCCAAAATTGAGGCCGCGGCCCCGATGGCCCCGCTGCATAATCCGCCGGCGCTTAAGGTCATAGACGCCGTGCAAGCCCTGAATCCTGACCTGCCGCAAATCGTCTGTTTTGATACCGCCTTCCATGCGGGTAACCCGCCCGAGGCAACCACGTTTGCCCTGCCAGAACACCTCCGCGCCAAGGGCTTGCGCCGCTATGGTTTTCATGGCCTGAGCTATGCGTCGCTTGTGCGGCGGTTCACCGATATCACGGGTCAGCCGCGCCCCAACCGCCTGTTGGCATTTCACCTCGGGGCGGGGGCCAGCATTGCGGCCATTCTTAATGGCAAAGGCGTGGCCACCACCATGGGGTTTTCGCCGCTGGATGGCTTAACAATGGCCACCCGTGCCGGCAGCCTAGACCCGGGGCTTTTGCTTTATTTGCTGCAACACGAGGGCATGAGCGCCGCCGAGATTGACCATATGCTCAACCACCAGAGCGGGCTTACGGCGCTGGCGGGCAGCCCTGACATGAAATCTTTGCTGCAAAGCAACACCCACGAGGCGAAATTTGCCGTGTCCCACTTTATCTACTGGGCCGCGCGCCATGCGGGCAGCATGATTGCGGCCATGCAGGGGGTAGACGGCATTGTTTTCACCGGAGGCATCGGCGAAAACGCTGAACCTATCCGCGCGGGCATCCTTGATCGGCTGCGCTGGACGCGGCTCAACCCCACGCGGCAGGTTTGGGTGATACCTGCCGATGAAGAAGGCGAAATTGTCCAAATGGTTAGCGGATTCCTGTAATTCGAGCGAAACTGGATCTATCGCCGCATCAAAGCGGCCGTATACGGTTGTAAATCAATTTGGTTAAGGTGGTCTTGTCGAGTGCGGCAACCTGTTCACACGGGTTAAGAGGTGGTCGTGGACATTTGGGCCAGTGTTTAAGATGGATTGACATATGAGAAAGGCGATTCACAATGACGAAACGAAAGAGCCATTCCGCCCGCTGCCCGGCGGTCGTTTGCCCTTACAAACGATGAGAGGGGATTTTAAGGCCAAAGTTGCGCTTGAGGCGATCCGTGAGGAGATGACGATGGCTGAGCTGTCGAAGACAGTATGGTGTACATCCCACCCAGATCGGCACATGGAAACGCGCAGCGATTGAGCATATGGCCTCGACATTTTCCAAACGAGGCGGTGATCCGGGGCGAGGCGATGAAGCACAAATTGACAAGCTGCATTCGAAGATTGGCCAGTTAGTGGTGGAACGGGATTTTCAGCCAACGCCTCGGATCAGTTGCCCAGAACACGAGGCAAAAAATG
>NVUX02000038.1 GCA_002402045.2 Paracoccaceae bacterium | reverse complement strand
TCATTTGAGGGATCACGGGGTCGAAACAGGAACGACGGACGTTCAAAGATGTTAGCTTTTACTCGGCGGACTGCCACCGTATCGGCGTAAAATGTACAATTGCAAATGACAATCGTGCTCCAGTGGCTCTCGCAGCGTAAGCTGTGCGAAATACTGAAACCTAACTCCATGCTATTAGCGTAGTATGGCGGGGTTCGGAGGTACCTGGCAACAGAAACCTCCACTTAATCAAAGGACCAATGTGCTTCGATATCTCCTTACATTTCTGGCCTTCACAGCGCCCACCTTTGCGCAGGAGGTCAATCTGACCACTATCCCGCCGGGCTATTCTTTTGTCTCAGAAGGGAATGGTGAGCAGGTTGCCGTGCGGTTTATCCGGCGTGAGGGTGACAGATTTTTATTTAAAGAAACCGTGGTGTATGGGGACAAAAGTACCAATACGGTGATGGTGTGGTTGAACGCCCAAAGCCAAACTATGGCTTGGGGGGCTACCGGAGACGAAACCCGCTATAGCCCGCATGATTGCGCCCCCTCTGAGGGCACCTGTTTTTACACTTGGTTCCATCCTGATAATACATATGAGATGAAAACGATCACATATGTAGATGATGATGTGTGGGTGTCTGATGAATATTTTAAAGATGGCGATGCCTGGGTGTTTTGGGAGCGGGATTGCACGATCTATGATGAATTCGGGTTTTGGGTAGATTTTGTCCGGATTGAAAGCGATGGGATTACAGATTTTGGCGCGCGGGTTCGGCCTGAGGGCAACAGGCTCGACACGCTTTGGGCCATTTGCCAGCCACCACTGCTGACCTCTTGAAAACCACATTGCAATCTGCGCCTTAATGCGCCAAAAAGCCCCCGTGGTTCCGTGGCTCAACTGGATAGAGCAGCCCCCTCCTAAGGGGCAGGTTGCAGGTTCGAATCCCGCCGGGATCACCATTAACTCCGCCGTTTAATTCTGCAAGATTGACCGTGGGGTTAAAGCATAGGGTTTGGTATTGGCACCTCAAAGTGTGTTTTTAAACTAGCTATGAGGGACGGAAAATGAAGCTCTCCAAATAGATTGTGATTAGTGGTTCGTGGCATTACACTTTGAAGATCTAAAAATTAACCAGCAACCTTTTTAGCTAGGATACTCGTGATGACAGACTTTTTACTGCTGGCGTTTGTTTTTTTGGTCGCGGGCGTGATCGCCGTGCCTATCGCTTCGCGATTGGGGCTTGGCTCTGTGCTTGGATACCTGATTGCCGGTATCGTTATTAGCCCGCTTTTGGTGGTGCTGCATGTGGATGTGGTTTCCATTCAGCATTTTGCTGAATTTGGCGTGGTTATGATGCTGTTTATCGTCGGGCTTGAGCTGGAGCCAAAAATGCTGTGGGCCATGCGCGCAAAGCTATTGGGGCTTGGTGGCGGGCAGGTTGGGATTACGGCGGCGGCGGTTATGGCGGTGGCGATGGCTTTTGGGATATCCTGGTCGGTGGCGCTTTCCATCGGTTTGGTGATGGCGTTGTCTTCAACCGCGATTGTGTTGCAAACGCTTACTGAAAAAGGCTTGATGAAAAGTGACGGCGGGCAGTCGAGCTTTTCGGTGCTTTTATTTCAAGATATTGCGGTGATCGCGATGATGGCGCTGGTGCCTTTATTGGCGCTGCCTGAGCTATCCGAGGCCTTGTCTCATGCCGCAAATGAGAGCGGCGACCACGGTGCCTCGATGAGCCTTGTTGACGGGCTGCCCGGCTGGGGCGTGGCCTTGGTGACTGTGGGCGCGGTTGCGGTGGTTATTGTTGCCGGGTCGCTTCTCACAGGGCCGATATTTCGGTTTATCGCGGCGGCGAAGCTACGCGAATTGTTTGTGGCCACCGCCTTGATGATGGTGATCGGTATCGCTTTGCTTATGTCGCTTGTGGGCCTATCCCCCGCGCTTGGCACCTTTTTAGCCGGCGTTGTGCTGGCCAATAGCGAGTATCGCCATGAGCTGGAAAGCGATATCGACCCCTTTAAAGGGCTGCTGCTTGGCCTGTTTTTCATGACCGTTGGTGCCAGTATCAACTTTGGCTTGTTGTATGATAATTTGGCGGCCATCCTCGGCCTGACGCTGGGCTTGATGGTTTTGAAAGTGGCGGTGCTTTATCTGCTCGGGATCATTTTTAAAATCAAGGGGTCAGATCGCTGGCTGTTTAGCCTTGGCCTCGCGCAAGCGGGCGAGTTTGGCTTTGTTTTGCTGGCATTTGCGGTTGCCAATGCGGCCATTCCCGTTGATTTGGCCGATAGAATGCTGCTGATTGTTGCGCTTTCAATGCTGCTGACACCGGCGCTGTTTATCCTTTTTGACCGTGTGATCTTGCCGCGCTTTGCGAGCAACGAAGAGCGGGAAATGGACGAAATTACCGAGAAAAGCGAGATTGTTATAGCGGGGCACGGGCGGGTTGGTGGTATCGTGAGCCGCTTGTTGCGCGGGGGCGGCATAACGCCAACCGTAATTGATTTTAGCTCAAAACAGCTGGAAATGCTCAAGGCATTTGATGTGCAGGTGTATTTTGGCGATGCTACCCGCCCTGATCTTTTGCATGCCGCCGGGTTGGCGGAGGCTAAGCTCTTTATTATTGCCATTGATGGCAAAGACCAAATTACGGCATTGGTGAAATACGTGCACCATCACTACCCTGATGTGCATATCATTGCGCGCGCGGTTGACCGCACCCACGTTTATGATCTGTGGGCCGCAGGCTGCCGTGATATCATTCGAGACACCTATGACAGCTCTTTGCGCATGGGGCGTTCAGCCGTGGAGGCGCTCGGATTTTCGCGTGATCAGGCCGAACGCATGGTTGAGGTTTATCGCGAGATGGATCAGAGCTCTATGCTTTTGATGGCAGAGCACCATGACCCAGATATTCCTATGCACAAAAACCAAGCCGCATTAGCAAAATTTAGCGAAACCCGCGCTGCGTGGGAGGCCGAACTGATGACTCGCCTTGAAGCTATTATGGCCGAGGAAAAAGTATGAGCGCGGCCAAGGAGCAGGCCACGTTTCTAACCGGAAGCCTAACGAAGCACATCATTTCAATGTCACTCACGGCTGCCATGGGGTTTATTGCCCTGTTTGTGGTGGACCTTGCCGACATGCTGTTTATTTCCATGCTCGGCATAGACGAGCTGGCGGCGGCTGTTGGCTATGCTGGCACCATCCTGTTTATGACAACCTCTATCAGCATTGGCATGGCCATTGCGGGTGGGGCCTTGGTGGCCAAATCATTGGGGGAAAACAAGCCCGAACGGGCGACCGAGCTATTAACCCATGTGTTGATCATGGGGGTGGCCTTTGCCGTGGTGTTTGCCGCCGCGATTTTTGCCAATTTGGAGGACCTGACGGCGTTGATCGGGGCAACGGGCAGAACCCAGGCCTTGGCTGTGTCTTATTTACAAATTCTGGTGCCCACAATGCCGGTGCTGATGATCGGCATCATTGCCTCGGCCGCTTTGCGCAGCCATGGCGCGGCTAAATTGGCGATGATGGTCACGCTGATTGCAGGGGTTGTAAATGCGGTGCTAGACCCGATTTTTATCTTTGTGCTTGATATGGGGCTGGAAGGGGCGGCTTGGGCGTCCGTCATTTCGCGGTTCTCGGTTGCGGCCACGGCAGTGTGGTATATTACGCGGCGATATGGCGGCTTTGTTGGGCTTTCCCCGGGGGCTATTGCCCGCGATATGCGCCCCATTGCTGCTATTGCCATTCCGGCGATGCTGGCCAATGTCGCAACCCCTGTTGGTAGCGCATATGTGACCAGAGCCATGGCAGAATTTGGCGATGCCGCGGTTGCGGGTATGGCGGTTATCGGGCGGGTGACCCCGATTGCATTCGCGCTGATTTTTGCCATGTCTGGCGCTATTGGGCCGATAATAGGCCAGAATTTTGGAGCCGGAAAACATGACCGCGTGCGCACTTCATTTAATAGCAGTATGATTTTGATTGTGATCTATGTGTTTCCGGTGGTTGCGGCGCTATATTTTCTGCGCACACCAATCGCTGATATGTTTAATGCCCAAGGGGTTGCGCGCGACCTCATATTCCTGTTTTGCGGCCCACTGTCGCTCACCTGGATTTTTACCGGGGTCATATTTGTTGCCAATGCCGCCTATAATAACCTTGGCCATCCGTATTACTCCACGTGGATAAACTGGGGCCGAAACACGCTGGGCGTTGTTCCGTTTGTTTATTTCGGGGCTCAATTCTGGGGGGCGGAAGGCGTGTTGATCGGCCAGATGATGGGGGGCGTTTTTGTGGCCATCGCATCCTTTATTCTGGCGGAGCGCCTCATGAAATCCTCTGCCCGCGCGCCGACAGAAAAACCGGATGAAGCGGCTCTTTTCAAGCATCAAAGTATGTTTAAAATAATGCATCACCGCCGATAACATCTTCGGTGATGCCCTCTTTTATTCAGCGGCTTCTTGCACCTGCGGTGTGGGCTGGTTCAGCGCGGCCAGCAGGGTCTCCCTTTCTTTGGCGGCGGCCTCTGCATGGCGCATTTTTACATGCCCAAAGCCCTTGATGCTAAGCGGGAGCTTAGCGAGCGAAATGGCGATATCGCGGGTGTCGTCCGAGAGCCGGCTTTCCAGGTTTTTCATATCTTTCTGGTACTCTTTGATGAGCGCCCGCTCCATTTTGCGCTCTTTTGTGTGACCGAAGATATCAAAAGGAGTGCCGCGCAGGCGCTTGAACTTCGCGAGCATTTTGAAGCGCCCCAGCATGGCAGGGCCGTATTCCTTTTTGATCAAATGGCCATTGGCATCTTTTTTGCTGAAAATCGGCGGGGCGAGGTGGAATTTTATCGCTTTGACATTGTCAAAACTGGCTTCGACGGCGGCTTCAAGTGTTTCCACATGCAGCCGTGCCACCTCGTATTCGTCCTTATAAGACAAGAGCTTATGGTATCCTAGCGCTACGGCTTCCGCCAAGGCGGGGTCTTTCACCTTTGCAACTCGTTTGCGGTATTTGCGCGCCAAACCGCTGCCTTGGTATTTTGAAAGATGCTTGGCGCGGGTCTCTACTATTTGCTCAAGGCTCGGCGCTTCAGGGGTCGCCTCGGCGGGCTGCGCCTGCTCAGGGAAGGCCACCGCCCAGCGGCCAATTTGCAGGGCTTTTAAGTTGCCCTCAACCCCCGCCTTGTTCAGCTCAATCGCCTTTTCAAGCGCTTCCAGCGAAAGCGGCAAAAGCCCCGCCTGCCACGCCGCGCCCATCATCAGCACGTTGGCATATATCGCATCGCCGAGGTATTTTTCGGCCAAAGCTGTGGCGTCCATCATCACCAGCGCCTCTGCGCCAACGCGGCCTTCAATGGCCACTTCGAGCGCGTCAATTGGCAGGCTGAACTCGGTGTTTTTGGTAAATTCTCCGGTGATAATCTGGTGTGAATTACACACGACGCCGGTTTTGCCGCGCTGCATAAGGCTCAGCGTGCCTGGGCCGGCAGTGGTTACGATATCGCCACCAATCACGGCGTCTGCTTCGCCCAAAGCGACCCGGACAGCCTTGATATCTTTTGGCTTTTTAGAAATCCGGCAATGCACCAGCACCGCACCACCTTTTTGTGCGAGGCCGGCCATTTCCATCATGCCCGTGCCCTTGCCCTCAAGGTGTGCTGCCATCGCCAGCAGCGCGCCCACGGTCACAATGCCCGTGCCGCCTACGCCAGTGGCAACGATGTTAAACGTGCCGTCTATTGTCGGAATTTCCGGCATTGGCAGGTATGGCAAGTCCAGCTCAGCCAAGGCTGGCTTTTTCGGGGTTGCCCCTTCCAGCGTCACAAAACTCGGGCAAAAGCCGCTGATGCAGCTAAAATCTTTATTGCAAGAGCTTTGGTCAATCATCCGTTTGCGGCCAAATTCGGTTTCTAGCGGCAGGATGGATACGCAGTTGGATTGCACCCCGCAATCGCCGCAGCCTTCGCAAACAGCGGGGTTGATAAATACCCGTTTATCAATATCAGGAAACGTCCCGCGCTTACGGCGGCGGCGTTTTTCGGCGGCGCAGGTTTGCACGTAGAGGATGGCCGTGGTGCCCTTGATCTCACGCATTTCTCGCTGCACTCGGTCCAGCTCGGCGCGCTCTGCCATTTCAATGCCCTTGGGGAACAGCGCTTTGTCGATGTCTTCCTTTTCGTCATACACCACGATCAGTTTTTTAATGCCCATTGCCACCAGCTCGGCTGCAATGCGGGGGGCATCAAGGCCGCCCTCATTGGCTTGCCCGCCGGTCATCGCGACCGCATCATTATAAAGGACTTTATAGGTGATATTGGTATTGGCCGCTAACGCGGCGCGAATGGCAAGGCTGCCGGAGTGGTTATAGGTGCCATCGCCGAGATTCTGGAACATGTGGCCGGTTTTGCTGAAGGGCGACTCGCCAATCCAGTTGGCACCCTCGCCGCCCATTTGGGTGAAGCCGAGCGTGTCACGGTCCATCCATTGCACCATATAATGGCAGCCAATGCCCGCATAAGCGCGCGAGCCGTCGGGGACCTTGGTGGAGGAATTATGCGGGCAGCCGGAGCAGAAATAAGGAACGCGCTGGGCAAGCGGAGCGGAATTATCGGGTAACGACGCGGCCTCAAGCGCGCTATGCGCGGCGCGAAGTGCCTCGTTTGCGGCACCTTCTTCTGTGAGGGTTTCGGCCAATTTTTTGGCGATAAGTATAGGGTTGAGCGCGCCTTTAACGGTAAACAGCAGCTCGCCATTTTCCTTTTTCCAGCCAATAACCCTTCGGCCATTGCGGTCATTGAAAATCGCTTCTTTTATCTGCACTTCCAACAACTTGCGTTTTTCTTCCACAACAATAATCAGGTCTAGGTCTTCGGCCCACTCACGGAAGCTCTGCACATCCAGCGGCCAAACCATGGCCACTTTATAAGTAGTGATCCCAAGCGCCTCGGCTTGGGCTTCGTCAATTCCGAGGGTTTCTAACGCGTGCGCCGTATCGAGCCAGCTTTTGCCGGAAGACACAATGCCGATGCGCGCACTGGCTTCGCCATGCATGCGTTTATCGAGCTTGTTCGCGCGGGCAAAGGCCTCGGCAGCGAAGCGTTTATAGTCATGTATGCGGGCTTCTTGGTCGGCGCGGTCATCGGCAAGGCGGATGTTTAGGCCGCCCTCGGGCATCTCAAAACTTTCGGGCAGTTTTATCTGTACGCGGTCAGCGCTACCGTCAACAACTTGGGTCACCTCGATGGTATCTTTCAGCGCTTTGAGGCCCACCCACGCGCCACAGTAGCGGCTGAGGGCAAAGCCATAAATGCCGTAATCCAGCATTTCCTGCACGCCAGCGGGTGAGAGAATCGGCATCAGGGCATCGACAAAGGCAAACTCGGATTGGTGCAAAGTGGTGGAGGATTCAGCCGTGTGGTCATCGCCCATCACCGCCACCACGCCGCCAAGCGCCGCGGTGCCTGCCATATTGGCGTGGCGGAACACATCACCCGAGCGGTCGACCCCTGGGCCTTTGCCATACCACAGGCCAAAAACGCCATCAAACTTGCCATCACCGCGCAGCCCAGCCGATTGCGCGCCCCACTGGGCGGTGGCGGCTATGTCCTCGTTCAGGCCCGCTTCAAACTTGATATCAGAGGCCGTAAGCAGGCTTTCGGCCCGCTGCATTTGCATATCAACCGCGCCCACGGGCGAGCCGCGATAGCCGCTCACATAGCCCGCAGTGTTGTGGCCCGCATCCTTATCTCGTTGTTTTTGCGTCATCATCAGGCGCACCAGCGCTTGGGTGCCGTTTATCAATACGGTTTTTTTAGACAGGTCTAGCTTGTCGGCCAGCGATACAGGTTGCAGATCCATGATGAGTTCCTCCGCCGCCATTATTGGTCAGAAATTGTGACCTATCAAGGAAAAACTTTGTGAGGGGCGCAACATGTGAACATTTGTTCATATGTTGCGCGGCCCCACAAGGCCTCGCATATTTTTGAAAGGATTTTGCGGCGGTTTGCGCAATGTTTTTTGCGGCCTCGGCTTTTGCCCCCTAGGCCTTGGGCTATTTTGGAGGCAAGCTGACCGCGCGTTTTAAGCTGATGGCCGTTTGAAAATTGTCGGAAACCAGTCTTCGCGCAGGCGCTCTCCGGGCTTCATGCCGTGGCCGGGATAGGGCGGAGAGGTGGGGCCAGCGCGCTCAACATAGCGGGCATCATCGCCCAAAAGCCGGAGGGAAAAGGCGCGGCGGCGCTGGTGTAATTCCGCACCCCTTGTGCCGTGCAGCACGCCGTAATGAAAGGCGATGGCGTCTCCCGGCTCCATGGACCATTCCACAACGGGCATGCCCTCGGCGTCTGGGTCTGGCACCGGCATATAAATGTCTTCGCCTGCGTAAAAATCTTCCTGCGAGAGCCAGCGCATGGGCAGCACGGGCTTTTCCCAGAGGTGCGAGCCGGGAACCATGCGCAGCGTAGCATTTTCAACCGGGTCCAGCGGGGTCCAGAACGACACATTTTGCTGGCCTTCTACGAAATAATACGGGCCGTCTTGGTGCCACGGGGTGGCGGCCGCGGTGCCCGGTTCTTTTACAAGCACATGGTCGTGGAATACCTGCACGGTGTTTGATTGCATCAAGTCGGCCGCCACCTCGGCCGCGGGGGAATTGCGGATGACATCCTCGAACTCTGGAATACGGGTCCAGTTGCAATAATCATCAAAAAAGGTTCCGGCGGCGCCTTTTTTGAGGTTGGGCTGCTTGCCGAAATCGCTGGGGGCGGCCATGTTTTTGGCAATGCCGCTGCGCAGGGCCTCAATATGGTCCTTGAACAGGCCTTTTATCAAAACCACGCCGTCTTTTTGGTAGGTGTCAATGTGGTCTTGGGTGATGAGGGGGTGGGTCATGCCGTGCTCCTTTGTGTTTTGATAATTGGCCATTAATCGCCGAGGAACACAACAGAAATCAGCGCGCGGGTGGATAGCCGTTGCCTAAGCAGGGGGATCGCCTGTAAGCTGTAAAAAAATCAGGAGCGGCAAATGGATTGGGATAAAGTCAGGATTTTTCATGCGGTGGCAGACGCGGGCAGCCTGACGCATGCGGGCGAGGTGCTGCACCTGAGCCAGTCAGCCGTGAGCCGGCAGATACGCGGGCTTGAGGAAAGCTTGAACGTGACGCTGTTTCACCGCCACGCGCGCGGGCTGATTCTAACCGAGCAGGGCGAATTGCTGTTTGATGCTGCCAAGGCGATGAGCAAGCAGCTGGAGGCGGCATCGGCCCAGATAAAGGATTCGGAAGACGAGGTTTTTGGCGAGCTGCGGGTGACCACCACC
Organism: Paracoccaceae bacterium; assembly: GCA_002402045.2. Lineage (GTDB taxonomy): Bacteria > Pseudomonadota > Alphaproteobacteria > Rhodobacterales > Rhodobacteraceae > UBA3077. The sequence continues at coordinate 79,692 of NVUX02000038.1, read as the reverse complement.
ACGGGCTTTGGCTCGCTTTGGCTGGCACCGAGGCTGGCGCATTTGTATGATAAATACCCGAATTTACGGATACACCTGATGCTGGAAGAGCGGGTGCTGGACCTGCCGATGCGCGAAGCTGATGTGGCGATTAGAATGAAGGAGCCTTCGCAGGCCGACCTGATTCGCCGCCGTTTGATGGACGTGAATATGAAGTTTTATGCCTCGCGCGACTATTTGGCAAAGTATGGCACGCCAACAACCGCAGCAGACATGCGTAAGCACCGGCTGATTTCGCAAGGGTCGAGCGCGCCGCAAGTGAGCGCAGGGGCGGCTTGGGTGGCGCCATTTATTGAAGAAAATGAAATGTCGCTGCTGACGGTGAATAATTATTTCGGCATTCTGCAAGCAGTGCGGAGTTCGCTGGGAATTGGGGCGCTGCCAGACTATTTAACAGTGGATTTCCCCGAGCTGGTAAACGTGCTGCCTGAGTCGGTTTCATCGCCTGTTCCTGTGTATCTGGCCTATCCTGCCGAGCTGCGGCAAAGCAAACGCGTGGCGGTGTTTAAGGATTTTGTTTTAAATGAAATTATTGCCTATCGTAAAAAAATGCGAGAAAGCGCATAGTTTTACTTATTATAAAGGTTTTTGCCTTAGCTATGCATGTAGGTGATAGCGGTTATGCGTCATATGTGGCGGTTTATTCTTGAATGCCACATACGGTGTACCTATATCACTAATCGAAGCAAGCGGGTTCGCCCGCACGTTTCATACCTCCCTGTTGGACTTGGGCCGAGCTTAGCTCGGCCTTTTTTTTGCGCCATCGCTTTTTTGCCAAAAGTTCTGATGCGGCGCGTCTGGCATTGCAGGGCTTGGCGAGGCTGCATGCGCGCCGCTCTGATACCTTTTCTTCTGTGGTAATCACAAAATTGCGCTTGGTGCATTTTCCCTATTCTCCCCGCTGAATTTCCGCGCTAACGTGTCGTGAATTTTTCAACGGAGGCCACAATGTCTGAATCCATTCAATCGCGCTTAGAGGCGCTCGGTATCACTTTGCCAGAGGCTCCGGCGCCTGCGGCCAATTATGTGCCCTTTGTGCAAACGGGGAACCTTGTTTTTGTATCGGGGCAAATAAGCAACGGGCCTGACGGGCTGATTAAAGGCCGCTTGGGCGAGGGCATGGATGCCGAGGCTGGCTATGCGGCGGCGCGGACCTGCGGGATATCGCTGATTGCGCAGTTGCGTGCGGCATGTGGTGGCGACCTTGAGCGGCTGGTGCGGGTGGTGAAGCTGGGCGGGTTTGTGAACTCTACTGGTGATTTTACGGATCAGCCCAAGGTGATAAACGGCTGCTCTGACCTGATGGTTGAAGTGTTTGGTGACAAGGGCCGCCATGCGCGGGCTGCTGTGGGTGTGCCGGCTTTGCCGCTTGGTGTAGCGGTTGAGATCGAAGGAATTTTTGAGATTGCTTGAGCTACATCCAGCCCTTTTATTGCCGCCGATTGCCCATAGAGGCCTGCATGGCGAGGGGCGTTCCGAGAACTCCACCTCGGCTTTTGCGGCGGCAATTAAGCGGGGCTATGCCATTGAGCTGGACATCCAGATGTCTTCCGATGGTGAGGCGATGGTTTTTCATGATTATGAGCTATCTCGGCTGACCTCTGACACGGGGCCAACGCGGCAGCGCAGCGCGGCTGAGTTGGGGGCGCTGACACTTGCGGATGGCTCAAATATTCTTACGCTTGAGGCGGTCCTGAAGCAGGTTTCCGGGCAGGTTGGTGTGCTGGTCGAGATTAAGGATCAAGACGGCGCGATGGGGGCTGATATTGGCCCGCTGGAGGCGCGGGTGGCCGAGGTGTTGAATGAATATCGTGGGCCGGTGGCTGTTATGTCGTTGAATCCACACGCGGTTTACCACATGCAGCGGCTGGCACCTGATGTGCCTCGGGGCATTACGACCTGCCGGTTTTCGGTGGAAAACTGGCCGTTGTTGCCGCGTAAGCGGGCCGATGAGTTGGTGGAAATTCCTGATTTTGAGGCCACGGGTTCGTGCTTTATCTCGCATCATTTTCACAGCCTGGACTTGCCAGCGGTGGACCTGATTCGTCAAGGCGGAGACCCGGTGTTAAGTTGGACGATAAAGTCGGAAGACGACGAGCATGAGGCCCGCCGCTTGGCTGACAATATCACCTTTGAGGGATACCTGCCCTGAGCAATGCGGCCTATGAAATCACGCTGATCAGCGGGCTGCATGAGGTGCAGGCCGCCGATTGGGATGCGCTGACGGCAGGCGACCCTTTTACCACGCATCGATTTTTGAAAGCGCTGGAGGATAGCGGCTCGGTTGGCCCCGGCACGGGCTGGGAACCACGCCATTTGCTGGCGCATTTTGGCGGTAAACTTGTGGGAGCCATGCCGCTTTATCTGAAATCCCACTCGCAGGGCGAGTATATTTTTGATTTCAACTGGGCTGACGCTTATATGCGCGCGGGCGGAGAATATTACCCCAAACTGCAAGCGGCGGTGCCGTTTACGCCCGCTACCGGCGCCCGGCTTTTGGCGCAAGATGACGCCACTCGGCGGGCTTTGCTGCAAGGGGCTGTTCAGATTGCCGAGAAAAATGGCTTGTCGTCGTTTCATATGACGTTTTGCTCTGAGGCTGAATATAGGCTTGGGGGAGAGATGGGGCTAATGCAGCGACTTAGCCAGCAGTTTCATTGGGAGAATGACGGGTATACGTGCTTTAACGATTTTCTGGCGGCACTTTCTTCGAGAAAGCGTAAAAACATCCGCAAGGAGCGGGCTTCAGCGCAGAGCTTTGGCGGCGAGATTTTGAGCCTGACTGGCGAGGATATTCTCCCAGAGCATTGGGATGCTTTTTGGCAGTTTTACCAAGATACCGGCGCGCGCAAATGGGGCACGCCTTACCTCACGCGCGGTTTTTTTGAGAGGGCGCAAGAAACCCTGCGGGACGATATTTTGCTTGTTTTGGCCAAGCGTGAAGGGCGATATATTGCGGGTGCGCTGAATTTCATCGGGGAAGATACGCTGTTTGGCCGATATTGGGGGGCTACTGAGCACCATCCGAACCTGCACTTTGAACTATGTTATTATCAGGCGATTGATGCCGCGATTGCGCGGGGCATGAAGCGGGTTGAAGCAGGGGCGCAGGGTGAGCACAAGCTGGCGCGTGGTTATTTGGCCACGCCAATTTATTCGCTGCACTGGATCAGGGATAAGGGCTTTGCGCAGGCGGTGCAGCGGTTTTTGGACGCGGAAGCTGAGGCTGTGCAGGATGATATTGAGGCGCTGGCCGAAATTGGTCCGTTTAAGCGGGAAACCTGAGGGCAGTATGGCGGCTTAGAATAAGCGCTGGTCAACTCTACGGTTTTTCAGATATGTAATCCCTATGGATATCCTTGATAAATCAGAACGTAAAACCCTTCTTGCGCCCCTTCTTGAGAACGATTGGTCGATGGTTGATGGCCGTGACGCCATTGGCAAGACCTTTCATTTCAAAACCTTCCGCCATGCCTTTGCATGGATGACCCAGTCTGCACTTTGGGCCGAAAAGATGGACCACCATCCGGAATGGGCCAACACCTATAATGAAGTTTCCGTGGTTCTTCAGACCCATAGCGCTGGCGGACTCACGATGCTTGATATCAAGCTCGCCACGCGAATGGATGCTGCAAGGCACCCCGCATGAGCCATTTTGTAATTATCGGGGCTGGGCAGGCCGGGGCGACGCTGGTTGAGACTTTGCGTAAGCGCGGCTTTGATGGTGAGATCACAATGATCGGCGAGGAGCCTGTACCGCCCTATCAACGGCCACCACTTTCCAAGGGGTATCTTTTAGGAGATATGGATTTGGCACGGCTATTTTTGCGCCCTGCCGCTTGGTATGAAGACCACTCGGTTGCCTTGCTGACCAGCACTCGTGCCGCCAAGATTGACCGTAAAGCGCAATCGGTGGTCTTGGATAATGGGAAAACCCTGCGCTATGATAAGCTGGCCCTTGCGACAGGGGCAGAGCCGCATAGGCTGCCCGCGCGCATTGGCGGTGATTTGGGCGGGGTTTATACGGTCCGCAGTTTGGCGGATGTGGACGCAATGAAAGGTGAATTTGTGCCTGCGCGGCGCGTGCTGGTTATTGGTGGCGGATATATCGGGCTGGAAGCGGCTGCCGTGGCGGCCAAGCTGGGGCTGAAGGCCACGCTTGTAGAAATGGCGAGCCGTATTTTGCAGCGAGTGGCTGCGAAAGAAACATCGGATTATTTTAGGCGGTTGCATACAGCTCACGGCGTTGAGTTGGTTGAGGGTGTTGGGGTGGAAGCGCTATTGGGCGAGGGCCGCATTACGGGCGCGCGGTTGACGAATGGCCGCGAGATTGAGGTGGATTTTGCGATTGTTGGCGTGGGGGTGGCCCCGCGCACGGTTTTGGCTGAAGCGGCTGGTTTGGCTATTGAAAACGGCATTAAAACCAACGCGCAGGCCCAGACATCTGACCCGCATATTTATGCGGCGGGCGATTGCGCCAGCACGCCGCTAAACGGCGCGCAGGTGCGGATTGAGAGCGTGGGCAATGCCATAGACCAAGCCCAGATTGCAGCCGTAAACATGATGGGCGAGGCGCAGGCCTATACCCCAAAACCGTGGTTTTGGTCTGATCAGTTTGATGTGAAACTGCAAATTGCAGGGCTGAACACGGGCTATGACCGCGTGGTGGTACGGGGCGAAGGGGCTGTTGTATCTCATTGGTATTATAAGGGGAATGTGCTTTTGGCAGTTGATGCAATGAGTGATCCACGTGCTTATATGGTGGGAAAACGGCTGATCGAGGCGGGGAAATCACCCGCGCCGGAGATGGTTGGTGACAGTGCTATTGACCTCAAAGCCATAATGGCTGCCGGATGAGAATTATTGGCGGAAGTTTACGCGGCACGGCGCTGGCAAGCGTGGGCAAGGGCGACACGGCTGCGCATTTGCGGCCCACAACGGACCGTGTGCGCGAGAGCTTGTTTAACCTGCTGGCGCATGGGGATTACCCCTCGATAGAGGGCGCGCGGGTGCTGGACCTGTTTGCTGGCACCGGCGCGCTGGGCTTTGAGGCGCTGAGCCGTGGGGCGGCGCGGGCGCTGTTTGTGGATGACGGGGTGAAGGCGCGGGCGCTGCTCAGGGAAAACACCGACAAACTGCGGATGATCGGGCAGAGCAAGATTTACCGCCGCGATGCCACGCGGATGGGGGAAAACCGCGCGGACCCGTATGACCTCGTGTTTCTGGACCCGCCTTACGGCAAAGGCCTCGGGGAAAAGGCGCTGGAAAGCTGCGAAAAAGGCGGATGGCTGGCTGAAGGCGCACTGATTATCTGGGAAGAAAACGCGGCGATGGCGGCGCCTAACGGATACACCCTCAAAGACCAGCGCAAGTATGGCGACACCTTCATCACAATTTTGCAGCGCGGCTAATCTTTTGGATAGCGCTGGCGAGTTTCAACCTCGTTAAGGTCCATATGATTGCGCATATACCGCTCGGAAGCTTTCAGAAGCGGCTGGTGATCCCACGGGTAATACGCGCCGTTGCGCAGGGCCTCATACACCACCCAGCGGCGGGCTTGGGATTGCCGGATTTCGGCGTCGTAGGCTGCCATATCCCACTGCGCGCGCACATCCTGCGCGAAGGAGGCTACCGTGCCTGCATGGGCGGGGTCCGCGGCAAGATTAACGCGCTCAAACGGGTCCTTTTCAAGGTCATAAAGCTGGGGCGGGTCTAGCTCACAGTGGATGTATTTCCAGCGGCCCTGCCGGATGGCCACAAGCGGCGCGTTGGAGGCTTCGGCGGCATATTCCATAAATACCGGGCGGGGGGTATCCGCGGCGGTCACCAGCGAGCGGCCGTCTGTCCACGGCATGATTTCCTCCATATTTATGCCCGCAAGCTCGGCCAGTGTGGGCAGCACATCGAGCGTGCTGACAGGGGTATCAATAAGGCCAACGGGCATTTGCGGGGCGGCTATCATCAGGGGCACACGGGCGGAGCCTTCAAAGAAATTCATCTTAAACCAGAGGCCGCGATCGCCGAGCATATCGCCGTGGTCTGACACAAACATGATGATGGTGTTATCGGCCTGATCTACCGCCTCCAGCGCTTCCAGAATCTCGCCGATTTTCTCGTCGAGATAGGAGATGTTGGCGAAATAGGCACGGCGCGAGTCTTTGATGTTTTGCTCGGTGATATTAAAGCTGCGCCAGTCATTGGCATCAAAAATCCGCTTTGAATGGGGGTCTTGGTCAGTGTAGGGAATGGCGGGCATTTCGGGCAGAAGATGCGCGCAGTCTTCATACATATCCCAGTATTTTTTGCGGGCAACGTAAGGGTCATGCGGGTGGGTGAAACTGGTGGTGAGCATCCACGGGCGGTTATCTTGCCTGCGGCCAAGATCATAGATTTTGCGCACGGCATTATAGGCGACCTCGTCGTCATATTCGAGCTGGTTGGAGATCTCGCCCACGCCCGCGCTCACCACGCTGCCCATGTTATGATACCACCAGTCGATGCGCTCATTCGGTTTGCGGTAGTCCGGGGTCCAGCCAAAATCGGCGGGGTAAACATCGGTTGTGAGCCGCGCCTCAAAGCCGTGCAGCTGATCAGGGCCAACAAAATGCATTTTGCCGGATAGGCAGGTGGCGTAGCCCGCACGGCGCAGGTGGTGGGCATAGGTCGGGATATCGGAGGCGAACTCGGCGGCGTTATCATACACCCGCGTGCGGCGGGGCAACTGGCCAGACATAAAGCTGGCACGGCCCGGGGCGCAAAGCGGCGAGGCGGTATAGGCATTGGCGAAGCGGGTGGAGCGCGCGGCCAGTTTGCGCAGGTTTGGCACGTGCAGCCAGCTAACCGGGCCATCAGGGAAAAGCGTGCCGTTGAGCTGGTCAACCATCAGGATCAGGATATTGGGTGGGTTTGGCATGGAGGCTCCTTAACTTTGCTGCGCAATACTAGCGTAGCTGCGGCGAAAATCATTGCCAAATTCGACCTTTTGGAGGGCAATTTGCGTTTGCCTGCGCGGGAGAGCAACCTTGCATTGAACCCCGCGCCGCAACGGGGTATTGCTGGGGCAAAGCAGAATAAAGGCGCGCCCATGACCACGAATCGCACAACCCATTTTGGCTTTACCGAAGTGGACGAAGACGCCAAGGCTGGTATGGTCCACGGGGTTTTTACCAACGTGGCCAGCAAATATGACGTGATGAACGATGCCATGAGCATGGGTATTCATCGCATTTGGAAAGAGGCGATGATGGACTGGCTGGCGCCTCAACCCGGGCAAAAACTGCTCGATGTGGCGGGGGGCACCGGCGATATTGCCTTTAAGTTCAATGACCGCGCCAAGGATCAGGCCCGTGCCACGGTGCTGGATTTGACCGAAAGCATGCTGATTGAGGGCCGCAAGCGCCCCGAGGCCGCAGATATGGGCGACCGGCTGGACTGGGTGGTGGGTGACGCGATGGCGCTGCCATTTAAGGACAACACTTTTGATGTCTATACCATCAGCTTTGGTATCCGAAATGTGACCCGCATTCAGGATGCAATTAACGAGGCTTTCCGTGTGTTGCGCCCCGGTGGGCGCTTTATGGTGCTGGAGTTCTCAAGCATTCCGAACCCTGCCATGCAATGGGCCTACGACAAGTATTCGTTTAACGTTATCCCGAAACTTGGCGAGATTATCGCCAATGATCGTGATAGTTATCAATACCTTGTGGAGTCTATCCGCAAGTTTCCCAAGCAAGAGGTGTTTGTTGAGATGATCCGCGAGGGTGGGTTTGAGATGGTGAAATACCGGAACCTCAGCCTCGGGATTGCGGCACTGCATTCGGGTTGGAAAATATGAGGGGGCCGCATAACATTTGGCGGCTCGTCCGCACGGGGGCCACTTTTGAGCGCACGGGCGCGATGAAAGTGGCGCTGGATGCGCTGGAGGCCCCGACGGCGATTCGCATTGCTGCGCGCGTGCTGGGCTGGCCGTTTAAATGGCTGGGCTTAAAGGGAGACCCGAGCCAGCCGCCAATGTTGCGGGCCTTGGTGGCGCTGGGGCCGGCTTACATAAAATTTGGCCAGCTGATGAGCACGCGGCCCGATGTGGTGGGGCCAGAAATGGCCGAAGAGCTGAAAGTGCTGCAAGACAGCCTGCCGCCGTTTCCGCTTGAGGTGGCCATTGCCGAGGTGGAGCGCGAGCTGAAAATCAAGGTATCTGAAGCATTTAGCGAGTTTTCGGAGCCAGTGGCCGCGGCCTCGCTGGCGCAGGTTCATAAGGCGATTATTGCTGAAACAGGGCAGGCGGTGGCGGTAAAAGTGCTGCGCCCGGGCATTGAAAAGGCCTTTATGCGCGATGTGGATGCGTTCCATTTTGCGGCTCGTATGGTCGAGCTTTTTGCGCCATCTTCGCGGCGGCTAAACCCCACGGGCGTGATCGAGCATTTTGAGGGCATCGTGCGGGCCGAGCTTGATTTGCGCTCTGAGGCCAGCGCGGGCGATGAATTTGCGGCCAATACGGCGGATGACAAGGGCTTCAGCGTGCCCGCGCTTATCTGGCCGCTTTCGGCGCGCCGCGTAATGACAACCGAATGGGTTGAGGGCATTCCGCTGGGCGACGTTAAGGCGCTGCTGGCAACAGATATGGACCCGGTTGAGTTTTCCACTCGCATCATCGAGACCTTTTTGCGCCATGCGCTGCGAGACGGGCTTTTTCATGGCGATATGCATCAAGGCAACCTGAAATACACCGAAAACGGAGACCTCGTGGCCTTTGATTTCGGCATCATGGGCCGGATCGACAAAAACACCCGCCGCGCCTATGCGCAAATTTTGTTTGGCTTTCTCCAGCGGGATTATGTGCGCGTGGCCGAGGTGCATTTTGAGGCGGGCTATGTGCCGGCTGACCAAGATGTGGCCGAATTTGCGCAGGCCATTCGGGCCATCGGTGAGCCAATTTTTGGCCAAGATGCCAGCCAGATTTCGATGGCGCGGCTCCTGTCGCAGCTGTTTGATGTGACCGAGCGTTTTGGCATGGAAACCCGCACCGAGCTGATTTTGCTTCAGCGCACCATGGTTGTGGTTGAGGGCGTGGCCCGCACGATAAATCCCGATATGAACATGTGGGAAGGCTCGCATAATGTGGTCGAAAAATACATCATGGATTCGCTGGGCCCCAAGGCGATGATGCGTGATTTGATGGCCACCGCCAAAGTGCTGAGCCGCTTTGGCCCGCATTTGCCGCGGCTGGCGGAAACCGCGCTTTTGCGGGCGGCATCCCCGCTTACGCCCGCGCCCAAATCGAGCTGGTTTAACCCGCGCTCACTGGCGCTGGGGCTGGTAGTTGGGGCGCTTGCTGTATGGGTTTTGACCTAATTAAAGGTTTTTGATACTCTGAGTTGAATGGTTTCCAGCCCCGGATTCCAGGCAACCACATCGGCATTAGAGCGGTGGTCAAAGGAGAGGGAGGCCTGCCAACCGTTATTAAAACGCACGCCCATTTCCACACCGGAGCGGAACTCCAGCGGGAAGCCGAGATCCACGTCCTCACCCTGCATATAAATGCCGGGCACCAGGGTGAAGCCGATAAAAAGCGGGGTGCCGTTGATATCCATATTAAACTGTTGGTAAAGCCCAAACCCAAGCCAAGCGCCGCCTTTATCTGTGATTGAAAAGTCAATTACCGGGTTAAAGCGCTTCCACTTTTTGAAAGTCTGCGTGAAGCGCAGCTCTTCGCCCCAGCTGGCCTCCTGATATTGCACAATACCGTATGAGGTAGTGAGCATATTGTCCATGTCGGCGCGCGCAATCGTCCAGCCTTCGCCCTCATAGCTATCGCCCAATAGGGCCACTAGATTAAACAATATAGCCAGCCGACCATCCATGCCAATTTTCCTTTGCCTTGGCGGGATTTTCCGCCATAATCTGCCTTGCATAATTCATATTAAGGGGAAAATCTATGGCATTTACATATCTTCATACAATGGTGCGGGTGAAAAACCTTGAGGCTTCCATGCACTTTTATTGTGAGCTGCTCGGGCTGGAAGAAACCAAGCGCTATGAGAGTGAAAAAGGGCGGTTTACGCTGATATTTTTAGCCCCTCCGGGCCAGCATGATGCCCCTTTGGAACTAACGTATAACTGGGACGGGGATGACGCCTTGCCCGATGACAGCCGCCATTTTGGCCACCTCGCTTACGGCGTAGACGATATTTATGCGACCTGCCAAAAACTGGCAGATGCGGGTGTGGTTATTAGCCGCCCGCCGCGTGATGGGCACATGGCTTTTGTGCGCTCCCCGGATAATATTTCGATTGAGCTGCTGCAAAATGGCAAAAGCCTACCCGCACAGGAGCCGTGGGCGAGCATGGAAAATGTCGGGATTTGGTAACTAAAAATTGCCCAGATCAGTGATCTACATGTGGTCGCCGCGGGGAAAACCCTTGGAGTGGCGGCCATGGCGAAGACAGCCAGATTGAGCGGATTTGCGGCCATATCGCAAGTGCGCTGGCATGGCTGCCTTGTGTGCACAGCCCCGAGCATGGGCATGCGCCTGAACTGAAGCCAGAATTTGAAAGGCGTTTCAAGCTTTCTGCTCTCGCCTATCTTTGGCACATGTATAATAACGACGGGAAAATGATCACACACGTGTTTTCACTGGACGATTCTGAGGGGCCGTTTTCGTTTGCTACTCGGCGGCTCCAAGAATAGGCGTCATGTTGCAAAATGCTTGCTCTGGATTGCTACAGCAGCTTTGCAAATCTTTCACTGAGCCTTGAAAAATGGTGTTCCATGCGGTTTGGGTTTGGCCATGCAAAGGGGGCATAAAGGTATTGCCAGGAAAGGTGCTGGCCCACTCGTCGGCGCCATCAATCGGGGCTTGGCCGGTGGCTTGCTCCAGCAGGAAGCCGCAGGTGGATTGAATGCCAATGCGGTGGCAGCCAAGGCAGGCGTTATCGCGCGGTTGCAGCGATGTGGTGGGCCAAGCGCCAAAGCCCATTTCGGGGGCGACGTGGTAATAGAGGCCAAGCGGATTGGTGGCGATTTCTTCCCACACTTGCCCAATGAAGGGCGAATACATGATCGCGTCATTATCGTGGCAACCACCACAATCGGCCTTAACAACCTCCTCTATCGGGTTCCAGAAATCGGCCGCGCCGGGGGCGTTGGGCGAGGGCACAAGCATGCCGTTAATGCTGGTGCCTTTGGGCGCTTCGGCCTGATACCAGCAGGTGGCACCGGTGGCGGGGTTATGGGCGATAATATCGACCTCGTTAAACACCAGTGCATCAAACGGTATGCGGATGGTTTTTTGGCGGCACATGGCGGTGATTTGTATCGTCTCGGTTGAGAGATCCAGCAGGCGGGAGCCGGGAACGCATTGGCCGTCAGAGCCAGCGCCATTGGGCAAAAGGCCAGGGCGATCGCAGGTCATGTCTTTGGTGTATGTCGCTGGGATCGCGCCGTTGACCGTGATGGGAATCAGCACGCCTTCACCGCAGTTTATCTCAGGGATTTCGGCAATTTGGGCGGCGCATTGGGCGGCATAGGCTTCAAAGCTTTGCTCGGCGGCGGCGGGGCTGGCGAGGGCCAGCAAGATGAGGAATCTCTTCATGGCTTGGCCTCCAGCATATCTAGGGATACGGTTTTGAGCGCCTCGTAATAGCGGATGTATCCGGTGCAGCGGCAGATATGGTCGCCGATGGCGTTATCAATCAGGGCGTCTAGCTCGGGCTCGGTCACCTCGGCGGTTTGCAACCAGCTGAGAAACACCTCGGAGGCCATGACAAAACCGGGGGCGCAATAGCCGCACTGGAAGGCGAAATTATCGAGGAAGGCTTGCTGAATGTCGGACAGACGGTCGCCATCGGCCACGCCTTCCACGGTGGTAATGCGTGCACCTTTGAGCAGAGCGAGCGGGGTGGAGCAGGCGATCATTGGTTCGGCAAAATCATTATCTGCCTTTTGCACCGCCACCGTGCAGGCGCGGCAAATGCCGATACCGCAACACAGCTTGGTGCCGGTTTTGTTGGCTACATCATGCAGAAAATCAAGCAATTTCATGCCAGATTGGGCCTCGTCTACTGTGTAGGCCGTACCGTTTATTTCAAGTGAAAAGCTCATGCCAGCCCCTCCAGAATTTTCGCCGGAGTGATCGGCAGGGATGTAAAACGCACGCCGGTGGCGTCTTTTATCGCGTTGGAAATGGCGGGGGCAATGGAGACCATAACCGCCTCGGCAATGCCGCGCCCGGGGGCATCGCCATCGGCGGGCAGCAAAATCAGCTCTTGGCTGCGCTGGCCCTCGATATATGTATCGTTTAGCGGCAGATCACGGGAGCGGGGCACGTGATATTTATTGAGGTTCCACGTGCCATCGGCGGGGCCATCCATGCCGGGCGGCATATCTTCCAGCAGCGTCCAGCCGATGGCCATGGCCAGCCCGCCTTGGGCCTGTCCGCTGACCAGCGGCTCTACGTGAATGCGGCCAGCATTAAGCACGGTGACAGAATTTTCCACCTGCACACGGCCAGAGGATTTATCGACGATAAGGCCGATCAGGTTAATGGCGGGCGCATAGGCATAGCGCCCCGCGCGCGGATTACCCGTTGGGGCGATGGTGTTTTGGCGGGGGATCATGGTCCAACCGCCACCGAGGCTGGATTTGATCGACAGCCCGTCGATTTTCATCCGCTTGAGGCCGAAAATATCGTATTCTGCTGAGGCCCAAGTGCCTTGAATAAACCCGTGCGCTAGCGCTCCGGAGGCACCCATATTGGCGAAGTTCCACTTGGCGAGGTCGGCTTGGGGCAGAGGAAGCTTGCCGCCGGGGAGATATGTGAGCGCGCCATCAACCCATGCGGTTTGCGCGGGGGTGAGGCTATCGAGCCGCCATGCGTTTTGGGCTTGCGGCAAAATGCTCATCATAAACAGCGCCTTGGCGGCTTGCTCGGCCACGTGCACTTGGTGCAGGCCTGTAAGGCAAGCCGAGGAGGAGCCGACGCCTTTGGCGGTCCATGTCGGGTCACTCCACTCACCTTTGTAGGGGTCTTTCAGGCCGGTTTCGCCGAACAACTGATAGCCGCCCATGGTGATGCTGCTGGCATTACGGCCAAGAATTTTGCCGACAACAGTGGCAAGGGTGGTGGCAGAGCCATTACCCATATCGACCGCATCAGAGGCGACGGTAATGTTGCCCTCTGCGTCCATTTCGACGGAGGCGACCATGCCGTCACCCGAAGTGCCATAGGCCTGAAGCGACATGGCCATGCCGGTGCCATAAACTTGGCCCTTGGCGGCATAGCGCGCCTTAATCGCGGCGCGGTCAGCCCAAACGGGGTGGGCGCGGGCGATGTCCAGCATCTCGGAAAGGCGCAGGCTTTGCTCAACCTTGCCGCCCGAAATGGTGCGGCCACCTTCAACAATAATGTTGTTGAGTCGGAGGTCAAACGGATCCCAATTTTGGGCAGCGCAGATATCATCTAACGCGGTTTCGATGGCGAAATAGGCTTGCGGACCGCCAAAGCCGCGCTGGGAGCCGCCCGAGATATTTTCCGAATGCACGGCCTTTGTGTGCACATCGGCCATCGGAATTTCATAGGCCCCGCTAGAGCAAAGCGCGGCGAGCTGCGCCACGTAGGGCGAAAGGTTTCTGCGCCCGCCGCCGTCAAAATTGAAGTTGGTTTGGTTGACCATGATTTTTTGCTTGGGCGTCACGGCAATTTGGCCGCTCAGGGTGCAGGCATGGCGCTTTAGCCCCACGCGAAACTGCTCGAAACGGTCATACTCAAGCCGCACGGGGTTGCCCTCGGAAAAGGGCGCACACAGCGCCAGCATCAGCGAAAACGGCGAGGAATCCCGCCCGCCGAAGCCGCCACCGGGGTAGCAGCTTTTGAGCGTAATTTCGGAAAGGGAAACCGGCGCATCGGGGCTGTCATACATGGCGGCAATGTCTTTTATATCGCCATCGGGCGACTGGGTGCCGAGCACCAGCTTTAGGTGGCCGCCATCATCCCACACAAGGCCGGCTTCTGGCTCCATAAACATCGGGTCCATCGCGCGCATATCGGCGGAAAAACTGTGCTTTATCAGGTTTGGCGTGTTTTGCAGATAGGCATCTATCTGGCCAGCAAAGAAAGGGGCGTTGGCGGTGTAACTCGACGAAGTTTCTTGTGCATAGGAAAAATCTTTGCTGGGTTGGTCAAAGCGGACATACCATTTGGTGGGGCTAAACACCATTTCGGGAGGTGGGGGCGTGGCCGCGCCGTATTTCTGGAAACCAGCATCCTGAAACTGCATGGCGTTGCGGGCAGTGCGATAGCTTGCAGCATTGTCAAACAGCATAAGGGCCACGGCTTGGCCGAGGAAATCTGGGGCATGGCCACGCTTGACCACAAGATCAAAGATAAAGCTGCCGAGCTTGTCAAAACTGTCTTTTTGATCAAGGTGCAGATCGCGCTTACCAGTTAGGCGCGGGGCGCGGGCGGTGGCGTGAAGCTCGTCTCCATAGATCACTTTTGTGGGTTTGGCCGCTGCTGGAAGCGACGAGAGATCAAGATTATCAAAGGTTTGCGAGGTTGTGAGGGCGCGGGCGAAAAGCGCATACCACTGCTGGCCGGGCCAGCCCATATCGGCAGCGCTAAAATCTCGGGCATATACCTTTTGCCCTGTCACCTTGGCAAAACCGTCAATTCTTTGGCTGGCATGCCCCGCCGTGCCGATGGTTTGCGCCCAGCCGCCAACAGGCAGCACGCTAATGGCGACCATACCCACGCTTAATTGCAAAAATGAACGCCGCGTTAAATTATCAACCATTCTGGCCCCCTTACCGGCCTTGGTGGCCGCGCATTATTGTTAACCACCTAAACGGCAAAACCGTGTCCGAAATGTGACAGGCCACCAGAATAATTCGCGCACTGGCCTCTATAGGGCTCAAAAGTAAACCTAATTTGAAAAGAGGTTTGATTTTGGAGCGCAGAGCGTGCAAGCAGTTAAGCGGTGGGGTAATCGAGGTTCTGGTGCTATGTCAGGGGTGTTTCATAAGCTTTCGCTGGTCAGGTCGATCCGGTTTCGCAAAGCGCGTGCGCTGTTGTTTTTTCTGCTGCACGCCCCTGAGCAAGACCACCGGAGTGAAAAGATTGCCGATGTGTTTTGGGGGGATTACCCGCATACCAAGGCCATGGCCAGCCTGCGCCAAACCATCCGGCAAATTCGGCTTTTGCTGACCGAAGGTGAAGGCGTGGCGCTGGAAACACGGCGCGGACATATGCGGCTGCAATGTGATGAAAATACGCCGATCGATGCCAGCATTTGTAGCCTGCTCTTGGTGCCGCAATGGGCAGAAGATACTGAGCAGGGGCTGGGGCACTATCTACAGGAATTTGAGCTGCTACTGGGTATTTCAGAAGCGTTTGACAGTTGGCTTTCGATCCGCAAAGCGCAGGCAACGCAGGCCATTGCCGAGGTGCTGGAAGCCAAATATACCACGCCGGAAAACGAAGCGCATGCTATGCAGGCGGCCAAGTTGGCACAGGTGGTGGAGCCTTCAAACGAGGTGGCCACGCGCTATCTTATGCGGCATTTCTGGGAAAATCAGCAACCAAATCGCGCGATCGAGGCTTATAACGCCTTGTTTGACCATCTTGACCAGAATTTTGACCAAGACCCTGAGACTGAAACCATAGAGCTGCTCGCCGGTATCAAGCTGGGAGAGCCGCTGCCCGATAAAGCCCCTGCGGCTGATGCGCCGCCTAAAATTCTGGTGCAAATGCAAAATGAAGCGGGCTTGGCACCTGAAGAGCAAAGCCTGCTTAATGTGCTGTTTCTGGATCTGCGCATGCGGCTATCGCGCTTTCGCGAATGGGGAATTGCCGATGGAGATAGTTCGGAAGTTGTTGATCTGGTTGTGAAAATTCAGCTTTTGCCGCAAATGCCCAATGCGCCGCTGCATATCGAAATATCCAACCCCGGATCAAATAACCTGCTTTGGGCTGAGATGATCCCTGCGCCGCAGGAAAACTGGGACGAAAAAGTGCGCACCCAGCTTGGCAACATTGCCAACGCGCTTTCCATTGGGGCGGGGGGCAACCATGCGCCGGCGCAGGAAGCTCGGATTTATGACCGCTGGTTGCGCTCGCAAGTGCTGATCGACCGCTGGTCGCCCGAAACCGAGGGCGAGGCGATTGATATGCTGAGCGACATTACAATAGACGCCCCGCGCTTTGGCCCCGCCCACGCCGAGCTGGCGGGTGCGCTGAATGTGCGCCACATTCTTCTGCCCGGCACCATGCAAACCGAAGCTGAAAAGCAACGGGCGCTGCACCATGCGCTGGAGGCGATCTCGCTGGACCCGCTTGATACCCGCGCCCACCGTGTGCTGGCATGGTGCTATTGTCACAAAGCCGAGTTTGAGCTGGCCGAGTTTCACTTTGAGCAGGCGATGCATCTGAACAGCTCCAACAGCCTTACACTCGCGTCGTGTGCGCTGGGCTATGCTTTTGCGGGGCGACACGCGCCCGCACAAGAGATTTGCCAGCGGATGATGAGCGCGCCCGAAGCGATGCAGCCTTTCCACCTCGTTTATATGGCGGCGGTGAATTACCTTGGTGGCAATTATGAGCTTGCCTGCGAGCAATGTGCGCAGGCGGGAGATTCCATGACAACGGCTGCGGGGGGGTGGCATGCGGCTGCATTGTGCCAGCTTGGCAAGATGGATGAGGCGCATCTGCGGGTGAAAAACTTTATCGTCATTATAAAAAAGCAATGGTCTTTGCCCACGCAGCCCGAGGATGGTGAAGTGTTAGACTGGTACACGGCCTGTTTCCCGCTGCGCGATGAAAATGTGCGCACGACCTTACGAAAAGCCTTGGATGTTTCTCTAAAATACCGTGCAAAAACAACGAGCATGCTGCCGCCATCGCGCTGATGGCGGCCCTAAATTTACCTACACATGCTAGACATATAAATGCCGACCGCGCGGTGGAAAGCCGCAATTTGGCCAACCTTGTCTTCGTCGGCTTGTGATATCAGCCGCGCCTCTATGGTGTCGGCAAAATGCTTGCGAATTTGGTGCCAGTTCATGTTTTCCAGGCCCTCGGGGCTTTCCACATTGATCACCTTCTCGATGATACCATCCAGCATCCATGAAAGCATAAGGTTTTCGTCTACCGGATAGGTGAGTGGCGGCTGAAACGGTTTGCCAACCTCGGGCATTTCAAGCTGCTCCAGCCCGGTTTTTAGCGTGCCATCAGCCGGAATTGCCACAATCCGAATGTTGTTATCTTCATGGATGCAGTCGCCGGGGGTTCGGGTTTCGAATATCACCTGCAACTCTGTGTTTTCAATGAGGGCGTTTTCTGTCATCTCGTCAAACTGGCCCGGCGGTAGGGAATCGGCGCGAAAGCAAAGGCGCATGAGCTTGGTTTCTTCTTCGGAGGCTTTGCGGTCTTCCCCTATGCGCTCAGACATTTCGCCGATCACTTTACCCATATAGACCACATCCAGCGGGGTGCCGCCGGGGTTGTCTTCGGCGGGCATAATGTTATTTCCCACGAGGTGAAATTGGGCCTCGCCAACATCTCGGCCAACGATAATGTAGTCTTTCTGTGTCATAGGATTCTCCTTTTAAGTATTTTCGACATAGTTAATAATTTCGGATATAGTTGTATGTGCAGGGGTAAGTGCGATTGCCGTTCCTGTGGTTATTGCGTTTATTTTATGGGTTAAAAATCGCCTTAACAGTCCGGACCCAAATGGGCCTAGCCCGCCGTTTTTACCGTAAAACTGAGCTTCCAGCATGAGTAACAGGAAAAGCGGGATTTGAGCAAAGGCCCCGGTGGATACGCCCTGCACGCCAAATTGGGTGGCTTTTTCATTAAACAACCGCTCCAGCTTATCCGCTGAAATGTCACGTTTCAGCGTGTCTGGCAGGTGGGCGTGGGCGTTAAGAACATCTGCGTGCAGTTTGTCATAGGGTAGGGCGATGATGGCTGATTTTAGGTCCGTCATCATAATGGAGCGCCCCGAAAGCATGGTGAACAGGGCGGAATAGCTGGTGCTAAAGCCGGTTTTATTGCGCGCCTCGGGGCCAAAAAACTGCGCCCAGTCAATGCGCCAGTTGCGCAGCTCGCCTATTTTGCCTTCGCGCAGCTGGCCAAACGGAAAATCACCGCCAGAACTTAGCCGGTATCGCTTGAGTGGGAGAGCGTGAAAGGCCCGCATGATGCCGTTAAGAACCGGAATATCACTGAGCAAAAACACCGTTTCCAGCGCCGGATCATCAAGCGCCATGGCCGCCGGATGGGCGATTGTGGGCAGGATATCTTGCATCACCACGGCGTGCCATGCTCGTAAAACCTCCTGTCGGGCGCGGGTGAAGACACCAAAGAAATAGGCGCGCTCGGCGTGGCTTTCCTCGTTAAACCCTTCAGAGGCCATGATTTCGCGCGCAATTTTATTGTGATATTGCATCCAAATCACAGCCATTTTATGTAGCATAAGCGTGGAGCGATTGCGCATATCGGCCAGCATCGGCTCGGCTGGTTCAGAGTCTGTATAGCGGACGCGCAGCGCAAGCGTGGCGTTTTTATCAAGCCTAAACAGGCAGTTGCGGGCATGATACAGCCCGTGAGTGCCACCCGGGCCTTTGCCGTAGATGGTCTCTAGCGTCAGCGGGTTCTCGATAAGGTTATAGCGGGCGTTGGGCATGGTTTCACCAGCGTGGTGCGCTGTCCAAGGCACGGCACTCGCGGCGAGGGTGTGGCCAAGATCGTGGCCCATAAGCTGGGCAAGATAGGTATAGCCCGCCGGGATTACCGCGTTCTCTTTGCAGCCCTCCCGCCAAAGAGCGGCATCAAACGCAAAGTCAGGGATGGCCTGTTTTACGGCCGCCCTGCGCGCAGAAAGCGGCTGGCTGTTTTCTGCGGCAGTTTCAAAATTTCCGGTATCATGGGGCACTGATGACTCTCCTTATGTACCTATGGCTTGGGCAGTGTGATTCAACTGTGAATCCTGTTACAATAGCGGGCCAGAGGTGCCAGCCCAACTTGGCGCCGCATTGATTTGGGCTTTAACCACAACAATATCTATCCCTGTCGGGGTGCGGTCATGCAAGCTGAAGTTTACTTCGGCGTGCCTGAGGCGGTCTTCGATAGATGCGCCTTGGGGGGCAGGCAAAAGGGCGCGGGGTGTGGCGGCCGGAAAGAGGCGCTCTGCTTTTTCCTGCACACGGCTGAAATACGCTTGTAAATCATCTCGCGGCGCCTGCAAATTCAGCTCCATTAAGCCAAGCTCAATTAGCGCCGATTGCGCGGCTTTTATCGGGCAAATATTGGCTCCAAAGCCTAGGATAGGTTGAGTGCCCGCAGAAGAGCGGCTAAGCGCAATGGCAACTTGAATATGCGGAAAGCCGGTAAGATGCCAGACACTGGTTGCCCTTGGTACCACCGCCGATTGCCGTAGTGCGCTGATCAGTTCATCAGCGATAACGGGCTGCGCTTTATGCTGGCCATGCCACCACCCCCAAAGCGCCCAGCGCTCAAGGCGCTCGGAAAGGGCTTGCTTGGCAGCAAAGGCAAAATCTGGCCCCGCCGCCAATCCTTCGCTGCTTTCGCCCTCACTTAAAGTAATGATTTCAGCGGTTTCACCCAAGCAGCGGGAAAGCGCATCATAGCGCGAGAAGCCCGCCCCGCTGGCTGTTTTCCCGTCAACCAAGGCCTGCACAATTTTTAGCCGAGGCGCATAGGGGCTGGTTTGCCAATCGTGCTGTTGCCAGCGATTTTGAAGGTTGTTTTTGGTCATTTCAGTAGTTTGCGCCAAATTGCCCGCTTGGCCAAGCTTGTTCTTGCAGAGGTAGCGGCCCAAATGTGAATTTACCACCAAAGCGGGACTCACACAGAAATCACGAACATAAGGTTAACTGGCTTTGTTGTAACGAGTAAATGAGTTCAAATAAAAAGGCGAAACGCCTCAAGAGGGATGGGATATTATGGGACGCAAAACCACTACACGCATGCTTGGATGCGCAGAGTATGACGCAAAATGGATAGATGACAGCATGGCTGTGCGTTTGACAGCGCGCGGATTTTTACCCTGCACCAACCACCTTGCCCAACTTGAAAAACGGGTCGATGATGGCGTGGAGTTGGTATTCTATACCCAAGACTCCCGTGAAGAGGCGCATACGCCATTTTGTTTGCAAGCCATTTTAATGGTTGAGGGTGATAGCAATGTGGTTTTGGTTGTTGATGCGTTAGGCACTCAAGAAGTTGCTATTCGCCCCGCTGAAAATATGACACCTGAAGAGGACACCGGCGCACACATTGTTTATGCCCGTAAAACGGTGGTGAATGTGCCGGATGAAACCTATTTCACTCTGCCTGTTGGCACCAAAGTGCTGCCGATTTACAGCCGTGCTTTTGGGCCGAGCAGCAAAGCTGAATGCACTGCCTTTATCGCTTCGGCCAACAATGATTTTATGATGGAACTGGACGAGCTACACGCCAAAATTGAGCGGGTAGATGGGCGCGAAGAATAATTTGCGCCCATAGCAAGCCAGCAAATTAAACGCGCCTCTCAGAAAACAGAAATGGCCGCCGGATTTCTCCGCGGCCACCTCAAACTTGTGAGTGCGCAAAGCGCTAGTCGTTCAACGAAAGCTCAGATGCAGCTTCGCGGCCGTTACGGCCTTCTTCCAGCTCATATGTCACTTTTTGGTTGTCTTGCAAACCTTGCAAGCCAGCACGCTCAACAGCTGAAATGTGAACAAACACATCTTTGCCGCCGTCGTCAGGGGCGATAAAGCCATAACCCTTAGTGCCGTTAAACCATTTGACGGTGCCAGTAGCCATCCGCCTTCTCCTTAAATTGTGTGCCACCCGCATTGTGCAGTGGCTCTTGGTGCAGAAATTGGTCTTCAATTATGTTCGGGCAGTCTGCATTAAGGCGTCAGCGGAACTGTGAAAGACTTTACTCACGTGGTAGTTCTCGCCTAACTGTTGACAGAAATCAAGGAATATGCGGACTTTGCCTGTCACATTGCCGATATTTCGGCCATTTTCGGTCATAATTTCAGCAAAAATTCAAATTAGGTTTGCCGTTCACACCGAATCATTGGAAGCAGAATGTGATTATTTACGGGTTAAAAAATTGTGATATTGTGCGCAAGGCGCGCAAAGCGCTGCCCAATGCGGCAATGCATGATGTAAGGGATGTGCCCTTGAGCCGCGAAAAACTTACCGGATTTTTGGCGGTTTTCCCTGAAACCTTGGTCAATAAGCGCTCAACTGCGTGGCGCAAGCTGAGCGAAGAAGAGCGCGCGGGAGACCCGATTGCGCTGCTACAAGCCCACCCCGCGCTGATGAAACGCCCGCTGATTGACGCGGGCGAAACGCTTTATTTGGGCTGGACAGCTTCGAACGAAACCGCGCTTACAGCGGCTGAAGCTGGCAGGTGAAATGCCGCATTAGGCGGGCTTCCTTCACCACTTTTAGCCCGCGCAGGCTGTCTTTTTCCTGCTTGAGTTGCTCGAAAGCCTCAATTAAATAATCAGCATGAGACTGCGTGTAGGTGCGGCGCGGAATTGCCAGCCGCACCAGCTCCATCGCGGCCGGCTTTTCAGAGCCATCGGGCTGGCGGCCAAACATCAGCGAGCCAATTTCAACCCCACGAATACCGCCGATTTCATATAGCCGGTTGGCCAGCGCTTGGGCCGGGTATTCCAGCGGGTCAATATGGGGCAGCCACGCTTTGGCGTCGATAAATACCGCGTGGCCACCGGCGGGCTTTACCACCGGCACGCCGAGCAGATCCAGCCGATCAATGATGTATTGGTTGGTGCCGATACGGTAGCGCAGGTAGTCCTCGTCAATGATCTCGGTGAGGCCTTGGGCGATCGCGTCCAAATCCCGCCCCGCCAAGCCGCCATAGGTCACAAACCCTTCGGTTTGGATCAGCCGCACGCGGGCATCATCGGCCAGTTCATCATCATTCAGTGCCAGCCAACCGCCGATATTGGCAAAGGCATCCTTTTTGGCGCTCATGGTCATGCCATCGGCAACAGAAAAACAATTGCGCACAATGTCGGTGATAGAGCGGTTTTCTTGCCCTGGCTCACGCTGCTTGATAAACCATGCGTTTTCGGCAAAACGGCAGCCGTCAATGATAAACGGGCGACCGTGGGCCTTGGCAATTTCGGCCACGGCACGGATGTTCTCCAAGCTTACGGGCTGGCCACCGCCCGCGTTATTGGTGATGGTGTGCATCACGCACGGCACGCTGTCGCCATGCTCGGCGAGAAAACGCTCCAGTTTGGCAAGGTCCATATTGCCCTTGAACGGGTGCAACGACTGGCTGTCTTTGCCCTCTTCGATCACAAGGTCATAGGCCCGCGCCCCGCTGGCCTCGATATTGCCACGGGTGGTGTCAAAATGGGTGTTTGACGGAATGTTCTTTCCCGCCCCGCCCAAAATGCTAAACAAAATCGCCTCGGCGGCGCGGCCTTGGTGGGTGGGAATAATGTGCTTAAATGGCATCAGGTTTTTCACGGCGGCTTCAAAGCGGTCAAACGAGGGCGAGCCCGCGTAGCTTTCATCGCCTTTCATTATGGCTGCCCACTGCGCCGAACTCATAGCGCCGGTGCCGCTATCGGTGAGCAGGTCGATCAGCACATCGTCGGACTTCAAGCCAAACAGGTTGTAATGCGCCGCCTTCAGCTTGGCCTCCCGCTCGGGGCGGGTGGTCATGCGAATGGGTTCAACAGATTTAATACGAAAGGGTTCGATGATAGTTTTCATCAGGGCTTCTCCGGTTTTGAGACGGCCCCGAAAAAGATGTGACAACCATAAACACATACGGGGCCAGCGCTGCGGTTGCCGCATATAGCGAGCCGCGCTCAGCGCCCATAAGGTTGCCTTTGCAATGTGTCGGTTTTCACCAGCGGCGTCAAGCGCTCACCTTTGCTAAAATATCCTAAGGGCGAGGCCCCCACCGGCCCCGCCTATTAAGCTAAAGCGGCTGGCCTTGGGCGAAAACCGAATCAACAACGCTAAACTCGGCAGCCTTAATGCCGCGCCGGTTAATTTCGGGGCGGTGCAGGTATTGTGAAACTCGTGGGTCAGCGGCATCAACTACGCCTAGGCGCACCAAGAGCGCGGCCATAACCGCCTCAGAGGCGCGGCTGTTCCCGTCTTCAATTTTGAGCGCAATGCCAATGCCCCGGCCCGGAATGATCGCGACAAACACCCCTTCGGCTCCGGTTTTAACGGCGGCTTTGCCCTCGGCGGCGGCCATAAGTGCAGAGCAAGCGCGGGTGGTGCCGGCAACAAGCAGTGGATGGGCCATCATGGCTTCCACAAGGCGCTTGGCCGCACTCGCCCGCACACCCCCCATGGTTTCTGGCGTCGCCATCTTGACCATTGCACGCGCGAGCTGGCCGATTTCACAGGTGAAATTTGGCGCCGAGCAGCCATCAATACCCCAGCCAGTTGTGGTTGCGTCTATCATCTCTTCAAACGCCATTTTCACGGCTTTTTGTACGGGGTGGTCCAGCTCGATATACTCGGACCCACCGCCCAGATGCTTATTTAACGTCAAAAAACCCGAATGTTTGCCAGAGCAGTTATTGTGAAACTGGCATGGAGATTCGGGCTTTTCCTTCAGCAGCGCCCGCGCCTCAAAATCACCCGGAACTTGCGAGCCGCAGCGCAGGTCGGTCTCGCCCAAGCCTAGTCCGGCCAGCCAATCACGGGCGAGGTCTGTGTGCATATGCGCGCCTTGGTGGCTGGCGCAAGAAAGCGCGAGGTGGTTCACCCCAAGCCCTGCGGCATCCGCTGCTCCGCTTTCCACCAAAGGCAGGGCTTGGAGCATTTTATAGGCTGAGCGCGGGAAGATAACTTGCGCCGCATTCCCCCATTCAGCGATCACGCCGCCCGCGTCACAAACCACCACATGGCCCCGATGTGCGGACTCCAAAATGCCGTTTCGATGCAGCTCCACCAGTTTTACAGCGTCATTCATAGGGGGGTATCCTCCGAAAATAGGCAAAATCATGCCCGTAGCGGCAAATAACCGCGATTTTTAGCTGGCCTTTAGGGCCGGTTTCAACTTAGATTACGGCTGTAAACGAGCAAAACACAAGCCGCTTTGCAGAACCTTGGCAAAACAGGGGAAAGCGGCGCCGTCGGATTGAGCAGGAGCCCGATATGTTTAAGAAATTAGTGATGACCGCCATTCTGGCCATGGGCGCCATGCCTTTGGCCGCTCAAGAGCTGGCGATGGTGGATTCAGAAACCGACTGGAGCGTTTATGTGGCGGAAAGCCCCAAAGAATGCTTCATCGTTTCCAAGCCCACCGATTGGTCGGCCCAGCGCGATGGCCAAGCCGTAACCGTGCGCCGTGGTGATATCCGGTTTTATATCTCGATCATCCCCGGCGAGCAGATCTCCAGTGAGCCGAGCTTTTTGGCTGGCTACCCGCTGCGCCAAGATGCGCCGGTAGAGATGAAGGTGAAAGACACGACCATCAATCTTTATCCAAATGCCGAGATTAATGCCGAATATGCATGGCCGCGCCCTGATGAAGACGCCGCTCTGATTGCCGCCATGCGCGGTGGCTCTGAGGCCACCATTATTGGCACCTCGGCCCGCGGCACTATTACCACCGACACCTTTTCTCTGATCGGCTTCACCGCCGCTTATGAAAAGGCGCAGGAGATGTGCCAGTAGGCCTCTGGCAAAACCAGTAATAAACCGTTAGACTACCAGCGCTCTCTGCCCCCGCAGAGGGCGCTTTGATTTTGAGGACATCCCATGACCGCGCTCACCCCCGAAACCCGTGTAGTGCCTCGCATCGAGGCCCCTAGTGCGCTGCAATCCCTTATCGGGCTTTCGCGCGACGACATGCGCGAGGCGCTCATTGCGATGGGCACGCCCGAGCGGCAGGCTAAAATGCGGGTGGCCCAACTGTGGAGCTGGATCTACCATAAAGGGGTGCAGGATTTCGATGCGATGACCAACCTCGCAAAAGGCTTTCGCGAGGATATGGCGGCGAATTTCACCGTAGAGCGTCCCGAGATTGTGGAACTGCAAGTGAGCCAAGACGGCACGCGGAAATACCTGCTGCGGATTGCCGGCGGCCATGAGGTGGAAGCGGTTTACATCCCCGATGAAAACCGTGGCACGCTGTGTATTTCCTCACAAGTTGGCTGCACGCTGAGCTGCACTTTTTGCCACACAGGCACCCAAAAACTGGTGCGCAACCTGACTGCTGGCGAGATTGTGGCACAGGTGATGATCGCGCGGGATGACCTAGACGATTGGCCTGAGGATAGCGGCCCGCGTGAGGGCCGCCGGCGCATTACCAACGTGGTGCTGATGGGCATGGGCGAGCCGCTCTACAATTTTGAGAACGTGCGCGATGCGATGAAAATCGTGATGGATAATGAGGGCATTTCAATTTCTCGCCGCCGGATAACCCTAAGCACCTCGGGCGTGGTGCCTGAAATTGTGCGGACAGGTGCCGAAATTGGTTGCCTGCTGGCAATTAGTTTTCACGCGACCACTGACGACGTGCGCGACGTGCTGGTGCCCATTAATAAAAAGTGGAATATTGAAACCCTGCTGGACACCATAAAAGCTTATCCGCGCTTGAGCAACTCAGAGCGGGTTACCTTTGAATATGTGATGCTGAAGGGCGTGAATGATAGTGATGACGACGCGCGGAGGTTGGTGCGGCTGATTTCTGGCATTCCTGCCAAGATCAACCTCATCCCGTTTAATCCGTGGCCGGGCAGCGCTTATGAGCGCTCCAGCTGGGGCCGGATTGAGGCCTTTGCCGAGATTGTGAACGAGGCGGGTTATGCCAGCCCTGTGCGTACCCCGCGTGGCGAGGATATCATGGCGGCCTGTGGGCAGCTGAAATCCGCCTCAGAAAAAATCCGGAAGAGTGCGCTGAAAAAGGCGAAGGTATGAAGCTGTTTCGCCACGGTGAGGCGGGGTTTGAAAAGGTGGGCATAGTGGCCAGTGAGGGCAGCTTTCGGGATGTAAGCAGCTTGGTCGAGGACATTACGCCTGCCAGCTTTGCGGCGCTGAAAGGTGTAAAGACCCATGCTTTGCCGTTTGTGAGCGCCGATACACGCATTGGCGCATGCCTTGCGGATGTGCCTAATTTTTATTGCATCGGGCTGAATTATCGGGCGCATGCGGTGGAATCAGGCATGGCGATTCCGAAAGCACCAATTATTTTCAACAAGGCGACCTCCTGCTTGGCGGGGCCAAATGATGCGCTTATGCTGCCTTCAGCGGCGCGAAAGGCTGATTGGGAAGTGGAGCTGGGTGTGGTGATGGCGCGTGATACCTACAGGGTGGGCATCGACGAAGCGCTGGATTATGTCGCTGGATATTGCCTTGTGAACGACCTTTCCGAGCGGATTTCACAGCTTGAAACCGGCGGCCAATGGGTGCGGGGGAAATCCCTTCCTGGTTTTGGCCCGATCGGGCCGTATTTTGTGAGCGCGGACGAGGTGCCGGACCCGCAATCACTGCGGCTTTGGCTGTCGCTGAATGGCGAAATGATGCAGGATAGCACGACGTCGGATATGATTTTTAGCGTGGCTGAAATTATTTCTGACATGTCAAACCATATGCGGCTTCGGGCGGGAGATTTAATTTCAACCGGCACCCCGAGCGGCGTTGGCATGGGACAAAAACCGCAGCGCTGGCTGCGTGATGGTGATATTTTGGAGCTGGGCATAGACGGGTTAGGCTCGCAAAAGATGGAGGTTTCCTGTGGCTGAAACACTGGTAATTGGAGGCGGCCCTGCGGGGCTGATGGCGGCAGAAATGTTGGCGGATGCAGGGCATAGCGTGCTGGTGGCCGAGGCCAAGCCGACCATGGGGCGCAAGCTGCTGATGGCGGGTAAATCGGGCTTGAACCTCACGAAAAACGAGCAATACGGAGCCTTTATGGCGGTTTACGGCGCGGCGCGTAGCTGGATGGTGCCGATGCTGGAGGCGTTTAACCCGAGTGACGTGCAGGAATGGGCCGAGGCGCTGGGGCAAAAGGTGTTTACCGGCACGAGCGGGCGGGTGTTTCCGGAAGTAATGAAGGCCTCGCCGCTGTTGCGGGCGTGGCTGGTGCGGCTGGCAGGCAAAGGCGTGCGGTTTGAAACCCGCTGGCGATGGGTTGGCTTTGAGGCGGATGGCGCGGTGTTTGACACGCCTGAGGGGCGGCAAGTTGTGCAGGCTAAGGCGACCGTGTTGGCGCTAGGCGGCGCGAGCTGGGCGCGGCTTGGGTCTGACGGCGCTTGGGCGAAGATTTTGGCGGAAAAAGGCGTGGCGCTCGCGCCGTTTAAGCCTGCGAATATGGGGTTTGTGGTGGATTGGTCCAGCCATATGGAGCCACATTTTGGTGCGCCGATCAAGCCCGTGCGGCTGAAGTTTGGCAAGGCGGAAACCCGTGGAGAATTTGTGATTTCACGCAGGGGCGTGGAGGGCGGCGCGGTTTATAACCTGTCTGCCGCTTTGCGAGACGGCATGAGGGAAGACGGTGTGGATATGCTTGTGGACCTGTTGCCGGACGTGCCTATGCCTTTAGTGGCCGAAAAGGTGCGGCAAACGCGCGGCAAGCAGAGCCTCGGGAATTTTCTGCGTAAAACCGTGGGGATTACGGGGGCCAAGGCGGCGCTGTTCTTTGAGAATGAAGAGGCGCGACTGGTGGATAATCCGTTTGATCTGGCGGGGCTGCTAAAGGCGTTGCCGGTGCATTTGAAAGCGCCGCGCCCGATAGATGAAGCGATATCTACGGCAGGCGGGGTGCCTTATTCGGCAATGACTGAGGGGCTGATGCTTGAGGCCTTGCCGGGCGTGTTTTGCGCCGGTGAAATGCTGGATTGGGAAGCGCCTACGGGCGGGTATTTGCTGAACGGGTGTTTGGCGACGGGGCGCACTGCCGGGATTGCGGCTGCCACGTTTGCTGAGGGTGCGAGCTAGGCAGCACGGCCCGCGCCGAGGAGGCGTTGGCCCAAGTTCTGGCGGCGCGGTTCCTCGGGGAGCCAAAAGGCCCCCTCGTCACCGCGTGCGGCGCCTTCGGCTTGCAGTGAGTATTTAAGAAAGAGTGAAGCTATAGAGTGTCTTGCGCATGCAGCGACATTTTATGGCTGTGTTTATCGCTATCGGCGAACCACTTTAGCTCATCACGCAGGGAAACCACCGAGCCTATGATGATGAGGGCGGGGCCTTTGATGCCTGAACTAACCACATTTTCGGCTATGGTGCTGAGGTCTCCGGTGATCACACGTTGGTTGGCGCGGGTGCCGTTATCAATTACCGCTGCTGGCGTAGCCGGGTTTAGCCCGTGTTTAATGAATTGCTCGGAGAGGATGCCAACCGAGCCGAGGCCCATGTAAACCACAACGGTTTGATCAGGGCGCACGAGGCGGTCCCAGTCAAGATCCAAGATACCATCGCGGCCATGGGCGGTGATGAGCACGCAGGATTGGGCGTGGTCGCGGTGGGTAAGCGGAATGCCTGCATAAGAGGCGCAGCCGGAGGCGGCGGTGATGCCGGGGATAACCTGGAAGGGAATTTTGTGTTTGGCGAGCAGTTCCAGCTCTTCGCCACCACGGCCAAATATGAACGGGTCGCCGCCTTTGAGGCGCAGCACGCGTTTGCCTTGTTGGGCCAGTTCAACCATCAACTCGGAGATTTCTTCTTGCACCATGGCGTGCTGTTGCGGGGCTTTGCCGACATAAACCCGCTCGGCATCTCGGCGCACGAGGGTCATTATTTCGTCTGAGACGAGCCTATCAAACAGGACGATATCGGCGCGTTGCATGATGTGCAGTGCGCGGAAGGTGAGGAGGTCCGGGTCTCCGGGGCCAGCGCCGACGAGGAAAACTTCGCCGATTTGGGCGGTGTCTGCGCCAGTGGCGGCGGCTTCCAAATCTTCCAGCAAGCGTTGGCTTGCTCTTTCTTCGTCGCCGGCGAGGAAGTGGTCTCCGACTTGGCCCTCAATCGTGTTTTCCCAGAAATGGCGGCGGGATTCGGTGCTTTTTAGCCGGGCCATTACGCGGTCGCGGAAGGTGCCGACAAAGGCGGCGAGGCGGCCATAGGCGGCGGGGAGCATGACTTCTATGCGGGCGCGCAGGATGCGGGCGATCACGGGGGCGTTGCCACCGGAGGAAATGGCGACCACGAGGGGGGAACGGTCGACAATGGAAGGGGTTATGAAATCACAGTATTTCGTGACATCGGCGACGTTAACCAGGACTTTGGCGGCTTTGGCCATCTCATAAAGGCGCTTGTCTCGTTCCTCGATTTCACTCGCGCCGTAGGCCACGACGCAATCCGCAACATCCGCTGGCTCGGGGGAGCGGAGGTGGTGGGTAACGCGGGGGTGGTCGCGCAGGGTGCGAAACTCATCCGACATATTGGGGCAGAAGACGTGGACATTGGCGCCCGCTGAAAGCGCGCGCTCAACGCGGCGGGCGGCGGCGGTATTGCCACCATCAACAAGGACTTTTTTGCCTTTGACGTCTAGAAAAATTGGGAGGTGGTCCATGGCGGGCGCTTTCAGTTCTGGCTTAGGTAGGGTGCGTTTTACGCGTCTTGCTTTTCAGCCCATGCGAGCATTGCCTGCCCTATGGCTTTGGCTTGCTCGGGGCCGATATCTACCGCAGTAATACGCTTGCCCTCACGGATGGTCAGGCGCAACAGGTGCATGCCGCTTTCATACTCATGATCGTGCAAACTGGCCTTGCGGGTGTAAGGCAGATCGTATCTCTCGATCAGGGTCATGTCCTCAACCCCCATAATGAACACCCCGTGTAAAGGCTGCCTCAAGCCGCCATTCCCATTTTTTCGGGGTGTTTTTATAGTCTGGCTTTACGTCAAACTCGATAAACATTTCCCCTGATTCGCCGGCATGGGCGACGAGGCGTTCTAGCTCGTCAAAATTGTCCACCTCACGGTGGGCAATTATTAGGTCACTTAGCTTAGCCATGTTATTCTCCCTTATAATCTGTTGTGAAACCGGATGCGGTAGAGCATGCGCTGGCTGGCGCCGGTTTCGGCCGACGGGTCAAACGCCGTGCGGTTATGTAACGTGTTGTTGTTGAGTATACCCTGACCGGGGCGCAAAGTAAGAGTGTGCAGATAGTCGCGCTCTGATTCCAGCAGGTTTTGCAGCAGGGCGGCGGCTTTTTGCGTGGCCTCATTCTTCCAGCTTATCGAGCGGGTGCGGGCGGTGTAGCGCATGATCAGTTTGCCGTGCTCAATAAAAAACACCGGGCCGATGCTGACGGGGCGCACCGAGCCATCCGCCTCGGGGGATTCCGGGATGGTCATGGCCGCCGGGTCCATCAGCAGCGCCACGGCCTCGGGGCTGGCGTCTCGCAGCCTGATATAGGCGATCTCGTTATCAATGATTTGGCTTTGGCCGCCGATATCGGCTTGGCGCACGCAGTGCAGCACAAAGGCGCGGATGGTGTCGGCTTCGCTGTTATAATAGCCATCTGTGTGCCAGTTCATTGCCTTGCGGGAATAAGGGATAAAGCCGCGCTGGTGCTCGGCCATAGAGACCTTGAGCGCCACCACGCCGTTTGTGCCCGCAGAGCGGTGGGCCTCGGCGATGCGGAGGCCAAAAGCATCGGTGAATTGGCGCAGCTGGGCACCAACCGCACCCTCGTTTTCACTATAGGTTTCGGCCTGATAAATGGCGAAATTTGATTCGGATATCTGCTGCAAAATCGCGGTTTTCTCTGATTCCGTTGGCTGCGACAGATCGACCACTTTAAGCACCGGAGCCGTTCCGGCGCGGGGCGTGACCGCCAATTTGCTGCGACGCCACGCCGCATAGGCCGTGGTTTTATCCAAATCGAATGCGCCGGTATATTGCGACAAATCGCCCCCGTTTTCTGTATTCATGTTCATAATATCCAACTATACTTGGGTTTCCCCAAGTGTATCCCATGGTTTATCTTGGTATGCCCTGCTGGGCCGGATCTTTTGCTTTACATTCCATTATCGAAATATATAGATTTATAGCAGGATCATGCAAATGGTTTCCGACGGTCTCTATAGTTAACCTCAAAACGGAGGGCTGTGCTATAGAAGAGACAGGCGAGCAGCCGGTCAAGAGCTGCGGAGGCTTATTGAAACAACGATACGCTAGCGCAAGGGAGATATTGCAATGAAAGACGGCGACAACGTAAATGACGGTGACCAAAAAGGTGCACACGCAACACCGATGCTTGACCAGCTTGAAGACGGCCCTTGGCCTAGTTTTGTAACCGGCCTTAAGCGGCTGCGGGACACTCAGGGCGCACAATATGCCCCCATGATGAACGACCTTTTGGGCCAGCTGAACCACTCTTACGAAACCCGCCGTGGCTACTGGAAGGGCGGCACGCTGTCTGTTTTTGGCTATGGGGGCGGTATTATCCCGCGCTTTTCCGAAGTGGCAGCTGAGTATCCGGCGTCGAAAGAATTTCACACGCTGCGCATTATGCCGCCAGCCGGTTTTCATTATACCACCGATTTGCTGCGCCAGCTTTGCGACATCTGGGAGCGCCACGGCTCGGGCCTTATCGCCTTCCACGGCCAATCTGGCGATATTATGTTTCAGGGTTGTACCTCTGAAAACGCTCAAAAGGCCTTTGACGAGTTTAACGAAATCGGCTTTGACCTTGGCGGCGCTGGCCCGGCGCTTCGGACCGCGATGTCTTGCGTTGGCCATGCCCGCTGCGAGCAGAGCTGCTTTGACGGGGTGAAGGCCCACCGCGGCATCATCAACCGTTTGCTGGACGAAATGCACCGGCCTTCGATGCCATATAAATTCAAGTTCAAGTTCTCTGGTTGTGGTAATGACTGCGTAAACGCCATCCACCGGGCCGACTTTGCGGTGATCGGCACTTGGCGCGATGATATCAAAATCAACCAAGAAAAAGTTAAAGAGCACATCGCTGAAAAAGGCCGGAAGTATACCATTGATACCGTTGTATCTATGTGTCCGACCCGTGCGATCTCGCTTAATGACGATGATACAATGGAAATTGATAACAAATCATGCGTGCGCTGCATGCACTGCATTAACGTGATGACCAAGGCGCTTAGTCCGGGTGATGATCGTGGCGCTTCTATCATGATCGGCGGCAAGCGCTCGCTGAAAGTGGGTGACCTGATGGGCACCATGATCAAGCCATTCATCAAGCTCGAAACCGACGAAGATTTTGAGGCGCTGGAAGACTTTGCTGAAGAAGTCATGGAGTTTTTTGCTGACAACGCGCTTGAGCATGAGCGCATTGGTGAGTGCATCGACCGTATCGGGGTTCCGGCCTTTTTGGACGCGCTGGACATTCCGGCTGACCCTAACATGGTAAACCACCCGACCACATCCAGCTATGTGCGCACCGACGACTTTGACGTGGAAGCGGCCAAGTGGTTTGAGCGCAAAGCGACCGAAGCCGGCTTGGTTGTTGACAGCTAAAGCGCGTGGTGGGTGCCCGCACCCACCCTACGAATTTACCCGCGCGGAGCATATCCCGCGGAAAAGGGAGAAATATTATGAACGAGATGAAAGCCAAGCCACGGATGCCAAACGAGGTTGGGGTGCCTGACCCGAAACCATTTATGCACCCGCTGAGCGTTAAAAACTACGGCACATGGGATTACCACGACCGCCCCCGCGTTGGCGTGCTGCGCCACGTTGCGAAATCTGGTGATCAGCTTTGGACGGTTCGCGCCGGCACCCAGCGCCAGATGGACGTTTACACCATTCGCAAGCTTTGTGACATTGGCGACGATTACGCCGACGGTTTCATTCGCTTCACCACCCGCTCGAACATCGAGTTTATGGTGGCAGACGAGGCCAAAGTGGCCCCGCTGATTGAGGCGCTTGGCGCCAGTGGCTTCCCTGTGGGCGGCACCGGAGCTTCGATTTCGATGATCAGCCACACCCAAGGCTGGCTGCATTGCGACATTCCCGGCACCGATGCTTCTGGCGTTGTGAAGGGCCTGATGGACATGCTGCACAGCGAGTTCATCCATGAGGAAATGCCAAACCGCCTGCGGATTACCACCTCTTGCTGCCAGATCAACTGTGGCGGCCAAGGTGATATTGCGATTAACGTGCAGTATACCAAGCCCCCAAAGATCAACCATGATCTGGTTGCCAACGTGTGTGAGCGCCCGGCTGTTGTGGCCCGTTGCCCGGTTGCGGCTATTCGCCCAGCCATGGTGAACGGCAAGCCGAGCTTGGAAGTTGACGAGAAGAAGTGCGTGTGTTGCGGTGCCTGTTATCCGCCTTGCCCACCGATGCAGATCAACGGTGATGATAGCACAAAAATCGCTATCTGGGTTGGCGGCAAGCACTCAAATGCACGCTCTAAGCCGACCTTCCACAAGCTGGTTGTTGCCAACCTGCCTAACAACGCGCCGCATTGGCCTGAGGTAAACGCTGTGGTTCTCCGCATCGTTAAAGCCTACAAAAAAGATGCGAAGCATTGGGAGCGCATGGGCGAATGGATCGAGCGTATTGGCTGGAGCCGTTTCTTTGACATGACCGAACTGGCCTTCACCAAGCACCACATTGATACATGGACTGGCGCACGCAAGACCATGAACCAGTCAGCTCACGTTCACTTCTAGAGGCTCAAGCACATGAAATTCGGAATCGTAGTAAGTGAAGGGCCCTATACGCACCAAGCGTCTGACTCGGCCTATAACTTTGTAAAAGCCGCGCTGGCCACAGGCCACGAGGTTAGCCGTGTGTTCTTTTATCATGACGGGGTGAATGTAGGCACGCGCCTATCCATCCCGCCACAAGATGACCGCCAAATACAAGCGCAGTGGACAGCGCTGGCGAAAGAGCACGGGCTTGATTTGGTGATCTGCATCGCCGCGGCCCAGCGCCGTGGTTTGCTGGATAAAAATGAAGCTGACCGGCAGGGCAAAGACGCGAATAACATCGCGGACGGGTTCCGGATTTCTGGCCTTGGCCAGTTGATCGAGATGGGCATTCAGGCTGATCGTACGATCACATTTGGCGACTAGGAGGATATTATGAGCATAGTTAAAAAATTCCTCTACGTGAATCGCAAGGCGCCGTATGGCACGATTTACGCACAGGAGGCCCTTGAAGTGGTGCTAATTGGCGCGGCGTTTGATCAGGATGTCTCAATGGCATTTCTGGACGACGGCGTGTTCCAGCTCACCAAAGGGCAAGACACAAAAGAAGCTGGCTTGAAGAACTTCTCGCCGACGTTTCGGGCACTTGGCGACTATGAGGTCACCAAGCTCTATGTGGAGCAGGAATCGCTCGATGAGCGCGGCCTGACCTTGGATGATCTTCAGGACATTCAGTGGGAAGACGAAGATGATGATTATGCTGAAAAGCCGTCAATCATCGTGGTTTCACGCGCAGGAATGGCCGATGTAATGGCTGATCAAGACGTTATCTTGAGCTTTTAGGGGGAAATTATGGCGACTTTACACACAGTTAACAAATCCCCGTTTCAGAACCAAACCCTGATAAGCTGCCTTGGGCATGCTAAGGTGGGAGACTCGGTTTTGCTAATGGAAGATGGCGTTTATGGCGCGATGTCCGGCACGGCGATGTCTGAGGTTGTGGCGGGCATGGGGGCGAATGTTAAGCTCTTTGTGCTTGGTGCTGATGTATCTGCACGCGGCATTGATGCCTCGCGCGTAGCCGAGGGAATTACCTCGGTGAATTATGAAGAATTTGTGGGCATGGCTGCAAGCTGTGACCGCGTACAGAATTGGCTTTAACGCCCCTAGGGGCAACATTAGGGAATACAAAATATGGCATATGATGTGAACGGCACGACGATTGAGCATGACGAAGAAGGCTACATCACTACCTTGTCCGAGTGGACAAAAGAGCTGGCAGAAGTGATTTCAAAAGCTGAAGACGTAGACATGGGCGAAGAGCACTGGGCTGTGGTTAACTTTTTGCGTGATTACTATGAGGAGTATCAAATTGCTCCGGCTGTACGTGTTTTGATCAAGTCGATCAAAAAATCTATGGGTCCAGAAGTTGGCAACAACAAATACATGTATGAGTTGTTTCCTTACGGTCCTGCCAAGCAGGCCTGTAAAATCGCTGGTCTGCCTAAGCCGACCGGTTGTGTGTAACCCACGCGACTAACTCAGATACAATTTTGCCCTTGGCTTGGGAGAAAAGGCCAGGGGCATACCAAGGGGAGGGACTATCGTGATTTCCACGGTATACGCAGTGCTGTTCTATGTGGCCACATTTTTAATGGTCGCTGGTGTCGGGATGAAGGTGTTTAAATACGCCACAATCCCTGTGCCCCTTAATATTGTTGTATCACCTGCGCCGCGCACCAAGCGCGGGGTGTATTTCCGGATGTTCCGCGAAGTTGTTTTCTTTGAAAGCCTGTTTAAATCCAACAAATGGATATGGCTGTTTGGTTACCTGTTTCACTGGGGCATGCTGATTGTGCTGCTGCGCCACTTTCGCTATTTTACGCTGAATACATGGTGGTGGGTTGAGATTATATCCCCCATCGGCAAGCTGACGGCGTTTGCCATGATAGCTGGCTTGCTGGGCCTTTGGGCGCGGCGGATATTCCAAGAACGCATTCGCTATATTTCGGCTCCGTCAGACCACCTGATGCTGGCCCTTTTGCTGGGCATTGCTGGCTCAGGCACGATGATGAGCTATGTGACCCACACCGATATTATCAACGTAAAAGCCTATTTTCTTGGCCTGTTGCGGTTCGATTTCAGCCACACGCTGCCGGCAGATCCGATTTTGCTGTCGCATCTTGGTATGGTGGTGATCCTGATGATTATTTTTCCGATCTCAAAGCTGCTGCACGTGCCCGGCGTGTTCTTTTCACCCAGCCGCACCATGGTCGATAACGCCCGCGAAAAGCGCCATATATCAAAATGGGCCCGTAACCTGCCGCCGCTGCCTGAGGGCATTCCGGCCAAAGAGGAGAAATAAGACATGGCTCCTTTAGACAAAAACGATGCGCCCAAATATGTGGGCGACCCGCTTAAAATTCCGAAAATTGAGTGTGGGGCGAGCCTCGACACCAACACCTATAAAGCCTACCCTGAGCATAACGAGGCGCTTGGGTTTCCGGGCGAGCTGATAGACAACTGGCAGGAAGTGGCCATTGCCAAAATCGGTGAGTTGGCAAAGAAAAACCGCGCGTTTCAGGTGTACCTTGATGCCTGCGTGAAATGTGGCGCTTGCACCGATAAATGCCATTATTTCCTTGGCACGGGTGACCCCAAAAACATGCCGGTGGCGCGCCAAGACCTGCTGCGCTCGGTTTACCGCCGCTACTACACATTTGCGGGCAAATACTTTCCGTGGCTTGTTGGCGCGCGTGACCTAACCAAAGAGGTGCTCGACGAGTGGTATACCTATTACCACCAGTGCTCGCAGTGCCGCCGCTGTGCCGTTGCCTGCCCTTATGGCATTGATACCGCAGAGATTTCTATGGCGGCGCGGGATATTCTGGATACGGTTGGCGTGGGGCAAAAGTATTGCAACGAGATTATCGCCAAGCTGAAGAAAACTGGCAATAACCTTGGCATGAACCCAAAAGCCTTGCGGGCGACGCTGGAAGATCTTGAGGAAGATCTGGAAGACGAAACCGGCGTTGTGGTGAAACTTCCGCTGGATGTGAAGGGCGCCGATGTGCTGCTCATCACACCGTCGGCTGATTTTTTTGCCGAGCCGCATATTGAAGGCCTGCTGGGCTATGCCAAGGTGTTTCATGCCTCGGGCGTAAGCTGGACCATCAGCTCTTATGCCTCTGAAGCGGCCAATTTTGGCATGTTTATCGGCTCATATGAAAATATGCGTGAGGTGAGCTGGCGCATCCGGCAGGCGGCCAAAGATTTGGGTGTGAAGCGGATTATTTTTGGCGAGTGCGGCCATGCGTGGCGGGTGGGCTATAGCTTCCTGAACACGCTGGCGGGGCCGTTTGATTTTCTGGATCAAAATTACCCAATTCCGCAGCACATTCTTGAGTTTACGCTTGATGAAATTGAAGCGGGCAAGCTGAAGATTGATAAGTCGCGCAATGATGAATTTATCATGACCTATCATGATAGTTGCAACGTGGCGCGGGGCTCGGCCATGGGTCGCAAGGAAGGTGGCCAGTTTGATGTGCCGCGCGCGGTTATCAAGGCCGTGTGCAATAATTTCCACGAAATGGAACGTGATACGATCCGCGAAAACACCTTCTGCTGCGGCGGTGGGGGCGGGTTGCTAACCGATGATTTGATGGACTTGCGCATTAAAGGTGCCAAGCCTCGCATGACCGCGCTGCAACAAGTGACCCAAGATCACGGCGTGAACAAAATGGCTGCGATTTGCGCCATTTGTAAAACACAATTTGCCAAGGTGATGCCGAAATACGGCTATGAAATCGACTCGATCATGTCGGTGCACCAGTTGGTAGCCAATGCCGTCATTCTTGACGGACAAGAAACAGATGAGGCTGATAAGGCCGCAGCGGAGGAAACCCCATGAACGACATTAAGCACACATTTACGCGCTATGAAGAGGGTGCAGACCATAATGATTGGGATCTGGAAGAAAAGATTTTCCAGCAAGATACGTCATATAAATGCCCGACTTATGTGCATAAAACCGCGCCTTGCTCTGGCTCCTGCCCCTCGGGCCACGATATTCGCGGTTGGCTGGCTATTGCGCGCGGCATGGATAAGCCCCCGGTAGAGGGCCAAGCTTGGCAGGAATATGCCTTCCATAAAATGACCGAGGCCAACCCGTTTCCGGCCTCGATGGGCCGCGTTTGCCCCGCCCCTTGTGAAAGTGGCTGTAACCGTAATGAAGTTGACGACTATGTTGGCATTAACGCGGTTGAGCAATATGTGGGCGACTGGGCCAATGAAAACGGCCTGAAGCTGGTAGAAGCTGGTGCGGATACAGGCTATAAAATCGCCGTTATTGGGGGTGGCCCTGCGGGCCTTGCCGCCGCGTATTTCATGCGCCAAGACGGCCATGCGGTTACGGTTTTTGAAGCCAATGGCAAGCTCGGCGGCATGATGCGCTACGGCATTCCGGGCTACCGGACTCCGCGTGACATGCTGGACATTGAAATTGGCCGCATCACGGAGCTGGGCGTAGATGTGCGCCTGAATACCAAGGTAGGTGTTGATGTTTCGGTGGCCTCGCTTGAAGACGAATATGACGCGATTTTCTGGGCGCTGGGCGCTCAAAAAGGCCGCCCGCTGCCGATTCCGGGTTGGGACGGCACTGAAAACTGCATCGACGGTGTTGAGTTTCTCGACGCCTTTAACAAGGGCTGGGTGGTTGGCACCGCGCAAAAGGTTGTGGTTGTTGGCGGGGGCGATACCTCGATTGACGTGGCCTCGGTGGCGCGGCGTTTGGGCCATGTAACTGCTGTTGCCAAAACCGAGCATGCCGATGGCTCTGTGATCGACTTTACCGCGCAAGACGCGGCGGGTGTGCTAACCCGCGAGGGCATGAAAGCCACGCTTACGTCGCTGTTTCCGATCGAGCAGATGACCGCTGCCGAGCATGAGCGCGAAGACGCAAAGCGCGAAGGCGTGGACATTAAAGGCTCGGTGATGCCGCTTGAGGTGATTTTGAATGCCGAGGGCCGTGCGACCGGCCTGCGGATGTGTGAATGTGTGATGAAGGGCAATGCGCCTGAAATCATCGAAGGCACCGAGTTTGTGATTGAGGCCGATATTATCATCGCGGCCATTGGCCAAGCCGGTGATTTTGAAGGCCTTGAGGGGCTGGGCAACGCGCGCGGCTTTATTGATATTGAGGCGGGCTACAAAGTCAAAGGCAAAGATAAGCACTTTGCTGGTGGCGACATTTTGAAGCCGCACCTGTTGACCACCGCCATTGGCCATGGTCGTGTTGCGGCCGAAACCATTAGTGATTTCTTGGATGACGGCATTATTTCCAAGCGTCCGAAAATTGATATTGCCAGCTTTAACCTGCTCGAAGAGCTGAACGCGCGCGGCCATGCGCCGACCGAATTTGGCCAAGAGAGCGAGCAGCGTGGCACGGATAGCGCCACCTATGCGGTGCACAATTATGAGGATCGGTCTGATGGCCAGATTGTGAAGCACACCGAGCTTTATAAGGGGCATTTCCCTTATGTGGCACGCGAAGTGCGCGATGAAGTGCGCATTGAGGGCGACAATGTTTTGGGCAACTTCGAGGAGCGCATTATTGCGTATTCCGAAGAGCAGGCGCAAAAAGAGGGTGAGCGCTGCATGTCTTGTGGCATGTGTTTTGAGTGCGACAACTGCGTGATTTATTGCCCGCAGGATGCGGTTTCTCGCGTGAAGAAAAGCGACCGCACTTTGGGCCGCTATGTGGAAACCGATTATGGTAAATGTATCGGCTGCCATATTTGCGCTGATGTGTGCCCAACGGGCTACATCCAGATGGGCCTCGGAGGGTAATATGAAGACGCTGCTCGTATCTGTGCTGATGATGGCAGCACTTCTGGTCTCGCCGGTTTTTGCGGAGGGGTTGTTGCCAAACATCCCCGCTGCACTGGGCGAGCCTCACCCCGAGGGGAATGAGTTTTGGCGGATAAACCACCCGTCAATT
The DNA here is from genome assembly GCA_002402045.2 of Paracoccaceae bacterium. Taxonomy (GTDB): domain Bacteria; phylum Pseudomonadota; class Alphaproteobacteria; order Rhodobacterales; family Rhodobacteraceae; genus UBA3077. The sequence goes on along the minus strand of NVUX02000038.1, from coordinate 40,063 downwards.
TTAAGCCATGACCGTGATTTAACGGTGCAAAATGGTATTCGTGAAATTGATGGCTCACTCAAAACCTGCGTGGCCTGCCATGCGGTTGACGGGCCAGATGCGGCGCCCCTAACGGCGGCCTCACCCGAGCATGCCTGCGTGGCCTGCCATGAATATGTGGCCGTGAAGATTGATTGTTTCCAGTGCCATAATTCACGGCCCGAAGAGGGTGATTGGGCGGCGGTATTGCCAAGCCTTGGCGGTACGCCGGAAAGCTTGCGCGCCTATTTAGAGAGGATTTCTCAGTGATAATCCCGACAAAAGAAAAAGGCGCAGACATTTCGCGCCGTGATTTGCTGAAAAAGGGCGGGGCCATGGCTACGGTTACGCTGGCATCGGGCGTAACGCTGATGTCGTTTGGCGGTAAAGCCCGCGCCGATGGGCTAAAACCCGGCGCACGCTGGGGTTTGCTGATAGACGCGGGCAAATGCCCCGAAGATTGCTCGGCCTGCGTTTCGGCTTGCTCAAAAGAGCATGGCTGGGAGAATAACGGGCTGAATACCGACCCGCAGTGGATCCGCAAGGTAACTTTGCGCGAGAAATCCAGCGGCCGGGAGAATTCGCTGCCGGTAATGTGCCAGCATTGTGATGAGCCGCCTTGCGTGGATGTGTGCCCTACGGGGGCCTCGTTTAAGCGCGAAGACGGTATTGTTTTGGTGAATAAGCACACCTGTATTGGTTGCCGATATTGCATGATGGCCTGCCCGTTTAAGGCGCGCTCATTTGTGCATGAGCCGGTCACCGATCAGCGCACACATTCGCCGCGCGGCAATGGCACGGTTGAGGGCTGCAACATGTGTGTGCATAAAATTGACCGTGGCGATGGCACCACCGCCTGTGTGGAGGCCTGCCAAGCCACCGGCAATAATGCGATGATGTTTGGGGATTTGAACGATCCTGAAAGTGACATCGCCATTGCCGTTTCGACATATGCCAGCGTAGAGCTTCGCGCCGATCTCGGCCTTGGTCTCGGCGTGCGCTACCAGAATATCTAGGGGGACATTATGGAACGGATTGTATATCGCGAGCTAAGATCAACCCCGAAAGTGTGGGGTGTTATGGCGCTATGCGCGGCTTTTGTAGCGGCGGCGGGGGCGGTGGTGCTTTATATTGAGCATAGCGGCCACATTGTTACCGGCATGAATAACCAGATCGTTTGGGGCGTGCCGCATGTGTTTGCGATCTTCCTGATTGTAGCGGCTTCGGGGGCGCTTAATGTGTCGTCTATCGGCTCGGTGTTTGGCAAAATGGCCTATAAACCTGTGGCGCGCTTGGCCAACCTGTTGGCTGTGTCGCTGCTAATGGGCGGGCTGGCGGTGCTGGTGCTTGATCTTGGGCGGCCTGACCGGCTGATTATGGCGATGTATACCTACAATTTCAGCTCGATTTTTGCGTGGAATATCTTGCTTTATACCGGCTTTATGGGGGTGGTGGCAGTGTATTTATACACCCTTATGGCCCGCGGCGTAGACCCGCGCGCGCTTAAAGCCGCCAGCCTTTTGGCCTTTGTGTGGCGCTTGGCGCTCACCACTGGCACCGGCTCTATTTTTGGCTGGCTGGTGGCGCGCACGGCCTATGATAGCGCAATTATGGCCCCGATGTTTATTGCGATGTCGTTCTCCTTTGGTATGGCGATGTTTATGCTGGTGATGATTTTGACGACGTCAATCACGCAGCGGGTTTATTCGCCCGAGCTGCGCACCCGCCAAGCCCGTTTGCTGGGCGTATTTGTGGCGGCCGTGCTTTACTTTGTAATCGTGCATCATCTCAGCAATATTTACCTCGCCAAAAAGGGTGCTTATGAAAGCTGGATTCTGCTGAATGGCGGCATTTACACATGGCTTTTTTGGGTTGGCCAAGTGCTCATCGGGGGCATTATTCCGATGATCCTGTTATTTCACCCCAAGATCGACGTTAAAAAAGGCTATGTGCTTTTGGCGGCGTTGCTGGTGGTGCTTGGCGGCTTTGCCCAGCTTTATGTGATTATTGTGGGCGGGCAGGCCTTTCCGCTGGAAATATTCCCCGGTTTTGAGGTGAGCAGCAGCTTTAGCGATGGGGTGATTAATGAATACACGCCAGAATGGATCGAGTTTGTACTCGGCTTTGGTGGTATTGCGTTGGCACTGATGATCGCGGGGCTTGGCATGAAGTTTTTACGGATTGTGCCGGACAACCTTTCGGATGATAATGTAGACCCGACCCTGTTGGCCGACTAATTTTCCGGAGGCTTTATGAAGCTGCACCCGTTTTCCAAATTCGTGGCCATTTTGGGCCGTGGTAAAACCAAACAACGCGCGCTGACTTTTGAGGAGGCGCGCGAAAGCATGGCTATGATCTTGCGCGGAGAGGCCGAACCAGAGCAAATTGGCGCGTTTCTGATGCTGTTACGGCTTAAAGAAGAAGCCCCGAGCGAAATTGCCGGCTTTGCTCAAGGCACGCGCGATGTGCTGGAGCTGCCTAAGGTGATGCCGGAAGTGGACCTCGACTGGCCGTCTTATGCGGGCAAAAGGCGGCAGTTGCCGTGGTTTTTGCTATCGGCGTTTTTGCTGGCGCAAAATGGCACGCGGGTGATGATGCACGGGGCTTCTGAGCACACGCCGGGGCGGGTTTATACCGATGATGTGCTGCGCTATTTAGGCTTTCCAATTGCGGAGTCGCTGGCCGAGGCGGCGGAGCATATTGAGGCGCGAAATTTTGGCTATACCACCCTAAAAGTACTTTCTCCCAAGCTGGATGCGCTGATGAATTTGAAGCCGTTGCTGGGCCTGCGCTCTCCAGTGAACAGTTTTTCACGGATGATCAATCCGTTTAACGCGCGCGTTGGCGTAATCGGCATTTTTCATCGTGGCTTTATGGATATCCATACCGGCGCGGCGGCCCTTTTGGGTGAGCCGGTGTGCAGCGTTTTTCGCGGCGAAGGCGGCGAAGTGGAGCGGCGGCCCAATAAGCCAACACAGGTGGGCACCACCATTGACGGCAGCGAAATGCAGCTGGAAACATGGCCGCAGCTTTTATCGGAAGGCCACGCGCCGCCCGATGAAGAGATGGATGTTTCTGGCCTTGTGGCCCTGTGGCAGGGCAAAATGGATAGCGATTATGCGGTGGCATCCGTTACCGGCACGCTCGCCATTACGCTGAAATCGCTTGGTAAAGCTGACAGTATGGAAGCCGCACAAACGCTGGCGGAGGAGATGTGGACGGCGCGAGACCGGAACTATTTGCCACTTAAGGCTTAAGCGGCGTGCCTCGTATTTTCATCTCTGCTGCGCATAAATCCTCGGGAAAAACCGTGGTGTCTACCGGCTTGGCCGCGGCGCTAAGCCAAAGCCAAGACGTGCGGACTTTTAAAAAAGGGCCGGACTATATTGACCCGATGTGGCTGAGCGCGGCCAGCGGCAGCCCATGCTATAACCTTGATTTCAACACCATGCCCGAGGCCGAACTGCTGGCGCTTTACACCAGCCGCGCACAGGGTGATATAGCTCTGATCGAGGCCAATAAAGGGCTTTATGATGGGGTGAGCTTGGACGGGGCTGACAGTAATGCGGCGCTGGCAAAGCTGCTAAAAGCTCCAGTCGTGCTGGTGATTGATACGGTGGGAACCACCCGCGGCATCGCGCCTTTGTTGGTTGGCTATCAAACCTTTGACCCAGAGGTGAACATTGCGGGGGTTATCCTGAATAAGGTTGGCGGCCCACGGCATGAAAGCAAGCTGCGGGCGGCTGTGGAGGCTTATACTGATATTCCGGTAATTGGCGCGATTGGCAAGCACGCGGAGCTTGAAATTGGTGAGCGGCATTTGGGGTTAACAACGCCTGGGGAAACGGATGCATTTAGAGCTAAGATAGTGCGGATCGGCGAGATCGTTGGCGGGGCGGTGGAGCTTTCGGCTTTGCGTGAAATTGCCGCGACAGCGCCGGCCTTGCCAACGGCCCAAAGGGTGGCAAACTTCACTGGCACCGAGCTCAAAATTGGTATCGCGCGTGATACGGCTTTTGGTTTTTATTATAATGATGACCTCGAAGCGCTGGAGGCGGCGGGGGCTGAACTGGTGTTTTTCAACACGCTGACAGATGCGCGCCTGCCAGAGATGGATGGGCTATTTATTGGCGGTGGTTTTCCTGAAACCCAAATGGCTAAGCTGGAGGCCAATACCAACCTGCGGATGGATATCAAAGCTAAAATAGAGGCCGGATTGCCGACCTATGCGGAGTGCGGTGGCCTAATGTATTTGTGCGAAAGCTTGAGCTGGCACGGCGAAACGCACCAGATGGTGGGCGTGGTAAAAGGCGACGCCGTGATGAATGCGCGGCCGCAAGGGCGCGGGTATACCCGGATGAAAGCTCTTGGCGGTATGTGGGGAAAAGACACAGAACTGCTGGCGCACGAGTTCCATTATGCGCGGGTGGATAACCTGCCGGAAGGCACAGAGTTTGCTTACGAAATGCTGCGCGGCCACGGGATAGACGGCAAGAATGACGGGGTGTTAGCATATAATATACAGGCTGGGTTTTGCCATTTGCGGAATTCTAAAGCCACGCCGTGGGTCACTCATTTTGTCGACTTTGTGCAACGAAAGCGCTTTGAGAAAAACCCGCAAGCCAGGCAATAGGGCACATATCCGCTGCTACGCACGGGACCTCGCCTCGCTGCAACCATAGTGTTTTTGGTGATACCCTAAAGCAGCAATTCAGCCCCCTTCCAGCACGCGCCATAAGCACAGTATTTTCAGCGCGGCGCGAATACATCTTTCCCGCAAGTGAAAGGGTTGACGCGCCGCAACCGAGCCGAAGGCGAGGCCACGCCCAATGGGAGGGTTCGATTTGCTTGCCAATCGGAGCCAGACGGGCGGGAGAGCGTATTGGGGGGCGAGACACCGCAGCCCCAAGCAAAAAAGCCCCGCCAAAAGGCGAGGCTTTCTCGGATAATCCAAACTGGATTAGCTCTTTTTGATCTCGAACAGGTAGATGTTACCTTCGGTGTTTGAGCTCAGAAGCTCATTGCCGGTTTGGCTGCAAAATGCAGCAAAGTCAGCAATTGAGCCGGGGTCGGTTGTGCGCACTTCGAGCACTTGACCGGTTTCGAGACCTTTGAGAGCCTTTTTGGCTTTGATGATGGGCAGCGGGCAGTTCAGGCCTTCTGCGTTAAGAGTTTGGTCAGCCATATCGGTGAGCCTTTCTTTTGTGGTTATATAAACAGGTTAATATGAGATTTTGTGGCAACATCTATATAGGTGGCGGCGCCGCCCAGCTCGATGCCATCAATCATGTCTTTGCGGTCCATCTCGAAAAGGTCCAGCGTCATTTGGCAAGCAATCATCCGCACGTCAGATTCAACAGCGGCCTCGCGGAGGTCTTCGATAGACGCCACGCCTTTTTTCTTAAACAGGTTTTTCATCATTGTGGTGGCGCCACGGTCAACACCCGGCATGGCCGCAACGATATTTGGCATCGCCATATGCATGCCAGCTATTGGCATTTTCATGGCGGGGTTGCCCAGCGTTGTCATCTTCAAATCAAGCTTTTTGTTGAGCAGTGGCAGGCCGTAAAACGTGAAAAACATGGTTACGTCAAGGTCCATCGCGGCGGCGGTCGTGGCGAGAATGAAAGGCGGGTATGCCCAGTCGAGCGAGCCTTTTGTTACGATAATCGACATGCTCTTCGCGTTGCCAAAATCTCCATCAGCCATGATTTCTACTCCCGTTTATGATCTCTAGACTTACAAATTAGAATTATTGAATACTAAAAACATCCAGACGTCAAGAAATGTGGTGTCGCACGCACGGAAATTTGAGGAGAACGCGGCAATATGCGCATTTTATAGTTTTGCGTTACATAGAAATTATCATATATGCTAATGTTTATCAGTGGATAGCAAAAGAGCAGGCGCGGAAAATGGCGCTAGAATCACCAACAGGGAGCGTGAAATGCTAGACGGACTTAGATACTCGATATTGGATAACCCCAACGCCTACTTGATGTATGGCGGCTTGTTGATCGGCACCTTGCTGGGCGCGATCGTTTACCTGACAAATTTTTGTGCGATGGGCTCGGTGTCTGATTTTATGAACTTTGGTGATTGGCGGCGGTTTCGCTCTTGGGTGTTGGCAGGGGCGACGGCGGTGGTCGGGGTTTTTGTGATCCAAAAAATGGGGGTGATGAACCCAGGGGATAGCATATTTCTAACACCAAATTTTACGTGGATAGGGTTTGTAACCGGCGGGTTCATTTTTGGCATTGGCATGGTGCTTTCGGCGGGCTGTGTGAGCCGTAATCTCGTGCGCGCGGGCTCGGGTGATATGCGCGCGCTGCTGGTACTGGTGATCGTTGGCATTTTCGCATTTATGACAATCGGTGGGCTGATTGGGCCATGGCGGGTGCTTTTTGTTGATCTTGGCACTGTAAACCTTGCTGATTACGGTATGGCCGGGCAGGGCTTTGGAGACCTCCTAAGCAAGCTTACGGGCTTGGATGCCGTGAGTGCCAACCTTTATGCCTTTATTGGCGTGGCGGGTCTGATGCTTGGCTATGTGTTCCTGAACAAGAAGTTCATCTCTTCGCCCACACATATTTTTGCAGGCGTTAGCATCGGCCTGCTGGCCGTGGCTGGCTGGGTGCTTACGGGCCTCGCACAGGATGATTTTGCTGATGTGCCTGTGGCGTTAACCTCGCTGACCTTCGTGCAGCCCACCGGCTCCACACTAGATTACCTGATGCGTTTCACGGCGTTTGATACCATGGCCTTCCCCGTGGCCGTGCTGCTTGGCACGCTGCTTGGCGGCTTTGTTGGCTCGGTAATTAAGCGCGATACGCGGTTGCGTACCTTTAACGGTGAAGCCGATACGGCGCGCAATATTATTGGCGCTGCCTTGATGGGTATTGGTGGTGTGTTGGCGCTGGGTTGCACTTTGGGGCAGGGCGTGACAGGCGTGTCTACACTCGCGATGGGGTCTTTCATTACGTTTGCCTTCCTCGTGATCGGCGGGATCGTCGGCATGAAGATCATGGAGTGGACGGCTTAAAGCCCCAGCTTGGTGAAATGCAAAAAGGCGGCACCTTGGTGCCGCCTTTCTCTTTGAATTATGGCTGCCAAGGCGCCGGCATGGCCGGTTTAATCTTCAGCGTAATCGCTCAGCGGTGGGCAGGTGCAGATCAGGTTGCGGTCACCGTATGCGTTATCTACGCGATTAACCGGTGGCCAGTATTTGTCTACGCGAAAAGCACCCGGGGGGTAGCAAGCTTGCTCGCGGGTGTAAACGCGCTCCCAGTCGCCCACGAGGTCTTCGACCGTGTGGGGCGCGTGATGGAGGGGGCTGTCCTCATAGGCGATTTTGCCGTCCTCGATCTCCTGTGCCTCGGCGCGGATGGCCAGCATGGCGTCAATAAAGCGGTCCAGCTCGGCTTTTGGTTCGCTCTCCGTTGGCTCCACCATCAGGGTGCCGGTCACGGGCCAGCTCATGGTCGGGGCATGAAAGCCGCTATCCATCAGGCGCTTGGCAATGTCGTCGACGCTCACGCCGCAGCGGTCATTCAGCGGGCGGGTATCGAGGATACACTCATGCGCCACGCGGCCGATCTCGGATTTGAACAGCACATCGTAAGCGCCTTCAAGCCGCTTGGCGATGTAGTTCGCATTGAGAATAGCTACTTTGGTGGCTTGGGTTAAGCCCTCGCTGCCCATCAGCAGCAGGTAGGCCCAGCTTATCACCAAGATAGACGCACTGCCCATGGGGGCCGCTGATACAGGGCCAATGCCGCCGCCTTGCGGATCACCCGGCAGGAAGGGTGCAAGATGCGCGCCTACACCAATTGGCCCCATGCCAGGGCCGCCGCCGCCATGCGGAATGGCGAAGGTTTTGTGTAGGTTCAGGTGGCTGACATCACCACCGATTTTGCCGGGTTGCACGAGGCCAACCATGGCGTTCATGTTGGCGCCGTCTATATAAACCTGCCCACCATGGCCGTGTGTAATTTCACACACTTCGCGCACGGTTTCCTCAAACACGCCGTGGGTGGAGGGATAAGTGATCATGCAGGCGGCAAGTTTATCGCCCGCGGCTTCGGCTTTGGTGCGGAAGTCATCAAGGTCAATATCGCCGTTATCGGCTGTTTTCACCACCACCACATCCCAGCCGGCCATATGGGCCGAGGCGGGATTGGTGCCGTGGGCTGAGCTTGGAATCAAGCACACGTGCCGATCACCCTCGCCGCGCGAGGTGTGGTAATTGCGGATGGTCAGCAGGCCCGCATATTCGCCCTGTGCACCAGAGTTTGGCTGCAGCGACATGGCGTCATAGCCGGTGATTTTGCAAAGCTGGTCCATGAGCTGCTCGGTGAGCGCGGTATAGCCCTTGGCTTGGTCCAGCGGCACATAAGGATGCAGGTTGGAAATACCGGGCCATGTGAGCGGAATCATTTCTGCCGTGGCATTGAGCTTCATGGTGCAAGACCCAAGCGGGATCATCGAGCGGTCGAGCGCGAGGTCGCGGTCAGCCAAGCGGCGCATGTAGCGGGTCATTTCCGCCTCAGAGCGGTTCATGTGGAAAATCGGATGGGTGAGGTATTCGTCAGTGCGCAGCATGTTTTCAGGCAGGCGGTACTCACGATGCTTGGCGCTGTCATCTTTCATATCGCCACCAAAAGCTCGCCAAACGGCCTCAATGGTTTCGGGGTAGGTTTGCTCGTCGAGCGAAATGCCTATCCGGTCTTTGTCGATTTGGCGCAGGTTAATGCCCTCATTCACCGCGGCTTTTAAAATCACGCCTTGCAGCGCGCCGACATTCACCGTGATGGTATCAAAAAACACTTCAGGCTCAATTTTGAAGCCGAGGCTCTCAAGACCTTTTGCCAAACGCGATGTTTTGCGGTGCACGGATTGCGCGATCGCTTTCAGGCCATGGGGGCCGTAAAAAACCGCATACATTGAGGCCATAACGGCCAACAGCGCTTGTGCGGTACACACATTGGAGTTGGCCTTTTCACGGCGAATATGCTGCTCGCGGGTTTGCAGCGCGAGGCGGTAGGCTTTGTTGCCACGGGCATCTATCGAAACGCCGATAATACGGCCCGGCATGGAGCGCTTGAGCTTATCTGTGGTCGCCATGTAAGCGGCGTGCGGGCCGCCGTATCCCATGGGCACGCCAAAGCGCTGGGTGGTGCCGATAGCGATATCCGCGCCCATTTCACCGGGGCTTCTCAGCAGGCACAGGGCGAGGATATCACAGGCCATAATGGCGATGGCTTTGTTGGCGTGCAGCTCTGTGATGCAGGGGCTGAAATCACGCACGCGGCCATAGGTGCCAGGGTATTGGAAGATCGCGCCAAACACTTTGGTGGCGTCCATGTCCAGCTCGGGGCTCGCGACGATCACCTCAATGCCCAGCGGCTCGGCGCGAGTTTTGATCACTTCAATGGTTTGCGGATGGCAGTTTTCATCTACAAAAAAGGCGTTGGCTTTGGATTTGCTGCCGCGCTTGGCCATGGTCATGGCTTCGGCCGCTGCCGTGGCTTCATCAAGCAGCGAGGCATTGGCGACGGGCAGGCCGGTAAGATCGCTCACCATGGTTTGGAAGTTGAGCAGGGCCTCAAGGCGGCCTTGTGCGATTTCGGGCTGATAAGGCGTGTAAGCGGTATACCATGCGGGGTTTTCAAGAATATTGCGCTGGATAACCGGCGGGGTCATGGTGCCATGATAGCCTTGGCCAATCAGCGAGGTCAGCACTTTGTTTTGGCCGATCACGGCCTCCATGTGGTGCAGCACATCGCGCTCTGTCATGCCGCTGCCAATGTTAAGCGGGCTTCCCTGCCGGATGCTGTCCGGAATGGTTTCGTCGATCAGCGCGTCGAGGCTATCTACCCCGAGCACCTTGAGCATCTCGTCCATTTCGATGGGCGAGGGGCCGATATGGCGGCGGTTGGCAAAATCATAGGGCTGGTATTGCGTGATCTCGAAGGTCATGGGCAGGCTCCGGCAAAGGGGCGCCGAAAGCAGGGCTTTCGGCGCGAGGTGTTAGTCGATCAGGGCTTTATAGGCGTTTACGTCAAGCAGGTTTTCCAGCTCGGCAGGGTCGCTGATTTTGATCTTGTAAAACCAAGCGTTGCCCTCAGGGTCTTCATTGACCATGCCGGGGTTGTCTTCCAAAGCGCCATTGGCTTCCAAAACTTCCATCGCCAGCGGGGCGAAAAGCTCAGAGGCGGCTTTTACGCTTTCCACAACGCCGATTTCGTCGTCTTTATCATAGGTCTCGCCGGCTTCTTGCAGCTCAACGAACACCACTTCGCCAAGGGCTTCGGCGGCGTGCTTTGTAATGCCCAGCGTGGCGGTGTCGCCCTCAACTTCAAGCCATTCGTGCTCTTCGGTGTAATAGGTGGTCATGATAAACCCTTTCTAGCGTTTGTAATTTTGTGCCACGAAGGGCAGTTTGATGATGGTGGCAGGGCGTGGTTTGCCCCGGATGATAAGGTTAACGGAGGTGCCTTCAGCGGCGTGTTCTGCGCTGACATAGCCCATGGAAACAGGGCCGCCATATGTGGGGCCAAAGCCGCCAGAGGTGACGCTGCCGATGATGTTGCCAGCTTCGTCAGCCACCTCAACGCCACGGCGCGCAGGGGCGCGGCCCTCAGGTTTGATGCCAACCAGCTTGCGGGATGGCCCGTCTGCCAGCTCGCGCAAAATGCGGTCTGCGCCCGGAAATCCACCCTCGATGCGGCGTTTTTTCTGCATGGCCCAATTCAGGTTGGCCTCCACGGGGGAGGTGTCGTTGTCGATATCATTGCCATAAAGGCAGAGGCCAGCTTCAAGGCGCAGGCTGTCGCGCGCACCAAGGCCCGCCAGCTCCAAATCTGGATGCTCCAGAAATTTGCGCGTGATTTCTATGGCGCGCTCAATGGGAAGTGAAATCTCGTAACCGTCTTCTCCGGTGTAGCCAAGGCGCGCGATGCGGCACTCGGCCCCCAGCAGGTCAAACACGCTGGTTTCCATGAACTTTAGATCAGCCGCAGCCGGCACGAGGGCGGCCACAACAGCTTCGGCCGCAGGCCCTTGAATGGCAATGAGCGAGCGATCAATTTCACGAACCTCAAGATCAAGAGTTTTTAGGTGCGCCACATCTTGCGCCCGCATTGAGGCGTTCACGACCAGAAAAAATCCGTCTTCGGTGGCTGCGACGATCAGATCGTCCATAATGCCGCCCTGCGGGTTGGTGAAAAACGTATAACGGGCCTTGCCGATCGGCAGTTTTCCGAAGGAGGATGGGCAGAGCGTTTCGAGCTTGGCAGCGATATCTTTGCCATACAGCTCAACCTGCCCCATATGGGATACATCAAACAGGGCGGCCTTTTCGCGGCACTGCTTATGCTCGGCAGCTACGCCAGCCTCATAGTTTACTGGCATCATCCAGCCAGCAAAATCAACCATTTTGCCGCCTAGCTCGACGTGCAGTTCATATAGCGGGGTTTTACGGGGTTCGCTCATAATGCCACCTTTATGTGAATCAGTATACGTTAGTCTACTATGTTTCCTATCGGAAACATACGCGGGCTTTCCCTGTATTTCCAGTAAAATCTAGCCATTGATCGAAAAGAATTTCTGCCCCATGATGAATGGGTCGAAAAAGACCAATCATAATATCCGCGCTTCGGCGCGAAGGGAGAAGAGTATGAAAAAACGCACATTTTTGAAAGCGGGCCTGATGGCGGCGCTTATGGCCAGCGGCGTGCCAGCTTTGGCGCAGGAAGTTACCTTGCGGATGCACCAGTTCTTGCCGCCGCAAGCCACCGTGCCTGCACAGATTTTGATTCCGTGGGCGGAAGCCGTGGGCGAAGCCTCCGGTGGGCGTATCAAAATTGAGGTTTACTCTGCAATGGCGCTGGGCGGCACCCCGCCGCAGCTGATGGACCAAGTCGCCGATGGCGTGGTTGATATCGCCTGGACCCTTCCGGGATATACGCCGGGCCGCTTTCCGCGCGTTGAGGTTTTTGAGTTGCCATTTATGATGACCAACGCCGAAGCAACCTCGCGCGCTTATTGGGACATGTATGAAAGCGACATGGCCGATGAGGATTTTGCCGATTTCCATATGCTGGGCGCTTGGGTGCACGGCCCCGGGGTTATCCACGTAAATGGTGATGCGGTCGAGAGCATTGAGGATATGGACGGGCTGAAACTGCGCGGGCCAACCCGTGTGATCAATGATTTGCTTGGAGAGCTGGGCGCAACGCCGATTGGTATGCCTGTGCCAGCCCTGCCGGAAAACCTCGCCAAAGGCGTGATTGATGGCACCGTGATTCCGTGGGAAGTGACCAAGGCGCTGAAAATCGCTGAACTGACCAACGCGCACACTGAGTTTGTGGGCGAGCGGACACTTTACACTGCGGCTTTTGTGCTGATTATGAATCAGGACTCATATGACGCAATGCCAGCCGATTTGCAGGAAATACTGGACGGACTGTCGGGTGCTGAATTCTCGGCCAATGCGGGCAAAGTGATGCAAGACGCTGACGCGGCTGGCCGCGCTGTGGCCACGGATCGGGGCAATACCATTGTGACCATTGAGGGCGACGACCTTGCCACATGGGAAGCCGCTGCGCAGCCGGTGATTGACCGCTGGTTGGCTGAAATGGCCGCCAAAGACATTGACGGCGCAGACCTGCTAACCCGCGCGCGGGCGCTGATTTCTGCAAACGGCATGTGAAAACCTAACCCTGCCCGCCTGTGCGGGCAGGGACGCTATCCAATCAGAAAAATCTCGCTAACTTTTTGATTTGCAATGTATTTTATGCTACAGGTCGCTCATTGTTGCTGTAAGCTTCAGCGATACAATTCAATTTAGGAGAGATTGCCATGAAATTTAATACGAATATTGGCTCCCTTGATCGGGGATTGCGTATTCTTGTGGGCATGGTGCTTTTTGCGCTGAGCTATGCGCAATATTTTGGCAACTTTAGCTGGGCTGGGGTGCTTGTTGGCGGTATCTTGATGACCACTGTCGTTTTTAGCTTTTGCCCAATTTACGGCATTTTGAAGCTGAGCACAGCTAAAAAAGACGGCAGTGAATAGCAAGCTCGCGGTGCGTTGACATTTGCGCGTGTGGTCGCGTTTTCGGGCGCGACACTACGGCTTGCGCTGCCGCCTTTGTAATACAGCCATGAATCTGGAAGCGTGAATGAAACTGATGGCGAAATTTGGGCATGTGGCTCTGTTCCTGTGGGCCATTTTTGCTATTGTTAGCCAATGGAACACATGGTCACTTGATGCTTCGGCATTGTATTTTAGTGCCTACTTTTATGACCTTGGCTAAATGGCGCTGGTTTATTCGCCCGAACCTGAATTTTTCATGCAGGATCCCCCTGCTGAATGGGTGGCGCTCGCCAGATCGCAAGGCGGGGGTGCCGACAATTTTTCACCTTATGTTTATCCGCCCTTGTGGGCTGCGCTTTTGGCCCCGATCGCCAAAAACCTCACGGCCATCGGTTTTTTCAATCTGCTTACGCTGCTGAATGTGGCCAGTACGGTGATAGGGGTGCATTTATCATATCGGCTGTTGTCGCCAAAAAAAATAGGCTTTACCCTTTGGTCGCTGGTTTCTATCGGCCTACTTCAGTTTAGCGTAATCGGTCATTTGGCTATTGAATTAGGCCAGCCGCAGGTTTTTATAACGGTGCTTGTTCTGGCATCCTTTTGGGCTTTGCAATCTGGCCGGGCCCGCCTTGCTGGCGCCATACTGGGGTTTGCCGCGGCGCTAAAAATTGCTCCCGGATATTTGGCGATTATTTTTATTATGGAGCGACGTTGGCGCGCCTTGGCAATGTTTTTTGCGGTTGGCGCTGCGCTTGCCGGATTAAGCCTTCTTTTGACGGGGCCGGATTTACATCGGGAATTTTGGCTGCGGTTACAAGACCTAGACAGTAAAGTGCTGATCTCTCGGATTAACCTGTCTTTTGAGTCCGTATTGTTGCAGATCCAAAATGGAATACAGGGTGCGCAGAGTTGGGCGTTTTACCAGCCCCAGATTCAGGATAAACCCGAATGGGTTTTCTGGGTCAATAAAATGGTTTTGCTGGTGGGGCTGTGGGTGGCCTATGTCTCTACCCGCCATCTGCCAGCAGGTCCCCGCATCTGGTTTCGCCTTCAACTGGTTTTTTTAATAACGCTGATCGCCAGCCCGCTGGCCTGGACCCATTATCTTTATCTAACCCTATTACTCTTGCCAGGCCTGCTGGTGGTTGCGAACGTGCGGTTTGCCAGCCTGTTTCTGCTTGGCTTCTGGACCGCATTTTCGACAAACCTCTACTGGGTGGTTTACCCGCTGAGCTATGGGGGCACCAGTATAGTTTTTCGCGGGTTTGTGGTTGTATTAGCTTTGCTGGGGGTTCTGATTTGGCTGGCAATACGGCGAGGCCAGCGCGCTGGTTAGCGGCTGAACTTGGCGGCCAGCTCCACATGGCCTGACCAGCGAAACTGGTCAACTGGCAAGAGCCAGTCTAGCGAAAACCCTGCATCAATGAGGATTTTTGCATCGCGGGCAAAGCTGATAGGGTTACAGGAAACCGCACCTACGAGGCTGATGTCAGAGGCCGCGATTTCTTCCATTTGGGCCTTGGCCCCGGCGCGCGGCGGGTCGATAACCACGGCATCATAGTGCTTGAGCTCCAGCGGAACCAGGGGCCGAGAGAACAGATCCCGCGCTTCAGTGGTAACGGTTTTCAGGCCTTGGGCAAAGCGCCAGCCAGCGTCGAGCGCTTTGAGCATGTCGGCCACATTTTCCACCGCGTGCACCTCGGCCCGCAAAGCCAGTGGCAGGGAGAATGTGCCACATCCGGCAAAGAGATCTGCTACACGTTTGGCGCCTGATACGGCCTCCTGCATGGCCGCATTCAGCGCGGCTTCGCCCTCACTGGTGGCCTGAAGAAATGCCCCTGACGGCGGCAAAACGTTGGCCTTGCCCATGGGCTGCACGGGACGGTTTCGTTCGGCAATTTGCTCGCCGTTCCAGCAAAGCCGCGCAACGGAAAATTCGTTGGCCAAACCGGCAAGGCGCGCCCGAAGCGGGCCATCAAGCTGTTTGGCATCCAATACACTTATATCGGGTCCAGCAGCGCTATGGGTCACCGAGATTTTGATCTCGCCTTTGCGCGAAGCCCCAAGGCCGGCAAGGGCGTGGCAGGCAGGCAGGGCGGCCATTATTTCGGGCTTAAGGAGGTGGCATTGCTCAAGGGGAAACATTTCGGCAGAGCCGCGTTTATGAAAGCCAATTTGAGTTGTTTTCTTGGTGCGGCGCGCCGAAAATGTTGCCCGACGGCGGCTTTTGGCTGGCGACGTGGCGATGGGGCGGAACGGCGCGGACAGGCCTTGGGCCTTCAAGGCACGGGCGATGGTCTCGGCTTTCCAGCTTTCTAGGAACGAGTCATCAGCGTGCTGGAGGGTGCAGCCGCCGCAGGTGCCAAAATGCGGGCAGGACGGCGTGGTGCGGGCGGGAGAGTCCGTGAGGCGCTTACCTTTAAAAATGCCGGACTCAAAGCTGCCCTCATAGGTCTCCCCAGGAAGGGAGAAGGGGATGAACCTGTCATCATCGGTGATACCGTCGCCTTTAAGGCCAAGGCGAGTGATTTGAATTTCTGACATAAGGCGCTCCTTTCTGGTGTGCATAAGGTGGAGATGGGTAAACTGCAAGCGGGCGGAACGCCCCCGCTGAGGTTAGGCCCAACCGTCGGGGCTGTTTGCGCAGCAAACGGTATCCGGCGGGCCAGCGTACCCGAGTGCGGCCATGTGCAAGTTTTACCAATCGGCCTCAAGGGCTGGACGGGAGCCAAGGGAGCGGATAAACTGGGGCAAACGGGCGATGAGACCCGATAGTTGTGAGGCCTATATGCAGTATCCTACGCGGTTTTCGGCTCTGCCCGAATACGCTTTCCCACGTTTGCGCGCTTTGCTTGCGCCGGTGCCTGCCGGTGGAGATGTCGTGCATATGACAATTGGCGAGCCCAAGCACAAATTTCCCGCTTTTGCGATGGACGCCGTTGCGGCCCATGCCGCAGGGTTTAACAAATATCCGCCCAATGACGGCGCACCGGAATTACGAGCGGCGATTGCGGCTTGGCTCAAGCGCCGCTACGGCGTGACGCGGGATGCCCAAACCGATATTTTGCCGCTGAATGGCTCCCGTGAGGGGCTGTTTAATGCTTGCCTTGCCCTTTGCCCCGAAGAGAAAAATGGCGCACAGCCTTTGGTGCTTGTGCCTAATCCATTTTACCAGTGTTATATGGTGGCGGCCCGCGCTGCCGGGGCCAAGGCGGTGTTTGTGAATGCAGATGCGTCGCATGGGTTCCTGCCAGATTTTACGGCATTGGGGCCAGAGGTGCTGGACCGCACGGCCATTGTTTATATGTGTTCGCCGTCCAACCCTCAGGGGGCGGTTGCAAGTGCCGCGTATTGGCGTGAATTGCTGGCGCTCGCAGAAAAGCATGATTTTATTATCTTTGCCGATGAGTGCTATAGTGAGATTTATCGCAATGAAGCCCCGGTGGGGATATTGCAAGTGGCAGATAAAATCGGCGCCAACCCTTCTCGCGTGCTGGCGTTTCACTCGCTTTCGAAGCGCTCCAATCTACCGGGGTTTCGCTCTGGGTTTGTGGTTGCGTCACCTGAAAATATGCGCGAGCTCAAGCAGTTGCGCAATTATACCGGCGCGCCGATTCCGCTTCCAATCCAGATGGCGTCGGCAGAGGTGTGGGCTGATGAGGCCCATGTGGAGGAGAATCGTAACCTTTATCGGGCTAAATTTGATTTGGCAGACGAGATATTGGGCAACATGCCGGGCTATGCCTCGCCGCAAGCCGGATTCTTTTTGTGGCTTAAGGTTGCCGACGGAGAAAAAGTGGCCTTGGATATTTGGCAAAAAAGCGGTATTCGGGTGCTGCCGGGGGCGTATCTTTCGCAAGACACGCCGCAGGGCAATCCGGGGAATGAGTATATCCGTGTAGCTTTAGTGGCGGATTTTGATGAAATCGAGCGTGGCTTGCGCGCGATTCGAGATGTTTTAAGTGCGGCAGGAGGCGGCGAATGGCACTGTTAGCCAAAGGCAAAAAACGCGGCAAAACCCGCCGTCGAAAGCGCAAGGAAAGCAAGGTTGAAGCCCTGCTGCGGATGCGTGGCTCTGAAGCTTTGGGCTTTGGGCTGGTGCTTTTGGCGCTGGCACTTGCCGCAAGTTTTGCGACCTTTTCTCATGATGACCCCTCGTTTTTCAACCAGACCGGCACCGAACCAAGAAACCTGTTGGGGCTGGTTGGGTCTTATACAGCTGAATTGGCGCACCAAACGCTTGGGGCCGGATTTTGGGTTTTGCCCGTTATTTTTGGGGCCTATGGCTTGCGGCTCATGCTGCATTACGGGGCCAACCGTGTGGCACGAAGGGCGATTTTTGCACCGATTGCTGTTGCGGTTTCGGCGATGTTCTTTTCAGCCCATGTGCCACCGGCAGATTGGGGCCATGCCTATGGGCTGGGTGGCATGCTGGGAGATGCCGGGCTGAAAGGTCTGCTCGGGTTTTTGCCGCTGGGCCTGACATCTGGTTTGATGTTGGCAACCTTGATTTTGGCGGGCGTGTTTGTGGTGCTTGGATTATATGCGCTGGGCGTAAGCCGGGCGGAGTTTCAGCTAGCATGGACCTATTTTTTGGCGGGGCTGGTTGTTATTTATATGGGCTTGCGGGGGCTGGTGGCCAAGGTTGCGCCATCGCTGGCCGTGGGGGTGCGCAAAGGCGCTGGCACCTTGGGAAGCGGGCTGAGCGTGGCCGGGCAAAAAGGGCTGGGCGCTGCGCAGGGCGCTGCGGCGTCTGCCAAGGCCAGACGAGAGGAAATGAAGCAGCGGCAGGCCGATGAAAAAGCAACCAAGCTTAATAAATTTGGCAGCCGGCTTGATGCTATGCGAGATAACCGTGGTGAGGAAGAAACCGCGCCAGAGACGCGGCCCGATACGGCCTCGCTGCTGGCGCGCATATCGGCCAATGCTTCGCAAGATGTGGAGGATGATGATGCGGTCATTGACGATGAGGCGCGCGCAGACGCACCCGACATGCCTCGCCTTGGCGGTGTGCGCCGCGCTACGGGGCCGGTGCCGGACCCGCAATTGGCGGTTTCAGAGCCCGCGCGCGTGGTGCCAAAGCCCGAGCCTCGGGTGAAGCACCCATCGGGCAAGCCGATTGCGAAAAGCAAAAAAGCAATAGCCGAAGAGCAGCCAACCTTGGGGTTGGAGCCAGATGATGACGAGGGCTATCTTTATCCGCCGCTTTCTCTGCTGGAAGACCACGTAGACGTGGCGCGCCCCCCCCTGAGTGATGATGCGCTGAACGCCAATGCCCGCCTGCTGGAATCCGTGCTGGATGATTACGGTGTAAAGGGCGAGATTGTGCGGGTGCGGCCCGGGCCGGTTGTGACCATGTATGAGCTTGAGCCAGCGGCGGGGCTTAAAGCCAGCCGCGTTATTGGCTTGGCGGATGATATTGCGCGCTCGATGTCGGCCTTGGCGGCGCGGGTTTCTACCATTCCGGGGCGGTCCATCATTGGTATTGAGCTGCCAAATGAGCACCGCGAGATGGTGCTTTTGCGCGAAATATTCGCCTCCAAGGCGTTTGGCGATAGCAAGCACCAGCTGCCATTGGCGCTGGGCAAGGATATTGGCGGCGAACCTGTGGTGGTGAACCTCGCCAAAATGCCTCACCTGTTGATTGCGGGCACAACCGGCTCGGGTAAATCGGTGGGGATCAATACCATGATCCTGTCGTTGCTCTACGCGCTTTCGCCACAAGAATGCCGGTTGATTTTGATCGACCCTAAAATGCTGGAGCTGAGCGTTTATGACGGCATTCCGCACCTGCTTTCGCCGGTGGTGACCGACCCTAAAAAAGCGGTTGTGGCTTTGAAATGGGCCGTGGGCGAGATGGAAGACCGCTATCGGAAGATGTCCAAGCTTAATGTGCGCGGCATTGAGGCATATAACGGCCGGATTGAGGATGCGCTGCGTAAAGACGAGGCGTTTACGCGAACCGTGCAAACGGGGTTTGACGATGAAACCGGTGAGCCGGTGTTTGTGACCGAGGAATATTCCTTGGAAAAAATGCCGTATATCGTGATTGTGGTTGACGAGATGGCCGACCTGATGATGGTGGCGGGCAAAGAGATTGAGGCCTGCATTCAGCGGCTGGCGCAAATGGCGCGGGCGGCGGGGATCCATTTGATTATGGCGACCCAGCGGCCCTCGGTGGATGTGATTACCGGCACGATTAAAGCCAACTTTCCGACGCGCATTAGCTTTCAGGTGACCAGTAAAATTGACAGTCGCACGGTGCTGAGCGAGATGGGTGCGGAGCAGCTGCTCGGCAAAGGCGACATGTTGTATATGGCAGGTGGTGGCCGGATTACCCGCGTGCACGGGCCGTTTGTTTCGGACCAAGAGGTTGAGGAAGTGGTGAACTGCCTGAAGGCGCAGGGCCAGCCCGACTATATTTCGAGCGTAGTGGAGGGGCCAAAAGGCGGCGGCGGAGAGATTGACGCGGTGCTGGGCCTTGGCACCGGAGAGGCTGAGCGAAATGCCCTGCTTGACCAAGCCATTGCCATTGTGGCAAGAGACCGCAAATGTTCGATCTCTTATATCCAGCGCAAGCTCTCTATCGGGTATAATAAGGCGGCTAAGCTGGTGGAAGAAATGGAAGATATGGGCGTAGTTTCGCCTGCCAACCATGTGGGCAAGCGCGAGGTGCTTGTGCCGGAAAGCTCGGTTTAGTATCCAAGAAAGAACAGTAGTTTAATACGCGCCTGCTTTAGGGGGGGCGCAAAATACGAAAGTGGTTTTTTAATGGATAGACGTTTGTTTATGGCAGGGTGTGCTGCGGTAATGGCCTCACCCGCCTTCGCGCAGAACGAGTCAGTTAACCGGCTAAACACCTACCTGACGAATTTGCGCAGTGCCGTGGCGACCTTTAGGCAGGAAAACCCTGATGGCACCTCGACCACCGGCACGTTTTATATGAAAAAACCGGGTAAAATGCGGTTTGAGTATGATGCGCCAAGCGATTCTCTGGTGGTGGCCGATGGCCGGACCTTGGCTATTTTTGACGCCAAATCGAATGTAAGCCCGCAGCGCTACCCGCAGCGCCGCACGCCGCTTTCTATGCTTTCGGCTGATGATATTGACGTAACAAGCTCGGTGTTTGTGCGCCGGATTGATGAGCGGGGTGGCCGCGCATATATTACCATGTATGACCCTGAAAAGCCGCGAAATGGCCAGATGGTGATGATATTTGATATCAACCCGATGCAATTTGTTGAGTGGATTTTGACCGATAAATCCGGGCTTGAAACCCATGTGTATCTGGACGATTTGCAAACCGGCATGGAGCTGCGTAACCGTCTGTTTAGCATTGGCTGGAATATCAACGATTTTGAAAGCCGCCATAGCGATTAACGCGTAACAAATAGCTATTAGAAAGCCGCCTCCTCGGAGATGCGGCTTTTTTTGTGTCGACGTGAAAACATTTGCATTTACATTAGTTGCACATGCAAGTATCGTGAATTTACCCGAATTCAAGATCTGATTCGTAACGCCCCTATTCCTGAAAGGACCCGCAATGAAATGTTTTGCCCTAACAACTCTGGTGACCCTGCTTGGTGTTGCCCCACTCCTAGCTCAATCGAATAATGAAGGCCGCATGTTGGCTGAGCTGTCTTTTGAGACTGTCGATGAAAACGGAAATGGTTTTGTGGACATGGGTGAATCTCATGACTTTGGCCTAAGTGTATTTGATTCAATGGATGCTGACGAAGATGAGCTGCTCTCTGAAGCCGAGTTTCTTGGCTGGGGGTATGGGTTTCACAACATCGCAACCGAGCGCGATAAAGAGCAGGCTTATAGAACCGCAATGCGCGTTGTTTTCAGCTTTTGGGATCGTGACCATGATGGCCAAATTACACGCACCGAGCACCGTCTTGCCGCAAATAATGACTTTCGCCGTGCCGACCTGAACAATGATGCTCTTTTGTCCAAAGAAGAGTTCTTTGGCGGGTTTTCCGTGATGGTCGCCACTCGCATTGCTTTGGCTCCAGACGTTCAACCGTAAATCTCCATAATCGAAGGGAAAATACATGTTACAGCGCAAAGGCGTTTTTGCCATACTCTCTGTTTTAGGATTGTTTCTTATATTGCATATGGCGTTTTCGCCTGCGCAGTTTTCCGTTCGTATTGTCGCCACAACAGCGGTGGGCGGGGTCGCGTTTTTGTTAATGACGCTGTCAATTTTCCTGTCCACCCGCATAAGCGCATTGGAAAGCTGGTTCGGTGGCTTGGACCGCATGTATCAGGTGCATAAAATCGGCGGGGTGTTTGCGGGGCTTTTGGTGCTGGCACATTTTTTTGCGGTGCAAAAGGAGCTGCCCGTTGGCGCAGACCCGATTGTAAATTCATTGACCCCATCTGGGCCGTTGGGGATGATCGCCTTGGTGATATCCCTTGGTTTGTCGCTTAACCGGAAAATTCCATACAGCAAATGGCGGCCCGCGCATAAGCTGATGGGCTTGGTGTATTTTCTGGTCATTGGCCATTTCATGACGGCCCCCGCTGTTTTTGTCGCGCAATTCGGCGTTTCGGGCATGATGCTCATTTTGGCCGCCATTATTGGTGTGCTTTCCTACTTTTATAGCGTGTTCGGAATGAACAAGCGCACCGCGCTGAAGTACGAAATTGAGGCGGTTAACCCGATGGAGCGGGCAACGGAAATTGTATTAAAACCGTTGGCTGGTGCGCTGAAGCACAAGCCGGGGCAGTTTGCCTTTGTGGAAATTCAGGGCAAAGGCTGGGCCGAGCCGCACCCGTTTACCATTTCAAGCGCGCCGGGCGAAGATAACCTGCGCTTTACGATTAAAGTTTTGGGCGATTGGACCCGAAAAGTCCGTGAGGAGCTGACGGTTGGCGGCAAAGTGGATGTGCGCGGTCCTTATGGCTGCTTTGACACCACAGGCGCGGGCGACAAGCAGATCTGGCTGGCGGGCGGCGTGGGCCTAACGCCGTTTCTATCTATGATCCGCGCCATGCAGCCAGATGATACGCGCAACATTCACCTTGTATATGCTGCTCGTGACAAAAAGGACGCGATTTTTCTGGAGGAGCTACAGGCGCGCGCTGAAAAGCTGGGGAATGTTACCATCGTTTCACTGTTTTCTGATGAAGGAAACTTTGCCCGCGTGGATATGATGAAAACCAAGCTGCCTGATGCACTAAATACCTACGAGTATTTTATGTGCGGCCCAAAGCCGATGATCGAGGCGATAATGAAAGACCTTAAAAAAGAGGGTGTTTCGCGGGAGAAAATCCATACCGAAGCCTTTGAATTCCGCTAAATCTAGCCGCGCAAGGAAAACCCATGAAAGCGATATTCTATTTAGTTGCCCTATTGTGCACCGGCGCGTTGTTTGGGTTTTTCTTTACCATGTCATTTTCAATAATGCCGGGGCTTGATCTTACGGCACCTTTTTCAGCCATTTTGGCCAATCAGGAAATTGGCCACGCCACCCAGAAATCGTATTTTGCCGTTGCCCTGATTGGCACACCGGTTTCACTGGCCATTTTGTTTGATTCGTTATGGCGCAGCGGGCTGAAGGTTGAGCAGCGCTGGGTGGCGGTCGCATTTGTGGCGTTTGTCGCCATGATGGTGGTGACCCTCACGCTAAACGTGCCGCTCAACCAGATACTTGATGTCTTGCCTATCTCGGCCGATCAGGAAAACCTGAACGCGCTTTGGCTTGCTTATTCGGTTGATTGGCAAAAGTGGAACTTGCTGCGCGTGCTGTTTAGCGGCGTGTCTCTGCTGGCGCTCGGTGGCGCATTGCTCAAGCATAATGCGCGGGGGGCGTAAAGCACTCCGCGCAGATATTGTGCTTAATACCCGCCCTTGCGACGGCTTTCCGGCAGGCCAGCAATTTTGCCGCCTTGCTTGGAAGGGTCTCCGGGAAACAGCACATAAACATCGCGCTGGCTCAGCTTTTCGCCCCATGCGGCGCTCATGGCTTTTACGATTTTGCGCGTATTCGGGTGCACACCGCCACCCTGAAAATACTCTTCCCGTAGGAAATTGATCAGGTCCCAGTGCTTTTCTGTCAGCTCGATATCTTCCGCCGCGGCCATAGCTTTGGCCATATCTTCTGACCAATCTTCGTGGTTTTCAAGGTGGCCGTTATCGTTGGTTGCGTAGTCTGTTCCGTTAAATTCAAATGCCATATTCATCTCCCCGATTAGCATGTGAGAATTGCAAGCATTCACATATCACAATTTGAAGCGCTTGTACCTGTGTCACATCGGCATAGGACTGCGGCGATAAATCGCTTGAATGCCTTTCTGAACCTCATCGGAAAGCTGAAGATCGGCCCCCTTGAGCAGATGCGCAAGCTGGCTTGAGGTGGTGGCCCCAACGATAGACGCGGCCATAAAGGGGCGCGATGTGCAGAACGCCAGCGCCATATGAACGGGGTCTAGCCCGTGGGCGGCGGCCAGCGCCACGTATTCATCAGCTACATCAAGGCTCCGCGGGTTTACTGCGCGGCCTCCTAGCTCAGGGTTGAGGCTACGGCGGGAGCCTTGCGGAATAACATTTCCGCTATATTTTCCGGTCAAAATCCCGGCGGCCAACGGGGAGAAGGCAAGGAGTCCAACATCTTCGTGGTGGCTCAGCTCGGCGAGATCAAGATCATAGTGGCGGCAGAGAAGCGAGTATTCGTTTTGGATGGTGGCAATGCGCGGCAGGCCATTGGTCTCGGCAATACGCAGAAATTGCGCGGTGCCCCATGCGCTTTCATTGGAAAGACCGATATGGCGAATTTTACCTGCGCTCACCAGCTTGCCGAGGGTTTCGAGCACTTCGGTGATATGCACCAAGGAGTCGGCGGTATCCTGATCCGCCGCGCTAAATGTCCAGTTTTGCCGGAAGTGATAGGAACCGCGATTAGGCCAATGGAGTTGGTAGAGGTCGATCACGTCGGTTTTGAGCCGCTTGAGGCTGGCCTCAACGGCGGTTGTAATGGTCTTCGGTGAAATTGGTGCGCCATCACGGATGGCCTTGGCCCCGCTGCCTGAGACCTTGGTGGCGATCAGCACATCCTTCCGCTTCCCAGTTTTCTCTAGCCAGTTGCCAACAATAGCCTCGCTATCACCGCAGGTTTCGGCGGCAATCGGGTTTACCGGATAAAGCTCGGCGGTATCAATCAGGTTAATGCCAGCCTCAACGGCCATATCAAGCTGGCGGTGGGCGTCGGCCTCGGGGGTTTGGGTGCCAAACGTCATGGTGCCGAGGGAAAACGGGTGGGTATTGAGGCCAGTGCGGCCAATGGGGCGGGTTTGCATGGGTGGTTCCTTTTGGTTTTGGCGAGCCTAGCGCAGGGGCGCGCAAAGGAAAAGCATTGAAGGGTTGTTCTGGCGCGGGCTTGCCCTTACATATTCCCCATGAAAAACCCATTGAAAATGTTTAAATCCTCTCCGAAAGTTGCCGTTATCCGCCTGATTGGTGCGATTGGCACAGGGCGAAATTCGCTGACCGATGCTGCTTTGGCGCCGCTGATTGAAAAGGCGTTTGCCAAGGGGAAGCTGAAAGCCGTTGTGCTGCAAATCAATTCTCCCGGTGGTTCGCCCACGCAATCGGCGCTGATTGCGGCGCGTATTCGCAGGCTGGCGGCGGAAAAAGAACTTCCAGTTTTTGCTTTTGTTGAGGATGTGGCAGCCTCGGGCGGCTATTGGCTGGCCACTGCTGCTGACGAAATTTTCGCCGATGATAACTCGGTGCTCGGCTCTATTGGCGTGATCTCTGGCGGCTTTGGCTTTCAAGACCTGATAAAGGCGCACGGCATTGAGCGGCGAGTGCATACGGCGGGCGATAGCAAATCTATGATGGACCCGTTTAAGCCTGAGCAAAAAGAAGATATTGAGCGGCTGGAGCGGGTGCTGGAGCAAATTCACGGCAACTTTATTGCGCAGGTAAAAAGCCGTCGGGGCGATAAGCTGAAGGGCGAAGGGCTGTTTACCGGCGAAATTTGGATTGGCCAAGCGGCGGTGGATAATGGGCTGATTGATGGCATCGGCCACATGGTGCCGGTGATGAAAGAACGCTTTGGGGACAAGGTTGCCTTTAAGGTTTATGGACCGAAAAAGGGCCTGTTTAGCCGCTTTGGTGCTTCGATTCTGGGCCAAATAGAGGAGCGCAGCCTGTGGGCGCGCTTCGGGCTGTAGCCGCATGTTTTTAAAAATCGTAGTGATATTTTTGCTGGTGATGATGCTTGTCGGCATGGCCGGAAAGCTGTTTAACCCTGATGCGAAATCTAAAAAGCTGATTGGGAAATGCCCAAAATGTGGTAGCTTTCTTATCGGTAAAGGGCCGTGCCAAACCTGCGCGAAAAAGGCCAAATAGATGGCGTTTTTACTGGTTGGAAGCGGGTTGATACTCTTGGTTTTGGCTGGGGATTTGTTGGTAAAAGGCGCGGTGGGGCTAAGCTTGCGATTAGGCGTGCCCACGCTTGTGGTGAGCGTTACCGTTGTGGGCTTTGGCACCTCGGCCCCTGAAATGCTGATCGCCATTCAGTCGGCTCTGGACGGTGCACCGGGCATTGCACTGGGCAATGTTGTCGGCTCCAATACCGCCAATGTGCTGCTGGTGCTGGGCTTTCCCGCCCTGCTTTACACGCTTGATACCTCGGCCACGGATACCCGTCGCATTTACCTGATGATGCTTGGCGTTTCGGTGATATTTATCGCGTTGGGCTTTATGGGGCCACTCTATTTTTGGCATGGTGCGGTGCTGCTCGGGCTGCTGGGCGTAATGCTGTGGGATAACCTGCATTCGGCCATGTGCTCGCGCGCCGAGGCCAAGGCCGAAAGCACGGCGGAGCTTGAGGCGCTTCAGGGCGTTGGCCCCGATATGCCGGGCTGGCGCATGGGGCTTTATCTTATTGCGGGCATGGTTGGCCTGCCTTTGGGCGCGCAGCTGATGATCGAAGGCGCGTTGCTGGTGGCTGAGCGCTTTAACCTCGGCGAAGAGGTGATTGGCCTGACGCTGGTGGCGGTGGGCACATCACTGCCCGAGCTGGCAACCACCACCGTAGCGGCCTTGCGGCGGCAAGCCGATGTGGCTTTGGGCAATGTAATTGGCTCCAACATGTTTAACCTGCTGGCGATCATGGGGGTGACCAGCTTTTTTGGCCCGCTGCCCGTGGCGCAGGAATTCCTGAACCTCGATTTTTGGATCATGCTGGCGGCGTCGGCCTTGCTTGGCGTATTTGTATTTACCAAGATCAAAATGGGGCGGCTCTGGGGCGTTGCGTTTTTGGGGTTGTATGTGGTCTATATGGTCTACCTTTTGGGGAGATAATCGATGGCAGCACTTATAACCGGCGGCGCGGTGCGCTTGGGGCGCGCAATGGCTTTGCATTTGGCAGGGCGCGGTGCTGATGTGGTGGTGCATTATGCCAGCTCGGAAGGGCCAGCTGCGGCGGTGGTTGCTGAAGCGAGGGCGCTGGGCGTAAATGCGGTGGCCTTGCAGGCTGATTTGCTGGATGCGGGCGCGGTGGCCGAGCTGGTGCCACGGGCGGCAGCAGCTTTGGGCAAGCCGCTGGATGTGCTGATAAACAATGCCTCTATATTTGAGTATGACACGCTGGAAAGTGCCACGGCGGAAAGCTGGGCGCGGCATGTGGATTCCAACCTGCGCGCGCCTGTTTTCCTTACACAAGCCTTTGCGGCACAAGCGCCCGCGACAGGGAGTGACGGCGAGCCGCTGGCGATGGCGAATGTGATCAATATGATTGATCAGCGGGTGCGTAAACCTACGCCGGAATTCATGACATATAGCCTCGCCAAGGCGGGGCTTTGGGCTTTTACCAAGACAGCCGCACAGGCTTTGGCGCCGCGCATTCGGGTGAATGGCATTGGGCCGGGGCCGACGCTGCGCGGCACGCGGCAAAGTGAAGAACACTTCGCAAACCAACGAAAAGCCACGATTTTAAAGCGTGGGTCTGACCCTACCGAGATTTGCCGCGCGATGGATTTTATACTGGATTCACCCGGTTTTACGGGGCAGCTTTTGTGCATGGACGGCGGTCAGCACCTTGCATGGCAAACCCCCGATATTCTCGGGCCCGAATAAGTTGTCCACTTTTTAGGTTTCTGTTCACGAAGTAGTTAGATTTCTTTAATGGAATCAAGGTTTTACCTAGTTACAAAATAAATACCGTTATTTATCAATAACTTGCAAATATGCCTAAAATTTACGCAATCCGATGAAACACGCTAAAAATAAGGGAAATCGTGAGTTCAACGGGAGTTGCCCACAGAGTTATCCACAGGAACGGTGGATGCCTTTTCTCTTGATTTTGTCTGTTCAAGGGTGCACCCCGCCAGAGAATCACCTATGTTCATGCTATGAGCCATAATCAGCAAAAAACCGAGTTTGAAGAGGAGGGCGCGCCGAAAAGCGCGCTGCGTGGACATGAGGTTATTAAAGGCTACTTAGAGCAGCTGGATACCTCGCCCGGGGTTTACCGGATGCTGGATGCATCGGGCGGTGTGCTGTACGTGGGCAAGGCGCGGCAATTGCGCAATCGGGTTTCGAGCTATGCGCGGCCCACGGGGCATTCGGCGCGCATTGGCCGGATGATCTCGGCGACGGCGAGCATGATGTTCCTGACAACTCGGACGGAGACCGAAGCGCTGCTTTTGGAGCAGAACCTGATTAAGCAGCTGAAGCCGCGCTATAATGTGCTGCTGCGCGACGATAAATCATTCCCCAGCATTTTGGTGACGACGGAACACGGCTTTCCGCAGATCAAAAAACACCGGGGGGCGCGGCGGGAAAAGGGCAAATACTTTGGGCCGTTTGCCTCTATTGGCGCGGTAAACCGAACACTGGCGCAGCTGGAACGGGTGTTTTTGCTGCGTAACTGCTCAGACGCGGAGTTTGAGGGGCGAACGCGGGCGTGTTTGCAATACCAGATCAAGCGCTGCTCGGGGCCATGCGTGGGGCATATCTCTGCCGATGAGTATGGTGCATCAGTGGCGGAGGGGTTGGACTTTCTGGGGGGGAAGTCGAGCGATATTCAGCAGCGGCTGGCATTGGAAATGCGAGGCGCTTCGGAAAATATGGAATACGAAAAGGCGGGGGCCATTCGTGACCGTCTGGCGGCAATGGCGCAGGTGCAGGTTTCTCAGGGGGTTAATCCGGCGGGGGTGGCACAGGCCGATGTGATTGCGCTGCACCAAGACGGTGGGCAGGCCTGTGTGCAGGTGTTTTTTATTCGGGCCAACCAGAATTGGGGCAACAGGGCTTATTATCCGCGCACCGGTGGCTCTGCGGATGCGGCTGAAATCCTTGAGGCCTTTATGGTACAATTTTATGATAACAAGCCGCCACCACCGCTGATTTTGCTGAGCGAGGCTGTGGAGCGGCCCGAGCTGCTGGAGGAGGCGTTTAGCGCCAAAACCAGCCGTAAGGTGGCGCTTTTGGTGCCCCAGCGCGGCGAGAAAAAGGAGCTGGTGGATAATGCTCTGCGCAATGCGCGCGAGGCCTTGGCGCGCAAGCTGGCCGAGACCGCCTCGCAAGCGCGGCTGCTGGAGGGGCTGGCTAAGGCTTTTAATCTGTCGGCCACACCAAAGCGGATCGAGATCTATGATAACTCGCATATTCAGGGCGCGCATGCGGTGGGCGCCATGGTGGTGGCAGGGCCGGAGGGCTGGATGAAATCGTCTTACCGGAAGTTCAACATTAAGGGTGAGGGCATAACGCCGGGCGATGATTTTGGCATGATGAAAGAGGTGCTGACGCGGCGGTTTCATCGCCTCGTGAAGGAAGACCCCGACCGTGATAAAGGCATGTGGCCAGACCTGTTGCTGATTGATGGTGGCGCAGGGCAGGTGAGTGCTGTGCGTGGGGTGATGACCGAAATGGGGGTTGAGGGCATTGCCATGGTGGGGGTGGCCAAGGGGGTGGACCGTGACGCGGGGAAAGAGGAATTTCATGTATCTGGCCAGCGCCCCTTTGCGCTGCCCTACCGCGACCCTGTGCTCTATTTTGTGCAGCGCCTGCGCGACGAGGCGCACCGTTTTGCCATTGGCACCCACCGCGCCAAGCGCAGCAAAGCCATTGGGGCCACGCCGCTGGACGGCGTGCCGGGCGTGGGGGCCAAGCGCAAACGGGCTTTGCTGGCGCATTTCGGCTCGGCCAAGGCGGCTTCTCGCGCAGATTTGGCCGATTTGAAGGCCGTGGAGGGGGTTTCTGACAAAATGGCGGAAACCATCTATTCATATTTCCATGAAAATGGTTAAAGTTATGCAAAAGCTAGAGGGCACTTCGTGAATATTCCAAACTTACTAACAATGTTTCGGCTCATTGCCGCCCCAGCTGTGGGGCTGGTTTTCGTATTCCTACCCTCACCTTATGCGGATTGGATTGCGCTTGGGCTGTTTGTTGCTGCGGCCTCAACCGATTATCTGGATGGGTATTTGGCCCGTAAATGGAACCAGATTACCAATTTGGGCCGGATGCTGGACCCGATTGCCGATAAGGCGATGGTGCTGATTGCGCTTTTGGTGATCGCGGTGCGCAGCCCTTATGTGGGGCTTGATGTGCTCACGCCGATTATTCTTATCACCTTTCGGGAGGTATTTGTTTCGGGGCTGCGGGAGTTTTTGGGTGGCAAAGCCAGCACGCTGAAGGTGACAGGTTTGGCCAAGTGGAAGACCGCTAGCCAGATGCTGGCGATTGTGGTTATTTTGGCCTCGTTCCTGTTTGGGCATTATTATTGGGCGCTGTCCTCGGGGATGAGCGACGAGATCGTGGCTGGCATTTTGGACGGTGAAATCGAGGATATTTTTGGCTTACGCTGGATTGCTGCGGGGTATGACTGGAGCACGCTTGTTGGGGCGTGGCTATTGTGGATTGCCGCGGGGCTGACGATGATAACGGGGCTGGATTATTTCCGTAAAGCCTTGCCTATATTGAGAGAAGTATAATGCAGGTACTTTATTTTGCGTGGATGCGGGAGCGCATCGGGGTGCCTAAGGAAGAGGTGGAAACCGACGCGGAGACCGTGGCCGAGCTGGTGGACGAGCTGAAGGCGCGGGAGCCGCGCTATGCCGCGGCGTTTGCGGATATGGCTTCGGTGCGGGTGGCGGTTGATCAGGAATTGACGGAGCTGAGCGCCTCAATCAAGGGCGCCCGCGAAGTGGCGTTTTTTCCGCCGATGACGGGGGGCTGAATGGCTGTTTTTGTGCAGGCTGAGGATTTTGACGTGGGTGCCGAGATGGCGGCCATGACCGCGGGGCGGGGCGACATTGGCGCGCTGGTGAGCTTTACAGGGCTGGTGCGCGACATGGCAGGTGGCTCGGAAATGGTGCTGGAGCATTATCCGGGGATGACGGAAAAGGCGCTTGAGAAGATTGAGACGGACGCGCGGGCGCGGTGGGCGCTGCAAGATTGCCGGATTATCCACCGCTTTGGGCCGCTGGCGGCGGGCGCGCAGATTGTGCTGGTGATCACGGCTTCACCGCACAGGAAGGCGGCTTTTGAGGCGGCTGAATTCATCATGGATTTCCTGAAATCCCGCGCACCGTTCTGGAAAAAAGAAGCGGGGGCTGGTTGGGTGGATGCGCGCGAAGCTGACGAGGCCGCGCGAGATCGCTGGACCTAGCGGCGCGGCAAATCTCGCGCTGCTTGACGATGTTGCGCCCGCGCCGCGCTGTGACGGGGCTCTACTTGGCTGAGGTTGGCCACGGTTCTTGCGCACAGGTACATGGACCCTTAAAAGGGGATGAGCAACCAGAGGCCCGATATGGAAATGCCCCCGAAAAATGAAGGCCAAGTGGCGGATGCGGTGCCGCAAAACTGGGTGGATATCTATGCCCCCGCCTTTGCCCGCCCGTATTTGCGCCTAAGCCGTGCTGATCGGCCGATTGGCACATGGCTTTTGCTACTTCCATGCTACTGGGGGCTTGGCCTTGCTGTGGCGACTGACCCGGTGGGGGGCTCGCTTTTTGATCTTTGGATCGTGCTGGGCTGTGCGCTCGGGGCTTTTTTAATGCGCGGCGCGGGCTGCACATGGAATGATATCACGGACCGGCATATTGACGCCAAAGTCGCGCGGACGCGCTCTCGGCCATTGCCCTCGGGGCAGGTGACGGTGAAAAAGGCGCTGGTGTGGCTGGTGCTGCAGGTGGCGGTTTCGGCATTGATTTTGCTGAGCTTTAACTGGTTTTCAATTGGGCTGGGCATTGTGGCGCTGCTGCCGGTGGCGGTGTATCCGTTTGCCAAGCGCTTTACGTGGTGGCCGCAGGTGTTTTTGGGCATTGCCTTTAACTGGGGGGCGTTGCTGGCGTGGACGGCGCATGCGGGGAGCTTGTCGTTGGCGCCGGTGTTGCTTTACCTTTCGGGCATTGCATGGACCCTGTTTTACGATACGATTTATGCCCATCAGGATAGTGAGGACGATGCGCTCATTGGCGTGAAATCGACCGCGCGGTTGTTTGGTGACGCCACAAAAAAGTGGCTTTTTGGCTTTCAGGTATTGGCGGTTATGCTGATGGCATTGGCGGCAATCGTGGCGCTTGCGCCGCTGCAAAGCCCCGTGCCGCTGCTGGTGGCCTTGCTGGCGGCATGGGGGTTTGGCATGCATTTGGCGTGGCAGCTCAAGCGGCTGGATATCAACGATGGCGACACTTGCTTGCGCCTGTTTCGCTCTAACCGCGATGCGGGGCTTATCGTATCGGCATTGCTTGGCCTATCGGCGCTTTTGTAAGCTTGAATCAGCGGATTTTATCGCTTATCAGGCTAGGTAACCATAGGAAATTCGAGATAAAATGCGCCCCATTGCCCTTATATTTGCCACTGCTTTTTTTACCGTCGGGGCGGCGTTGGCGTGGTTTATTGCCAGCAGCACTATTTCATGGGTGGAGACCAGCCAGAAAGCCGAGCTGGAGCAGGCGTTTTATGCGGGCGGCATAAGCTGGGCCCAAGCCGAGGCCGATGGCTTTGTGGTGATGCTACGGGGCGAGGCCGAAAGTGATTCAGACCAAGAGCGGGCGACAAAGATTGCGCGTTTGATCTTTGGTGATAATCTGGTTGATGAAACCACGGTGAACACGATCTCTGTGCTTGAAGAGCGCCCTCAGCCTCCCTTTGTCGAGATTCTTAAAAATGGCAACGATTTCTCGTTTCTGGGGCGGATGCCGATGGGCGAAACCACACAGGTATTTGCTCGTTATGTGGAATCCCTTGGCGAAGATGCGAAGGTATCTAATGTAACCGAACCCATAGAAAATGCGCCGGAAAACTGGCTGCCGGCCTTTGAGTTTGCGCTAAGGCTTGCGCCGCTGACCGAACAATCTATCTTTAATATTTCGCCCGGAGCTGTGGCATTGGAGGCTGTGGCAACGTCAGCTAATTGGCAGCAGGGATTTGAGGAAATGGCTGAGAATTTGCGGCCAGAAGGCGTGAGCCTAACGATTGATATTTCGGCACCGCGCCCGGTGATATCGCCCTATGTGTTTTCTCTGGATGTGGCCGCGCCGGACGCCGCCCGCTGCGCGGCGCAAGATGAGGTGGAAGCCACTAAAATTGCAACCAAAGTTGAGCGGTTGATTGGTGTGAGCGTAATGTGCGACGTGGGCTTGGGGGCGCCTTCGACCCATTGGCGTGATGCGGTGGAACAGGGGCTAAACGCCCTTGCGGGGCTTGGGGGCGGGCGCTTGGAAATTGTGGATGCCGACGTAACGCTGAGAGCGCCGGACGGGATTTCGGAGCAGGACTTCCAGATTATTTCGCAAATATTACGCTTTGGCTTACCTGACGGATTTTCGCTGCACGTCGAGGCTGTTAAATCCCCACCTCGCCGCGCGGAAGCTGACACCCAGCCGGTTGAATTTACCGCCACGCTGGAGGCTGACGGCACTGCCGTGATTGAGGGCGCGGTGAAAAACACGCTGACCCGTGAAGTGGTCATGCGCTATTCTGAAGCCAAATTTGGCTATGGCCGCGTGGAAGACAGGATGTGGCAGGATGAAACTCTGCCCGATGGTTGGCAGGTGCGGGTATTCAAGCTGATCGAGGCGCTGGCGCTGTTGAATGACGGCTCGGCAACGATGACACCTGAAGGTATTGATATTGCAGGCGATGCCGGATTTGAAAACCCGGATGAGGAGCTGGGCAAGCTTTTGGCTGGCGGCTATAGCGCGGCGGAAATTTCTCTTTCAATCAGCTATACCGAGCCAGCTGGTGGCGAGGATGGCCGCGGGCTGGACCCAAGGCTATGTGTGAGCCGCGCAACCAAAATTCTGACCGAAAGCAGCATTGTTTTTGCGCCGTCCAGTGCGGTGATCTCGGACCCGAGCATTCCGGTGATTGAGGCGCTTGCTGCCTTGTTAACGCAATGTCGCGATGCTCGCATTGAAATTGGCGGGCATACGGATAGCCAGGGCCGCGAGGGGATGAACCGCGCGCTAAGCCAAGGGCGGGCAGATGCGGTGCTGGATGCTTTATTGGCGCAAAATCTGCTTTTGGGAGAGGTCACGGCCAAAGGTTATGGCGAATCCGAGCCGATTGCGGATAATAGCTCTGATGACGGCCGTGCAGTTAATCGCCGGATCGAATTTAAGCTGTTGCGCGATGAGCCGCAAGCAGACGACCCGGCCGCGCCAGCTGGCGCCGGACAGATTGCCCCTGATGATTTCAAACGTCCCATGAGGCGCGCGCCCATGAGTGAGGAAAGCCAATGAACAGAACCGACCTGACCCTGATAATTGTATCTTCGATTGTGATTGCGCTGGTGCTGGGCTGGTCGGCCCGCTGGCTGTTTGACAGGCTGAACCGCGCGCCGCATGGTGCGGACGAAAACGGACTGGACCCGATCGAAGCCGCCAAAGAAGCGCAAAAAAAGGCTGAGGCGGAGCTGAAGCGAATTCAACTGGAATATGCCTCGGAATATAACCAGCTTAAGGCGGAGCTGGCGGCGACGATGGAGGGGCTGCACTCAGCGCGTCAGCGCGCAGATTTGGCCGAGTCAGACCTGAAAGCCCTGCAAAGCGAAGAGCCGCCGGTGGCTGATTAGGATACTGGCTATCGCGCTTCCAAAGGTCCATATTGGGGGTGGAGGTAGGCTATGACCAGATTTTTTTGTGCAATTATTTTGTTGTTGGCTGGGGTAAACCCCGCCTTTGCTGAATGGCCTGCTGAAAGCGTGGCCATGGGCGCGAGGGACCACCCAAAAGTTTTGCAGCGCTATAGTGGCGAGGTGCAAAACCCAGCGCTGACAGCCTATGTGGCGCGGATTGGCGCGCAGGTGGTAGCGGTATCGGCGCGCGCGGATGAGCACTGGAAGTTTACGGTGCTTGATAGTGCCGAGGTCAACGCTTTTGCCCTGCCCGGCGGCTATGTTTATTTGACGCGGGGCCTGTTGGCGCTGGCCAATAATGAATCTGAGCTGGCAGCGGTATTGGCGCATGAAATCACCCATATTATTGAGGCCCATGTGGAGGCGCGGCAGGCGGCACAGGGCGATGCCTTGGTTGATGGGGCGCTGAGCGCCTTGGTCACCGGCATTTTTGGCGGTGGAGAAAACCGCGTGGGAGACGCGGTGCGCCAAGGGGTGGAAACGGCTTTTGGCCAAATCGGGGCCTATTCAAAAGCGCAGGAATTTGCCGCTGATGCCGGCGGGATTGAGCTTTTGCGGGCGGCGGGATACCGGCCCGCAGCGCAGGCCGATTTTTTGGCCGCGATGGCCGGCAATGCGGCGCTAAAGGCGGCCTTGGCGGGCCGTGAATATGACGCCGCTAATGCGCCGATATTTGCGCTCCACCCCGCCCCTGCCGAGCGGCAGTTGCAAGCACTGGCGCTCGCTGGAAACATGAGCGGGCGGCGAGGAACTGAAGACTATTTGGCCGCCATCAATGGCTTGATATTTGGCGAAAACCACCGTGGCGGATTTATGGTGGGGCGGAGCTTTATTCATCCGGAGCTTGAGTTTTTCTTTGAGGTGGCTGAAGGTTTGCGGCTTCAAAATGCAGCGCGGCAGATCAATATTTTTGGGCCTAACCGCTCAACTCTTATCATGTCTGGCGGCGCAGATACCGGCGACCTTGGGGCGGATTTGCGCGCTTGGGCGCAGCAAATTCCGCGGCGAGATCGGCAGAACCGGAATATAGCCAATATTCGGCTGTTGGAGATTAATGGCTTGGACGTGGCAACGGGCACGCTGAGCCTGCGTAAACGGGGGCAGCGCAGCACCCTGAGGATGACCGTAATCCGGTTTAACGATGGCCTTATCCGGTTTGCCGGAACCGTTAGGCGAGGGGACGAGGCCTCGGCTGATTTGCAATGGCAAACGGTGCAGAGTTTTAGCTGGCTCAGCGAAGAGGGCATGTCGGAGTATCCGCAGACTTATATTTCTGTGCATAAAGTGGCCGCGGGAGAAACGGTGGAAGATTTAGTGCAGCGCATGATGGCCCACGGCTTTTCGCAGGCGCAATTTCGGGTGCTAAACGGGCTCGCCTCAGATGAAGAACTGCAAGTGGGGCGGCTGGTAAAATTGGTTTCTTTTTAGTCTCTTGGCTTCGCGGGGCCAAATTGCGGCTTGGGCGTTGTAAAATGCCGCGCCATCACCTAAGTTATTCATTGCTAACTTAGGGTGGCGAGCTTTTACAGGGGATTTATCGTGAAACCGGTTCTAAAACTTTTATTTGTAACCGTTCCTGTGGCGCTGGCTGGTGCGCTGGTGCTGGGCTATATTGTGGCCAACAAAGCCCCGCCCGCCCGCATTACCCTAACCGAGCGGGCGACAGCCGTGCGGGTGATAGACGCGCGAGAAATGGCTGTGCGGCCAAGCCTTACGGGCTTTGGCTTGGTGGCGCCAAGCCGAACTTATGAAGCGATTGCGCAGGTGGGCGGCACGGCGCTATATGTAAACTCGGCCTTACGCAAGGGCAAGATTTTGCCCGAGGGCACGCTTTTGTTGCGGCTTTCGCCGGAAGATTTTAACCTCGCGATTGCGCAGGCTCGGGCTAATATTCGGGCGGCAGAGGCCAAGCTGGCCGAGCTTACGGTTTCGGCGCAAAACCAGCAGGCGGCGCTGGCAATTGAGGAGGATGCGCTGGCGCTGAAAGCCACGGACCTTGCGCGCTCGGACTCACTTTTTGCCAGTCAGGCGATTTCGCAAATGGTGCTGGATGGGGCGCGGACCGCGTATTTGGCCCAAAGCCAAAAGGTTTTGGGGATTCGTAGCGGATTGGCGCTTTTGCCAACACAGCAGGAAGCGCAGCAAGAACAAATTGCGGTTTACCGTGCTAGCTTGGCCAGTGCCGCGCTAAACCTTGCCCGCAGTGAGCTGCGGTTGCCCTTTGCCGCGCGGGTTTCGCTGGCGACGGTTGAGGAGGGGCAATTTGTGAAGGCGGGGCAAACGATTGCAAGCTTTGACGGTATTGACGCGGCGGATATTGAGGCACAGGTTTCGGTGGCTGACCTAAGCCGCCTTTTGGGCGAAGTGCGGGCGCAGGCGGGGCTGCTCGCCTTTGATCCTGAATCGATGTCGAGTGTTCTGAAATCGCTGGGGATAGAGGCCACGGTGCGCTTGCAGCTTGGCGATGAGGTGGCGGAATGGCCCGCCACGCTAGACCGGATAAGCAATGTGATTGACCCCAAATCAGGTACGCTCGGGGTGATTGTGCGGGTGGAAAACGCCTATGGCAACCCGGACGGCGCTGTGCGGCCCCCCCTGACCAAAGGCATGTTTGTAGAAGTGACGCTGACCGCACCGCCGATCGTGGGCGTGGTGATTCCGCGCGCGGCGATCGACCAAGGGCGGGTGCTGCTGGCGGATGGGGACGGCCGGTTGCTGGTGCAGCCGATTGTGCCGGTGCTGGTGCAAGGAGAAATTGCACTGGTGAAAGACGGATTGCCAGCGGGCAGCCATGTGGTGGTGAGCGCCCCACGGCCTGTTATTCAGGGCATGCTATTGATTCTGACGGTTGATGAAGCCCTTATGGAGCAGCTGGCGGAGGCGGCGCAATGATCCGCTATTTTGCTGGTCATCCGACCATCGCCAATTTGCTGATGCTGCTGTTTCTCGGGGCGGGGCTTTTTGTGGGGCCATCACTTTTACGCGAGACCTTTCCGCGCAAGCCCGCCAGCCAAATAGAGGTGAATGTACCGTATCCCGGGGCGCGGCCCGAAGATGTGGAGCGCGCAATTTGCGAGCGGATCGAGAACGCGCTGGACGCGGTGACGGGGATTGCGCGGCAATCATGCGAGGCGCGGGAAGGCTCGGCGCGTGCGGTGGTGGACATGCGGGAGGGGGGCAATTTTCAGACGTTTATAGCTGATGTGAAATCTGAGATCGAGGCGATTAGTACCTTTCCCGAGCGGGTAGAAACCGCCAGAATTAGGCCGCTTGGGCAGACGGATTTTGTGGCTTCAGTGGCCATTACCGGCCCCGAAAGCCTGACCGACCTTAAGGATTATGCCGAGCAAATCCGCACCCGTATGCTCCGCTGGGGCGGGATTCCGATAGTGACGATCAAAGGGTTTTCGACCCGCGAATTGCACATCGGGCTGGACCCGCAAGCGCTCCAGCGGTTTGGTATTTCGGTTTCTGATGTGGCCAAAGCCGTGCAGGCGGGCAGCCTGGATTTTCCCGCAGGGACGATTGAAACCCGGGCCGAAACGCTGCTGATCCGGGTGGTTGAAGAGCGGCGCAGCATTGCCAGCCTCGGCGAGCTTGTGGTGCGCTCATCTGCGACGGGCGGGCAGGTTTCTTTGCGGCAAATATCTGACATTACAGAGCAATTTTCGTCAGACGAGCACGCGATTCTGTTTAACGGCAGGCCGGCGGCGGTGCTTGATATTACCAAAACACCATCGGAGGACTCGCTGAATATAATAAGTGACCTCACAGATTTTCTGGAGGCAGAGCGCGCGCAGGCCCCGCCGTCAGTGGCGATGGAAATCACAACCGACGGGGCGTCTGTGGTGCGTGAACGGCTGACGCTTGTGGTGGTGAACGGGCTGCAAGGGCTGGCGCTGGTTTTCCTTGTGCTTTGGCTTTTCTTTGGCTTTCGGTTTGCATTTTGGGTGGCGATGGGCCTGCCGGTTTCGTTTATGGGGGGCGTGGCCCTGATGGGCTTTGTGGGCTATTCGCTTAACCTGATGACAACGCTTGGCTTGCTGATTGTGATCGGCTTGCTGATGGATGATGCGATTGTGATTTCGGAAAATATCGCGGCGCGGCGGGAAAAGGGCGATAGCCCGTTGGATGCGGTGGTTAATGGTGCCAGTCAGGTGTTCCTGAATGTGCTGGCCTCATTTGCGACCACGGCGATGGTGTTTGGCTCGCTGGCCTTCTTGAGCGGTAACTTGGGTGCGGTGCTGAAAGTGGTGCCGGTGGTGATGCTGTTTGTGCTGCTGGTTTCGCTGGTTGAGGCGTTTTTGATATTGCCGCACCACTTGGTGCGCACGCTGGAAGCGCCAATAAAGCCCGGTGGGATGCGCGATAGGGTAGACCGCGCGATGAAATATACCACCGAGCATATTATCGGCCCCGTGGTCGATTTGGCTATTCGATTCAGGTATTTCACCGCAGGGCTGAGCATCGCTGTGCTTTTGCTGGCTGTGGCGATGCTGGCGGGAGGGTTTATAAAATTCACCGCCTTTCCCGAGCTGGATGGCGATACGATTGTGGCGCGGGTTTTGCTG
The DNA here is from genome assembly GCA_002402045.2 of Paracoccaceae bacterium. Classification (GTDB taxonomy): domain Bacteria; phylum Pseudomonadota; class Alphaproteobacteria; order Rhodobacterales; family Rhodobacteraceae; genus UBA3077. The sequence goes on along the minus strand of NVUX02000038.1, from coordinate 1,272 downwards.
CCGCAGGGCACGCCGATTGCGCGCACCGAGGGCGTGATCGCACGTTTGGAAGACGGGCTGGTGGTGATCAATGATCAGCTTGAGCAGCCGGGCGGGCAGGACCTTATTCGCAATGTAACGGTATCTTATGGCGTGAACCGAGATGCGTTTGAGAGCGGGGCGAATGTGGCGACGGTGAGTGTGGATTTGCTGCCGTCAGATGTTCGAAATATTCGCCCCGATGATATTTTGGCAGCGTGGCGCGCCGCCGTGGGGCTGGTGCCCGACGTGATTTCGTTAAAATACGCCGAGGCGACGATCGGGCCGGCGGGTATCGCGATTGATCTGCGTTTGCACGGCGATGACCTTGAGATGATGAAATCCGCTAGCCTTGAGCTGCAAAGCTGGCTTTGGCAATATGACGGCGTGACCTCGGTGCTGGATGACCTGCGCCCGGGCAAGCGGGAACTACAGATTACGCTGACCGATGCCGCAGGCCCAATGGGCATAACGGCAGCCACAATCGCTGACCAGCTGCGCGCGGCTTACCTTGGCACCACGGTTAGCGAGATGCTGGTGAATGGCCAGCTTTTGCAGGTGAGTGCGCAATTGGCAGATCTTGGTGATGGCAGCTTTGCGCAGTTTGATAATTTTGTCATTACGAGGGCCGATGGCAGCTATGTGCCGCTTTCGCTGGTGGCTGATGTGGAATACGGGCAAGGATATAACCGGATTAACCGCGAAAATGGCGTGCGGACACTGACAGTGCAGGGCACGATTAATACCAGTATCGCCAATGCCAGTGCGATTGTTGGGGACACACTGGCAAATTTTGTGCCCGGGCTGGAAGCGCGGTATCCGGGGCTCAGCATCGGAATCGAGGGCCAGCGGGCCGAGGCCAGTATTACGCAAAAGTCGATGGTCAAGGGGTTTGGCGTTGGGCTTTTAGGCGTTTTCTTGCTGCTCAGTTTCCTGTTTAGGTCCTATATTGAGCCGCTGGTGGTGATGCTGATTATTCCGTTTGCGCTGATCGGTTCGATTTTTGGCCATATGGCGATGGGGCTGGATTTTTCTATGCCGAGTATGCTGGGGTTTATCGCGCTGGCGGGGGTTGTGGTGAACAACTCGATATTGTTGGTTGACTTTGTGAAGCGTGAGCACGGCACTAGGGCTTGTTGAGATTCAGGATTCACATTTGGCATAAGTTCTGATTCACTCCTTGCAAAGAGGAGGATTGAATTTTGAGCAACCGATTTATCATCACCGATGCGCAATGGGCTTTGATGGAGCCGC
>NVUX02000037.1 GCA_002402045.2 Paracoccaceae bacterium | reverse complement strand
CCTCACACCGCACTTGATTAGCGCACCCCAGACACCGCATACTTCGCGGAACAACAAACACGAAAAACGGCATGAGCAGAAATCAGATGCATCTTAGCCAAGCCGCAAAACTGTCCTAAAAAGAAAAACCACTTCATAGATCACAGTTTTGCGCCGTGAGCGGGGTGGCGGCAAGCACACCCAATATTGAAATAATCTTTAGAATTTTAACGCCTCCCTGAGCTGTCAATCACTGCAAGTACTTCACCAAATGATAGCGCAAAACAAAATCGATTTTGGCTTGACCTTTGGCATTCGCTGCGGTCCTATTTCAGCAGATTTTAGCTGTTCAGGACACGCCCCATGCTCGATATAGATTTCATCCGCGCCCAGTTTCCGGCCTTTACCGAGGCCCCGCTACAAGGGCAGGCGTTTTTTGAGAATGCAGGCGGGAGCTACACCTGCGGGCAGGTCATAAATCGGCTCACGCGGTATTATAAGCAGCGCAAGGTGCAGCCATACTATCCGTTTGAAGCCAGCCGCTTGGCGGGCGAAGAAATGGACGAGGCGCGGGCACGGCTTTCCGCAGTGCTGAATATCAAGGTAGATGAGCTGAGCTTTGGCCCTTCGACCACGCAAAACACCTATGTTTTGGCGCAGGCTTTTGGGCAGATGCTAAGCGCGGGAGACGCGATAATAGTGACCAACCAAGACCACGAAGCCAATACCGGCCCATGGCGGCGCTTGGCCGCGCGCGGCATTGAGGTGCGAGAGTGGCAGGTGGATGAGGTTGGGCATTTGGACCCGGCAGCGCTGGAAAACATGCTGGACGACACCGTAAAGCTGGTGTGTTTTCCGCATGTGTCCAACCTTGTGGCCGAGATTAATCCTGTGGCTGAAATCTGTGATATCATCCGCACGGCGGGCGCGTATTCTTGTGTGGATGGCGTAAGTGCTGCGCCGCATGGGCTGCCCGATATTAGCGGGCTCGGGGCTGATATTTATCTGTTTTCCGCCTATAAAACATTTGGCCCGCATCAAGGCATTATGGCGATCAAACAGGCGCTGGCTGATATCCTGCCCAACCAAGGCCACTTTTTTAATGAAAGCGTGCGCTATAAGCGCTTTACGCCAGCCGGGCCAGACCACGCGCAAGTGGCTGCCTGTGCGGGCATGGTTGATTATCTTGATGCCGTGCATGCGCACCACTTTAGTGCCGAGCCGGATGCGGCTGCGCGGGGCAGGGCGGTGCATGGGTTGAGCTCGGCCCACGAAGGCCAATTGTTGGCACCGCTGATCTCTTATTTACGCGGGCGCAATGATGTGCGCTTGCTGGGGCCGCAAAACGCTGAAGGGCGCGTGGCCACGGTTTCTGTGGTGGCCAATCGGCCGGGGTATGAGCTGGCGCAGGCCTTGGTGCCTGAGGGTATTATGGCCGGTGGCGGAGATTTTTACGCGGTGCGGTTGCTGGAGGCGCTCAAGGTTGAGCCAAGCCACGGGGCGCTGCGCCTTAGTTTTGTGCACTATACCAGCGAAGCAGACGTGCAAAAGCTAATCGCAGCGTTGGATAAGGTGCTGTAAGGACCCCGGCCAAAGTATGGGGCCTAAAACAAAGCGCCTGATCTCAGTTTACCCTCGCCAAATCCGGTTAAGTGAGCCGCCCCGACCAGACATAGCAATGCGTGCGGTGCGGCCAGCTACGCTGAAGCTGCTGCCCATCCATTCAAAATTGCTGTCATAGTAAAGATCACTATTCACGCCGCCGCGAATGGCATAGCGGGTGCAGGGGGTGCTGCCCTCAGTGGTGGCAAAATTGGCGGCCCCGACGCGGCCAATAGAAGGGGTGAACACCTTGCCGTTTTGCGTGTTTATCCAGGTGCGGCGCTCAAGAAAATCGGTGGTGAAATAGCTGGTGGTGGCGGGGCTTCCGGAGATAACGCCCTGATAGTCGCTGCCCTCAATTTCTAATCCACGGCCCGTGCGGGTGGCATTGGCATATTCAACAGAGCCGTTATTATTAGTGGTTGATCGCATCTCTTGCAGCACGCCATCCCGCCAGCTTTCGCGATTGGTGAGGTGGTAATCAAACTTGATCAACCCGAGGATGTTGAGATGGAGAGAAACCTCGATCTCTGCATCCACACGGCTGCCGCTGCGACTTAGGCGCACAGAAGAATTACCAACCTGCTTGCGGCCAAGATACACGGAAAATTGGCGGCTGCTTGTGGCGGCAGAGGCCGGGCCAGCGGGAAGGCTGGCCATCGTTAGGCTGGCGCCGGTGAGGGCTAGAAACTGGCGACGATCAGGAAACATAAAAAACCTCGTATTCATAAACTAAGTATGCGCTTGTAGCAGGCTCGATCTGGCAAGGGTAGACGGATTTGTGTTTCCCATTTTTCTGGCAAAACCTTGCTTATTGGCGCTAAGTGTATAACTACATTTAACACGCCTCCCTATTAGGAACCACAGCATGAACCTGTATAATAATCTACCCGCCACTGTCGGAAATACGCCGCTTATCCGGCTTAACGCGGCCTCTGAGGCTACAGGCTGCGAGATTTATGGCAAGGCAGAGTTTATGAACCCCGGCCAATCGGTAAAAGACCGTGCGGCGCTGTTTATTATTAAAGACGCCGTGGCGCGGGGGGCTTTGCGCCCGGGCGGCACGATTGTGGAAGGCACGGCTGGCAATACCGGCATCGGGCTGGCGCTGGTGGGCGCGGCGATGGGCTTTAAAACCGTGATCGTTATTCCGGACACGCAGTCTCAGGAAAAGAAAGACATGATCCGGCTGGCGGGGGCAACTTTGGTGGAAGTTCCGGCCAAGCCGTATAAAGACCCGAATAACTTCGTGCGCTACTCTGAGCGGCTGGCCGAGGCGCTTAATAAAACCGAGCCAAACGGTGCGGTTTGGGCGAACCAGTTTGATAATGTTGCCAATAGGCAAGCGCATATTGAGACCACTGCGCCCGAGATTTGGGCGCAAACCGATGGCAAAGTGGATGGCTTTATCTGTGCCGTTGGCTCCGGCGGCACGCTGGCCGGCATGGCTTTGGGCCTGCGTGAACGCAATAAAGCCGTGAAAATCGGGCTGGCAGATCCCGACGGTGCGGCGCTTTACAGCTATTATACCACCGGCAAGCTTGCCTCGGAGGGCAGCTCCATTATGGAGGGCATTGGGCAGGGACGCATTACCAAAAACCTTGAGGGGCTGACGGTGGATATGGCCTATAATATCCCGGATTCAGAGGCGCTTCCGGTGGTGTTTGACCTGTTGCAGCACGAGGGGCTGTGCCTTGGTGGCTCTAGCGGCACCAATATTGCCGGGGCCATTCGGATGGCCCGCGAGATGGGGCCAGGTCACACCATCGTGACCATTCTTGCCGATTATGGCACCCGCTATCAAAGCAAGCTCTTTAACCCCGCCTTCCTGCGCGAAAAGGCGCTCCCCGTGCCAAGCTGGCTGGATGCGGCCAAGGAAGCGCTACCGAATGTGCGCATAGGCTGATAGCTTACGCCCGAATCAATCTCGGGAGTTACCATGGCGTATTTCAGGTCTTTTGTTGCGGTGTTGAGCACGCTTTTGGCGCTGGGCTGGCCCGCGCTGGCGCAAGATACGTTTAACGCCGAAACTGCGCAACATTGGGCAGATACAGCAATCCGCGCAGAGGGCGTGCTGGAAAACAAACGCGCCTCCACGCCCGCGTTAGAAAACCTGAGGGCGGACTTGATAACCCAGCGCGCCGAGGCGCTATCGATTGAGGATGATGCCCGTAAAAAGGTGGATGGGCTGCAAGCGCAGCTAGCGGCACTTGGTCCTGCGCCAGAAGAGGGTGTTACCGAGGCACTAGAACTGGCCACCCGCCGCAGCGAGCTGGAATCCAGCATTTTGTTCGCACGTGTGCCGCTGGCGGTTGCACAAGAAGCCTTTCAACGGCTAGATGGTTTGATAAGTGAAATCAATACCTTGATCAGAGAGCGCTTCTCCGAGCAGCTTGTTGAGCGTGGTCCAATGCCGGTAAATCCTGCGCTTTGGGGTGGGGCGTTTAGCGATGTTGCAGATTATTCCAGCCGCATGTGGAGCGAAGTGCGTAGCAACCTGAACAATGACGCCAGCAGGCAAGTGCTGGCACAGAAAGCCCCAATGGCGATAATTATCGCCATGCTCGGTTTGATCATTCTATTTTGGCTGCGGGCGCGGTTTACCCGCCTTGTGAGCATGGTGCTACAGGCCGGAGAGGCGGCCTCTAGTTGGCAGTTGGCGCTGTTAAATCTATCCAAGCTGGTGGCCCCTAGCCTAGGCGCGGCGGCGCTGATTTTTGCCATATATTGGGCCGATGTGCTTGGCTTTCGCGGGGTGGCCATTTTGAACGCGCTGCCCATGGCTGCCTTTGCGATTATCGCGGCCCCATGGCTTGGGCGCTCGGTTTTTGGCAGTAAAAGCAATCCGGTTGACATGATTGGCGTGAGCGCCCCCACGGCGGGCTATAAAATCAGCCTTGTGCTTGGTATTATCTTTGCGCTTTCGCTGCTGATAGATGCCATGGCCGAGCATGGAAATTTCTCTACTGAAACCCGAGCGGTGCTGTTCTTCCCGCTGATCGTTATGGCCTCCATTTCGCTTTTCCGGCTGGCCCGCATAACCCGCGCCAAGCCCCCAGTGGCTGAAGGTGAGCCAGAGCCAGCGGCGCATAGTTTTGCGGCTTTGTTGGCGCAGGCGCTGTTTCTCACATCTATCTCTGCGCCCATTCTGGCGGCACTTGGCTATTTTGCCGCCGCGCGGTATTTGACGTTCCCGACCATAATGACGCTGGGTTTTCTCACAGCATTGCTGGTGCTGTTTGATCTGTTTCGCGCCTTTCTGGAGCGCTGGGTTGACGGACAAGACGAGATGGGCAGCCGTAAGGACCAAGCCCGCCTGATTCCGATTTTTGTGGCCTTCCTGATGATCCTTGTGGCCCTGCCGGTGCTGGCGCTGATCTGGGGTGCTAGCCAAAGTGAGCTGCTAAATATTTGGGAATGGTTGAACGCGGGCGTGTCGATCGGCGAAAGCCGGTTTTCCATCACTGACCTCTTGGTGTTCATTATGGTTTTTGGGGTCGGCTATACTATTACGCGCTTGGTGCAAAAAACTGTGCGCACGTCTGTGCTGCCGCGCACAAAAATTGATTCAGGCGGCAAAAATGCGATGCTGGCAGGCATCGGGTATGTCGGTATATTCCTAGCGGCACTGGCCGCGATTTCCGCCACGGGGCTTGATCTTTCGGGCCTTGCGATTGTGGCTGGTGCGCTCTCGGTTGGTATTGGTTTTGGCCTGCAAAACATTGTATCCAACTTTGTGAGCGGGATTATTTTGCTGGTGGAGCGCCCCATTAAAGAAGGCGATTGGATTGAGGCGGGTGGCGTGGAAGGCACTGTGCGCAAAATCTCGGTGCGCGCAACGCTGATTGATACCTTTGATCGCTGCGCTGTGATCGTGCCCAACTCGGATTTGATCGCGGGTGCCGTAAAAAACTGGACAGCGCCAGATATTACCGGCCGCCTGAAAGTGCCGGTGGGCGTGGCCTATGGCACCGACGCCGAAAGGGTAAAAGACATTTTGACCGAGATCGCCACCGCGCATCCGCAAGCTCTGCTTTACCCCGCGCCTTCGGTGGTTTTTGTGAATTTCGGGGCCAGCTCGCTGGATTTTGTGGTACGCATATTCCTGCGCGACGTTAACAAAACCCTCAGCGTGCGCTCGGATATCAACTTTGCAATTGCCAAACGCTTTGCCGAAGAAAATATTGAAATACCGTTCGCTCAAAGCGATGTAAACCTGCGCAATGTTGGCGAAATTGGCGAAGCCCTGCGCGCAGCCCTACACCCAAAGGCAGATACATGACCGAAAAATTATTTATGGCAGATGCCTATCTGCAAGAGGCCGAGGGCACCGTAGTGGCCCACACAGAGCAGGGCGGCATCGTGCTCGACCAAAGTGTATTTTACCCCACTGGCGGCGGCCAGATGGGCGACATTGGGCGCTTTGGCGTTGTCGAAATCGCCACGACCGTAAAGGGCGAAGATGGCGCGATCGTGCTGGTGCTGGCCGAGGGGCACGCGCTGCCAGAGATTGGCAGCACGCATTTGCAAGTTCTGAATTGGGACAGCCGCTACCGCATGATGCGCCTGCACACGGCCCTTCACCTGCTTTCTGTGGTTATCCCGCTGCCCGTAACCGGTGGGCAAATTCGCGCTGAAAAGGCAAGGCTGGATTTCGCAATGCCCGACCCGCTGGCGGATAAGCAGGGCGTGGAAGATCAGCTGAATGCCCTGATTGCGGCTGACCATGCGGTTAGTGAAGACTGGATTTCAGAAGCGGAACTGGACGCCAAACCCGAGCTTGTAAAAACCCTGTCTGTACAGCCGCCGCGCGGGGCTGGCCGCATCCGGCTGGTGCGGATTGGTGGAGATGAACAGGTGGATTTGCAGCCCTGCGGTGGCACCCATGTGCGCCATACGGCTGAAATCGGGCGAGTTCGTCTTGGCAAGATGGAAAAAAAGGGCCGTATTAATCGGCGGTTGAGCGTATTTTTGGAAGAATAAGGCCTTGATCACACCCCACCTAATTCTATGCATGCAGCAATATTTCAAAGCCCGAATTCAGGGCTTGATCCCAGCCGCGCTTTCCGTATAGAAAGCGCATCATGGACAGGTGGCCGAGTGGTCGAAGGCGCACGCCTGGAAAGTGTGTAGGCGGGGAACCGTCTCCAGGGTTCGAATCCCTGTCTGTCCGCCACTTCAAATTACTTTACCTTGCAATTACAAAGCACTAAGCGGATTAACTTCGGAGTCGCCCCCCATTTTATCCGCCATTTATGTTTTGATTGAATTGCTGTTTTTCTGTTTTTCCCTGCGAAATGCCTTCCAGCGCTTTATCTGGGCGCGGGATATGGCCTCCTTACCAGCTTGGGTTTTCGGGCCAGTAGATCGCCCACCATGAAACTTACAGCGGCGCTTACCGGGTTCGCTCATGGCCTTGCAAGGCGTGCCTTTGCGGGTTTTGGCATTGCACCTCACACGCGCCCTTACGAGGCGCTGGGCGCGCAGATGGGTCAGCCGTGTAACTTCCTGCTTTATCCGTTCATTCTCACATTTTGTAATACCCCACCCCGCGTGCGTGCGTATTGCACCCGATTCCCTAAAGTAACGCTTGGTGTGTTCGTTAAGGTCAATTCAACTTTCATACTCAATTCGAATGTCAACGTTCGCTATCTTGCACTACGAAAGCTTGGGCCAAAACATATCCTTTGCACCCAAGTCGCGACATTTCTTTCGCACAATAAATCTAAACTTGGTTCATTCATCTCAGAAGGTGATGCACCAAGCATTTGATTGAGAACAAAGTTTGCATCCGCTCCCATTGCATCAACGTACCCCCAAACCAGAATATATACCTGATTGTCAAAAGGAATAGCCTGACCTTCACCAGTGTATATTTGATGAAATCCTAAATTTGGGTATGGTGACCAAATTGTGCGTTGAATACCACCTATAAAAACAAGCGGGCAGGCCGAAAAACAGTTATCGGAAAGCGTAGTTGCAAGGCCCTTTTCACGAATAAGTATGCCGGATTGCATTGCATCGCTAACACTTCCACCGCCACTACCCAATACAACCCGTTGAATATTTGGATTTGCTTTAAGGGTGTCACGCAGCTCTTCATAAAAACCAGCTTCGAAGTCACCCAAAATCAGCAAATCCGTGCCGGAAACTTGGAAGCCTCCTGCCGGCCTTTCAACCTCAAGATACGCAGTCAAAGGTATGCCTTGTTCGCCAACACAATTCAAATTCCATACATATTTCTTATCAAGTTCAGAAGCTTCAACCAGCCGTGATGCGACATACGCCCAATTTGATAACGAATGCGAAAAATACATAATGGCTTGAAGTTCGTCTTGAGATAGATTTTCTCCTATTTTCGGGTCACGCATTTCCTCTAAGTGTGCAATTACGTCAGTTTGCCCCAACATCCTTCCTAAGATGGCACACCGGTGCTTGTTAACGTCAAGTTCGTTTACAGCTGTACCAAGCCATGTGAACGCTCCCCGCGTCCGTCCGTACTCCCAATAGTAATCTGCTTTCTCTTGGACAACCTCAATTGTCTCAAGCCAATTTGCTGCGCGGGCTGGGCTATGAAAAACTGTCAACAATAGTATCAAGCATCGCAGCTGTTTACGGCAAAGAAAACTTAGTGGTTTAGGAAACGAAAAAGTGCTTTTCAGTAGCTTCATAGAATTGTGCCTATGCTAAAGGGAAGAACGTAGCACGAAAATTGGAGAAAGCCATTTTGAAAGCGTTATCGACGCATTTGTGGATGGTTACCACCTCCATCTTCAATCAATTACGCCGCTTTGCTTTTGGTGCTACCGAAGTGTGCTGCAAGTTTCTTACCCGCCCTATATCTGGTATATTAAGGATGTCATCAAAGCTAAGACGCTTAAATCGGCAAAACATGCCAAACCGTCATTAATTTTAAGACGCCCCAACCCAAAAACTATGACGCTCTTTTGCAAACCGTCATACATATTAAGACAGTTCATCTTCAAAATTGGGTTGGGGTTCTATTTTCCATTTCGGCCCTTTGGGTTATTTGTTGCCGCTTTTATAACGGGGAAGTCCTTGTCTTTAGACCATTTCCGAAAAGCTTGTTGGCTCGCGCTTTCACCTGCATCATTATGAAGCGTGTGACGTAACTCCATCAAATAATAACTGTGACCTTTCGCATTGCCGCCCGAACCAAGCCGGGCAATCTCGTTGACTTTGATAAACCCCTTAGCCTGTAAGTCTTGGAATGCCTTTGAAGCGGTGTTGATCGACACGCCCAAGCAATTAGCCGCCTGCCTAACGCTCAGACGGATTTTGCCGTTGTTGTTATTGTCTACTCCTTTCCATTCGAGCTTGAGCCAAGGGTAAAGTGCTTGCGCGATGGGCGACAATGCACGCCAAGCTGGGGTTTCCATTGTGCCGCGTATCATCTTGGTGAAATGCTCAGAGGATTCCCCGCGCTTGAATGTCCTTCTAGCCATTTACCCAACCCCGCTAAATAACGCGGGCAGATAGGCCAGCTCGGGCCACTCAACGCGGCCTGTGGTGCATTGTAAGGCTGTCCAGCGGGCGACTAGCGCCTTTCGGGTCCGACAATAGCTAATGGAGCGCCACCGTGCCGCTGCCATGCCTTTTGCGCCTCTCTTTTGAATCACCCATTGCCAGTTGTCGTTGCTCTCAATTATCCGAAAACGGCCATATTCAAAACATATGCGGAGATAGTCATTGCTGCTTTCAGCGTTGGGCAGTTCCATCACATGCCCCCTGACAAAACGACAACCGCTTCGGCCAATAGTATATAACGCCCGTGGTTGCCTGCGAATGCGCCGCCGTGGTGTTCGGTTACAGTTTGGACCTTAACTCCAAAGCTACGCAGGTTGTGAATATACGCGCTCCAACGTGGGGCCGGTTGCTTAATCGGCGTGCAGCCTTGCGCGCCTGCTTTTGTAAGTTCCTCTAGCGCCCATTTGTTTCTGCCCTTGAGGGTTAATATAAACGGCGCGTCGCCGGGGTTGGTTACGCTGTAGGTGGTGGATTTTATTTGGCCTGTCATCGGAATTTCCTTGAATGACGGGGCGCAACTGATAGGGTTTTTGGGCATCCAAGCCAAAAAATCACCGACTGCCCGCGCCCTAATAATTTGGGGGTGCGGGTTTTCAGGTTGCACTTGAGGCTTCTCGCGCGGCTTGCCATGCAGCGATATCGCTTTCGCGCCAAGCAACTGCACGGCGGCCAATACGAATAGGGCGGGGGAATTCGCCTCGCTCCATCTGTTCGTAGATCATACTTCGGCTAAGCCCAGTGATTTTTTCCACGGATTTTCTTCGGTGATAACTGTCCAACATTGTCGGCTCCTTTGAGTTGCTTCACTAACAACAAGGAACCTAATGTGTTTGCTGTCCCCTAAAGATGGGGGGTTTAGGAACTATATACTTTTTATGAGGACACTTAGCACTGTGTCCCCACGGCGTCCCTCCAGATCGACGTCTCCTGCGGCACTTCGCTTCGTAGTTTCATATATTTCAATTATTGTTGGGTCGTTACGCTCGTAAATTTTTTTCCGAAAATATATCAGTGATTTGGAATTTTTTGAACTTGAAATTAGATTGTGTTTTAGCATTGCTCTAAACACTTTATCGGCGGCCCCGCTTAAGCTCATTTTTTCCATTACATAAAAATCTATTGCTGCTGACGCTACCGCAAGGTTGGCTCGATCCCTGTGCGAGGTTGGAGGGCGGTTTTTCACCTTTCGTTTTGTTAACGGTTCTGGTTGAAATCCTTGATTCAAATCGGCCAATGCTCCGGTCAGCCCGATTAAGGGTGATAATTCATCACCGGGCGGCTCAAGGGTCAATAGGAAGCCCCATATGGAGTGAAGCGTGTCGGTCCATGATTGATAAGCATCCTTTGCATTGCCGCCACCCGCATATAGCTGATTGGCTTCAGCAAGTTTTTCAAACAATTCTTGGCGGGCCTCGCCAATGTCAGTATAAATTTGAGAGTGCTTTTGCATAATTTTCATCCAGTAATACTAACAATACGTGCGGTTTCATGACCAAGAAAATTGGCCCACCGCTCCATCAACCCGCGTCGTTTCTCCAGCAAGTCAGACCGAGCATAGGCCGCCTCAGCCTTGTTCTTAATCGTATGTGCTAAGGCCATTTCCGAAACCTCGTTGGCGGCGTTTGTGCGTTCCAGACACCACGTTTTAAACGAAGTGCGGAACCCGTGAACATCAGCTTTAAAGCCAAGTTCCTTAACCAGCTTGGAAAGCGTCATATCGCTGAGCGGCTTGCCGTAGCGCGTGCCGGGAAAAACCAAATCCGAACCATCGGCAATCGCTTTTGCGGCGTTCAGTATCTCCATTGAGCGGCTGGCAAGCGGAACGATATGTTCCTGCTTTGCTTTCATGCGTTGGGCAGGGATGGTCCAAGTGGCTTTGTCAAAATCAATCTCGCCCCATACCGCCTCGCGCGTTTCAATTGAACGGGTGGCATTTAGAACCAGAAACTCCAACGCCAGCTTGGTTGTCTGCCCAGCGCCCGAGGCTTTTACAACGTCCAAGCAATGCGCCACCTCGCTATATGGCAGGGCTAGACGGTGCTTTGGGGTGCGGTCCTGCTTTGGTAGGCCTTGAGCCGCTGCCTCGGCTGGGTTGTCTTGCCGCCAGCCATTGGCTACCGCCCATTTCATCACCATGCCGATACGTTGGCGAACGCGCCGCGCGGTTTCCGACTTTTCCAACCATATCGGTTGCAGCACCGCCAGAACATCGGCTGTTGTCACTTCGGAAACCTTTATTCGCCCCATGCGGGGGAAGGTGTAGGTTTCTAAGGTCGATATGAATTGTTGCGCGTGTTTCTTATTGCGCCATGTGGGCAGGTTGATTGCGTGAACCTTACGCGCGGCCTCTTCAAAGCTCATAACAGCCTTGGCCTCACGTTTAGAGCGCAACGGGTCACCACCGGACCGCGCGGTTTTGCGGTTCTCCAATGCAGTTTCCCGCGCCTCAGCCAATGAAACCAGCAAAGCAGACCCCAGCCCCATTTCAGTGCGTTTGCCGCGAATGTTAATCCGCTGAACCCAGCGTTTAGCGCCTGAAGTATCAACCTTTAGGAAGAGGCCCTGTCCGTCGAAGTACTTGCCCGGTTCCTTGGCCGTGCGGACAAATGCAGCGGAAAGGGCTTTGTCGGGGTGCGCCCCCTCTTTGATACCCTTAGCCATTCCTTAACGTCCCCCATTCCATCCGTCATTAGTATTTGGAATATGGGGGACGGCTTCGGAACATACAAGTAGATAACATCAACTAAATAGGGGCTATGACTACAATGGCGGAACCCCAAGGTAACCCCAAGGGGGGACTGTCTGTCCGCCACCTTACTTTTTCAATCAATTATTTTCGGCACCTCCCGCCCACATTAAGCCTTATTTTGCTGGCCAAACCCACTCAATCCGATTTATCTCGATTTCGTTCGCTTTGCCCTGTATGCTTTCCTTGCGTGGTATAGAAGGTGGTATTTTGAGATGGCACATATAAACGGGAAGCTCACAAAGAAGCTTATTCAAAACCTTGGCGCTGGGCGGCATGGGGATGGCAACGGGCTGCATTTGGTTGTTGATCCGTCTGGGGCGCGGCGCTGGATTGTGCGGGTGACGATTAAGGGCCAGAAGAATAAAAAAGGCGGGCCACTACGAACTGACTTTGGTTTGGGCAGTGCTGACCTTGTTACGGTTAATCAGGCACGGGAGCGGGCGTTGGAATATCGGCGCATGGCGCGGCAAGGGTTAAACCCTCGATACAACGCTCAGCGCGAAATCCCGACATTTGAAGAGATATGCCAACTTGTTCATATCGAACGCCTGCCAACTTGGAAAAACGCCAAGCACGGCCAGCAATGGATTAACACGCTGCGCGATTACGCGTTCCCCAAAATTGGCCGTATGCCCGTTGATAGCATTGGTGAGCCGGAAGTGCTGATGTGCCTCTCTCCCATCTGGACCGCAAAGCATGAAACCGCGCGGCGATTGTCGCAGCGTATAAAAGTGGTGCTAGATGTCGCCAAATCCAAGGGATTCCGCTCAGGTGAAAATCCGGTGACGGCGATTAAAGACGGGCAAGTGCTCCCCAAGGTTAAAGTCAAACCCAAGCACCATAAGGCAATGCCGTGGCAGGATATTCCGGCTTTCTGGCAAGACCTATCCAGCCGCAACGCAATGTCAGCGAAAGCCCTGATGTTTACGTGTTTGACGGGCAGTCGGACAAATGAAGTGCTTGGGGCTAAATGGGAAGAATTTGATTTCATCGACAACGTCTGGACGGTTCCCGAGGAACGCATGAAACCTGATACCATCCACCGCGTGCCGCTTACGCCCGAAATGCTGGCCATTATTGAGCCTCTGAAAGCCATGCAAAGTGAGTACGTTTTTGAAGGGCAGAAACGCCATAAGCCGCTTTCCAATATGTCTATGCTGATGCTTTTACGCCGTATGAAGGTTGAAGGTGTTACCGTTCACGGCTTCCGCTTGACCTTCCGTGATTGGGCGTCTGAGGTGGCGCAGGTTCCACGAGAGGTTGCGGAAATCAGCCTATCGCATAAGGTGGGAACAGATGTAGAGCGGGCTTATGCACGGTCTGACTTGCTGGACCAGAGGCGGGTGCTGATGGCTCAGTGGTCGACGTTTGTCGTCAATAGAGGCGATACTTAGGAAAGAACTACTATGTTAAATTTCAGTCATGTTAGAATTCTAACGAAAGAAGAATTGTTAGATAAAGCCTTTGAACCTTTCCTATGCTCTTTAGATTTAGGTGCAAAAATTGATTTTGAAGACTTACAAAGAGAAATTAGTAAAAAAGGCCCTATTTTAATTTCTTATGGGAACACGGGCGCATCATTTTCAATAGATATTACACCGTGTCGCATGCATACTGAAGAGAACCCATGTTGTGAGGTAATAACTATAATCATAGTTTCAGGCTTCACTTCACTGACGACCCTAATAGAAAAAGAAGCTCTCTTGGCATCAACAAGCTTGGTACACTTTTCCCAAAGATTTTTATCAAGACCACTTGAATTCTTTAGCCCTTCGGGTGAGCAACAATTCATCGAAAGCGAGTTTAAACGCGTTTTTTCAGTTGATCCAATGGATGTGTATTTCCAAAAAGTATCAATCAAGGAAGTTCGAAAAAAAATCTCAGCAGCAAATGTTGAAGAAAGCAGCGATATTTGGTCAGCTGTATTACTTGAACTTGTTTTTAAACTTCTTCTTGAGGCGCGACACGTACGATCAGAAGCCATTGAGGCTGACATGGATGAAGAGGATGAGGGTGATCAAAAATCTTCAAATGATAGCACTGAAACCGAAGAGTTCCGTTTTGAAGAGTACTTTGATTCGATCTACCGTCTGGGTTTTTTGACTGGCCGATTGATTAGCGAGTATTTCATTCGAAACGAAATCGAGCCGTTAGCGCAATTGGGAAAACAAACCAAAGAAGTACAGCAGAAACGAACAGAACAAAGTGGTAAGGTTTCGAGTGATAAAAAGCATCAAAGGATTGATGCTCTTTTGACAAATTTGGAGGCTCTTTTTGAGGAGAATCCCGCCTTATCGCGGATGCACATTGAAAAGACAGCGCCTCTGGCAATGCAAGACGCTCTTAACCAAAACCCCACTTTGTGGCGGCAAGGTAAAGGCCAGATGAAAGAATACATTGATGAAATGCGCGCCGACCTTCGATATGCGAAGAGATTTAACGCCCTGTTCGAGAAAACCGCTTAAGCGGTTTGGCCTAAAACAGATATTGCTTAACCATATTCCCAATATCCCGAACCCACTTAAGCTCTTGCTTTTGTGGTGTTATTTATAACTGATTTAAATGCAGTATGTGCCAGAAGTAACAAATATGAGGCTACATATGGCAAACCTATTCGACGAAACCCGAAACTATATTCTTGGCGACCCTGAGCTGAATAGCCCCTAGATTTGTAGACACCTTGCTTGGTAATTTTGGAAGCAAGGAGGACGTTATGTCCAGAAACAGATTTACAGATGAGTTTAAGCGCGATGCGGTCGCACAGGTGGTTGATCGGGGGT
>NVUX02000036.1 GCA_002402045.2 Paracoccaceae bacterium | reverse complement strand
GTAAGAACCGGATTAAGACAATCGGTGACCTCGTCACAATGCAAAACCTTGGTAGTGCCACCCTCAACCAGCACTTGAACCATTTCCATGCTCGCTGCGCGCGGTGCGATCGGGCGGTGTTGTGGCCCTTCGCTATCATTCGCTGCCGCTGTTGTGATAATTGTTCCAGTCAGCGTCATAAAAAACTCTGCCAAGTTGCGGTCCGAGCTGAGAAATGCATTCTTCTTAATTGCTTTCCAAGCGTAGTTTATGTCCACAGGCACTTGGTCTGCGAGTTCTGCATTGGCTTGATCTAGGGTTGAGTTTTGCTGCCCGCCGCTGGAACACCCGTGCTTTGAGGCCACGCGGTCTGCAAAGAACCCCTGATAGGAACCTATGGTGGCGCAGATATGTTGGCTGGCCCCGTCAATCGCGGGCCAAAGCGCACCTGCAAGAAGCTGTCCGGCTTCGCAGGAATTGATATTCATCGAGTTAACTTGCTGCACAAGGTCTCGGAGTTTAGCCACCGTTTCTTGCACGGCTGGCGACATGCTTTCCAAAGCCAGCTCAAAAGCAAAGCCTGCCGCGTTTTGCATAATGGCTTCCATGAGGGCAATTAGCTCTTCTTTGGAAATAAAGCTGAAGGCCCCGCCAAATATATCAATGCCGCCACAACCGGCCCGCACCGAGGGAAGCTGGATATTCACAAGGTTTGAATTACGCGTCCGGGTGCGTACCGAGACCGAGCCAAGCGTGGCAAAGCCTGCCCGCTGGCCCTGATAACTCATTGGGGCCGAGACATTAACACCACCGCCGGAATTTTCCCAAAAATCCGTGAGATCGCCAGCAACATCGGCAAAAGCCGGGTTTGGCATCAGGCTTGAACTGGTCATCAATACCAATACGGCGCGTTTAAGAATGCTCATGGGTTAGTACCTTTCTCCTACGGGGATTTGTGTAATGACAAAGACCCGCTCAAGGATTTCGTCGGCTGTGATCAGTCCAGATCCAATGACAGCAATTTCGTTTGTTTTTGGATCGGCCAACACAAGGGTTGGCGCCGGATAATCCTCAAGTCCGAGATCAGCCAAGCGACCTTCATCGACATAAGCGTTTGGATAGCTTGAGTTTCCATACCCGTCTTTAGAAACGGCCAGAATGCTAACGCCGTAGCGCTCTTCCATTGCCGTCAAGATTTGGCCTTGAACGCGGCATATCCCGCAGCGCTCGTCGCCATTAAAAATGAACATCAAGCCAGCCTGATTAACGACATTCTTAAATGTTTCTTCGCGCGCCACCCGCATTTGATCCTGATAAACACCGATACCCGCTGAGGCGAGCGGGCTATCTACATTTGCATTTAGCGCTGGCGTTTCAAATAGAATGCGTTGCCACTGGTCCGTAAAAGCTCCGGCGCGATCTCCGATTTGTTTGTTGATTTCCATATAGGCCAACACATTTGCGCGGGTTGGTTCCAGAATGGCGCGGTGTTTGGTTTCATCAATGAGGGCGCGGTAGGCCATCATTTGCTCGGTATATGTCATTTCCGGCTCAACTGGTTCAGGTGCGGGCGGCGGCGGGGGAGCCGGCGCTTCAGCTACTGGCTCTTCTTCCGGCTCAACAGGAGGACGGCAATAAAACGACCAACCGCTTGTATTTTTGTCATCACACATATCAAGCCGGAACGGCTGCGGCTCAGCGTGAACCACGCTGGTCATAATTCCATAGAAAATGGTTGTCAGGAGCAGTTTGCGCATGGTTCTATCCTTGCTCAACTTGGTTGATCAGATTTGCGACTGAGCGCATATACCAACGCGGGTTTCGATACCCATCTACGCGCCCCACCACCCTGTTTTGCGATGATGAGTAAACCAGCGTGACGGGAAAGCTCACAATGTCGCGCGTCTGCGGATGAGACTGGCTTGGCACCATATCTGGAAATGGCGGAATGGGTCTGGAATCATGGCTTGCCACCAAAACCGGAAAATCCCCCTGATCGGACAGGAGTTTCAGGAGCGGTGCGGCTTGTTTGCAAAAAGAGCACCAACTTGCGCCGACCAAGATAACGCCTGTGTTGGAGGCAGCGTGAGCGCGTAGAGGAAAAAGACTTGCGGCTGCCCCTGTAATCAGAGCGCGTCTATTCAAAAGTCTCTTCGATTTGGGGTCCATAACCACCTACCTCCGTTGAAATTCTATCCATCACCAGCTCTTGCACTGGCTCACTCATGTCATCCATCATGTCGCCAAACACTTCCGAGAGATCCATGTTGTTCACGTCTATGGTTTCGAGTTGGTCCATAGTCAGGGCTGGGCATTCCTCTGGCTGCCGCCACTGAAATTGCTCACCCGTTTCCAAATCGACCTGCTCTTGAAACACCCGGCCAAACTTGCTGTTGTAAACACAGTAATCGCGTGACCAGCTTAAGCAGATCCCCAGAAACCTTGATGTGCAGCGCTGACCAAGCTGGTGCGTTGTTCCAGCGTCGCGGTAAACCGCGAGGTCTTTGGGTTCTTGCCCGCAATAAGACGAGACTGGGTTTCTACAACAATTCGCAAAAGCATCCATAAAACAGGCCATGCTTTCCCCGCCAAACACTTCGGGTTCGGTATTGCCATTCTCAAAGGTGCCGTTTTCGCAATTTGCTACGGAAATGGGCAAGTTGGGATCTGTACCCGCCAGCGGGTCGCATAGATTGCCTTCGGAAATATCATCCAGAAAATTCAGCCATGAAGCGGCTTCGGGATAATCTTCGGAAATCTCTAGCTCGGCACCAACACAATTATCACCAATGCACACGTTGATAGCTTCGCAACTTGATTCAAAGCCGGTATCGCTTTCGCAATTATAGGTAATCTCCGAATATTCGCATGACCCGTCAGGCGCATAACTCAAGCAGGTTTGCTCACCTGTTGGCGTGCAAAAAGGCGCATCATCATAAGGCTGGCAGGTGTCTTCATATAGATTGTTGGTGCAATCATATTGCCGCTCTTGCGCCCACCATGCCCGCGTTACGTCTTGTTGATTAAAATTGCGGGTGGCAAAGCCCTCAGTAATGACGGTTTGCTGCAATGAGCAATTTGCATCGCCTGAAAGCCCAGAACAATTATCATCAATGGTTTCCGTAAAGTTCTCAAATACCCGCGCATCAAGGTTGGCCGGGTCCGCATAAGCTGGGCCATTCCAGCAGTGATAAATGCGCTCGTTCTTGTCACATAATCCCGCCACGGAGCTTATGCAGGTCTCGCTCACCAGCCCGCATTGCCCGTCAATTAGCGGATCAGGGCCGCTGACTGTCACGGGTTCCAATACCGAGCATTCATTAACCGGTGCATCGCGGGTGCAGCTCTCGGTTCTTTCCATGCGCACACAGACGTTTTGCACTTCAACACCCGCCACCGTGACGGTTTGAACCTCCAAACAGCGTAAGTTTTCTGGTGAGCAGCTATCCGCATTTGCGGTGCCAGCAAATAAAGTCCAACCCAGAAGGGTTCCAATGAGTATCCGTTTCAACATTGATCTCCCAAATTGGCACTAATTGCAGAGCAGCACTGCCCCCCCATTTTAAAGGTTACATCCATGCTGACCTCGCTATCGTTGCCGGTGATTATGTCGATGCGAACTTGGTTAGTTTGCGCGCCCGTGGACACGGTTACAGGCAAAGAATTGAGGTCGCTTGATGGCCCGAGTGTTGGCACGATAAGGCTTGCAAGAATGTCTGCATTTGGCTGAGAGGTAACCGTGGCGACGCCACAATCTTCAATCCAGGTGCTGCCCGCATAAACCGCGCGGCGAGAGCATTTCTTGCCACAATCCCGATCACCAAGAACCAAATCACCTGTTGCTGACGTGCCATAGGTCCAGACATTTACGCCATCCACGCGGATTTGCGCTACTCCCTGAAACGTCAGGTCCGACAGATTGAGAAAGGAAAGGTTAACGTAATCCCTGCTCTGCACAAATATCGTATGGGTTTTAAGGCTGCACTGGCCATTATTAATTGCGCCAAAGCTAATGTCTGCGATTTCATCGCCTACGGTCCAGACGGGCGCGGGCGAGAAACTAACAGCCTGTTTAATGCAAACTGAACCGGAGCTTCCAGTGCAAGCCCATGTGATATTGCGCTCACATTGTTTCCGATAAGTTGGCTCTTCCACATCGCAAGACCAGGTATCATCCCGATCAACTGAAATGTTTCTGACCTCCTGACAGATTTCCAAACGCCGCGAAAGTATGGCCTGACAAATCCGCAGCCCGTTATAGCTGCCACCGGCAAATATGGCTTCGCAAGTGCCGCCGTCAGCCGTGAATAAGCCCCCGACCACAGCATCGGCTTGCTCTATGGCCGAGTCTGCCAGATCAAGCGTGTTGGGATCAATGATCACTTCGGGGCGATTAAGCGCGCTATCCACCGTTGCCGAGTAGGCGCGCCCATCAACACCGCTTCCGGTTCGAATGGCAAATTCCGCATCATCAAACTCTGCCTCAGTGAGTGTGCTTTCAGGCGGTGTAGCGGTTTCAAAAGGCGTTACCGTGTCTTCCATAATCCCTTGCGTGAGAAGATCCGTGACCGCCCCTAAGACATCCATTGCGCTTTCTGCGCGTTCTCCTTCACTTTCAGCCCATAAAGGGTTCCCCAATATTAGGGAGGCGAAAATCAAAGGGGCTCTGAACCTGCTCATTGCCCAGCCTCGATAGTTTCCAACGCGGCTTTTGCGACTTCCAAGGCATCGCCCTGCCCCATCACAATCATTTGGAGGGCATCGCGCAGCGGAATATTGCCGCCAACACGATCATGCACAGGAATGGGATCGGCTTCACAGCCGGTTGTCTCGCACACATCTATCTGGTCTCGGGTGACAATGAGCTGGGGAACCGCCTCAATTTGAAAACGTGTAAAAATCGTAGGATCAATGCCAAATCCAACAAGATCAGCATCATTGCCAAAGGCGGCTTGCAGAGCGATTTGTGTGTCATAAACCGAGTTATTCACGAACCCGCGAAAAATGACCGGAATATCCAGTGTTTTGGCTTCATCCATCATCACCCGAAGAATATTCGGCGGCATGGAAAAACTGGCTAGCAAGAAAACCTGCTTATTGCCATAACGCGGCTCTATGCCCTCAGATTGTGGCAACCCCTCAACGTCAGCGCCAAGCAGTGCGCGCACACGCGGGTTGGCCAATGCACGATCTCGAAACCCGTCAATATCGTAGCTTCGGCCAAAATCATCGGCTTGCTGAATGCTCAGGTTTTCCTTCCAAGCAGCGCCAAGGCGGCGGGCATCATCCAGTATTCGCGCAATGGACGGCTCGATAAAACCTTGCGCGCCGGGGGCGATTTCCACCAACGGCAAAGGCTCTCCAAGGTTGATTTCCGGCTGGCTATCTTGTGCAAATGCCATAAAGCCGTGCGCCACCAAACAAGTGGTTGAGATTAAAGTGCGCAACAATTTCTTTTCCTCCACATAAGCCATCCAAAGCTTTCGCCCCGAAATGGAAATTCTCTAAAAGCATCAATGAATTGCGTGCTGGCCCCGATGGGCGCACAAGCATAACGACCCCGCACCGCAGGACGCGGACGGGTGATTTGCTGGCGGTATTGGCTTTTGGGAATTATTGGCGCGATGGCTGGCTGGCAGCGCGTTGGCACTGATGCGGTATCCCGCGCCAGCAAAAGCCGGTGCATCCGCGCGGTGAGACGTGTAGCCACAGACTGACTGGCCATGACGCCGCCATAATGGTTATTCACTTGGCCCGCGAGAGGGTAAAGTCCGCCTTGGCAACCGTTACACCAAAACAGAATATCCATACCGAGATTTCCGCTTGAGGCTTTTACACATTCAGCAGCACACGCCGCTTGCGCAATCGGGTTGGCAAAGAGGATGGATTCTGGATTAAGCAGGTTGTTCAGCTCGATATTGTTCCAGAGTGGATCAATTTCGCTGATATAAGCAACATCAAAAACCGTTGTTTCCAGGCACAGCCCGTCAACGATAGTGCCGAGCCAGCTAATCAGCGGGTAGTAATAATAATGCGCTTGCCATGAAGACCCATTATCCGCGCCATTTGAGGCCGTGACCGAGCTTGTTCCCAGTGAGAACAACCCAAAGTCCATATCCAGACCCATGTTTACAAAACAACCGGCTTCATTGGCCACATCCACCAAACGAGCTGGTTCCCACAGCCCGATGGAAAGACCAATGCGCGGTAAAATACCCTGCCAGCAGAGGCAGAGCGGAAAGGACTGGTTAGCGGTATCGGGGCGGTTGGTAAAAAGGCTTAAGCCACCAACAGATATTGGAAATATACAATCCCAGCAGATTTCCGTAATCGGGTTGAGGAATTTTGCGTTGCACTTCGCTTGTGCTTCCTGACCTGTGCTGACCAGCATTGCAATGGCGAGCAGGACCCCTCCAAATTTGCGTTTCATTGATCACTCTCCCCAAAACCATGTTGAATTGCCCAACCTTGCACTGGCACTTCACGCACCAGCATGACCCGCTGGCCGCGCACCACCTCACTTGGCAGTTTGCGGATCTGAAACTTTGCCACCATCTGCCCGTCTTGATCGAAGTAAAACCGCCGCCCGTGCGCGCGCATCAAATCCAAAGGTGAACCATTGGTCAGAACGATTAGCGTATCCAGCTCGGTGCCTTCACTCAGCGCAAAAGCCACTTGATCTGGATTATCACCATCTAAAAACACAATGCGCTTATTAAAGATCGAATAATCCAGCGGATTTATGACTGTGCCAGCCCGCGCAAATACCTGTCCTCGATGATCTGCAAGATCACGGTTGAGCGTAATGCTGAGATCAACCTCAAATTCAAACGGCTCTTCGGCATCCAGAAGCCCATGCACCGGGCGGGGCCGGTTAACATAAGCGCGGGTTGTGTCTTGCATTTCTTGCTGCATTTCTGCCAGTGCGCCGGAGCTTTCCATTTCTCCCAGCCGTGCTTTGATGGTTTCCAATATAGAAGGCTCGATGATTTCCCAAACCGGTCCAAAAGTGCCAAAGTCTTTCGCGTGGGCAGCGCTACCTGTTGCCGCGATCAAAAGAGCGCAAAGCCCTGTTTTTAATGAAACCATGCTTGAATCTCCTTCCAATGGGGAAATGGTATGGGAAAACCCACCGCCTCGATTTTATCGAAACGGATAGGCCCGATAACCGCGTAGCGGCTATCCAGCGAGTCCTCAGCATCCGCAAAAACCATAAATTGACCGCGCTCTAGAATTTGGCTTTGCGTGGGCAAAATTCCGCGCTCAACAAGGCTGTCTTGAAGAACACGGCATCGGTTGTTGACACAAACGCGATTTCCGCTGGTAATGACCCGATCCCCCGGCATTCCGGCGACGCGCTTAATAAAAGAAAACTCCCGAAAGCGCTCATCCACAGCAGCCGGAGATTCAAACGCCACATAGCTGCCTTCAAAGACAATCTTTGGCCAGCGCAGCATAAAATATGCGTTATCTGGCAACGACGTAGTGCCATTCAGCACAACCGTTCCAAAGGCCAAGCCGTACATTGTGATCAGAAAAACCGGCACAAACAGCGCGATCAAAATGCGATTACGGCCTCGTTTGGCTTGAGCTTTCCGGTTGCCCTGAAAAAAGCGTTGAGCGAGGTTTAAGTCACTCATTGCTCAGCATCCCAACGGGCTATCACGCGCTCTGCAAACTGCTCGGAAATATCAATGCCACCCGCCAGAATGTGGTTGGCATTGATAATCGCCCTGCCCGTGCCTTGATAAATGCTTTCCGCTTCTTCCATGACCAAACGGTCAAAAGCCTTTATCGCGTCACTCATCTGATCTTCATCAAGATGTACGCCGCGCTGCTCGATAAATATCCGCACCACAGACTTTGCATCCACAATGAGCACGCCCGTTTCTTCTTGCGCCCCGCCATAATAGTTCATGGTGCCAATTTGCAAAGCAATGACGGCCAGCGCGGCCACCAAAATGCCCATAATCCACAATACAATCTTCATGAAACTTCTCCCTTTGCCACCATGTCTTTGAGCGCCTCCACCGTGCTCATGCCCGCAGCTTTACGGCGGTTGAGATTTTCCACGGTTGAGCCTTTGGATGAAAATACCGCCAGTGAAAATGGATCAAGCACGAGCCGGCCAAAAGCCCAACCGCCCGGCCCTTTGATGGCCATTTCTGAAAATTGCCCCGGCACCGAGGTCAGGCTTTTTAGCCGTGTGCCAAAGCCAGCCGGAATGGAGAGGCGCTTGTTGGCCTCAAGGCGATCAATGGTTTCCGGTTTTTGCGCCATGAACACAGTGTAATCCGAGTTTTGCAGACAGACCTCAGCGGCAGGGTTGGCAAAATAGTCGTCAATGCTCTGAGTGCCGGTTATCAATGCGCCTGTGTATTTGCGGGCGCGGCGCACAACGCCCTCGATGAATTTAGCAGTCCCCTGCCCTTTCAGCATGTCCCAGGCTTCATCAATCAGAATGGCTACGGGAACCGAGCGGTCCGTTTTATACATCAGCTCCGTGCCCAGGAACATAACGATTTGCAAAACCACTTGCTCTAATTCCGGTTGGGTTTTGAGGTCGGACAGCTCCACAACGGTAAAGGGCGTATCAACATTGACGGTGGCTTCACCCTCAAAATATTCACCATATTTTCCTTCGGGCGTGTAACTGTGGAGTTTCCGACACACATCAATAAGGCGCGGATCTTCTTTTGAGCGCACCAACAATTTATTATAAACGTCACCAATCTCGCCTTTGGATTTTTTTTCTTTCCACACTTCATTGATGGCCGCGGAAATAGCCTCTTCTTCAATCCCACTTACTCGGCCTTCGCGTTGCTCACCAAGCGAGGCCATGGAGCCAATCACCCGTGTAATCAGCTCAAGCGCCTCGGCCGCGTATTCCGTGGTTTCCATTTTGTCAGCTTGCAGCATTGAAAACGGGTTGAGGCGGATGGTTTGCGAACCATCAAAAACAATGTGGCGGCCGTTAAAAATATCGCAAGTGGTTTTGAACGAATACCCATCATCAATAATAAGCACCCGCCCGCCATTGGAAAAAATCGAGGTGATCAGTTCTTGCATAAACACAGATTTACCAGCGCCGGATTTACCCACCACGGCGATATTATAATTGCCCTCGGAAATATAATTGTCCCACGTAAAAGCCTGCCCCTGCCGCCCCAAAAGCAACATGCCAGGACCGTTGCTGTTTCCGGTCCACTCGCCATGCAGAGGCGCAAGCGCTGTCACCGCTTTGGCCTTCAGGAGCCGCATACGTTGCAGCTTAGCCATTTCTTTCATGGATTTTTCGGTGCAGCCAAGTGGCAATGCGTTCATCAGCATTGGCAGTTGCAAATACTTCTCTTTGCGAAGCGCAAACCCTACGCGGCGGTAGATTTTTGCAATCTCTGATCCGGCCATGCGCACATCTTCGCGCTCGCCCTTGGTATAGGCAAACACACTCATAACGCATTGCATCAGGCGTTCGCCCTGCTCAAGCTCATTGCTTAAGCCTTGGATTTCGTCCTGCTTTTGCCCAAAATCAGGAATGAATTTGTTAAAGCCGGTCTTTTTGCCATGCTCCATTTTTGCAATTCTGGTCATCATATCGGCACTGGCTTTTTGCGCAGGTATGGCAACGCAGGTCAGGCTGGTTAGAACGGGCCCGTGCGGGCGATCTGTTATTTTGTCAGGATCACCCATCAGCATCACACCCAGC
Source organism: Paracoccaceae bacterium (assembly GCA_002402045.2). Classification (GTDB taxonomy): domain Bacteria; phylum Pseudomonadota; class Alphaproteobacteria; order Rhodobacterales; family Rhodobacteraceae; genus UBA3077. Next base: position 2,143 of record NVUX02000036.1, on the reverse strand, counting down.
ATATTATTCCATTCTTCGGGAAACCGCGCCACGCTGGCCGCCACTAATGAGACCTGCGGCTCACCGCCAAACTCAATATGGTTTGGCTTCACCTTGATTGTGGTGCCGGGGATTTGAGCGTTGATAGGGATTTCTGTCGTGTAATTGGAATGCCCATGGCTATCCCACTGCTCGGAGTGCAAAATCTCCTGAAGCAGCAAAATCAGCTCGGAAGGTTTAATGCCTATATTTTTGCTTTGATTAAACGAACCAAGGACCGCGCGGCGATACTCAATCAGCTCGTTTATTTTGCTCATGCTGGTGTCACCTTCAACCCAGCCACAGATAAACAGCCGCCGATTGGTCGGGATGGCTTTAATATCGCCATCACTGCCATATCTCAGGGACTCAATGTGGTTTAAGCGACCAACGGCCATAGCCTCGCCCACTTCACCGCCAGCAACCCGTGATCTTGCCCAACCACCAAGGATTTTGGATATGTCGGGCGAAGTCCAGCTTAGAACCTGAAACCCAGCTTGGCTTGGCATGTTGGAAACCAGCGCTGAATGCAAATTCCCTACGGCTTCATCGGTGGCCACCAGCGGCTCGATCTCGGCAATAAACCCGGTGGTTTTCTCATTATAGAACAAACCATTTTCGGGGTTATAAAGTCGGTATGGCAATAGATCGGCCACCGCCGCTTGATCGTGAAACAGATCCGTTGGTTCTTCTATACCGGCGTCCCCAAAGACGCTTTCCATTATGTCACTAAACAAGCCCATTAGCGTTGCGCCCAATGCGCTTCTTGCACGACGAAGTGGATATATTGGCTTTCATGCAGCAATGCGTCCTCATCAAGATAAGGCGCAATCCAAAGCCGACCAATCAGTTCTGGCACACGGTAGCGGCCAGTTTCATAGGCAAAGCCGCCGTCAGGCATTCCAGCGTAAACATCACCGGGCTTGCCCACCAGCAATGGGTCTTGTGAAATCGTACCTGAAAGCGAGTCGATAGGTTGCTCGGTAATGGGCGTCAACGCGCCTTGCCCTCGCCCATCCGCTTGCGCGATGGTAGAACAAGGCGAGCCGATCTGGGCCGCACAAAGGAAATCACTTTCGGTATTTGAACTACAGGCTGAAAGCCCTAAGGCCGCCAGAATCATGAGCTTTTTCATCTTAGAGAAATCCCTTCCATAAAGACCAATTCAACGACTGAACCGCCATTCAGCGTAATCACCGGCTGATATTGTTCGGCGCGATTGATGTAATATTCTGACAAGGTTTGCGCGGCGGTTTGAACTCCACCGACACCGGCGGCCATGGCCGCGCCCGTGACGATTTCGCCAAGGCTATTGGCTCCGTCATTGTCGCCACCTGTTGCTGAGCTGGCAGCATTGGCCAGCCCGCCTAGTACGCCGGCAATGGCGGCGTTTGCCACCAAACCGCCTTCGCGGCTAATCACACGGCCGCGCACTCCGGCTTTGCCAGCGCCGACCATGTATCCGCTAATGGCTTGTTCAACCACTTCGCCATTTCGCTTTATGCAGGTCAGAGTGAGCAAGCGAACCCGCACCCGCTCAGAGCTTAAATCACCAATGGCTGACCCTTGAACGGTACAGCCTTCAATATTGATTTCTGCACCCCGTCCACCGCCGCGCGCGGCGGTGATCGCCGGACCCGTGATGCGAAACAAAACTGGCACAGGGCTTTCGCGATCCGCTACGTTGGTTGCTGCATCCGCGCCAGAAAGCACAACGGCTGAGGCATAAGAGCCCGCCGGAATGTAGTTTCGCAGCGTATTGCGTTCATCGGCAGGGGCTTCCACTTCCAGCGCGGTCAGGGCGAAGGTTTGCCCAAAGCTTGCTGCAATCATATTGGCATTCTCAACTGTGAGATTTTGCGCTGCTCCTTGGCGGCGGTTTGAATCTACGGGCGTTTGCCCGCTCGGGGTAAACCCCGTGCGGCGCTCGATAAACTCACTGCCTGTTGCTGAATAATCTGGCGTAAACGCGCCATTAGCGTTTGGCACTTGCCCTTGGCCGCTCAAAGCCAGAGGTGCGGCGGGTGCCGCATCAGCTCTGGCTTGCAATTCGGATATCTGAGTTGCTTGTTGAAGGAGAACATCGTCATAATCTTCGCGTAATTGAGCAATGCTTCGTGCTGAT
>NVUX02000035.1 GCA_002402045.2 Paracoccaceae bacterium | reverse complement strand
GCGCCTCAAGCGCCACTGCTGCTTTAAACTTGTCTGGAAAATTCCGTCTCTTCGTCATTTGAATATCCATTCGTTCGTGGTGGATACATCTTAGCACACTGTCCGTATTTGCCAGACCACTTCAGGTTGATGTTGCCGCAGAATTAAGGCAGCTGGACAGGTTTCCACAAATTTGGGCCTCCCTGGAGGCCGCGCAATAAATATGCCCCACGCGTAGATGGCATTCAAAGGCAACCGCAGAGTTGGATTGCCGAAAAGAAAAGACCGGCCTCCAAGAGGCCGATCACATATTTCAAACCGGCGGCAAAACCGCATTTAAGCGATGATCATCGCGGCTCGGTGCTCAGGCCTTTGATAATGGCCACGCATATCAGCAACAGCACGGCAGTAAACGGTAAACTTGTTGATAACCTTGCGAGAAGTTTACGTCCTCGCGGCCGAAGGGCATGGAAGGTGTCGGGAGATATTGCAGATAGGCCCGCAGGCCACCAAAAAACCAATTTATATAACAAGAGAGTTGGCCAACGAGCAGCACAAACACCAAAAAAATAAGCGCCACTTGTGTGGATATGCCCATGGGTGCAGCAAACAGCATGGCAAATTAGCCAATATAACCATAATCGGGCCTGCTATCTTTACCGCCCAGCCGCACCTTGCTCCATCGGCTGACGCTAAAAGCCAAACGGCCCGAGCTTCCCGCCTACGTTATCCTGTCCGACTTTATAGTCGGTCTCATTTTTCGCAGTCATTTAACCCCCAATTTATCAATTATTGGCAAATATACAGTGAAGGCTTTTACCGTTGTCTATGACAGGGTATCGCCGGCGGGCAAAACGCCCATAACCGCGCTATCTGCGGGGTAAATACGCCACAGGTAAAAAAGCCGATACATGATCTAGGTCAAAGATAATCGGCGGATTCAATCATATTCGATCATTGCAATATTTATAAGGAATTGCGGCATGGACATCGTAAGCCTGATGGACTGGCTCGGAGAAGCCAATACCAAAGCCCTCGCGGGGCTTACCATTGGTGTGGTTTTCGGCGTGGCCGCCCAGCGCTCACAGTTTTGCCTGCGGGCCTCGGCGGTGGAATTTGCCCGTGGCCAAATAGGCCCGCGCACATCTGTGTGGCTGCTCACCTTCGCCACCGCGCTTTTCTGGACACAATTTGCGATTTATTTTAACTATGTTGACCTGACGGAAGCCCGCATTCTGGCTGTGCCCGGCTCTATCTCGGGGGCCATTATTGGCGGGCTGCTTTTTGGCGTTGGCATGGTTATGGCGCGCGGCTGCTCAGGAAGGCTTTTGGTGTTGGCGGCTACCGGCAATTTGCGGGCAATGATCTCTGGGCTGGTGTTTGCCATTTTTGCACAGATGAGCCTGCATGGCTGGCTTTCGCCTTTGCGAGACAGCCTTGCTAGCCTCTGGATAACCCCCGCAGGGCGCAACATAAATTTGCTAGATGCCCTTGGCCTCCCGGGTGGTTTTGGCATGCTCATGGGGGTGGGTTTTGCCCTTTATGCCGTTTATATTGCTTATAAAAACCGCGTTGGCTTTAGCGTGTTGTTCTTTGGGGCCGGCGTTGGCTTTGCGGTCGCGCTTGGCTGGTTGGCCACCTATTCATTGGCGGCTGTCAGCTTTGAGCCCACTTCGGTTGAAAGCCTCACGTTCACTGGCCCCTCGGCCAATACGCTTATGTATCTGCTAACAGACAACGCCATTCCGACCTTTGCCATTGGCCTTGTCCCCGGTGTGTTTCTGGGCTCGTTTGTAACCTCGCAAATCACCCGCACCTATAAATGCCAAGGCTTTGAGGGGGCCAGCTCGATGCGCCGCTATCTTGCGGGCGCGGCACTCATGGGCTTTGGCGGCATGCTGGCGGGCGGCTGTGCCATCGGAAACGGCGTAACAGGCACGTCAGTTTTCTCGCTCACCGCGTGGATAGCGCTATTTTGCTTTTGGATTGGCGCCAAGCTGGCTGATGCCTTGCTGGATAACCGCACGTTTCGGCTGGCCACGGCGTAAAACATATCGCTTAAAATGCGCCTGATACAGCGGGCTTTTGCGCCGCTCGCGTATGTCTTGGTAAAATTGCGCCTCGTCAAAGCGCCCCTGAATGGCGCTGTGTGCCACCTTTTGCAGAATGCTGGTTTCGGCCAAATAGGCCGGAATATCATGCATTATAAAAGGCACCCGAATAATGTTGGTCTCGCTGTGGTTTTCAGCAATTCTGCGCGCATGGTTATAGTCTCGCCGGTAAAAAGGATCTGCAAAAAGCAAAACATCAATGCCGGATTCAAGCCCCGATAAAGCATCTGCCGGCGGGCCAATGCGGTTAAATGTAAGCTGGTTTGAAAACGCTGAATCCCACGGCAGCACCCATTTTGCAAGGGTTGAACGCGGGTGAAACGCCACCACGCGCTTGGCACAACAATACTTGGCAAAGGCCAAGGCCGCAAAGCCGCCCATCGAGTTTCCATACATGACCACCTCTTTATAGTCATCAAAAAACCCGGTTTTTCGCATGGTTCCGAAAAAGTCCCACAGCTCCTGCGCCTGATACCATTTCATGATTTTTGGCAAAACATGCAGCCCGTCCCAGCCAGCATTAGCCACCAGGCCCTGCCCCCAAGCTGTGTGGTCCTTGTTGGGGCGTTCCACTCTGCCCCCCCCCGACTCGAAGCTAACCACAAGCCGGTCACTCCCCTGCAAACAGGTGCGCACAAAGTTTTCACCAAGGTCGATCTGCTCAACGTCCATTCTGCCCTCGTATTGGTTTCCCCCTGTTTTTAGCAGCGGACCTCTTAAACAACAATCTACAGTTTTGCCAAACATTGACAGCTGCGCCCACATGTGGCCCACTTGGCCAAACCATCAGGAGCCCCTATGCCACACGACCATGCAGAGCCGCATTCTTTGCTCCCCTCAGACCCAGATGTAGCGCGCAGTTGATTTCTGGAACAAATGCGCGCTACACTTTGAGCTGGGGGAGCGCGTGCGCACCCTGCCCGCCCCCGGGCCGGGCCATTGCCGCTTGCCTGCCTATGCAGCGGGGCGCATCGGCACCATCATCCAGAGCCATGGCAACCATGTGCTGCCCAACAAAAACGCCCGTTTTCAGGGCGAGCATCCGCAGCCACTTTACACAGTCGAATTTTCCGCCGCCGAGCTGTGGGGCAAAGACTCCGAAGCGCCTAAAGACACCATCAGCCTCGACCTCTGGCAGCCCTACTTGGAGAAACCATGACAGCCCCAACACCGCCCGCACCCTTTGACGCCCCGTGGCACGGCCAAGCCTTTGCCCTAGCGGTGGCCCTAAATGAAGCGGGCCATTTTAGCTGGCCGGAATGGGCAGAGACCTTCGGAAAGGCCCTGAACGCCGCAGGCCAAAATGCCCCGCTGGATGGCAGCGATGACTATTACTGCGCATGGGTGACCGCGCTTGAAACCATATTAAAACAAAAAGGCATAACAGATGAAGCCCTCTTGAAATCAATGAAAAACAATTGGACCGAAGCCTTTCTGGCCACACCACATGGCCAGTCCGTGCACCCGATTTTGCCACAAGGCCTGCAAGCCGAAGGCGCCGCATGCGCCGACGAGGGGGGCCTTTAGGCTCCTCGAGGAGGCGCACCCTCGGGACTGTCCGACAGCTCTTAGGCCACCTTTTGTGCGTATCCGTTCACCAGTGTTTGCAGGCTCTCGATAATATAGCGCACGGTTTCATCACTCATTAAATAGCTGAAATTCAGCCGCACCCATCCCGGCTTAAGCTCATCATGCCCTGCCAAAATTTGGCACCTAAGCTCCGCAGACGCCTCTTCGTTCACATGCAGCAAGCGATGCCCGTATGGCCCGGCACAGGCGCAGCCGCCGCGCGCCTGAATGCCGTAAACCTCGCTTAAATCACGCGTGATCTGCTCAGCACTTACAATATTTCCCGCTGAATCCCGCACCAGCATCGAAAATATTGGAAGGCGATGGCGATACTCCACCCCCAAAACCGTAAGGTTTTTAAGCCCGTCAAGCCCGGCCATGACCATCTCGTTTAGCTCACGCTCCCGCGTATCTATCGCCGCCTGCCCAATCACATCCTTAACGATAAACGCCAGCGCAGCACGAATATCACCCGCAAGGTTTGGCGTGCCCGCTTCCTCACGCGCCACCACGTCCTCCAAATAATCATGCCCCCACGGCGACACAAAGCGGACAGTGCCCCCACCGGGCTGGGTCGGGGTTTTTCGCCGCACCACTGATCGCCGCAAAATCATAACCCCGGAGCCCGCCGGCCCGCCGGGAAATTTATGGGTAGAAACCACAACCACATCTTTTTCGGCATCGCTCCCCGTGGCCATATCAATGCTAAGATAGGGCGCACCGCCAGCATAATCCCACACCGAAACCCCGCCATAGGCCTTGACCAAGCGGCTGACAGGCCCAACATCTGTCAAAATGCCGGTCACATTGGAGGCCGCTGAAAAACTGCCGATCAGCAGGTCGGCATCTTCGTGTTTTTTCAGGGTCGCCTCCAGCACCGCCAAATCCGGCCCGCCGCCGTCTCCTTCGGGTATTTCTATCACTAGTGCTTTGCTTTCCCGCCATGGCAGCAGGTTGGAATGGTGCTCATAAGGGCCAAGCAACACCACAGGGTTTTCGGCCTCTTCCACCCCGAGCAGCGCCACCAAGCGGCTTAGCCCCGCCGAAGCGCCGCTGCCAGTAAACACAACGGCACATTCATCAGCTTTTGTCAGGCGGGCAATTTCAGCCCGCGCCTCTTCGCGGAGCTTGTTTACATATGCGCCACAATAAGAATCCACTGTGTGGGGGTTTGCATAGAAGGGCAGCACCTTTTCCAGCATAAAATCCTCTACCTGCTTTAGCGCGCGGCCCGAGGCAACATAATCCGCATACACCATTGGCACCTCCTCAAAGCGGCCAGGATATGTCAGGCCTTCGCCCACCAAGCCCTCACGAATAGTTTTGATCGGGTTTTCCGTTGAAATTTGGTTGCGAAATTCGGTTAGCATCGGGATCTCCTAATATTTTGGTGAGTATGACCCAAAAATATGGTAATTCCTTTGCCTTTAAGTTTGTATTTTGATAGATTATTGTGTCATATGATCTAATGAAACGTGATTTCCCAGATCAAATTGACAGCCGCATTCTTACCGCCATTCAGGGTGATGCGTCCCTTTCCCAGCGCGACCTTGCCGAAAAGGTTGGGATTTCACAAAATGCCTGCTGGCGGCGGCTGAAAGCCCTGCGCGAAAGTGGTGTCATCATTGGGTCTACCGCGCGGCTGGACCGTGAAAAGCTGGGGCTAGGGCTGGTGGTTTTTGTGATGATCCGCACGCGGCATCACTCAGTCGACTGGCTCAACACCTTTCGGCGGCACGTTTCCACCCTGCCCGAAGTGGTGGACTTTTTCCGTATTGGCGGCGATTACGACTATATGCTTAAGGTCGTAACCCGCGATATGGCGAGCTATGACAGTGTTTACCAACGCTTGATCGAGCGGGTGGAACTCGACTCAGTCACCTCATATTTCGCCATGGAAGCGATTGAGGAGCAGCGGCCTATTCCGCTTTAGCGCGCTGCTCCCGATAAAACGTAAACACGCCGGTGCCAACAACAATAGCAATGCCGACCAATGTCCAGAAATCTGGGTAATCATCAAATACGAATATCCCGATGAGCAGCGCCCACACTAGAACCGTGTAGCGAAACGGCGACACAAAAGCGATTTCACCAAAGCGCATGGCGCTGATCGAAGCCACATACCCGATTAAAATGAAAAAAGCAGCGAAAGACAGGTAAGCAAAACTGCCACCGCTTATCGGCGCCCATGGCTCAAAACTTGCCATAATACCCCCCGCCAGAGTAACTCCAACGGCCGTAAACAAGGCGACAAAAATCGAAGGGGTGCGCCGATCAAGCATCGCGGCCATCAAATCTCGCAGGGTAATAAAGCCAACCGCCGTCATGGCCCACAAGGCATAGCTGTTAAAATCCTCACCACCGGGGCGCACGATAATAAGTACGCCACCAAAGCCGATCGCAATCGCAACATAGCGCCGCCAACCAACCCTGTGGCCAAGAAACATTGCACCCGCAAAAGTAACGGCCAGCGGCAAAGATTGCAGAATCGCGGTTATATTCGCCAGTGGCATATTTATCAGCGCGGTCAGGTAGCAATAGGTGGCGGCGATTTCACTCAAAGCGCGCAACAGGATTATCCCAAACTCTCGCTTGTTAACCGCAACAAAAAGCTGGTGCTTATATGCCGCAAATCCGGCCAGCAGGACCGAGGCCAAAAGCCCACGAATAAACACGCTTTGCGCCAATGGCACATCAACAGCAACCAGCTTCATCAGCGTGTCATTCACCACATATCCGGCCATGGCGAGCATCATAAAGACGGCACCCCGAAGGTTGTCACTGGTATTATTCATGTCTAAATCCTGAAAATTGTCACACCATCGGTAACACCGATTTGCGCGCCCGTCACAATTATTTTGCCCGCCGCATTTACCCAAGAGAAAAACTCGTGTATTCCAAGGGCGAGCGCGGCAAGACGCGCGTAATAATCAATAAAGAGGGGGCCAAAATGGCTTTTGAACTACCTGATCTTCCCTATGCCCATGATGCACTGGCCGCTGGTGGCATGTCGAAAGAGACCATGGAATACCACCATGACCTGCACCACAACGCTTATGTGACCAACGGCAACAAGCTTGTGGCTGGCACCGAGTGGGAGGGCAAATCGCTCGAAGACATCGTAAAAGGCACCTATGCCGCTGGCTCCGTTGCGCAAAACGGCATTTTCAACAATGCCTCGCAACACTGGAACCATGCGCAATTCTGGGACATGATGGGGCCAAATGGCCGCGCCATGCCTACCGAGCTGGAAACCCGCATCACGGATGCTTTTGGCTCGGTTGACGAGTTCAAAACGCAGTTTTCTGCGGCGGGCGCAGGGCAGTTTGGCGCTGGCTGGTGCTGGTTGGTGGCTGAAGCTGACGGCACATTGAAAGTGACCAAAACCGAAAACGGCGTTAACCCGCTATGCTTCAACCAAACCGCGCTGCTGGGTTGTGATGTCTGGGAGCATTCCTATTACATTGATTTCCGCAACGCGCGGCCAAAGTACCTCAGCAATTTCCTTGACAATCTAGTCAATTGGGAAAATGTAGCCGAGCGGCTTTCCAACGTCTAATCGGGCGTAAAAAAGCAGAGGGTGGCCCCGCGCCTCCCTCTGATTGTGAGGTTGTTAAACGTATGAGGCAACCCGATGAAAAACCCACCTTTAGGTATTTTGGCAATCTTGGCCGCCTCTGTTGTTTGGGGGCTTTCTGGGCTGTTTTACAAAGCGTTGGCCCATGTGCCGCCGCTGGAAGTGCTCTCCCATAGAACGCTGTGGTCACTCCTGCTCTTTGGCATTGTGCTCGCTATTCGCGGGCGGCTGGGCGCGGTATGGCTGGTGCTGAAATCTCGGCGCACCGTGGCAGCATTGGTTTTGGCGGCGGTTATGATTTCGCTAAACTGGGGCGGATATATCACCTCGATTCAGCTTGGCTACGCGCTCGATGCCAGCTTGGGGTATTACTTTTTCCCGCTGATGGTGGTGCTGTTAGGCGCGCTTTTCTTAGGCGAGCGGTTTAGCCGTGGCCAAGGCTGGGCACTGGGGCTTATGGGGCTGGCCGTGGCGGTGCTGACCCTTGGCCTTGGCTCGCCGCCATGGATCGCGCTCTTTTTAGCCAGCACTTTTGGCATTTATGCCCTGATTAAAAAGCAAGTGGCAGCGGGGCCAATGGTTTCGGTTTTTGTTGAGGTGCTTTTACTCGCACCACTGGCCATAATTTGGCTTTTTGGTGCCCACCAATATGGCTGGGCAACTGTGCCCCGCCCCGCCGGCTGGTTTGGCAATAATTGGCATGATTCCGTGCTGCTTGTTTTAACCGGACCCATGACAGCGGGGCCGCTGATGTTGTTTTCCTTTGCCGCGCAAAGAGTGCGACTTTCAACCGTTGGGCTTATCCAATACATGAACCCGACCCTGCAATTCATGGTCGCGGCTATGGTGTTTGGCGAGCCGCTCACAAAGTGGCACGGCATCGCATTACCGCTCATATGGGGCGCCTTGGCGCTATATTATTTCGAGACCAAAAAGCGCGAAGCTAGCGCGCCCAAACCTCCACGCGGCGGTTAATACGGCGGCCATCGGTTGCTTCATTGCAGCCCAGCGGAGAAAGCTCTCCGTAGCCGCGCACAACAATCCGCGAGGGATCAATGGCGCCAGCGCCAGCGGCCAGCAATGCGGTGCGCACTTGTTCAGCACGGGTCACGCTCAGGCGTTGATTGTTTTCGCCATTGCCAACCGAATCGGTAAAGCCCACCAAAATAATGGTTTTGGTGCGTAACTGAGGGCTCAACATGTGGCCAACCAAGCGGTTAATGTCGGCTTGTGCCCGGCTATCAAGCTGCACGGTGCCCTGCTCAAACCGATAGGTAATAGACACGCGGCTGGCGGTGGCAAAATCTGTCATCATCGCTTGTAAAGACTCAAGGGTCATTTCGGCGTCTGTAGGGAGCGCGGCGGATAAGAACCGCAGGCCCTGATCATTTACCGGAACTTCCCGCACAGCTTGGCTAACAAAGCCTGTGAGCCCAACAAGCTCTTGCGCGTCGGCGGTGTTTAGATACTCTACGAATTGCTCGACCAAAGGCGGCACATCGCGCGAACCTTTATAAAGGTATAGCCGACGAGAGAAGGGGTATTCCTCAGATTGAATGGTAAAATCTGTTGCCGGAGACTGGATATTGCACACGCCCAAAAGCGAAACGGCGGCGGCATTTGCGCGGTCAGAGAAGGCGGTGAACCCTATCCCGTTTGGGTCGGCGGCAACGGCATCTGCTACGGCAATATCGCTATCCATCAGGTTAACCCGAAGGGAAAAGCCCGTGCGCGCCGGGCGCATAACAAGCTGGGAAAACACAGCGCCAGTGCCAGAATTCTCGGGCCGCACATAAAGATTTATCGGCCCTGGCACCCCGCCAAGCTGCGCCCAATCATCTATTCGACCCGAAAATATGGCGGCCACATCTGAATCTCTGATGATATGAACGCGGTTTTGACTTGAGGTCACTACCACAATGCCATCAAGCGCCAATACAAGCTCGTTTTCGACCGAACGAATATTGCCAAAACCGGCCGAGCTGAAAGCTGACACCTCAGACGGGCGCGCAACCCGTGTGGTCAGCGCCAAACTCGCGCCGCCATTCAAAAGATCGCGCAAGCCAGCGGAAGACCCCAGCATGGCAAAGGTGATTTTTGCGATATCCTCGCCATTTTCGGCACTAAACAAAACCTGCGGATTGCCGTTTTCATCGGATTGCTGGGTAACATCGAGGCCGAGGGAGGCCGAGAACCCGTCAAGCAATGTCGGCATGAGTTTAAGCGCCAAATTGCGCGAGCCGGAAATGGTAAACTCGGAATATTTAGGCAGCAGGCTTGGGCAGGCCTCGCCAAGACACACAACCATTTCGGACGCAATCGTAAGGTTTCCGATTTGAGACGCGACCACATATTGGTCATTGGTATAGTCGAGCAGCTCGCCGGTTATTGACATCGAACCGTCAAGAGAATTTAGAGTAACTGTTTGGGCAAACCCACCGGACGCAAGCAGCGTTAATGCTGTCGCCCCAATAGCTTTAAGTTTCCGAAAATTGTCCATTATCTAATTCCCCGTTAGAACATCGCTTGAATGTTTACACTTGCGCCTAGTCTACGCCGTCGAATCCGCTTTCTTGAGATAGTGATGAAAGGTAAGCCACCACATCTTCTACTTGAAGGGCTGTAAGGATGGTTTTGCCCTTGAACGCTTCAAGCGTTCGATTGCCTACGCGGTCCGTATAAAAGGCGGGCATCACGGTGCCAGAGCCCAAAACCATTTTTGAATCAACCAGAATCGCACGGATTTCTTCTTCGGAAAGCCGATCACCGATCCAATCCAGATTAGGCCCGATTTCCCCGAGAAACTGCATCGCCGCAACATCAAAATTTGAGTGGCAGGCAACACAATTACCAAGTTTGCGATCTATGAAAGTTTCTAAGCCGCGAAAGGGGTCAGGAAGCGCGCTGGTGAGGGGGGTATTAATACGATAGTCGTCGTCTATTACCACATCGCTCGGAGGAATAACCTCTTGAGCGTGCATTTGGCCAGCGACCAAAAAAATGCAAGTGCAAACACTTGCAACAAAATTGAGATTACATAATCTTCCCATTGGCCCACCGTCATTGCGCCCTAAAATTGTGTCGGTAGTAATGCACTATTATCTTTCTCCGTCAAGGCGTTAGAAAATTTCCCACACTAAACACCCGCCTGCCAAAGCTTTTTTTGGGCGCAAATTCTGCGCAGGCCCTAGGTGATTTGCGCCATTAAGTCCTCGACTGAATCCACGACATTTACGTGTTTCAAAAAACTCTCATCCGCAAAGCCATTGGTAATCATGTGCCTGATAAGCACCAGTAACGGCTGCCAATACCCATTGATATCAAGTAGATAGACAGGTTTTTTGTGCAATCCAAGTTGTCTCCACGTCAAAACCTCAAACAGCTCGTCCAGCGAGCCCGCCCCGCCCGGCAGGGTTACGATTGCATCGGCATTCATAAACATGACCTTTTTACGCTCATGCATATTTTCGGTGATAACAAATGTTGAAAGATCGCGTTTTCCAACCTCTTTTTCAAGCAGATGTACTGGGATTACGCCAAAGGTTTGCCCGCCCGCGGCCTGTGCCCCGTTCGCAACCGCCCCCATAAGGCCCACATCGCCCGCACCGTATACCAGCCGCATATCGGCCTTTGCCAACGCAGCGCCCAGCGCAATTGCCGTGGCTTCAAATGCGGGGTCATTGCCCATGCGTGAGCCGCAAAATACACAAACCGAATATGGGGTCATGGCCGCACCACCCATGAGGTTTCGGCGCAGGTATCAAACCGCTTGGCCTCGGCGACTTGCCCACCCGAAAATTTAGCGCGGAAATCAAACAGGCAGGCCCCGCTGCCATCATCAAAATTGAGCGTAAGATAATACTGCGCGGCCACCTCGCGCATGAAGCCCGGTTGCCGGACCAGCCCGCGGCGCTCGGCGCTAACAGCCGTAAATTGCAGCGGTGTTTCGGCGGTGTTCACAATGTCCACCACCCGGTTTTTTCCGTCTGGAAGGCTGGGTGCGGGTGCCGCTGAGCAGCCCGCCAAAAACGCGCCAAAAACCAAGATATAGCGCGTCATATGTCTCTCCGATCAGGCTGGCAGAAAGCCAGCATACGCGTTTAAAGTCAAGCGCCCTATCGGCAGGCCAGCACACGGGCAAAGCCGCCCGCTTCGGCCACTGTGCCCACCACGCGGCTGCGCACTGTGCCGCCCTGCACGGTGGTGGACATGATACGCTGCCAGCTCGCGTCTGCGGTTATTATTTCGTCACCTTGGCCACAGTTGCGCACCCCGCCTGAAATAAAATCTTCGCCAATGCGGTGGTTGCTAAAGCCCTGCGCCGAGGCTGCCAGCACCAGCTCTTGGCTGAAAAAATGGTATATTTTCAGCACCCTCCCCAAATGCGGAGTTTCAATATATGCAATTTCCACGCGGCCATTGCCGTCAAAATCCCCCACCCCAATGGGGGCCAACCAGCGGTAGCGCTGCCCGATCGGCGGGGTTTGGGTGATAAGCCCGTCCACACCATAAATAGCCAGCGAAGCCCCGCGCTGCATATCGGTGCGCACCACAATCACTTCGGGCCTGCCATCGCCATTCAGGTCTGCCAAGCGCGGCGCGAGGTCTTCAAACACAAAACCAGCGCCAGCCTCTATCACAATCCGACGGCCTCCCGCACGCAAAATCAGTTTGGTATACTCGATCTTGTCACCAAGGATGCCATGATCATAGGCGCGGGTAGGGCCTGCGTAGCGCGCCGAAGTGATTTCTTGTGCCTGCGCTGAAAGCGGCAGTAGGGAAAATGCTGCTATGCTTAAAAATTTCCACATAATTTGTTCCTTTTCGCCAGTATACCCACCCGCGCGCGGCCCGCCAGAGGGTGCACAACAATTTGATGCCGCTATTGTCTGCGCGCGCCAATTGCACTACACCGCGATAAACCAATACAAAAGGAAGCCCCATGGCCCCGCGCAAACACAAAAAGCCCGAATGGATTGTTGAAAAAGAGCGCGCCAAGCGAGGGGATGCCGCCGAAACCATCTGGCTTTTTGGCATTCATGCGGTGCGCGATGCATTGCTGAACCCCAAGCGCGAAAAACTGACGCTAATGGTGACAAAAAACGCGGCTGACAGGCTAGGCGAGGCGATTACCACGGCGGGGATCGAACCAGAGGTCGTAGACCCGCGCAACTTCAAGCCACCAATTGACGCCCAATCCGTGCACCAAGGCGCGGTGCTTGAAGTGCGCCCGCTCGACTGGGGGTCGGTTTCCGAACTTTGTGCGCCCCATGATGAAGCCCCGCTTCTGGTACTTCTTGATCGGGTATCCGACCCGCATAATGTAGGCGCCATTTTGCGCTCTGCTGAGGTGTTTGGCGCACGGGCCGTAATCGCCCCGCACCGCCATTCGGCGCCTGAAACCGGCGCGCTGGCCAAAACCGCCTCTGGCGCTTTGGAGCGGCAGCCCTATATGCGCGTGCCTAATTTGGCAAAATCCATGAACGCCCTGCGCGAAATGGGGTATTTTATTATTGGGCTTGATGGCGAGGCCGATATGACCCTAACAGCCGCCATGGCTGACCTGCCCAACGTGCCGCTAGCACTCGTGCTTGGCGCGGAAGGGCCGGGGCTGCGGGAGCTAACCAAAAAAACCTGCCACCGGATCGCTAAAATCCCCTTTACAGGCGATTTTGGCTCGCTAAACGTATCCAACGCCGGTGCGGTATCTCTTTACGCGGCCAGCAGTTGGAAGCAGGCATTTTAGCCGTTCTCACTTCTGTGTGTGATGGGTAGACCAAGAGCAACCCGAAGGTTAAGTTTCCTGCAAAGGAGCCTCAAATGATCACACGCCGCACCGCCCTCGCCCTGATGGGGGCAACCATTGCCAGCCCTGTGCTGGCCAACCGCCCCGAAATATACAAAGGCCATGATAGCGTGGCCGTAAACGGCTATGATGTGGTTGGCTATTTCACCGACGGGGCGCATGTGCAGGGATTGCCCGAATTCAGCACCGACTGGATGGGCGCGATATGGCAATTCTCGAATGCGGCCAATCGCGATATGTTTGCCGCCAATCCTGAGGCCTATGCCCCGCAATACGGCGGCCATTGCGCCTACGCCGCTTCCAAAGATGCGCTCGCGAGCACGGTGCCTGAGGCGTGGACGATTGTGGGTGGCAAGCTTTACCTCAACTTCAGCCTTGGCGTGCGCGACCTTTGGCGGCAAGACATCTCGCGCAATATTGCCTTGGCTGATGGTTTTTGGCCCGGGCTGCATGCCTAACCCACCGCGCTTGCCTTTGGCTCGGGGCGGGCAAGCCCACCCGCTCCCCAAAGGCACCTTATCAGCAAGCTGAACGGCGTTTGCCGACGGCCCTAGCCTCGCTTCGCTCGGCGGATCAAGTGCGACCTCTCCGCCATCCATTGCAAGCCCTAGGCGCCGCACGCGCCGACGAGGTGTCTGGGCCAAAAGGGCGTTAGCCCTGTGGCCCAGCCGCCGAAGGAGGCGCGTTTTCGGGACTTTAGGCGGTCGCTGTCGCCAAAGCTTGATCAAGATCGCGGATCAGATCATCCACATTCTCAATCCCGATGGACAGCCGCACAACGCTTGGCCCAGCGCCCGCGGCCTCTTGCTGCTCAAGCGTGAGCTGCCGATGGGTGGTAGACGCCGAGTGGATAATCAGGCTTCGGGTATCACCAAGATTGGCCACATGGGAGAAAATCTCGACACTATCCACGAGCTTAACACAGGCCTCATAGCCGCCCTTAACCGCAAAGGTAAACAACGCCCCTGCCCCCTTGGGATAAAGCGCAGCTTTACGTGCGGCATAAGGCGAGGACGGCAGGCCTGCATAGGTGACGTAATCCACCCGCGGGTCTGCTTCCAGCCATGCCGCCACCTTTTCAGCATTTTCCACATGGCGCTGCATACGCAAGCTCAAGGTTTCGATGCCCATCAATGTGTAATGCGCTGCTTGCGGATTCAGAGTCATCCCAAGGTCACGCAAGCCAATGGCAATGCCGTGAAACGTGAAGGCAAGGTTGCCGAAGGTCTCGTGAAATTTCAGGCCATGATACGCAGGCTCTGGCTGGCTGAGCGAGGGGAATTTATCAGATGCGGACCAGTCAAAATTACCGCTATCCACCACCACACCACCGGTGACGGTGCCATTGCCTGTCAGATATTTAGTCAGCGAATGCACCACCAATGTGGCACCCATCTCAATGGGTTTGCACAGATAGGGGCTGGCAAGGGTGTTGTCCACAATCAGCGGAATGCCAAGCTCATCAGCCACCGCGGCCACGGCAGGTATATCGGTAAGGTAGCCGCCCGGGTTGGAAATGCTCTCGCAGAATATCGCTTTGGTATTCTCATCAGCCGCCGCCTTCACCGCGTCGATGTCGTCAAAATCCACAAAGGCCGCCGACCAGCCAAAACGCTTAATGGTGTGGCTGAATTGCGTAATAGACCCGCCATAAAGCCGTGTGGAAACCACAACATTATCGCCCGGAGTCATCAGCGGAAACAGCGCCATAATCTGCGCCGCGTGGCCACTTGAGCAGCACACAGCACCCGCGCCACCTTCCAGCGTGGCCACCCGCTCTTGCAGCACCGCAATCGTCGGGTTGGTTAGGCGGGAATAGATGTAGCCCACCTCTTGCAGGTTAAACAGCGCCGCCGCGTGGTCTGCATCGCGAAACACATAGGCGGTGGTTTGGTATATCGGGGTTTGGCGGGCACCCGTAGCCGGATCGGGCCGCGCGCCAGCGTGAATTTGCAAAGTGTCAAAGCCGAATTCAGTCATTGGGTTCTCCATACGGTTAATATTTAAAAATAACCTATAAGGAAATTAGGAGAAATGATATTGGCGCGGCAAAATAAAAAAATTGACCCAGACTTTTGGCCTTTGGTGGAGTGTATTCTCGGCCTGCACGGGTTTGCAAGAAAAGGGTGCCGCGAACCTATAGCTTTGACGAAATTATGCCGGTGTTAAACCCGCCTTTACGCAACTCGCCAAATAGCCGCTGATGCTCGATTTTGGGGCAACGATCCATCACCACGTTTAGCCCGGCAGCACGCGCCAAGGCTGCGGCCTCTTCATTGATAACCCCGATCTGCATCCAAATGGTTTTCAGCCCCCGCGGCAGAAGCAGCTCAATCGCGTCCACCACCACCGGCATTACCTGATCCGGACGGCGGAAAATATCAACCATATGAACCTTCAAATCTTGAGGTAGCGCCGCCATTGCCGGAGTGAACGCCTCGCCAAATAATTGCTGCCCCACATATACCGGATTTACAGGGAGAACCCGATATTTTTTCAAGTTCAGATAGCGCGCCACAAAATAGGACGGCCTTATGGGGTTGGTCGAAACCCCGACGGCAGCAATGGTTTTGCTCTCGGTCAGAATTTGGCGCAAATAGGTGTCTGAATAAGTCATGGGCACATGCTACAAAGCCCGCTCGGGCAGCGCCACAAAAAAACGCCCGGCACGAGGGCCGAGCGTAAAGTAGGAACGAGGGACAGTAATCAGAAGCAGAGTGTTCCAGTTCTTGCTTCCCTATTGAATTTAGGCGTGATTTTCCGAATTTAAAGCCCACTCAAGAAAATGTGAGCGGATTTCAGCCATTTATCACCAAGGCGCGCGGGCAAAAACACACGGACATCCATATAAATTTGCCAAAACGGCGGCGCCTGTTGAGGCAAAATGGCGTTACCTGACCCAAACCTCAACGCGGCGGTTGGTGTCTCTTCCGTCATCGGTTTCGTTACAGCCGATCGGGGAAAGCTTACCATACCCAACGGGGGTAAATTGCACGGTTCCGGCCTCCGCCCCTACAGCCTCAACCAGCACATCACGAATAGATTCCGCGCGGGCTTGGCTTAAGCGCTGGTTCTCGTTGATCGCGCCGATACTGTCAGCAAAGCCGATAATCAACAGGCGCTTGCCGTCAAATTCTCCGCTCCGTACCATTTCAGCCAAGCGCGCAATATCAACCACGGCACGGTTATCCGGAGAAACCGACCCGCTTTTAAACCGGAAGGTAAGCGAAAGCCGCTCGGATTCAAGCAGGCTGGCAACCATCTCTTGCAGCAAAGCGAGTGACGTCCGGTCGCGCTCTGAAGTCAAGGCATGCGCCAAGCGGCGGCCTTGGTTATTCAGCGAAGCGGTGGCTACATTTTGGCTTACAAACCCAACTTGCTCAACAATATCTTGCGCCGCATTGGAGGTTACGAAATCAATAAACTCAACCGCTTTATCCGGGATAGCGCTACTGGTTGTGTAGAGGAACATCCGACGAGACATCGGGTATTCTTCGGTTTTGATAGAAAACTCTGAGGGTGCGGAAACCTGCCCGCATATTGAACGCAATGACAAAATCTTTGCATTCCGCTCTTCGGAAACGCTGGTGATACCAATAGCATTCCGGTCCTGTGCCACAGCGTCAGATACGGCGGCATTGGTAGCATGAATAAAAGCGGTATTGGCCAAAACGCGGCGGGTTGGCGCCATCACTAAATTTTCAAATACTTGGGTTGCGCCCGATTCTTGGTCGCGGCGATATACATTTATCGAGGCGTCAGCGCCGCCAACTTCGCGCCAGTTTCTAATATTGCCCGCAAAGATATCGGAGATCTGGTCAAGGCTTAACGTGCGAATCGGATTGCCGGGATTAACTGTTATCACCATGCCATCCAGCGCCAGTATTCGCTCAAGTTCCGGGCTGGTCAGGTCTCCCTGTCCGGCTCGCAAAAACCGATTGCGCTCACCCGTGGTTACGCGGCGAGACGACAGGCCAATAGAGGCTTCGCGGCTTTCCAGAGCGGCAAAGGCATCGTTGGACGTGCCTAGATTCACGGTAATGACCGAATAAACATCTCCGGTGGCATCAAAAATTGTGTATACTATTTGCTCGGAAGATACGGCCTCAACTTCAAGATCGCCCCCCAGCTCAAAGGCATAGGCTTCGATCATGGCGGGCATCATTTGCAGCCCCAAACTATTAGATCCTGCAATCGAAAATTCGTTTACATTGGCCATAAGGTCCGGGCAATCCGCGCCTTCACAGCTGACCTGTAAAACGCTGAGCGAAAGGATTCCGATCGCGGTTTCCAGCTGATAAATATCGCCGTCAAACCCAAGCAAATTGCCTGTCATTGAGGTATTTTCATCCAGTGAGCGCAAGGTGATTTCCTCGGCCTGCACGGTAGAAAAATTGAGCCATAATAAGGCCGTGGTCATCGCTAAAATGGATTTTTTATTGAACATGTTCATTCCCATCATATGCTTATTCTACCATAGCGCATAAGCCGCGCTATGGGTTATTTGATCCAGATCTCGACACGGTTATTGCCGCGTTGCCCGCGCGCTGTTTCGTTGCAGCCCAAAGGCATTATGTGGCCATATCCGATAGGCGAAATCCGCAAGTTGCCAAGATTGGCGCGGCCGGTTGCCACCACAATCTGGTCGCGCACATCTTGGGCAATGGCTTGGGTGGACACAAGCTGGGCATTCGCCGCCCCTGTGTTGTCTGAAAATCCAAACACCAACATTTGCCGGCTGGCAAACTCGCCGTTCCGGATCATCGCAGCTAGACGCTCAATATCGGCAAGCGCTCGCGCATCCAGCGCCCCGCCTTCAGCATAATGCAGGGTAAAAGACAAACGCTCTGCATCCAGCATAATCGAGGCCAGATCTTGCAGCTGCAAAAGCTCGGAACGGCCCGCAGAAGACACAATGGCTTGTGCAAGCCGGCGCCCTTGACCATCCAGATCAGCGCGGGAAGCGCTTTGGTCAACAAAGCCCGTGCGGCTGATCACTGATTGCGCTGCTGGTGATGATGCAAAGTCCAAAAACTCTGCGGCAATATCGGGCAAACCGGTTTTGGAAGTATAAAGATACATGCGCTGTGTCAGCGGATATTCTTCGGTTTTGATGGCATAGGCTGACGGCTCAAAAATCTGCCCGCATACCGAGCGAATGGCGACAGCCCGCGCGTTTCTTTCTTGCGAATAAAGCGTTATACCAATGCCGTTTTCATCGGCCGCAACCGCATCTGAAACCGCCTCGTCAGTATCAAGTACGATGGCTGAATTTGCATAGCTTTGCCCACCAGCGGACATTGCGGTATCGCTAAAAAATGTAGCCGTGTCTGCGGCCGCATCACGCCGATAAAGCGCGATGGGGGCGTCATGCCCGCCCAACTGGTTCCAGTTGGTGATTTCACCGCCAAAAATTGCCCCCATCTGAGCAATGCTCAAAGCCTGAACCGGGTTATTTTGGTTTACCGCGGCAATCAAACCGTCCAATGCGATTATCTGCTCCTGAGCCGGGCTGTCCAATTGGCCCTTTCCAGAAAGATCAAAAGCCGCAGCTTCATTGGAGCTTATTCGGCGAGAAGACATGCCGATCACGGCTGTGCTGTCCATCAGGCCGGAAAATCCGTCAATCGAATTGGAGGTCTGTATGGTGATGCTGGCGTAGACCGAACCATCGGCCTCAAGCACATCAAATTTCTGGCTGCCGTCCACATTGGTTGAAACCTCAAGATCACCACCGCGATCCAGCGCAAACACTTCTATAAGCGTTGGCAGCAATGTATCTCCAATTGCCCCCGAGCCAGCGATAGAGAACTCTGTGAGGCCCGCTGCGAAATTGGGGCAGCCCGCGCCTTCGCAGGTAACTTGCGACGCATCTAGCGAAATATCACCGATAAGCATTCCAAGCAAATAGGTTACGCCATCATATTCCAGCAATTCGCCGGTCATCGAAACCGTGCCATCAAGGGAATTCAGGGTGATTGGTTCAGCATGAAGCGGGCTAATGGTAAGCGATAGAATCGCTGCCAGCCCAGCGGCGAGGCTTTTGGGATTGCGCAAAAACATTTATGTCCTCCAACGGCGGCACATCAATTATTATAAAAACACAACTTTACCATTTAAGCACTGTTTTTGCTAACGCCATAAAGACCTCGCCGTCAACTAATTTTAGCGTGATTTCAGTATTTTATGCTGATTCCTTAACCTTTCATCAAAATTGCCACAGTTTTTTATCACATCATCGCCAACCATCTTCATTGCGCTCGAAACCGCCCAAAAGGCCCAGCACCGGAAACCATGCCTTGAAGTGAGGGCCGCTGCCCCTGTAAGAAGAACCTACGTTTTGCAAAACGGCTGAGGACCATGACCAAACCGCTTCCATCACTGGCGCTAGATATGTCGCAAGACGGCATCGCCCTGCACCAGCTGGCCTTTGACGGCCACTGGCATGAAATGGCGCGCGTGGCCCTAAATGACCCGGCTTTGCGGGCGCGGCTTTCCAATATGCGCAGCGTGGCGGCAAAGCTGGAAGGCCGGCGATTTAAAACGCAAATTTGGCTGCCCGAAAACCAGATTTTGCAGGACAGTTTTAGCCTATTTGGCAATGATGAAGGCGCACGCGTCAGCAGTGCGCGGGAAAAGATTGCCGAGAAATTTGGTGGCAAGCCAAAAGACTATGCGGTGCAACTGGGCAAGCGGGCCGAAGGGGGCGCTTATACGGTGGCGGCCGTGCGTGTTCGCACCATGCACGAGGCCCGCACTTTTGCCAGCAGCCATGGCTTTCGGGCCAAAATATTCAGCACCCAATCAGCCGTAAACGGTTTTGCAACGCCGCCGGTATTTTTAATGCCTGTAGATAGGGTCAAAACCGCAGGGCTTGGGCTGGTGGCAGCCACGGCGGCCACGCTGGTGCTGGGGGGGGGAATTGCGTTTTATACCTTTGACCCTCTCAATATGTGGGAAACACCGCCAAAAACTTCAGATTTCGCGCCGTTTCAACAGCCAAATCCTGGCATAGAGCGGGCCGGTTCCCCCCCCATTCCCAGCGCCATTGGCGCGGTACCGATATTTTCGGTTATGGCTGGTATTGGCAGTGTTTCGGTGCCTAATACCCTGCCCTATCTCCCGCCCCGCCAGCTCACGGCAGATGCGCAAGAAACCATAATTGCCCCAACATCCCCGAGCGAAAGCACCCCACCCGAGGCCCTTCAGCTGGCCAACGAAGTGCTCGTAAACTGGCCCGCCACGATTGCCATCCTCGGGGCCGCGCCCCAGCCAGACCCATTGCCCTCTATCGGGTTGTTTAGCCTGCAAGACCGCATTGCCGCGCTCAATGTGCCGGTGGCAGACACACCCCCAGCGCCCCCGAGTGGCCCGATGCCGGCTTACCGCGGCCAGCCACGCCCAATGACGGTGGCCAACACCTCGTTTTACCTTGAGCCTTTGCCCGCCACAGCCACACGGCTATCCCCCGATGCTTTGGCCGAGTTTATCACCCGCACGGGCCTAACCATGGCGCAGCTTTCTCGCCTGCCCGCGCCGCTTTTGCTGATCTCGTCCAAGGTGGTAAAAATCACCCCGGGCTTGCCGCCTATTTTGCCGCGCCTACGCTCTGGCCGCGCAATACCCGCGCAAACAGCCCCGCCACCAGAACCGCCCGTTGTGTTGGCCCCAACCGGCCTTGCGCCGCTATTTACCATCGTCAGCGGCAAGCCCAACATAATCCCGCCCTTGCGCCCAGCCCCGCCAGTGATTGTGCCGCCGCAAGAGCGCCTCCCCTTTGCCTTGATCGATGGCGCCCCAGATTTACGCCCGCGCTTTCGGCCAGCGCCAGAGGTGGCAGAAACACCTGATGTGGAAGACGCCACACAGCTCGACAGCCCGATAGCAGACGAACCTGTCATTGCCGAAGCCCCTGCTGAAGTGGTTGACACCAGCCTTGCAGCGGCGGTTGATGCCGCGATTGAATCGGCATCAACCACTGAACCGCAGCTTTTTGCGCTGCTAGAGGGCCAGCCCGCGCTATTGCCGCGCCTGCGTTCGGGGGCCGAAATTCCGCCAGTGGCCCAGCCCGCTGCGCCAGAGCTTGACCCCGCCACAGCCGAGGCCAATGCCCTGCGCCCGCGCCGCCGCCCGCAAGCAATTGTTGATCTGCCCGCCCCGATTGACCCGATGATCTCTGGCGCGGCACCAATCTCCGCCACGCGGCCTAACCATCGTAGCGCTAGCTTTGCCGCCAACGCCGCACGCATCATCGAAATCGCCACCAGCCGCCCACGCGTGACCGCCCCGGCAGTGCCAACAGACCCGCAAACGGTAAACCTGCCGACCTCGGCATCTGTTGCCCGCTCGGCCACCATAGAAAATGCAATTAACCTGCGAAAAACCAATCTGCTTGGCATTTTTGGCACCGCTGATAACCGCACAGCGCTCATTCGGCTTGCTGGCGGGCGCAATATTCGTGTGCAACTAGGGCAAAGCTTTTCAGGCTGGACAGTGGTCGCCATTAGCGAAAACACGGTGCGTATTCGCAAGCGCAGCCGCGAAGAGATATTGCGGATGCCGGCGGAGTAACTACTCTTCCAGCACCAGCTCTATCAGCTGGTTACGCTGCAAAAACAGGAAGTTATCATCTGCGATGAGCAACACACGCGGGGCTTCGCCGATGGGCTGCCACAGGGCGATGCCTTCCATATTATCAATGTCCCCAACAGAGGTTTGCAGCAACACCTCCCCTGTTTCAGCCCCGATTTCAAACCGACGCACGCGGGTCACAAAGCCCCTAAATCCGATAAAGTCGCGCTCTAGCACATAAAGCTGGTTGCCAAAAATATCAGCGCCCGTAACCAGAAAATTCCCAATTCTTTCTATCGACCACTCTTTCGTCCACGCCCCATTGCCAAAGCGATACACCGGAAAAGGGCGGTTCATATCACCGGAGCGTTCAGGAATGGCATAAAGCGTGCCATCGGCCGCAACCGCCAGCGCCTCCAGCCCGGAATTGTTAATCAGGGTTCTGAAGTCTGGGTGCTTGGGCACAAATTCAGGCAAGGCACCTGCATCTGCCTGCACCATCACGCGGTGATTGCCCTCAAAAGACATGAATATCGCGCCCGCATCATTTATTGCCAGCCCTTCAGCATCTGTATGATAGCCGGTAAGCGGCGCGCCTTTAGTGTCAATAATATTGCTGAGGCGCAGGTTCGCCACCCCCGTCATGCGCCCGTTTTCGCGCAGGATATCTCCGCGCAGCAACGCCCCCCGATCAGAGGTTGATATGAATGACATGCCGTCAGCCGCCACTTCCAAAGAGGAAAACCCGCCGAACCGCGGATCATCCAAATGCATCACGATTGAGGCATCCTGCCGCAAGCTTGGGGCTGCCAACGCAGGCATGAACCAAAGCGCAGCCATTAGAGAAAAAGTCAGCCTCATCATTCGGATTGCAATACACCTGTGCATTGGCTGGGTAAGGTTGCCAGTGTAATTTCGGGCTTGGGTGGGCGCGGCACGGCTGCGGGCGCGTTGGGGTCTGGCGGTGGGGGCGGTGCCAGCGCGTCTGTCACCCACCATTCGGCGTCGGCGCAGCCATCGCCGCGTGGAATCGCGGCTTGGTTTTCACAATTCCTCGCCCCGCGCGGGCAATTCAGCCGTACATGAAAATGGGTGTTGTGCCCCCACCAAGGCCTAATTTTGCGGAGCCAGCGGCGATCTCCTCGGCGGGCATCGGCGCACATCTGCATTTTGATCGCCCCCGCCACAAATATCCGCGCCACAGCGGGGTCGCGCGCGGCGGCCCGCAATACCGCCATATGCTCAGGGGTCCAATTGCTATTCACCGTGCGCTGATCAGCCGAGCGCACATTCAGCGACGAGATATTCTCGCGTTGCCGCGCGCTCAAATCCAAGCTGGCCGGAGGCAATAGCCATACGTCCACATCCAGCCCGATTTGATGGCTTTTATGCCCGCCATTCATCGGGCCACCACGCGGCTGGCTCATATCGCCCACATAAATCCCATTCCAGCCAATATCGGCGGCAGATTGCCCCAGCCGCTCAATAAAGCCCACCAGCTCCGGTGTGCCCCAGTGGCGGTTGCGCGAAAGCCGCATGGCCTGCCAATTTGGGCCACTTTCAGGCAGCTGCACTGCCCCGGCCACACAGCCACGAGCATAAGAGCCTATGGGGGCCGTCCTATGGTTTGACGATGTATCAACCGCACTAAAAAGCACTTTGGCCGGCGTATCTGCCAGCGCGGGCGCTGCCAGCAGCACCATGGTTAAAACCAGCCACTTCATGCGCTCGCCCCCGCGCGTTTTTTCGCGGCCCAAAGCAAAATCAGACCCACAATCAAAATTGGAATTACCGGCGTTAGGCCAATGCGCTGACTATCGGAAATATCCGTGACCAACGCCACCAAAGCCGGGCCAATAAAGGCCGTGGCCTTGCCCGCCATGGCATAAATGCCAAAGGCCTCGGTCATCGGCAGTTTGCCGTCCACAAACTGAACCACCAGCGTGCGAGACGAGGCCTGCATAGAGCCGCCCGCCGCGCCAATAACGGCCCCGCAAATGATGAAAGCAATGGTTGGCAGGCTGGAGTCTGGGCCGACTTCTACCATAAACACCGAGTCTTTTGTGATCATCAACACCGAGATTGTCACCAGAATGAGCGCGCAAATACTGAAAATAACAACCGGCATCGGGCCTTTTTTGCCATCAACCCAGCCGCCAAGCCACGCGCCCAACGCGCCGGCAATCGCAGCGACAATGCCAAATATCAGCAGGTCCATCTGGCCCCAGCCCAGCGCGCCCGCCGCATAAATAGCCCCGAAGGAATAAAGCACCACCAGCGCATCGCGATAGAGCATGGACGACAGAAAAAACAGGCCAAGTTGCGGGAATGATTTGATAGTTTGCCAGCTTTGGCGCAGCCCGCCAACCTCTTCCCGCACCGCCTCTTTATTGGTTTTTGTTTTGCGTTTATCGGGCGTGAACAAAAAGAACGGGATGGCAAAAACGATAAACCAAACGGCTGATATTGGCCCCGAGGCGCGAAAACCCTCGCCCTTTTCCGGGTCCAACCCGAATAATGGCGCATTGCCCAGTACCGTTTCGGATGAGCCGGGAGGGGTGACCATAAAGAGCAGCATCATGAACAGCACCAAAACCCCGCCAACATAGCCAATGGCCCAGCCATAGCCTGAAAGCTTGCCCACCTCTTTGCGCGGTACAAGATCGGGCAATATCGAATTGGTGAAAATTATCATATATTCTGCACCGACAAAGGCGGCAACAAAGGAGATATAAATCCAAAACAAGTTTGGCAAATCAGGCGACGCCCACCAAAGCCCCCAACTGCCTGCAACAAAGAGCGCCCCAAAGCCAAGCACCCAAGGCTTGCGCGGGCCGGTTCTATCGGCAATTCCACCAAGAATAGGCGCACTCAGCGCCACCAAAATTCCGGCAACCGCAACCAAATAGCCCCACACGGCCTGCCCGTCTGCCTCTGTAGCAAAAAGCTCACTCGCGAAATAAGGCGCAAACATGAACGTAATCACCAAGGTGTGGAAGGGTTGCCCCGCCCAGTCAAACAGCATCCAGCTCCAGATGCCTTTTTTAGATGCGCGCTCGGTCATTGGCTCTCCCTCAAGTTTTTACCATTAGAGAGGCATCAGCCCCATATTTCAAGCTATGATTTGTAAAGCCAAGGCGCGGCATACGCCCCTTCCGCCCTAGGCGGAAGCGCGCCGCGTGAGGGGGCTTGACAGGAAGGCGCGAGCCTTCTGCATCAACGTCCCCGAACGCGGCGCGCCGCCCCAAACCACTACGTTTCTGGTGGCCATGCTCGCTGGTTTTCTGCTTCGCCCCAAGCGGCCACCCACTCGGGCAATTCAGGGTTCCAATCCGGCAGCCCCATGGCCTCAGCCACCTCTGCTGTCGGCACAATCCCGTTTTTTCCCACCACCGCCACGCGGTACAGCACAGACGAAAGCGCCTCGCCATCTTTCCACATACTTTGCTGCAACAGCAAAAATCGCCCGTCATGGCCAATGGCTTTTGAGCGCATCTCGAAGCGGTCAAACATCATCACACGCCGGCGATACCGCGCGGTAACCCCGGCCATCGTCATCCCCCAGCCATTCGCCCGCAACACCTTGAGCAGCCCAATTCGGCGGGCCAGCTGAATGCGCCCAAGATCATAAAGCGTCAGCGTTCGGCCATTGTTAAGCTCCCACCAAAGATCAATGTCTACCGGCCAGCAGCGATGATGTGAAATATGCGACTCTCCGAGGGCCAAGGCAGGCGCATTCCGGTGCTTGAAACTATGATAGGCAGTGCGAAAAAATGGATACATAATGACCTCCGCGCCGACCGTAATCATCCCCGCGCGTATTTGACAAGGCATTCCCCTAGGTCACACCCTTGCAGCTTTCGTCCGCACATACTAAATGTGAAGCCAACCTTCTTTCGGAGCGCCTTTTATGACCTCGATTTTCCAAATCCTCAGCGCAGCCCTAAGCCTGCTTTGGTTCATCATTATCGCCCATATCATCATGAGCTGGCTGGTAAACTTTCAGGTGCTGAACATCCGCCAACCCTTGGTAGCACAAATCTGGTATGGCCTGAACCGTATCCTAGAGCCGATCTACAGCAAAATCCGCAAAATCCTGCCCGCCATGGGTGGACTAGATCTCGCCCCGATGGTGCTGATCTTCGGCATATTTGCGCTGCGCGTTATCCTCGCCAACAACATCGGCGCCTTTGGATAAGCCGTGGCGGGTGGTGGATGGCGGGCTAGAACTTGCTCTGCGCCTCACCCCCAAAGGCGGACGCGACCAGATAGACGGCATTAAGGAAGACCCCTCCGGAAAACCTGTGCTGGCCGTGCGCGTATCCGCCCCGCCGGTAGATGGCTCGGCCAACAAAGCCCTGCTAAAGTTCATCGCTAAAGCCAGCGGCGTTCCGGAATCCCGCATCCGGTTTATTTCGGGAGAAACCAGCCGGATTAAGCGCTTGAGGCTTGAAGGGGACGGGGCCGAGATTGCAGACAGGTTATTGAAGCTCATTTGATAGGGTCTATCATTGATGCAAAGCACAGGCGAAAATATGGCTTCAGCACCCACTCTCACGACCATATTTGTCACCAAGCTGGCTTTTGACTATCCAGCCCTGCGCGACTTGATGGAAGCCCAGATTGAAAGCACCAGCGCCGAGGTTTTCCCATAAGGGTTGATGTTCGACTTTGAGGAATTAATCGCTCAGATGGATCCGCCTGAGCCGTGGGTCGAGGCATTCCTGCAAACGTTGGAAGAAACCTTCAGCACAAGCGACGATGCCCCCATAAGTAATATGATTGCCGTCGCTTTTATCAAGCCTTTGTGTGCTGCCCCAGCTTATTCAGCATTGCTCCAGATCGCCTGCCTCGCAAGCTTAAATATCAGTTTTATTTGTTCTCAGGTAAGAAAAACAGGCCCCCCATCGACACCGAACTGAGCCGCTGGCCGAGTGGGGGTTTACCCCCGCAGAGGCCAAAGCAAGCTCGGAACTGCCGGACAGTCCCGAGCGCGCGCCTCCTCGGCGACCCTTCGGGCCACCTCGTCGGCGCGGGTTGCGCAAGCGCAACCGGTACTTAGCGAACAGGTTCTTTCATTGTCACCAGCTCCTC
>NVUX02000034.1 GCA_002402045.2 Paracoccaceae bacterium | reverse complement strand
GGCGGGGGATTTTGAATCCCCTGCGTCTACCAATTCCGCCACTCGGGCACACGCAAGGCATGCTTTAGCGAAGCCCTTAAAAAAGGTCAATCACTATAACCATATTCCTCGCGCCAAGGCGCAAGAATTTCCAGCGCTTCGGGCATGTGTGCAGCATACCGCTCCCAGCGGGCAACCGAGGACTGGTACAGCGGCTTAACCACCTGCGCATGGCTGGGGGTATGAATTCTAGCGCGGCTTTTCGCTGTAATTTGATGATCCAACACCGCGTCATCCCACTCTACACCCAAAAAGGACACAATCGGGCGAAGGGTTTTTTCCGGATCAGAAATGAGATCTTCATAGCGGCTGGTCACAATTGCAGGGTCAAGCGCTTGCACCGTGCTTTTCCATGTTTGCATAGACAGCGCATATGTTTGGGCCGCATCTTTAAGGCTATCTAGCGCGGCCATGGAGGGATTAAGCTTAAAGCTTTGCATAAAGCTGCTCAACACAGCGTCCGCCGGGTCGCGCATCACAAAAATGAACTTGGCGCGAGGAAAAACCCTAAGAATTTCTCCTGCGAACACAATATTCATCGGCAGCTTGTCAATCACTAAGCCTTTGGGTTTATAGCTCCGTAATTCATCAAAATATGTCTTTCTTACCGCCGAAAGCGCTTTTTTATCCAGCGAATCAAGTGCCGAAATGTCGTGGTCAGCTGATGTGCCCAACATCACACGCAAGTTGGATGTCGCCGGTTTTTCTTCCAGAAGAGCAAGATCTCTGTGGCCGCGCAAAAACGTATCAAGGAGTGTTGTGCCTGAGCGCGGAAACCCGACCATAAATACAGGCTCGTCTTTATGCGATGATTTATACACCCAGCTCTTTGGCGCCTCAGATTTGAAATAGGCTTCCCGCATCGCGCACATTTTCCAAAAATACGCGGGCGGTGCCGGATTTTGATGAAACGAACGGTTTAGCGCCTTTACGCGCGTGAAATACTCGATAGCGTCTGTTTCGAGATGCAACTCATCACAAGCCAACCCCAAATAGCGGTTTCGCAAAAGCTCTAATTCACGGAATTGGACCATGTTTTTTGATTTGAAGTCAAAGGCTTCAAGTATATCCTTTGCCGCAGAAATATCTTTTTTACGATAATAAATTATCCCTTTAAAGAGCTTCACAACGGGGTGGTCCGGCGCCAATTTCGCAATTATTCCAACCCGGCTCTCAAGCTCATCAAGCTTATTTTGTTGGTTGAGAGACGTTAGAAGCTTAACCGCAATTACGGCTGAATCTGGCTGCAACTGCGCGGCTTTCCTATAGCAGTCGGTCGCTTTTTCGTCTTGGCCCTTTTGCGCATGAATTCTCCCGAGCATCATCCAGGCATCCGGCAGCTTTGGGTTAAGCTTCAACGCTTTCCACAGATTTGCCTGAGCCTTGGACGGCTCACCCATCAGCGCTTCCGCATTTGCCAGATTTCGATACGCGATTGCATTTTTAGGCGCTTGTTTCAGCGCTTTCTTAAAAAACCGCGCAGCATCTTTCGGGTTTTTCTGATTGAGGTTGGCGACCCCCATAAACTCCAGAAACCCGTAATCCGCCGGATACATTTTCAGGGCCTCTTCAATACGCGCCACCGCCAAAATCCACTTCTGAGCCCTCATTATCGCGATAATTTGCGCCACCATTTTGGCTTTTTGTTGATCCATGTTCGGCTCCAAATAGTTGGCTCGTCAAATATCTTATCATCTTGATAATAGCGAGACCTATTGACCTCCGAAACCAAAAGTGTTGCAAAGCCGTAAGAAAATTGGAGTTTATAATGATACGCAGCCTGTATAATTGGACCATGCGCCTCGGTGAATCCCGCTATGCGCTCTATGCGCTGGCAATTATTGCCTTTATCGAAAGCTCGGTTTTCCCGATCCCACCCGATGTGCTTTTAATTCCGATGATCATCGCCCTCCCCCGCCGCGCATTTTTCATCGCGTTTATCGCCACGGTGTCTTCGGTGCTTGGTGGCATGTTTGGCTACTATATCGGGGCCGTGCTGTTTGACAGCATAGGGCAACCCTTGCTGGAGTTTTATGGCAAAGCCGCGCAGTTTGAGCAGTTTAAGGACACCTATAACGATTATGGCGCATGGGCGGTGCTTGTCGCTGGCATCACGCCGTTTCCGTTTAAGGTCATCACCATTCTTTCCGGCTCCACAGGGCTGGATTTCGGCGTATTTGTGCTGAGTTCGGTGCTGGCGCGGGCCGCTCGCTTTTTTGTCATCGCCGCGCTGTTGTGGAAATTTGGCGTTCCGATTAGAACCTTTATTGAAAAGCGGCTGGGGCTGGTGTTTATCGTGGCGCTGGCGCTGCTGGTCGGTGGCTTTGTCGCCGTAAAATTCTTTTGAGGAATGACAGAATGACAAAAAAACTGGCTCTTTTGGCTGCGCTAGGCTCGCTGGCATTGATGCTCGGCGCGTGGGGCTTTCAATATATCGGCGAAATGGCGCCATGCGAGCTATGCCTCTGGCAGCGCTGGCCACACAAAATTGCCATTATTCTGGGCGTGGTCATGCTTTTCCTCCCCAACCGCTGGATCGCGCTTTTGGGCGCACTGGTAGTGCTGGTCGGCGCCGGCATTGCTTTTTACCATGCTGGCGTGGAGCTGAAATACTGGGCGGGGCCAGATACCTGCACCGGCCTGCCAAGCCTCACGGGCACCCTGACAGTCAGTGATCTTTTCGCCCGCCCCGTTGTGCGCTGTGACGATACCCCGTGGAGCCTGTTTGGCATTTCCATGGCCGGCTGGAATGGCATTGTTTCGCTCGGATTAGCCGCGACATGGTTGCTTTCCTTCAAAGCAGGTGGCCATAAAAAGTCCTGATGCAACGCGTCTACCGCCTCTCTACTTGGCCAGTATCGCACCCGCGCCGCGCCAATAAACCGGCGCTTGCGGCAGGCGCCCACAGGCACAGCCGTAGCAGCGCGGCGCGGGCGAAGCACCGCAAAACAGCACAAAGGTCGATGCGCCGCTCCCTTGTCAGCTCATTTTTTTCTGCCCAAGATGATTTGCCCATTGACGCCACGCGCGGGGCAGATTATCCAACGCCACAGAAGCGTTTGGGCGACATGCTGCAAGGTGTGGCAGGGGACTGTAACTCCCCCGAGGCGACTCACGCCTGGTTCGATTCCAGGGTCGCCCACCACTTCTGAATTTTCACGACCGCTATTTTGCACCGCGCGCCGCTCAACCTTGCCAGCGTGAGAAAAGACGTGTTCAATAGACACGCACGCCTCTTACCTTAAGGACGCACATGCCTCAACTTATTCTAGGCCAAACCCTTAGCTTCACCGGAAACCCGTGGCTTTTGCCGCCAGAGGACGCCGTGCAGCACATCCGCCACGGGGCGGTACTGATTGAAAACGGCCATATAATCAGCGTTGGCGAGGCCGCTACCCTGAAAGCCGCGCACCCTGCGGCGAAAATCACCGACCACGGCCGTAGCCTGATCATGGCGGGCTTTGTGGATAGCCATGCGCATTTCTCCCAAACAGCTATTATTGCCAGTTGGGGCAAACGGCTTATCGACTGGCTCAACACATATACCTTCCCCGAGGAATCCCGCTTTAGCGATGCAAGTTACGCCGCACAGGTCGCCGAAACCTATCTGGACCTGAACCTGAGCAACGGCATCACCACTGCCTGCGCCTATTGCACCATCCACCCTGAAAGCGTGGACGCCTATTTTGAGGCCAGCCAAAAGCGCGGCCTGCGGATGCTAGGCGGCAAGGTCATGATGGACCGTAATGCGCCTGATAACCTGCGCGACACCGCACAATCAGGCTATGATGATAGCAAAGCCCTGCTACAAAAATGGCACGGGAAAAGCCGCCTTTCCTATACCATCACCCCCCGTTTTGCCCCCACCTCAACCCCCGAGCAGCTAGAGGCCACTGGCGCGCTGTGGGCCGAGCACCCTGATTGCCTGATGCAAACCCACCTGTCCGAGCAGCACGAAGAGCTGGCGTGGGTGCAGGAGCTTTTCCCCGAGCACACCGATTATCTGGCCGTGTACGAGCATTTCGGCCTGCTTGGCCCAGGCGCTGTTATGGGCCACTCAATTTACCTGGGCGACCGCGAGTGGGATGCCATCCGCGACGCGGGCGCCAGCATCGCCCATTGCCCCACCTCCAACGCCTTTATTGGCTCTGGCCTATTTCATGCCACCCGCAGCCATGCGGCCGGCATTCGCACAGGCCTCGCCACCGATGTTGGCGGCGGCTCCAGCTTTTCAATGCTGCGCACCATGGCCTCAGCCTATGAAATTGGCCAGCTCAAGGGAGACGCTATTCACCCTGCACAGCTGCTCTACATGGCCACGGTCGGCAGTGCCGAGGCCCTGCATATTGGCGATAAAGTCGGCAATCTTGAAACCGGCAAAGAGGCCGATATCATTGTGATCAACCTTGCCTCAACGCCCGTTATTGCCCAGCGTACAGCGCAGGCAGATACCCTTTGGGAGTCTCTTTTCCCCACCATTATGCTCGGCGATGACCGCGCCATTGAAGCCGTATATATTGCAGGAAACCGCCGCCCAACCTAGCCCATGAGGCACTATATGTAGGTACTATTACAAATTACTTGCAATATTTACCTGTTTTCTTCAAACTCCCAGCGTGTGCCACTAGAGCGCAAATAAAAAACGAGGGATGAAATGTCAGACGCAACCAATAACCGATTTAGCGATCCTAATGTAATGCCGCCGCTTCACAAAGCCGTGCCGCTGGGTCTTCAACACGTTTTGGCGATGTTCGCCTCCAACGTCACACCTGCCATTATAATTGCAGGGGCTGCCGGTTTTGGCTTTGGCTCCGATCAAGGTGCGCTCGGCTTCCCCGATATGCGCTACATGATCCAGATGTCGATGCTATTTGCTGGCATTGCCACCCTGTTTCAAACCATCGGCATAGGGCCAATGGGCGCGCGCCTGCCCATCGTGCAGGGCACCAGCTTTGCCTTCCTTCCCATTATGATTCCGGCTGTGGCGGGCGCTGGCACCGCGGGTATGGCGGGGCTAATGACAGGCGTTATCGTCGGCGGCGTGTTCCACTTTATGCTCGGCGGCGTAATCGGCAAAATCCGCTTTGCCCTGCCACCGCTCGTGACCGGCCTTATCGTGCTGATGATCGGGCTTTCCCTGATCGAGGTTGGCATTCAATATGCTGCGGGCGGCGTGCCTGCCTATAACCAGCTCTTGGGTGCCATGGCCGAAGCCAAATCCACCGGGAGCATGGCTGACCTTTCATCTATGAAGTTTGGCTCCCTCGCCATGTGGATACCTGCGATGGTGGTGATCGTCGTCACCCTGCTTATCAAGTTTTTCATGCGCGGGTTTATCGCTATCGCCGCCATTCTTCTCGGCCTCATCGCGGGCTATATCGTGGCCTATTTCATGGGCCAAGTCAGCTTTGGCTCCTTTGAAAAGGCCATGGCCGCCGATAGCTTCATCCAACTGCCAAACCCCTTCAGGTGGGGCTTTGAGATCAACTGGGCGATCATCATTGGCATGTGTCTGATGGCGTTCATCTCCGCGATTGAAACCGTGGGCGATGTTTCGGGCATTACCAAAGGCGGCGCGGGGCGTGAGGCCACCGACAAGGAAATCACTGGCGCGACCTTCGCAGACGGCGCAGGCACCGCAATAGCCGGTATCTTTGGCGGCTTGCCAAATACCTCGTTCAGCCAAAATGTCGGCCTTATATCCATGACCGGCGTTATGAGCCGCCATGTAGTGACCATCGGCGCGCTGTTTCTTATCGCTGCGGGCCTTATCCCCGCCGTAGGTGCAGCCATTAATACCGTGCCAATCAACGTGCTTGGTGGCGGCGTTATCATCATGTTTGGCATGGTCGCTGCGGCTGGCCTTTCCATGCTGTCCGATGTGAACTGGAACCGCCGTAATATGGTGATATTTGCCACCGCGCTCTCAGTTGGCCTCGGCTTGAAAATGGTGCCTGAGGCACTTATCCACATGGATAAGACCGTGCAAATTCTGCTCACATCAGGCCTGTTGCCCGCGGCCATTATCGCGATTTTCCTAAATCTGGTGCTGCCTGAGGAAGACCCCGAAGCAAGATAGCACCTGCATATAAAAAACGGGCGGCGCTGCAAAGC
>NVUX02000033.1 GCA_002402045.2 Paracoccaceae bacterium | reverse complement strand
GTAACAGCGGCTCGATGATGGCCCATTCTTCATCAGTTAAGTCAAAACGCATGAAATAATCTCCTTTTGAAAGATTGAATCAGTGTTCCATCAATATATCAATACCTTAATTTGGGTTCACACCCTAGTAGGTCCATTTGCCTTGATGTAGGTCTCGTTTCTCACATGGCATTGCAACGCAACATCCCGAGAAGCGATGCGCCAAGATTGGCTCACCGCTTGTTTTTGATCTGAACTGCTCTGGCTATCATAGACGGGTATTTCACAATCCGTTTGGTTAGTGTTGGGTGATCGACTTTAAAGTCGCGCTCTTCTATTATTTCTTCCAGATCACGGTAGGAAACGGCGCAGCGTATATAGAAGAAGCCGCGTATAAGGTCATGTCTTTCGGATTATGGCTGCCTTTGAAATCAATCTTCATAAATGGTGTCCGGCCTGTGGTTTTATGGGCGAACATTTGACGGTTTCAAAGTGATATTGAAACCAGCTGAAGCTTGGCGCCAGAACCGCC
Organism: Paracoccaceae bacterium; assembly: GCA_002402045.2. GTDB lineage: Bacteria > Pseudomonadota > Alphaproteobacteria > Rhodobacterales > Rhodobacteraceae > UBA3077. The sequence goes on along the minus strand of NVUX02000033.1, from coordinate 23,195 downwards.
TCGGCGACGGTGGGTGGCATCGACGAAACTTAGTTGATCCGCCACAAAGAGCTCGTCTTATGCGCCTCTGGCTTCATGCCATTTGCCGGTCTCGCTGGATAAGTGTGTCCGATCAGAGAGTTAAGTATTGCTTGTCAATAAGTTTGCGACAGAACATCTTGTTGGTTTTACTGTTTTCTGCTATCGTCAAAATTGTGTATCTGTAATGAAGACATTTGTAACGATTATTATTGAAATTAACTTTGTAAATCCAAGGAATTGTTCGAACAAAAAAAATAGGGGAAACAAGCGACCGAACAAGCTCCAAGGAAACTATTTGGAGATTAGTTATGAAGAGTTCCAGTATTTTCGGCATCTGTTTTTTGTCGCTGGCGGGAGGAATCGGCCAAGTTTTGGCTCAGGACATATTGTTGACTTCAGATGACGGCGCCATGAGTATCTCAGGCCAGTTCATTGAGTTCACCGATGGAAACTATGTTATTCGAACGACACTTGGCGACCTGGTAATGAACGGCGATGCTGTGAACTGCGAAGGCGCAGCCTGCCCGGATTTAGTCCAGGTAAAGGTTGAGGCAGATGTGGTTTTTGCTGGCGCTGAAACTGTTGGCAACGGGCTGTTGCCGCTTTTGCTTGAAGGCTTTTCATCACATATATCCAGCGTGATTGAGTCACATGAAACCGACGACGGCGCAATTTTCTCAGAACTGATAGGCGACGACGGATTTGGCGACACGGTCGGCACATTTTTGGTTAATTCCACAGGCACATCTGATGCGTTTACGGAATTGGCCAATGGGGATACAACCTTTGGCATGGCATCACGGCGAATTTTTCGTGAAGAAGCGCGCAGCTTATCAAGGGCCGGTTTTGGCCGCATGACAAGTGTTGAGCAAGAACACATCATTGCGGTGGATAACCTTATTGTCATTGTTCACCCGTCAAATCCGGTGGATGCAATTTCAATTTCTGATTTGCGGCGGATATATGAGGGCGACATCACCAACTGGAGTACGCTGGGAGGCGCTGACCAAAAGATCGCGGTTTATAACCGACCAACAAATTCCGGCACGCGCAGTGTGTTTGAAAACCGGATAATTGGCACCGATGACCACGTGCTTGTGGCCCGTATTGTTGAAAGCAATGAAACCACAGCCGCACGGATCAATGCCAACCCCGCAGCCCTTGGGTTTGTCAGCTATGCTTATTTGAATGGCGCCAAACCGCTCCAACTAATATCAGAATGCAATATCACCACGTCAGCAGACTCATTTTCGGCAAAAACCGAAGAATATCCCCTGCACAGAAGGCTATACCTTTATACTGGCGCTGAAATCGATACTGAACTCGGGCGCGAATTTCTCGAATTTGCGACATCAAGCTTTGCCGATGGCGTTGTTGCTAAGGCGGGATATATCGACCTTGGCATAACACGTCTGGCGCAAGATAATTCAATGGATCGCATGCGCAATTTGATTGCGAACACAACTGATTCATTCGAACTGGGCCTGATGCGTGAACTTTTTGTTGAGTTGTTTCAATGGGACAGATTATCAACAACTTTTCGCTTTGCCTCTGGCTCTAACAAACTCGAACGAAAATCTGAACTGGACCTTGTGCGGCTTGTTGAGTATTTGGCGGACCAGCCTGCTGGTACCGATGTGTCGCTGGTAGGATTTACCGATTCAGACGGTGCTGTGAGCGCCAACCGGACGCTTTCAGTCCGTCGGGCTGAGCAAGTACGAGAAGCCATTCTTCAGGCTGGACAAGGCAGACTCTCGGGCATAAATTTTTCAGCTATGGGGTTTGGTGAATTGTCACCAGCAGCATGTAATGACATTGGCGACGGCAAACACATCAACCGCCGCGTCGAAGTTTGGATCCGCGATTCCCCGGCGTGACAGCTAGCGGCTGCAAATCAATCGGACCCGTTTGACGCTTTGTCGCAAAGTTTTCAGGGGCTGAATGGGATTGTGCGCCGGGTAAAGTTTGCTGAACGGGGCAGCGCGCCTAATCATTGATCCAGATCGGATTTGACCAAGCGCGCTTTCCTGCGCGATCAATCACGGTTATCCGTATCCAGGGCGAGGAGGCCAGACGCTCCAGCGATAGTTCACCGGTGGTCATGGTTTCGCCGTGCAGGGTTGCCATCGACGTGCCTTTGCCCTGAACAATGATGGTTACGGCTGACGAGCAATCAACCTGTACGCAGCCTTCCATGACACGGATATCGTTGATTTGGGGGCCGGTGCTCGAATAATATTCGCCGGCTTTTAGCGCCTCAAGCAGGGCCTCAGGGGTGTTTTCAGTTGCCTTGACCATCACCCAGCCGCCAAAATAGTCGGGCGTGTTAAAGTGGGCGTCGTCGGTGGCGATCAGGTTCAGATGGTGACCGGTGTTCAGCAGGCGCTCAAGCGTGAAAAACCCCTCGCCGCGGTCGTTATCAACCACGCAGCCGTGGTTATAGACCTCAACCGCATGGGCGGCGGTAATGCTGCTGGCGTCAGCCGCTGTCATGCCGGACCAATGGGGGTGGGCAATGGCCACAAACGCCCCCGCATCGCGGGCGCGTTGCGCAATATCTGCGGCCGATTCAGACCCTTTGACCGGGCGAAAATGCGGCGCGTCTGGTGGTGTGAAATTCTGCGGCAGGCCCACGGAAACCAAATGCCACAAGTGGCCGTTTTCCATGGTGCCGGTGTGCAGTTCAGCCCCGAGGATGGTGGTGAACTGGTCATTGCGAAAGGCCGATGTATCGGTGATCGGATAATCGAACAGCCCAACAAAATGGTCGGTCAGCGCGATGAAATCATAGCCTTCGGCTTGGTACCTTCGGCAGACCTCCTGTGGGGAAAGCACCCCGTCTGATTCAGTGGAATGGGTGTGCAGGTTTCCGCGATGGAATTTGCCTGCGGCGGTGAAAAAGCTGGTGTGCATACTGAATCTTCACGTAATTTAGGAATGGAATTGGCTATAAGATCTGGCTAAGGAACTTTTGGGTGCGTTCGTGCTCTGGGTTACCAAAGAACGCTTCGGGTTTGTTGCGTTCTACAATGTCACCTTCGTCCATAAAAATTACCTCGTCAGCAATGGTTTTGGCAAAACCCATTTCGTGGGTCACCACAATCATGGTCATGCCGGTGTCAGCCAGATCGACCATCACGTCCAACACTTCTTTGATCATCTCTGGGTCTAGCGCGGAAGTCGGTTCATCAAACAGCATAATTTTCGGGCTCATGCAAAGTGAGCGGGCAATTGCCACCCGTTGTTGCTGGCCACCGGACATTTGGCCGGGGTATTTGTCAGCCTGCTCGGGAATTTTGACCCGCTCAAGATACATCATCGCAGTTTCTGTCGCTTCGGCCTTGCTCATTTTTCGGACCCAAACCGGGCCAAGGGTCAGGTTTTCCAGAATGGTCAGATGCGGGAACAGATTGAAATTCTGAAATACCATACCGACCTCGGTGCGGATATGGTCCAGGTTTTTCAGGTTTTTACCCAGCAGAATGCCGTCAACGGTGATCTGGCCTTCTTGATGCTCCTCAAGGGCGTTAACGCAGCGGATCAGCGTAGATTTGCCTGACCCAGACGGGCCGCAAATCACAATCCGCTCGCCTTTGTGGACGGTCAGATTGATGTCTTTCAGCACGTGGAATTGCCCGTACCATTTGTTCATATCGACGATTTCGATCATGACTTCGCTTGAAATCGCAGATGCCAGCTGGCTAGTGGTTTGTGGTTCGTTCATGGTGTTTTCCCTCAATGCTTTTCGCCAGCAGATAGTTTGACTTCGAGATGCCGACTGTATTTGGACATAGAGAAGCAGATGATAAAGAACAGGATCGCGCCGAAAATCAGCGGTTCCTTATGCAGGCCCAGCCACGGCACGTCTTTGCTGATTGAGCGCAGCATGCCCAACAGATCGAACAAGCCGATGATGGACACCAGCGTGGTGTCTTTCAGCAAGCCAATGATATTACCCACAATATTGGGGATCATATGCTTAAGCGCTTGCGGCATAACAATCAGCCCCATAGTGCCCCAATAGCCAAGGCCAATGGTGTGTGCTCCCTCAGATTGCCCCTTGGGGATGGCTTGCAAACCGGCGCGTACGATCTCGGCCATGTAGCAGGCGTTAAACAGCACCACGGCGATGATGACCTGAACCAGTTTGTTCAGCACAAAGCCTTCAGGCATGAAGAGCGGGAACATGGTGGTGGCCATGAACAGCACGGTAATCAGCGGAACCGAGCGGAACACCTCAATAAAGCCGGTGGATAGAATACGCACCACTGGCAGTTTACTGCGGCGACCCAAGGCCAGCAGAATACCGCCGGGTAAGGATGAGGCAATGCCGATGCCGGAAATCACCAGCGTCAGGAATAGCCCACCCCATCTGGTCCAGCCAACCCTTTCAGCTGTCCAGCCCATTTGCCAGATATAGACCGCCACAAATGCAATACCGAACATCCCCAGCAAAACATTGCGTCGGGTTTTATCAGAGGCCTTGCTTTGCCCAGCCAAGTTTATCAGAAAAGTGTTTAACCCGACGTTTTTAAACAATCCGGTCAGCATGTTCCCCATGTTGATCGCAAAGGCGACAATGGCAGCGCTGATCATGACCTGCATGAACAGGCCTTTGTCGCCACCCGCGAACAGGTATCCGGCCAGAAACGGGTATAGCCCCACAACTGTCGCGCCGATCAGCACCTTGCCGCGCACCTTGGCCATCCACAGGGGGGCCATCCAAAGCACCAGCAAAAACAGGCCAAAATTGATCCGCCAGATTTCGTCACGCGGATAGCGGCCATAAAATATGTTGTCGAACCAGGCGATCACACCAGCCCAGCAGGCGCCGGTTAGGCTGTTATCATAACACTCGCGCCGATTGTCTGCGATAAAGGTCGCGTCAACGATGCCCCAGGTAAAGACACCGCTCAGCGTCAGATAGACGATATACAGCGTGAACAGGGTCAGCAGCGTATTGAACGCAGAGCTGAACAAGTTTTTGCGCATCCACCCAAAGACCGAGGTTTCGGAAATCGGAGCCGGACGCTCGGCGGTTTTTTCTTTTGTTACAATAGCCATCGTTTAGCGCTCCACCAGTTGGACACGTTTGTTGTAAATGTTCAGGAAGAACGAGATCGTCAGACTGATGAACATATAGAATGCCATGGTCATGCCGACCATCTCGACCGCGTAACCAGCTTGGTTAAGGGCGGTTTGCATGAACAGCGACACAATGTCGGAATAGCCAATGGCGATCGCCAGCGACGAGTTCTTGACCGTGTTCATCCAGTTACTGATGAGCGGGGGCACAATGGCGGGCATCGCTTGCGGAATCACCACCATCGACATCACCCGACTGGATTTCAGGCCGATAGAAAGTGCGGCTTCGCTTTGGCCCTTGTCGACCGACAGAATACCTGCCCGTACCGATTCAGCGATATGGGCGGCATGATAGATGCTCAGCGAGACCAGCAAGGCCAGAAACGATGGAGGCACGCTGGTGCCACCAACAAAGTTAAAGCCCTTTAATTCAGGAATGTTCCATTCCAGCGGCATGCCGGTAATGAAAAACACCGCCAGCGGCAGCAGAATGATCGCCGCCAATGACGGCAGTAAAGTTTTGGTCTGTGTGCCTGATTTTTCCTGGCTCTTCTTGGCGCGACGCCTGAAAATCCACACACCGATAATGGTTGCAGCCAGTGTGACAAGGGTTAGCCAGAACAGGTCTCCGGGAACTGGGGTTGCCATATAAAGGCCGCGGTTATTCAGAATAACCCGTTCAGCCCCGAATGAAAGATCTATCGATTTTTTGACCACCGGCAGCAGGCTGAACACACCGATATACCAGAATACGATTTGGATAAGCAGCGGCACATTGCGGAAAATCTCCACATAGGCCAAGGCCACTTTGGCCACCAGCCAGTTGTTGGACAGGCGCAATACGCCAATGAAAAACCCCAGAAATGTACTGACGATAATTGCGAGAAACGAAATAAGCAGGGTGTTGAGCGCCCCTATCAGGAAAATGTCACCATAGGTGCCGATCCCGGGTTGATACTCTACCAGCTTGAAATCGGGGTCAAACCCGGCCGAAACATTGATGAAGCCGAAACCGGTATTCATCCCGCGAACCTCAAGGTTATGCGCGGTAGTGGAAATCAAATACCAGCCAAGATAGCCGACAATGCCTGCTGTCAAAAGTTGGTAAAAAACCGATCGGACGCGTTGGTCCTGAAAAAAGTTGAACTTTTCTTTTGGTTTGAGTCTGGGTCCGGAACTGTCCGTCACGTCACTGTTTCCCTATCATTAATTACCGCCGGATGTTTTCCCCGACTGGAAAATGGCGCCGGCCCGCGAAGGTCGGCGCCACAAGTTGTTTAGCGCATAGGAGGCGAATACATTAGGCCACCATCGGTCCATAATGCATTCAGGCTGCCAGCACGTTCAATGCCGATGCCTTGCTCGCCGCCGCCCATATAGGCTTCATAAATCTCGCCGTAGTTGCCGACGTTTTTGATGATGTTGTAAGCCCAGTCTGCTTCCAGCCCAAGGCCGTCATGCAGGTTGCCTTCAACGCCTAACATGCGACGCACGTTTGGATTGGTTGAGTTGGCGCGCATGTCGTCAACATTTGCCATGGTGATGCCCAGCTCTTCGGCGTTGATCAACGCAAAGATGCTCCACTGCACCACATCACGCCATTGGCTGTCGCCGTGACGAACGGCTGCGGCCAGCGGTTCTTTGGAAAGGGTTTCAGGCAGGATCATGTGATCTGCAGGCACAGGAAATGACGCAATGTTGCCAGCCATTGACGATTTATCGCCCGTAACCGCATCGCAGCCGCCATTCAGGTATGTGTCATCACGCACGTTGTAATCTTCAAAGGTTACGTTGCTGATGTCCAAGTCATTAACCCGGCTAAAGTCGGTCAGGTTCAATTCGGTGGTGGTGCCGGTGGTCACGCAAACTTTGGCGCCCGCGAGTTCCATCGCACTTGTGATGCCGCTGTCTACCCGAACGGTAAAGCCTTGGCCGTCATAAAAATTTGGAGACAAAAAGTCGATGCCCAGTTGGGTGTCGCGAGTCATTGTCCATGTGGCTGTGCGAGACAGCAGGTCGCTGTCGCCGTTAGCCAGCGAAGTAAAGCGAGCTTGCGAGCTAACCGACTGGATTTCCAGTGCGCCAGCGTCGCCGAAAATGGCGGAGGCAACAGCCTGACAAACCGCAACATCAAGGCCGTACCAGTTACCTTCAGCATCAAGGTTGTAATACCCGGGAGATGGTGGACCAACTTGGCACCGCACATGACCGCGCTCTTTTACGATTTCTAGCGTGTCTTGGGCCGAAGCGATCGTTGCGCTCGACACGGCCATAACGGCCAGTGTGGCAACTGATGCCAAACCTGTTGTAAGTTTCATAAGAATTCCTCCTGATTATTTTGTTGTTCCGCGAAGTTACGGAACCGGTGCGGTTGGTGTCCAATACTATTATCGACATTAGCGATGCATAAAATGCATGAGGCAATCTCAACCATACAGATTTGTTATCAAGCTTGTGTGACGGTTGCATGACGCTGGGCTGCCTGTTGCACCAAAACACGCCAAAATTTTTCGACACGGGGCGCGGTGTATTTTGCGCAACGGTAAATCCTGATATCCACCCTCAAGTCATCCGTAGCGCTGGCAGCCCGCACCAGTTTACCGGTGGTCAGATCATCAGCGATTAGTGTGTGGGGCAACCACGCCAACCCAAACCCCTGAATCGCCATTTCCCTAAGGCCGGCAGCGAACGAGGAATCATATACCGGCTTAAATATCAGGTTATTATACAAGCTGTTCATGTGATTTTTGATCGGCCACGGGCTATTATCAGTCAGTGTATGTAGGCAAGGGATCGGTTCTTTTGGCTGGTCGGGGAGCCACCAGCGCGCTTTACCCTTTGCATTGGGGCTGGTTACCGGCACGAGAGATTCCGTGCCCAATGTCAGGAATGGAAAAACCGAGATATCGCTTTGCGCGTCGCGTTTGGGGTCTAGGTAACTGATGAAAAAATCGACGGCGTTGCTTTCGAGTGCCGAAAAATAATCCAGAATAGTTACATATTCAGTTTTCACCACAAACTGGTTGGCATCAATAAATGGCTGGAGGCCTTTCAGCCATCCGGGGAGAAATATTTGCGAGAGCGTCCCTAGGGTTGAAAAACGCATTTGTTCCGCTTCTGCAAGCACTTGATTTTGCACATTTGCCTTACCTGATTCGGCCAGATCAACGATCTGCTGAGCAACCGGTAGAAACATTTTTCCGGCGGCGGTCAACTGAGAGGGTTGGCTTGAGCGATCAATAAGTTGCGCCCCGATCCAGACCTCCAACGCCTGAATGCGGCGGCTGAACGCGGGTTGTGAAACGCCGCGCACCTTGGCGGCAATGCGAAAGTTGCCCTCGGCCTGTAGCACCAGAAAATCCCTTAGCCATTTGATTTCCATAATATCTCTCGCTCGTGTTTTACGTGCAGCTTAGTCAATCGGCGCAAAAAACGCGGTGTCCCGTCCGGTAACCTCGGCCCAGAGACGATCACCATAGCTGAAATGCCACCACTCGTCAGGATAGTTAATCATGCCAACGGTGTGCAAGGCCTTCACCAGTAAGTCTCGATTTTTGCGTATTTCCGGAGAGACGGGCCAATCCGTTGGCGCCACGCCGGTCAGGCCCTTCATCAGCCCGCCAAATTCCAGTTCGGAGCGGTCTGGCAAGGCCAGCTTTACGTCAATCGCAGCGCCGGCTTGATGGCCGCTGCCAAAACCATCGGGCGGGGCAACCCAGCGCGACGATTCCGTATAAACCTGCTCCGGCGTCCAGTCGGGATGGTCCTCGGTGATGCGGGCATAAACCGGCTTCCACAGCTCCCATTGGCGGGTGCGCGGGCGAAACGCCTCAAATATCATTAGGCACAGCCCATCAGGCAGGTTTTCGGCGCAGCGCAAAACCTTGTCGCGCACCACCCGCCTGATCCGCCAATCGCTGGTTTCCAGCGGGTTCAGGAACAGCCTGTCGGTTTCAGTGAATTCTACGATATCGGCCGGGTTTTCCCGCTCAACTACTGTAATCATGTTGTCCAATCCAAAACCACTTTGCCGCTTGATCCTGATTTCATCGCCGCAAAACCGGCGGCAAAATCATCTGCTTTGAAATGATGGGTGATTACGGCGCTCACGTCCAGACCGTTTTGCAGCATCGCCAGCATTTTATACCAGGTTTCAAATATCTCGCGGCCATAGACACCTTTGATGGTGATGGATTTCAGCACAATTGACGACCAATCGACCGCTGATTTTCCCGGCGGAATACCCAGCATCGCAATGCGCCCGCCCATGACCATCGCACCGATCATCTGGTCCAGCGCAATTTGCGAGCCGCTCATCTCCAGCCCGACATCAAATCCTTCGACAATCCCCAAAGCTGCCGATACCTCTTTCAGCTCGGTCGTGGCCACATTTACCGCCGTTACATCGGCAACCTTGCGGGCCAAATCCAGCCGCTCTTGGTTGATATCCGTAATCACCACATGCCGCGCGCCGATATGTTTGGCCACCGCTGCGGCCATGATGCCGATCGGGCCAGCACCGGTAATCAGCACATCTTCGCCAATCAAATCAAACGACAGGGCGGTATGCACCGCGTTGCCCAGCGGGTCTAGGATGGCGCCAATATCATCCGAAATACTGTCGGGCAGCACCACCACGTTAAATGCAGGCAGCCGCAGAAATTGTGCAAAAGCACCGGGTTCATTAACGCCGATGCCACGGGTTTCGGGGTCAAGATGGAATTTTCCCGCCCGACTGGCACGGCTTTTTTTGCCAATCAAATGCCCCTCGCCAGAAACCCGCTGGCCGATGCGTAGATCACTGACATTTTTGCCCATCTCGACAATGACGCCGGCAAATTCATGGCCGGTGATCAACGGAACCGGCACGGTTTTTTGCGACCACTCATCCCAGTTCCAGATATGAATATCGGTGCCGCAAATGCCGGTTTTTACGATTTTTATCAACACATCATCCGGCCCGATATCGGGCACCGGCTCGCGTTGCATCCACAAGCCCTCGGTTGGTTTTGCCTTAACCAGAGCCTTCATGCCATTCGATCGGTCCGTCATGATATCACGCCGATGGCTTTGCCGACTTTTTCAAATGCGGTCAGGGCAAATTCCAGATCGTCACGGCTAAGCGCGGCGTTCATTTGGGTGCGAATACGCGCCTTGCCTTTTGCCACCACGGGAAAAAAGAATCCGGCCACAAATACGCCCTCGTCAAATAATTGTGCCGCCATCGTTTGCGCCAGCTTTGCATCGCCCAACATTACCGGCACAATCGGGTGTTCGCCGTCCAGCAGGTCAAACCCCAGTGTGGCAAGGCCATTGCGCCAGAAAACCGTATTTTCAAACAGTTTGGTGCGTAAGTCGTCGCTTTCCTCAACCAGATCGAGGGCTTCAAGCGCGGCCGCAACAATCATCGGTGGCAGTGAATTTGAGAACAAATATGGCCGCGCCCGCTGGCGCAGCAGATCAATCACCGGTTGCGGCCCGGCGATATAGCCACCAATGGCGCCGCCCAATGCCTTGCCAAGGGTGCCGGTTAAAATATCCACACCGTCAACAACGCCGAAATGTGCCGGTGTTCCGCGCCCTTGCGGCCCCATAAATCCGGTGGCATGGCAGTCATCAACCATGACAATCGCGCCGTATTTTTGCGCCAACGCAGTAATTTCCGGCAGTTTTGCTAGATGCCCGTCCATTGAAAACACCCCGTCAGTGGCGATCATAATAAACCGCGCGCCCGCGGCTTTTGCCTCAATCAACCGATTTTCGAGTTCCGTCATATCGGAATTGGCGTACCGATATCGTTGCGCTTTACACAGCCGAATGCCGTCGATGATGGACGCATGGTTAAGCGCGTCGGAAATAATGGCATCTTCGGCGGTCAGCAGCGGTTCAAACACCCCGCCATTGGCATCAAAACAGGCAGCAAACAGGATCGCGTCCTCCTTGCCAAGAAAGCTGGCCAGCCGGTGCTCCAGTGTGCGGTGCTGGTCTTGTGTGCCACAGATAAACCGCACTGATGCCATGCCAAACCCTTGTGTATCAAGAGATTTTTGCGCAGCTTTGACCAGCCGAGGATGATCGGCCAGCCCCAGATAATTATTGGCACAAAGGTTGACCACGCGGTCATGCTGGACCCCGTCCAGCGACACATCAATGCGCCCTGCTTGGGGGGAGGTGATCTGACGCTCGCGCTTAAAAAGCCCGGCGGTTTCTATCTCGGTCAGGGTTTTGCTTAGATGGTTCAGGAAGGGGTTTGGCATGGGGATGCTCCTGTTGTTGCCCACCCAGTATTCCAGTTTTGCGGATATTGTCAATATAAAGGAATTATAATCCTGTATATTGGAGAATTAAGAGTTTTGCACGATCAGCAACGCTTTGGCTGGCTTACCTGTTGCCCGAATCCCATGACGGCTATCAGCAGCATATCGGATGGTATCTCCGGTATCCAATTCTGCACTTTCGGTGCCGGCTGTTACGGTCAGCATGCCCTCCAACACCGTCAAATGCTCAACACAGCCCAGGCGGTGCGGGTCACTGAGCAGCACGCCGTTTTGGGTGAAACTGATCTCATACACCTCAAGCTGTCCGACCTGATCGGGCGGGCTAAGAATACGAATGCGACAGCCCTCACCTTGGCTGTCAATTGTCGGGGTCCGGTTTGCCCGCATAATTTCCAGAATGGCGCTATCGGCGCGGCCTTCGTCCAGCAGTCCGGCAAAATCGACTTGCAGAGCGCGGGTCAGGTTCCACAATGTTGCAACGGTCGGGCTGGATTCACACCGCTCAATTTGCGACAGCATAGAGCGCGAAACCCCAGACAACCGAGCCGTGGCCTCAAGGCTAAGCCCTTTCCCCTTGCGGGTTTCCTTTAGCCGTTTTGCCAACCGCTCAGAAATGCTGTGATCCGAATTCATGCCGTAATTTGCGGCTTTGCTTGCGGGCTGTCAATACCGGACCTGTCCCACATTTGTTTTGAAGATGGCAATCTTGATATCCCAGCGCGTCTGCCATGAATGCCGCCAGATCAACTCGGCCTCGATGATTTTGAAGATGGCTTACACCGCAGTGCTATCTTCGTCATTCCAGTGGCGCTGCCGGTATCAAAGTTTACCATCCCCCGGCATAAAATCCGCTCCAATCAGGCGATGCGGCTAATGCATGTTTCATTTTCGAAATCCTATAGTAAGCGCGCCCCAACGGAGGCACACTGATCAGACGCCGCCACGCAAAAAATGGTTCACATATTTTTGAAAAAATTAGTTTTGGTGCTTTAGGGTCGCCAGAGGCGTTCTTCGGTTTTGTCATGATGGAGGTTTATAAACCAGAGGATGGTCCGTCAACTTGACGATACCGTTTACATGTTTAACACATAAAGCATCGGTTTTGGTACTAGGCGCAATCCAAGCCGCAGATTTTGTGAAAGAATCCTTTATTCAACACCCACACGGTGGTTGCGTTGCCCCCAATCAGCAAAAACGTCGGCCATGATCGTTTCCGCTTGAAGTTCCATGTGCTTGTTTTCAATGCAGCCAGCGCCCTGTTGACCAAACAGAACCACCTCGTCCCCCACAGCCACTTCGGGCAAATCAGTTACATCCACCGTAATTGTATTCATGGATATTTTACCCAGAATTGGGGCGACGCGTCCGCGCACCAACACAGAACTCTTATTGAAAAAACTGCGCCTAATCCCGTTGGCGTATCCTAGCGAGACATTGGCCAGCCGCCTGTCTTCTTTTAGATATGTCGCGCGATCATACCCGATCGTGCTGCCTTGAGGGTATGTTGCCAGATTGGTAACCCGCGACTTCAAAGCCATGGTGGGTCTAAAGCCGAGTTCAGGCTTCAAAATTCCATACATGATGGCCCCACACCGAAATAAACCGGTTGTTACATTTTGCTCCGAAACGAGGGTTAGGGAGCTTCCTGTATGCACTTTCACGGCATCGCGGCGCAGGGGGCTATGGTTGAAAACCCAATCAACATCTTTTTGGAATTGCAGGTTACTCAAAGCCAGATCGTGCACGACATTCGAAGGGAAATGGCTGCAAATACCCACGATGTGCTGGCCGATGGTATCAAGAATTTCTAGGCAAGCTTGCCGCCCTTCATGGCTCGATAGTTCGACCCCGTCTCGTGATATACCGCCAGCATTTATGGATAGATGAAGCTTCGGAACCTTTGTATTTTGGCGCGCCATCCCTCTAAATACTTGCGCCGCATAAAGCGTTCCAACCTGCTCTTCTACCTGATCACGCACCGCACCTCTGATTTCGTCTGGGGTTGCGGAGCGCAGGCGCATAATGGTGCCTCTAAAGCCAGCAGCACGAACAGCGCGGGCTTCTTCATTAGACGTAATGCCGACATAATTTACACCCTGCTCACAAATAATAGGGACAACCCTATCAATACCATGCCCGTAAGCATCGGCTTTTAAAACCGCACAAAACTGAGCCCCCTTTGGCAAAAGGCCAAGCGCAAGTTGCAGGTTTTTCGCGATGCGTTTGGGGGAAATTTCGCACCAGGAAGCGTGCACAATATCTGAGGGCATAGGGCTACTCGGCGTTTTCTGAAAGGATTTGCTCTATAATACGCAAGAAAAGCTCAATGCCGATGGGCAGCAACGCGTCGGGAAAATCATAGTCCGGATTGTGTAGCTGTGGTTGTGTTTCACCTGCCCCTAAAAATATGATTGCCGCGTGAGCTCCATCTGCTCCAAAGCGGCCAAAATCTTCTGACCACCGCATTGGATGGTTCATTTCATAAACATTCAACGCATCTGCGCGGGCTGCGTTGCGAGCGATATTCGTCGTATTTTCGTTATTCACCACCGTTGAGAACACATCGTGCCAGCTAACGTCGATTTTAATTTTCTTATCAATCTGCCCCAATATGGTTTGTGTTTCGCCGACCACTTTCTTCATATGCGCATCGGTCATGCTTCGCAGGGTCACGCGGAGTTCACCTTCGCCAGGTGCGATGCCATAGGTTGGTGCACCGAGCCGCACATGCGTTAGGGTGATGAGGCCAAAATCGGCATCGGCTATGGTGCCTGAACTCAGCGCCGGCAGGTGCTGCATAAGGTGGGCCATTGCGGCCCCGGGCGAAACCCCGTCTTCGGGCGCCGCTGCATGGGAGCTTTTACCGTGCAATATAACCTGCATGCCCCGTGAAGCGCAGTTTGCGGGCCCGGCCCGCAAACCGACCTCACCCAAAGGGCGGCCAGGCACATTATGGTAAGCAAACGCATAATCTGGGCGAAGCTCTGGCCATCGCGGATCATCAATAACCGCCTGCGCCCCAAACCCCGTTTCTTCAGCTGGTTGAAACAGGAGAATTACACGCCCACGTACAGGTCTTTTTTTGAGCCCCAGCGCAACCCCCAACACCATACACATGTGCCCGTCATGGCCACAAAGATGGCCTTTTCCGTCGACCTCAGAGCGATAGGCTCGGGTGGATTCTTCTGTGATCGGCAATCCGTCTAGCTCGCAGCGGATCAGCACTGTCGGGCCAGGTGTTGCGCCACGAAATTCTGCCGCAACGCCACACCCGCCAAGCTTTTCCCAAATGCGATCCGCACCCGCATTTTTCAGTTCCTGCACTATGCGGGCAGACGTTTTCACCTCTTGGCCCGAGATTTCGGGCTGGCGGTGCAGATCATGCCGCAATTGCGTGAGATAACGTATTTGTTTGCTGGAAATGGCGGTCATAATTGCACACCTCGTTTGTAATGCTTGCGGGTGGCACGCATTATCATGCCATAAAGTTCATCGAGCAGAGTGATTATGCAGGCATCGCTGCCGTAACCATGAATTCCACCAAATATTCTGGCGTTGCGAGCTTGGCCTCACCGCAAGCACGTGCCGGTGTCTGGCCTTCGGGCACCCACGCATCCCAAACCGCATTCATCTCAGCGAAGCTATCCATGTTTGCCAGCCAGATAGTGACCTGCAAAATGCGTGATTTGTCACTCCCCACTTCACTCAGAAGCGCATCAATTTTCGCCAAGCAATCTTGGGTTTGCTGGGTGACGCTGGCACCAGCAGTGCCAACCTGCCCAGCTAAATAAATTGTATCCCCATGTGTCACGATCTGAGACATACGTGGGCCAATGTGGTGCCTTTTTATATCGTTCATTTTTGCTCTTTCTGTTTAGGGCATTGTAAGGCAGGGCTGTTTTCAAACGGCGTCCTGATATCCTGTTAAGGCGCGGGTTAAATTGATTTTAAGCGTGTCAGATAAGTATCCGCCCTCTTGCACAAACAACACAGGTATTTTCAGGCCTGCCATGGCCGCGCCGATGGCGGAAAATCCATCTTGTGTGATCGCAAACCCTTGAAATGGGTCATCTATGGATGCATCCAGCCCAAGGGCGACCACCAGCACATCGGCGCCAAAATTTGAAACCTGTGTGAGCGCCGTCTCAAGTGTTTTCAAAAACACCTTGTCCCCCGTGCCCCGTGCCAAAGGGAGGTTGAGGTTATAGCCTAGCCCACGGCCCTCGCCGCGTTCCTGTCCAAACCCCCAAAAGAACGGGTAAAACCGCTCGGGGTCGGCATGAATGGATACCGTTAGCACATCGTCGCGGTCATAAAAAATGCCTTGGGTGCCATTGCCATGATGCACGTCCACGTCCAAAATTGCAGGGCGCAACCCGCTGCAACGCAAGCGCTCCGCGGCTATGGCGGCGTTATTCAGAAAGCAAAACCCCCCTGCCAAATCACCAAATGCATGATGGCCCGGCGGGCGGGAAAGAACATACGCAGACGGTGCGCCGCCCTTGATTAAATCCGCGCCTGTAATGGCCGATTGTGCAGACCAATAGGCAGCCTCCCATGTCCCCTTGGCGATCGGGCAGGCCGTGTCTGCCTGATGAAAACCAGATTGACCCGTGGCGGATTTTGGATATCCATCCGTGCGGCACGCGGGGTGGATATTTGGAATGACCTCGTCACCCGCGCCCTCGATATGCTGCCAACGCGTATATATATTTTTCAAAAATGTTAGGTATTGGGGGGAATGTAGAGCCGCAATCGGGCCAAGCCCTGCGTCAATTGGGGATTGAAAAACGCAGCCGGCAGCCTCAGCGCCCGCCTGCAAGACTTCAATGCGTTTAGGCTGTTCCGGGTTTGGCAATATCTGCCCATTGGCCATAAAGTGTTTAGGGTTATGCACCCATTGTCGTTCGTCAAATACGGCTTTCATCATCATACCTTATGCGCTGGATTATGCTTAAATTGCGGTGCGGTCAGCACCCTTTAGGCCCAACATTTCGCGGGCTTTTGTCGGGGTTGCGACCTCACGGCCTAGGTCTTCTACAATTCGGCGGATTTTCAGGACTTGTTCGGCGTTTGTTTTGGCCAACTGCCCACGTGCAATCATCAAATTGTCTTCAAGCCCAACCCTTACATGCCCGCCCATTGCGGCCGACATGGTGATAAGTGGCATCTGGTGCCGCCCTGCGGCCAGCACCGAAAACATATAATCGTCACCAAAAAGCTTATCGGCAATCAGTTTCATGTGCATCAGGTTCTCGGGGTCTGGCCCCATGCCACCCAAAACGCCAAACACGAACTGAATAAACAACGGCCCCTGAACGAGCCCCCGATCCACAAAATGCTTTAGCATATAGAGATGGCTAATATCATAGCATTCAAACTCAAACCGAGCGCCACGATCTTGCCCCATCTCTTTGAGAATGCGCACCATATCGCGCGGGGTATTTTTGAAAACCAGATCGTCGGAATCTTCCAAAAATGGTTTTTCCCACTCGAATTTCCAGTCCGAAATTCGTGCAGCCGCCGGATAGAGCGCAAAATTCATCGTGCCCATATTGAGGCTACACATTTCAGGCTCGGCGCGTTTAGGGGCCGCTAAGCGCTGATCCAGCGTCATCACCGCACTTCCGCCCGTAGAGATGTTCAAAACCGCAGTCGTAGATTGTTTTAGCTGTGGCAAGAACGCCATAAAATCCGCTTCATCAGACGATGGCTGGCCAGTTACCGCATTGCGGGCGTGTAAATGCAAAATCGCAGCACCCGCCTCGGCCGCGCCTATGCCATGTTCCACGATCTCATCAGGCGTAATCGGTAGGTAAGGCGACATAGACGGGGTGTGAATGGACCCGGTGATGGCACATGTGATCAAAATTGCAGACATATTACGCCACTTTCATTTCTAGGTGAATTTCACGCGTGAATTCGATTAATGTCGCATCCAAGCCCGCGATGATTTCGTCGATATGGTTGTTGTCCACAATCAGGGGGGGGCACACGAGAATATGATCCCCTTCAAGGCCATCACGGGTGCGCCGGGAATAAACGATTAGCCCACGCGCATAGGCCATATCGACAAATCTTTGATGTGCGTTTAAGTGCGCTGGCAGCGGCGCTTTACTGTCGCGATCCCGCATAAATTCAAAGGCCGTCAGCAGTCCCTTACCGCGCACATCGCCGATGAGCTCATGTTTTTGCATCAACCCGTTTAGCCGCGCGATCAGGGTTTCGCCCATTTGGCGAGCATTCGCGCAAAGGTCTTGGCTTTCAATTTCATTGACGACGGCCAATCCAGCGGCGCAGGCCAGCGGATTTCCGGCATAGGTAAACCCATGCGCAAACCCGCCTTGCTCCAATATCGGTGAAACAATATTTTGGTCAGCAATCACAGCTCCGAGCGGCATATACCCGGCACCAAGCCCCTTTGACATCACCACAATATCGGGCCGCGCAGACCAGTGCTCACTGGCCAAAAATGTCCCGGTTCGGCCTGCGCCTGTCATCACCTCGTCCATGATAAGCAACACGCTATACTGATCGCAAATCTCGCGAATACGCTCCATATAGCCAGCAGGCGGCACAAGTGCGCCTGTTGACGCGCCGCCGATCGGCTCAACAATAAAGCCAAGCACGGTTTCCGAGCCTTCGCTCAGAATTTTTGCCTCCAGCATATCCGCATAATATACGCCAGTTTTAGGGTCCTTGGGGTCAAGCCCGTCAAGATACGCGCGCGGCGCCGGAATTTTCGGCATGTCTTGCATCATCGGTGCAAATGGTTGGGTGAGGCTGGCATAGCCTGTCACCGCAAGCGCCCCCAGGGTGCAACCATGATAGCTCGGGCTGCGTGAAATCACCTTCCACCGCGAGGCATTATCTGTCGCAATCGCATATTGGCGCGCCAGTTTCATCGCGCTTTCTACGGCCTCTGAACCGCCCGAAACAAAAAACACTTTGTTAAGGCCTTCCGGCACCAACCCTGCCAGTTTTGTTGCCAGCCCCTCGGATGCCTCCGTTTCAAAATGCAAACGATAGCCAAATGTTGACTTCTCCATTTGAAGTTGCATCGCCGCTAGAACCCGTTTGTTGGAGTGGCCTATATTGCACACCATCGCGCCCGATGATCCGTCAAGATAGCGCTTTCCATCCTGATCCCACATATAAACGCCGTGTGAACGCTCCAACACGGGCTTCTTGCCGCCTGATTGATAGAAAAGATTGCTCATGCTTGCTCCTGAACGGATTATTTGTGCACTGTTGGTTTGTCATAACGTGCCTTGATAAAACCATGTAAGAAACGCTAGTATTAATCAAATAAATAGTTTCAATTCTAAATATAGGATTTACCTATGGAGCGACATTTCCCGCATCATGAACCCGAACGAATGGCGAGAGAGTTGGATTGGAACCTGCTCAGAACCTTTATCGTTCTGGCTGAAAGTCATTCTGTGACCGATGCTGCGTGCAAGCTTCGGCTGAAGCAACCCACTGTTTCTACAGCATTAAAACGGCTTGAACAAAGCCTCGGACGTAAATTAATCATCCGGTCGCCCGGGCAATATAAGTTGACCGATGCTGGGCAGCTGCTGTATCGTGAGGCGGTAGAAATTCACGGATCTGTGCTGCGTCTTTCGACTTTGATGCGAGAAATAACTGATGATTTGCGTGGCCATGTTCGGATTGCAATGGCAAGTCATGTAATTTGCCCGCTAATCGACAAAGTGCTGGCAGATTTTCATACGGCCCAACCACAGGTGACCATGAGCATCGAGGTGCTATCAAGCGCCAAAGCCATAGCTGAGGTTGCCGCAAAACGAGCTTCTTTTGCGATTTGTCTTGTCGGGACTCAAGCGCCGAATCTTGAGTATCGCCGCGTATACCGCGAATTTTTCGGGCTATTCTGCGGCCCGCCACATCCGTTGTTTGGCCGCAAAGATCTTGAGCTCAAAGATCTTGCCGGGCATGGGTCCGTTAGCTTTGAGACCGACCATCTTGCGGATGTGCTGAATCCGGTAACCGTCATGCGGGCGCAGGCGGCTCTGAAGCAAAAAGTCACCGGGGTTTCGAGCCATCTAGAGGAGGTTCGCCGGATGGTTATTGCCGGTCTTGGTGTTGGGCCTTTGCCTGTGCATGTGGCGGCCCGTGATGTAGCGGATGGGCAGCTTTGGCAGGTCCCGCCCTATGAGAACCTGCCAGCAATTGACGTTTATTTGGTTTGGAATGATCGAGCGAACAAGAGCCGCGCTGAGGAATACCTGCTGAAGGATTTGCTTGAGGCCATCGAGAATACACCGCTGGCGGCGCGCACCTATTCTTGATGTAAACGCCCCCCTAGTTTAGGCATTTTGCCCCGCCAGATGCTTGCGTAAAAACTCCTTTGTGCGATCGTTTTTGGGGTTACGGAAAATCACTTCGGGCGGCCCCTCTTCAACAACCACGCCTTGATCCATAAACAAAACCTTATCGCACACGGCCTCGGCAAAGCTCATTTCATGGGTTACAATGATCATGGTCATGTGTTCTTGAGCGAGTTTTTTCATCACAAGGTTAACCTCCTCGACCAACTCTGGGTCAAGGGCAGAGGTCGCCTCGTCAAACAACATCACTTTGGGATTCATCGCCAACGCGCGCGCAATCGCCACGCGCTGTTTTTGCCCACCTGAAAGCTGTGATGGATAATAATCTATACGCTCCAACATACCAACCTTTTCAAGCTGCTCTTCGGCCAGCTTATTGGCCTCGGTACCCGAAAGCCCCTTAAGCATTTTTGGTGCAAGGGTCACGTTTTCACGCACTTTAAGGTGTGGAAACAAGTTAAAGTGCTGAAACACCATACCAATTTCTTGGCGCACCAAGTTTATGTGCTTTTCATATTGGCTGTGAGGCAGGGTTTTATTGATCCGTTTATCTTCAAGCCAGACCTCTCCGCCGGTCAATGGATCAAGATCATTAATCGCACGCAAGAGCGTGCTTTTCCCAGATCCTGACGGGCCAATAATAGCAACGATCTGTCCCTTCTGAACCTGAAGGTTGATGTCTTTCAGAACTTCAAGCGTGCCAAAACTTTTTTGGGCGTGCCGAATATCTATAAATGGCTTTTGGTCGGTCATGCGATCCTCTCCTTCGTTCATTTTGAAGCCTGAATGCGTCGTTCAACCCGACGCTGAGCGGCCTCCATGAAGATGTTGATAATATAATAAATGACCGCTACTAAAACGTAGAATTCGAACGGCCTGTATGTGCTGCCAATGGCACGTTGTGCTGAAAGCGTAAGCTCTGAAACTCCGATCACTGAAACCAGTGCGCTGTCTTTTAAGAGGGCGATCATATTGTTGCCAATTGGCGGCACGACATCGCGTATCGCTTGCGGAATTACAACTTTCCGAAGGGCCTGCATTCGGCTCAACCCCAACGTGCGAGCGGCCTCGACTTGCCCTTTGTCTACGGCCAGAATGCTGGTTTGGAGCAGCTCGGAATTATAGACGGCAAAGTGCAGTCCGAGACCAATCACGCCCGCCATAAACGCCGGCACATCGATGCCCACTTGCACCAGTCCGAAGTAGATCAAAAATAGTTGCAGCAACAAAGGCGTGCCCATAAACAAAAAGGCAAACGCTCGGAACGGCAGGCGAACAAATATAGACGCATAAAGCGCAACTACAGCCAAAAATATGCCGCCAAAGAAGCTTACGATTGCCGCCCCAATAGTGATTGCAATGGTCCAGGCCGCGCCCCAAAGCACGATATCCAGATATTCTGGTATAACTGAAAAATCCAGTCCCATAGAAAACCCTCCCTTTAATTAATACGCGCTTTGCGATCGAGCCACGCCACGGCTTGGCCGGTGACATAAATGATAATCATGTAAAGAATGCCAGCTATCAGAAACATTTCAAACGGCTTGTAGGTTGAGCCAATATACCGCTGCGCCGTATAGGTTAGCTCCACCACCGAAATCGCCGCAACGAGCGCTGTCGCCTTGATCAGCGCATTGATATTGACCCCCAAGGGCCGGATCATCAGGCGCATGGCTTGCGGTAAAACAACATAACGCATGGTTTGCAGGCGGCTGAGGCCCACCGTGCGCGCGGCCTCGATCTGCCCTTTATCGATGGTGATAATGGCACCACGAATTGTTTCTGTCATATAGGCGCCGGCATTTAGGCCCAGCCCAATCACGCCCGCCTCAAAAGCATCCAATTGAATGCCTATTTGGGGCCCGCCGAAATAGAGAATGAACAGTTGGATTAAAGCCGGTGTGCCGCGAATTACGCTAACATACGCCGCACCGACGAACCGTAGCAAAGCAAAACGTGAGAGACGCGCCGCGGCGCCAAGTATGCCGCATGTCAGGCCCAAAATTGCGGTAAGCACCGACAATATTATGGTAATCCAAGCCGCTTCCAAGAAGAATGGAAAGACCCTCTGCATAAGATCAAAATCCACTTAAGATCCACTCCTATATTTAATACATCTGTCTACACGTAACATGGGACACCGCAATTGTAGCTGCCCCGCCTGGCGGCTCAGTTTCCTGATGCAGACGTAAGGCGGGGCAACTGGATTTGGCAATCGGGCGTTAGCGAATATCGCCGCCAACCCATTCATTGGCAATCTCTAAGTAGGTGCCGTCAGCCATCATCGCATCAAGCGCGGCCTGCATTTCAGCAGCTAACAGAGGGCTACCTTCCCGGATTGCAATACCTGCGCCGAACTCTTCTGTCTCCAGATCAGTGATCATTATGAACTCTTGGCCGGTTGATTGCATGGCAAGAATCGCCGCGATATTGTCGTTCACGATCACATCAACACGGCCATTTTCAAGTTCTAAAAGAAGCTCTGGAAGGCCTTTATATGTGCGCACGTTATAGCCTAGCTCACGCGCCCAACCTTCGTGTGTTTCACCAAGGGTCAGGCCCACGCGGGCATCTGCGAGCTGGGTTGCTGAGGTAAAGCCATTGCCCGGTTTGGCAAAAATCGCGCGTTTGGTGGTATAATATGGGCCAACAAAATCGACAACTTCATCACGCTCATCCGTGATCGACATCGAGCCAACAATTGCATCGTATTTATTGGCGAGCAAGCCACCTATAATGCCATCCCACGCGGTGGTGATGATTTCAACCTCAAGCCCCATACGCCGTGCGATCTCGGCACCGATTGCCGGGTCAAACCCAACCACTTGGTTTTCGTCATTCACGAAGTTAAATGGAGGGTACGCGCCGCTCATCGCAATGCGAATTACGCCCCGCTCCTGAATGGCGGCAAGCTCCTCTGCCGTTGCAAAGTTTGCGGCGCCAAAACTGGCTGCAGCAATGCTGGCGGCTAAAACTGACTTTAATAGTGTTCTGCGCTTTGTCATCGTATTTTCCTCATAGACTCATGTGCAGGGTATTTCCCTGCCCCTTAGATTGGAAAGGGTTGCACAGCCCATATCATAGTGCAAATAGATATTGGATATTATTATTATACGTTTTGCCTATGGGTAAATATATTTGGCCTACCCTGGACCCCCTATGAGTACTGTAGATTATTCCCCCCAACGGGCGCCATATGAAACCAGAGGTGGCCCTACTATTTCGACCATTTAACAGCCCCATTAAGATGGATCAGGGTGGCATTCTGGTTGGTTCTGTTTTCTCTCATAAGCCTCATTTGGCGTCAATATTCCATGGGCGGTGGGTTCAACTGATGGTGGCAACACACTGTGCGAACTTCTCTGCTGGGGTTTGGTATTGCAAGGTCTTTCGCGGCCGCTCGTTGAGCGGCGAGCGATTGCGCTGAGTTTTGCCTGAGAATGAACAGACAGGTCGGTTC
>NVUX02000032.1 GCA_002402045.2 Paracoccaceae bacterium | reverse complement strand
TGCCAAGCGCATCGGTCAGGGCCAGTATTTTGGTGGTAATTCCACCGCGAGAACGACCTATAGCCTGACTTTGAGTCCCCCTTTTGCGCCCTGTCCGTGACGATGGACCTTACAGATTGTACCGTCGATTATGATGCACTCCATGTCTGGGTCACGCGACACGGCATCAAATATCCGTTTAAAACATCCGCTTTGACCCAATGCCGGAAACGCTTGAAGATAGTGTTCCAGTTGCCAAACTCTGGCGGAAGGTCGCGCCACGGCGCTCCGGTTCGAGCAATCCACAAAACGGCCTCCATGAAAAGACGGTCGTCCCCGCCCGTGCGTCCAGGGTCGCGTGTCTTGCCAAAACAATGCGTGCGGCTCCATCAAAGCCCATTGCGCATCGGTGATGATAAATCGGTTGCTCAACATTCAATTCTCCCCTTTGGAAGGACTGAATCAGAACTTAGGTCAAATGTGAATCCTGAATCTCAACAAGCCCTAGTACTCATTTGAAAACCATGGTGAATTGCCCCTAGTTTCCTAGACGCCTTCTTGTTTCATTTTCTGCTGTCTTTCGAACTCTACAGGCGACAGCATTTCGTTTCTAGCGTGTTTGCGTTTCGGATTGTAGAACATTTCGATGTAGTCGAACACGTCACGCCTTGCGTCCTCTCTGGTCTTGTATGACGTGGAATACTTCTTCACCCACGAATACAACGAATGGGTGCTGACACCCAGTCTCTGTGAAACTTCCTTAACTGGATACCCCCGCACCGTAATTTGATGCACCGCATCCCGCTTAAAATCGTCACTAAATCTTGCATTGCCCATGATGGCCTCCTTGCCTCATTTTTAGGAAAGAAGGTGTCTACAAATCTAGGGGCTATTCATGGATAGGGAATATTGCGTCGCAACATCAAGCTACCCTTGGGAAACCTGACACCACAGGAATTTGCACTGAAAATGAGGGTGGACAAACTGGCAGCTTAACGCCATCAATTTAACCCCAAGGACTCTCCACCAGGTGGAGGAGACTTGGGCGCAGGTCACACTTCATACTGAGCACCGCTTTTGACTTCTGATCAAAACCCTACGCTGTTGATTTCACGCGTTTTTCCCAGCCGCCTCGTCAAACGTTGAGGTGGCGTTGATGTGGATGCGCGCTTACAATACCCGAGTGTTTCTCTCGGGTTTTAAGCGTTTGATTTCTTTGTTTATTTTGGTTGCGGGGGTAGGATTTGAACCTACGACCTTCAGGTTATGAGCCTGACGAGCTACCGGGCTGCTCCACCCCGCGACAGTGGCATTTTCTGCCAAATGTAACAACTTTCGCTGTTGGCGCTTAGCTACCGCCTTCGAACGGAAGGTTCAACCGGAAAATTCGGGATTTTCGAAAAAATTGCAACATTTCCGTTACGCTTTCGTAACCATATCGCCCTAAACCCCTATTTGCATCACTGTTTGGGAGAATCCGCGAATGGTTTACATATGGCGTTTGGTATTTTTACTGCTTTTGGCAGCTCCGCCCCTGCGCGCGGCCGAATCTGCTGATGAGGTGGCAATATCGTCAATTTGCGATGCGGTCAGCGCTGCGGCTTCTCGTGCACAAAATATGCCCAGCGATGCGCTTTACGCCATTAGCCTTACTGAGACTGGCCGCACTCGCAATGGCGCGTTTCGCCCTTGGCCCTGGACGGTCAATATGGAGGGGCGCGGCTTTTGGTTTGACACCCGTAAAGAAGCATATGATTATGTGATGGAGCGCTATAACGCCGGCGCGCGGAGCTTTGATGTCGGTTGCTTCCAGCTCAATTACAAATGGCACGGGATGAATTTCGAATCGATCGACGCGATGTTTGACCCAATGATCAACGCAACCTACGCCGCGCAAATGCTTTCGGGGCTTCATGACGAATTTGGCGATTGGACAAAAGCTGCCGGGGCTTACCATTCTCGCACAGAGACCTATGCCAGCCGTTATCGCACCCGCTATGCCCGCATTCGAGGGCGTTTAGGTGGCGAAGCCCCTGCGCCCGCGCTGCGCTTGCCAACGGTGCTGGTGGCTCGTGCGGCCCGCTTCCCCGATGTGCAGCACGCGTTCCTTTCTGCACCGCCCGTGGCCGCCATTTCACCATACAGCTCCCGCGCGGGAGCCATCGGCGAAGGGGCAGTTGAAACACCCGCCGCTCTTATGGGCTCGCTGGCATCAGGCATGCTTAACGGCACAACCGTCACCCTACTCACCAGCACCAGTGGCTCACTTTTTTAAGGACGATTATGCCCAAAATTTCCATTGCCACACTGTATCAACCCACGGTTCTGCTCAGCATTGCGCTGATGGCGGTTATCTCGATGATGATCCTGCCTATGCCCGCTTGGGTGCTTGATATCGGCCTTGCCGCCAGCTTCGCAATTTCAATCCTGATCTTCACGATTACCCTTTTCATCACGCGCCCGCTGGAGTTCTCGGCCTTCCCGACCATTCTGCTCGCCAGCCTTATGCTGCGGCTTTCGCTCAATGTGTCCTCAACCAAGCTGATTATTGGTGAGGGCCACACGGGTACAGGTGCGGCGGGCGATGTGATTGAGGGCTTTGCTATGTTTATCATGGGCGGTTCGGTTTACCTCGGGCTGGTGGTGTTTGGCGTGCTGCTCATTGTGAACTTTATTGTTATCACCAAGGGCGCTGGCCGCATGGCCGAAGTGGGCGCGCGCTTTGCGCTTGATGGCATGCCGGGCAAGCAGCTCGCGATTGATAGTGATATGGCGGCGGGCGCGATTGACCACGAAGAGGCCAAAAGGCGCCGTAAAACCGAGCAGGAAGAAACCACGTTTTTTGGCTCGCTGGATGGGGCCTCAAAATTTGTGAAGGGCGATGCGGTCGCGGGGTTGCTCATTACCATGCTCAACCTGATCATGGGCCTTGTGATGGGGGTGTTCGTGCATGGTATGCCCGTGGGGCAAGCCTTTGAAACCTATGCCATTCTTACCGTTGGTGACGGCCTTGTTTCGCAATTTCCCTCCGTTATCATCTCCATTGCCTCGGCGCTTTTGCTCTCCAAGGGCGGGGTGCGCGGCTCTGCTGATAAAGCGCTTTCCAGCCAGCTTGGGGCCTACCCCGAGGCCTTGGCCACAGTGGCGGCAATGCTGGCATTGTTTGGCCTTATACCGGGCTTGCCGATTATCCCGTTTTTCGCAGGAGCAGCCGTGCTGGGCGCAGCGGCCTATGCCAGCTTTAAAAGGAAGGCACGCGAGGCGGAAGAGGCCAAGCTTGAAAAGGCGGTTGAGGCCCCCAAAGCCACCCCACAAAAAACGCTGGGCGACATGCTGGACCTTGATGAGATCCACCTTGAATTCGCCTCCGATCTGGTGGCGACCGTGATGGATGATAGCGCGGGGCTGGACCGCCGTATCCTGAATATGCGCAACCATATTGCCTCACAATTCGGCGTTGTGATCCCCGAAATCCGGCTAACGGATTCTACGCTATTACCCAATGGCACATATGTTATTCGCATTCAGGGCGTGGAAATTGCCCGCTCCGAAGTGGAGATCGGCAAAGTGCTGGTGCTGCTATCTGATGATGCCATTCACGCGCCCAAAGGCCGTGATGTTTCAGAGCCGGTTTACGGCGCGCCTGCCCGCTGGATAGAACCAGCTATGCAAGAGGAAGCCGCCCTTCAGGGGCTATCCGTGGTCACCCCAACGGAGGTGATTGCGACGCATCTTCTTGAGGTTTTGAAGCAAAACTTCGGGCGGCTATTTAATCGCCGCACTATGCGCAAACTGCTGGATGAGTTTGTGGCTGTGACAGACCAAACCCGCGCCGCCGCCAACCGGCGGATACTTGACGAATTTGTGCCCGACAAAGTCTCGATTGACCTATTACAATCGGTACTGCGGCTGCTCTTGGAAGAACAGGTTTCTATCCGCAATCTGCCGCTTATTCTTGAGAGCATCGCCGAGGCCAGCGGCGCGCTTACCGGCATTGAACCCATCACCGAGTATGTGCGCCAACGGCTTGGCTTCCAGCTGATCGCCGATATGCAAGAGCCAGATGGCGCGCTGCCGCTTGTGCAGCTTTCTCCCGAATGGGAGGCGCTGTTTCAAAAGCACCAGCTGGAGGGCGATCAAGGCAGCGCTGATGTGGCCTTGCCGCCGCATGAGTTTAACCGCCTCGCCACATCGGTGGCCGAGCAGGTGAGCAAGGCGGGCGAGCAAGGGCGCTATCCGGCGGTCATTACCTCGGCGCGGCGCAGGCGGTTTGTCCATACGGTGCTCAGCGCCAAGGGCATTCGCAACCCGGTGTTCAGCTTTGAAGAAGTTGGGGCAAATGCCCAGCCGGCTCTTGTAGGCATGGCCTGATGCTTGAAGGGCTGGCCGAAATTCTGGCAGAATCCGATGTCAGCCTCGCGGGGCTGATATTGGTGTTTGTGCGGGTCGCGGCTGCTGTGTCGCTCATGCCGGGCTTTGGCGAGCAAGCTATTCCCTCACGGGTGCGGCTTATGGCAGCGCTTGGGTTTACCATGGTCGTGTGGCCAATGGTTGCCCCAAACCTGCCGCCAATAAATGCCAGCTTGCCAAACATGGCTGGCTTGATTGTGATTGAAGCCGGCATCGGCTTTCTCATCGGCATTTCCTTGCGCCTCATGGTTATGGCCATCCAGTTTGCCGGCTCGGTCGCGGCGCAATCTACCGCCATTACACAGGTGGCGGGCGTGGGCGTTACCCCTGATCCAATGCCTGCCATTGGCAATATTCTTATGCTCGCGGGCCTGACCTTGGCGCTGGTTACCGGGCTGCACATTAAGGCAAGCCTAGCAATAGCCTCCACCTATGAGCTTTTCCCGCTTGGGACTATTCCGGTGGCGGGGGATATCGCCGAATGGGGCATTGCGCGCGTATCTGATGTGTTTGCCTTTGGCTTCACCATGGCCGCGCCGTTTGTATTAGCGTCCTTCGCCTATAATCTCGCCCTCGGGGCGATTAACCGCGCCATGCCATCCTTGATGGTGGCTTTTGTGGGTGCGCCGCTCATTACCGCAGGGGCCTTGCTCATCCTGCTTCTCGCCACGCCCGCCATTATCACGGTCTGGAATGACCGTTTGGATATGGTGCTGGCCAACCCGATGGGGATGCCAAAATGAGCGAAGGCGGAGACGACTCTGGAGAAAAGTCACATGACGCTACCCCACAGAAAATCGAAAAGTCCCGCAAAAAGGGCGATATCGCGCGCTCGATGGATGTATCCGCTGCCGCAGGGTATCTCGGGCTGTTTATCGCATTCACCTTTGTCGGCATAGATGGCGTAGCGAAAAGCGCCGAGGTGCTGGCACAGGTGTTTGGCAATGCTGACACCTTGAGCAAAAGCCTGCTTTCGTCGGGGGGTATGGGCATGGCGGCGCAGCTTTTTGGACAAGCCCTGTTGGCGCTTCTTCCCATTTTTCTGCTGCCCTTCACGGCGGCATTATTGGTTTCTCTCGCGCAGCGGTTATTCGTTTTTGTCCCAAGTAAAATACAACCCAAGGGTAGTCGCATCTCCCCCATCCAAGGCATGAAAAACAAATTTGGCACCAAAGGGCTTGTCGAATTTTTGAAAACCGTCAGCAAAATGGTGATGGTCGCCACGGGCGTTTATTTCCTTTTACGCAGCCAAAAAGACGAGATTTTGGGCATGGTGCGCGCCAGCCCTGCGGAGGTGGCTATGGAGCTTGGCAAGATTCTGAGCTCCATGGTGTTGATGGTGATGACGATCGCAATCCTGATCGCGCTGGTTGATTTTATGTGGCAGAAATACCACCATCTGCAAAAGCTGCGCATGTCCTATAAGGAGATGCAAGACGAAAGCAAGGAATCTGAGGGCGACCCGCATATGAAAGGCAAACGCCGGCAACGGGCGCAAGAAATCGCCACCAACCAAATGCTGCATGATGTGCCCCGCGCCGACGTGATTATCGTAAACCCAACCCATTACGCCGTGGCGCTTGAATGGGCTCGAAAGCCGGGCACCGCGCCGGTGGTCATCGCCAAAGGCGTGGATGATGTGGCGCGGCGGATCCGCGAAGTGGGCAGTGAGAGCGGTGTTCCGATCCACTCAGACCCCCCCACCGCGCGCGCCTTGCATGCCACTGTAAAGATTGGCCATGAGATTGACCCTGATCATTACCGCGCCATTGCTGCCGCCATAAGGTTTGCCAGCGAAATGCGCGCCAAAGCAAAGGAGCGAAACGCATGACACCCGCCGAGCTGAAAATACTACGCAACCTTGCCGAGCAAAAACGGCTGAAGGACATGGCCGAACTGACCCGCGCCAACGCCCAAACAGCAGCCACCGCCGCGCAAATATTAGCGCTAACGGCTGAAATTAACGATAATCTAGAAGATGCTCCGCCCGAAGACCTCGCCATTATCTCCCGCTGGCTTGGCTGGACCGAACAGGAAAACCTGCGCCTGACCTCACGCCGCCGCATTCAGGAACAACAAGCCGACGCCGCCCGCAGTTTTGCCGCCATTTCGGATGCCAAAACAAGAGTAATCAAGGATATGCTAAAGCAAGCCGAGCATCAGGTGCTCTTAAAAGACCGCCGGAAAGCTGAAGAAGAAGGGCGCGCACCGGATCGCTAGAGGCGCTGGTAAGAGGTGGCCTTGTCACGGTTTAGTTCTGGTCTCTTTGGAGCAATACTTGCTATGGCGGCGACAAAAAATGGCAATGAGATACCCAGACGGGTTTCTCGGTGATGCGGTGAGTGAATATCCCCTAGATTTGTAGACACCTTTTTTCCTAAAAATAAGGCAAGGAGGCCATCATGGGCAAAGCAAGATTTAGTGACGATTTTAGACGAGATGCGGTGCATCAAATCTAGGGGATATTCATTTGCAGCACATCGCGGGGGCCGGTTTTGATGTGAGATAGCCGAAGCCGCGATTTTGTAACTTCGGACCAGCGCAGACGCAGAATTTCGCCGGAGCGACAGCCCGTGAGTACGATTAGGCGAATGGCTTGAGCAGAAGCTCGGTGCCTAAATTTTACCTTGTCCAATTCGACCCACTGCGCGCGCAATTGCTCTGTTTTGAGCATCCGTCCGCGCGCTGTGCGGCGGTTCCTGCGCAGGGGGCGGCTGGATTTAGTAGGTCGTGTGGTAGATGCCCAGCGGCCTTGCCCCAGTTCAGGATGGTGGTGAAGCCTGATTGGCGCCGCCAGTGCCTAAGCGAGAGTAAGCACGGAGCCAGCAGGCTATTTCGGGCGTTCGGATACGCCCAGCCTGCTGGTTGTCAAAAGCTGGCAGAAGTTGCGTGCGAAGATAGCCATTGAGGGGGCTAATGGTGGACGGACGGTAAATACCTTCCTTGGCAGAAAGAAAACGTTCGCAAAGGGTGGCGAAGGTGATTGTTGTATTTGATAACGGCGCGGAAGCCACCAATCCCGACTGATGAGCGTGCATGGATTGGCGCGCATCTTCCAGTGCCAAATCAGGGTGTTTTCCAAACATGATCTTTCTTGTTTTGCCATCAACACGCTCCCAGTAGACCCATGACCGAACACCGCTAGGCTGAACGCGGAGCGCCAAGCCTTCACATTGGGCGTCATAGAGCGAGAATTCCTTTGGCTTTGGTTTAATCCCAGCGAGCATCAGCGGAGCGAGGAGGATGAGGGGTTTCATTGCCCTGCCCTCCGCTTGCTTTGGGATTTTCGCTACTCCACCAGCTCTTTCTGGACGCGTGTTGGTTCTGATTACAAAACCCAGCCAAGCTCAGTTCGGACTTTAGATAGACCTGATAGATTTTGGTTTTTGGTTTCGTTTTGTGTTTCCGTATGCGTTTCGGTTTAGCTGGGATTAAAGCCGCATCCAGATGCTAGCCAACCCGCTGACTTGCTGCCGTTATGCGCATTTCGTCAAGATGCGCATAGCCCGCCGTGGTGCCCAGATCGGAATGCCCAAGCAGCCCGCCGACTACCTGAAGGTCCAGCCCTGAATTCACCGCCACCGAGGCAAAGCTGTGGCGTAGGTCATGCAGGCGCAGCTTGGGTTTGCCAATCTGAACGCGCAAGCCGTTCCACAGTTTCGTATCCTTGGCGCGCAAAGCCGGAATATTGCCGCCAGCAAACCCGTGGTTGTTCGTTCGAGGCAGGCTTGCGAGCACCTTAATCATGGGCCGCGCCCCATCCAAATAGCACGCAGCCCACATTTGGGATCGGGTAGGGCTGCACGGTTTTTGTCGATCATTAACCACGTCAATCCCCCGACCTCACCAAGGCGAGCCCCTGTCAGAGTGAGGAAGCAGATTACGGCGATGTCCCCGAAGGGTTGCCGGTTTCCACTGGCCTCGACAGTCCTGTAGAAACCGCGCTGCGAACGTCGACATAGTCGTATTACCACTTTTCCAGCAACCGGCGTCAGTTCATCAAGATAGGCTTGTGCCAAGGCCGCCTCAACCCTGATCTCACCACAAGCGCCAAGCGTCCTACGCTTAGTCTTGCCGTCAACTCTGGTCTGCACAATCCACGTCTCGCGGGTTTGTCTAACCCGCCGCCCGAGTTGTGAAAGCACCTCGTCCCAGACAACATAGTCGTCTTTTTGGACAGGCCTCACATGTACGATACGTTTTGTATTTTGAGGTTTCATAGACATCTTCGGTCTCTATTTCTGCTTCAGAAAAACCCCACGCCGTTCCTTGGGTAACACCCAGGAAAAGCGGGGAAGCCGGATGAAAACACAGTTCAATCTCCACTCGGGCTTGCAGAACTTCCGATTTTACCAGCCACTTCAGCCGGTTATGAAATCTCCCTCAAACAATAAACTCGGACAAAGTCCTCACTTTCAACCACACGCCGAGCTCTCCGCGCCGCCACCGGGTGTGCGCTTCCTCGGCGACCCTAAAGGGCCACCTCGTCAGCGCATGTCCTGCGCGGGCAGGACGGCTATTCCCATTCCATTTCAGAATAAACCTGCTGGGCATTGCGCCGTGCCAGCCCCTCATAGTTTTGCAGATACGAAAACGCAGCTTGCTCAACATTAACAGAACCGATGATATCACCGCCATCGTCAATATAAGCCCCCATTTGGGTGCGCAGATTCACAAGGTAATCATAGGTATCTGCCGTAGCACCTGCCAGCGGCACCGGGTTGCCATGCCCTGGCACTACAATTTCAGGCGTCAGCACCGCCATAGCCTCAAACACCTCGATCCAGGTGCCCGAGTGCGATTGCTCGCCAATACCCAAGATCCGCTCGATATAAACAATATCACCGCCAAAAACCACGCGGGTTGATGGCATCCAGATAAAGCTATCACCAGGGGTATGCGCCTGCCCTGCAAAGGTGATCTCCAGATCAACGCCGCCGGGGCTGAGCGTATACGTATCCCTAAAGGTTATATCCGCATAGCTGAGCACGGTGCCCTCAAGCCCCTCGGCCCCCACCAGCGCATTCAGCCCTGTCATCTGTAATGAGCCACGGTCTTTATGGTCTGCCACAGCCACTTCCGAGGCGATCACGGTTGCGCCCTGCGCCTGCCAATAGGCATTGCCAATCCAGCGGTGGTCTTGCCCGCCAGAATTAATAACAAAGCGGACCGGCTGGTCGGTGAAGGTATCAATCACCGCATCAATCTCTGCGGCGGCCTTCCAGCCAGCGCCGGAATCAATCAGCACCACGCCCTCAGACGTAACAATCACGCCAAAAGTAGCATTATTGCCGAGGTTTTCGGGTGAGCGCTGGCTCAAATCTCCGACCAGCGCATACACGCCATCAGCCACCAAAACCACGTCTAGCGCCACCACCGGGGTTGCCCCTGCCAGCGCTGCGGCCAAAATCAAATGCTTCATATTTTATCCTTCCAAAGGGGCTCGCCGATAGGCGACCCGCCAAATGACCCAGCCGACAACACAGCCAACAGCAACCATTGTCAGCGTAAGTTCAGGCTCTAAACCGCCCTGAAATATAACAAAGCTAATCACGAACATAATCAAGCCACCCACTATAGTCATCCCGTACCATTGCCGCAGCCCGAGGCTATGGAGCACCGCCATCGAAATTCCGCCCAAAACAAAAACACCACCAAGCCAAATGCTCAACGCCATTATCAAAACTTGGCTCAATTCTACGAAAGATATCAGCCCGAATAACATCATAAAAACAACGATAGTTGCCCCGCTGCCCACAAGACTGCCGCAGAACAATGCCAAGAACACCCTGCCGATTGTGATTTGATACTCACCCAACCCTAGCCTTGGTGCCCCTGTTTCCGGTACAATCTGACGATAAGCCAGCCGCCACAGAACCCAGCCCATAGCCGAAGAAACTAGCGTATTCATCACAAACCAAAGCAGATCAAAATGAGCGCCGTTGAACGCTACTGTCAGCCCAATGGACACAGCCGCGCCTATGGTCGCAAGCGCCCACCAGCGGCGATATCCGAGCCGATGGGCAATGAACCAAAGCGCCCCAACCCCCGCCAGCCAATAGCCTGATCCCATAATTGAACTGGCAATGAAATCGACCGAAATGATATCAAATACGTTTATGCTCGTACTGAGCGCAATCACACCGATAAAAAGCAAAATGTCAATTATACTGCTGAGGGCAAAAACACTGAGCAGCGCAATAAGCACCCATTCTACGCTCATAATTTGAGGATTCTTATTCATTTCAACACCGTTTTCCATGCTTGTTTACGCTAGCTGCCAATGCCGAGCTTATGGCGCGGATGGCCGGTAAGCCACCCGCCAAATAACCCAGCCAACAATACCACCAACCCCCGCCAATACAAAAATACTTCCACCCTGCCCTATTCCCTTAAAGGCATAATTGCCGAGCATAACCATAGTGAGCACCCCCATCAGGGTCATCGCATACCAATGCCGAAGGTTAGAAAAATGCATAAGCACAAAGGGAATAAGCGCAAAAATAGCAATCCCGCCCAGCCAGTAGGCCTGCACAATCAGCCAAACCTGAAGGCTTTCCCCCGCAGCCGGCGGGCCAAATCCCGCAATCAACACCCCCATTGAGAGGGTTCCCCCGACCAGTGCGCCCGCAAACATTGCTAAAATAGTCCGCCCGATTGTGGTGTTATGTATCATCTTCGTTCCTCGCCAAGTCTTTATGAATTATTACGTCCGCCTGCGGATAGGCTTTTAATAGGCCTTGCTTCAAAGCTTTGCCAATATCATGGGCTGCGCGCAGGCTTTGCACGCCATCAAGCTCAATATGCACCTGCACAAAAAGCGTGCTGCCTGCGGTGCGGGTTTTAAGGTCATGGTATCCATGCAGGCCCGGCCAACCCGCAATAATCTGCGCAAGGTTTTCCATGGTTTCGGGGCTGGCCGAGCGGTCCATCAAGGCGTCAAACGCCCGCCCGCCTATGCGAAAAGCTCCAAAAAGCAGGATGATGCCCGCCAAGATGGCCACCAACGAATCAAGCTGTGGAAACGCCAGAAAAGACGACACGCCCAGCGCCAGCACCGCGCCAATATTGGGGATCAGGTCGGCCATATAATGCAGGCTATCAGCCGCCGCCACCTTGGAACCGGTGCGCTTAACCACGCGGCGCTGCCACAGCACAAGTGCCAGTGTAATGGCAATGGAAACCAACATCACCAGTATGCCCGAGGTTTCATTTTTTAGGGGCGGCGGCACCTCGGCAAACAAGCGTATAATCGCACCGTAGCCGATATAAATCGCCACCCCAGCCAAGAGTACAGCTTGGCCCAGCGCCGCGAGGTCTTCGGCCGAGGTATGGCCAAAGCGGTGGTCATCATCCGCTGGCCGCGCGGCATAAATGATCGCCATTAACCCTGTCATCGAAACCAGAAGGTCCAGTGCGCTATCCGCCAGAGACGCCGCAACCGAAAGCGCGCCAGTTTCCTGTAACGCCCAAAACTTAAGTGCCACCAGCACCAGTGCCACACAAACAGATGCCAGCCCCGCCGACAAGTTCAGCTTATGCCCGCCCGTGCTCATGGCAAGGCTCCGCCTATGAGCGCAATATCAGGTCGCTGCTTGATGGTTATCAAGGTCATTTTGCCGCATCTCCTGTTGAATTTTGCTACACGAAGTGCCATTTGACCAGCAAGAATACGTTTTCCTGATCTTAGGATTCCCTGTTTACCATTTCTCGTTCGCAAGTAAAACCTGACCAAGCCAAAATAAGGCAAAAGACATGACCGAAGTAAAACAATCTCCCGAGCATATCGAATTGCTCAAAATGACAAGCACCATTGTGGCCGCCCATGTGGGCAATGCCGCCACCCAACCTGATGATATTACGGCGCTGATTGATACGGTGTTTGCCAAGCTGGCGAGTATTTCTATGCCCGCAGGCAAGCTCGCCGAGCGCCCCAAGCCCGCCGTGCCAATTTGTGAATCCGTAACCGATGACCATCTGATTTGCCTTGAAGATGGCCGCAAAATGAAAATGCTGAAGCGCCATCTCGGCTCTGTGTTTAATATGACACCCGATCAATACCGCGAAAAATGGGGCCTGCCAGACCATTACCCGATGGTGGCGCCGAATTATGCGCTTAAACGTCAGCAACTTGCCAAAAAAATCGGCCTAGGCCACCATAAGAAAGCCAAAACCTCGTGACCGACAAGAAGAAATTATACATCAAAACCTACGGGTGCCAGATGAACGTGTATGACAGTGAGCGCATGGGCGACGCGCTCGCGGTGAGTGGCTATGAGCAAGTGGACAGCCCCGAGGGCGCCGATATGATTTTGCTCAACACCTGCCATATTCGCGAAAAAGCGGCTGAAAAGGTGTATTCCGAGCTGGGCCGGATGCGGCCATATAAAGAGGCTAACCCAAACCTGAAAATCGGCGTGGCGGGCTGCGTGGCACAGGCCGAGGGCGAAGAAATTATCCGCCGCCAGCCGATGGTGGACCTTGTGGTTGGCCCGCAAGCCTATCATCGCCTGCCCGAAATGCTGAAAGCCACGGCCAATGGCGGCCATGTGGTTGATACCGAATTCCCGGAAGAAGACAAATTCGCCTTGCTGCCGCGCGGCCCCAAAGCCAAGCGCGCCCCGAGCGCGTTTCTTACCGTGCAAGAAGGCTGTGATAAGTTCTGCGCCTTTTGCGTGGTGCCTTATACGCGGGGGGCCGAGGTTTCTCGCTCGCCCGCACGCTTGCTGGATGAAGCCCGAGACCTGCTGGAGCGCGGGGTTGTCGAGATAAACCTGCTTGGCCAGAATGTGAACGCGTATGAAGCCGACGGCTGGAGCCTTGCGAAGCTGATTAAGGAAATGGCCAAGCTTGACGGGCTAAAGCGCATTCGGTTTACCACCTCGCACCCCAACGATATGGGCGACGACCTGATCGCTGCCTTTGGCGAAGAAGAAAAGCTGATGCCGTATTTGCACCTCCCCGTGCAATCCGGCTCTGATAAAGTGCTCAAAGCGATGAACCGCAAACACACAGCCGAAAGTTATTTGAAGGTGCTGGATCGCATCCGCGCCGTGCGGCCCGATATTGCGCTATCCGGCGACTTTATTGTGGGCTTCCCAGGCGAGGAAGAAGTTGATTTTCAGGCAACGCTCGACCTCTGTAAAGAGGTGCGCTACGGCGCAGCTTATAGCTTTAAATACTCCCCTCGCCCCGGCACCCCTGCGGCTGATCGCGCACATGTGGATGAGAGCGTGAAAGGCGAGCGGCTAAAGCGGCTGCAAACCCTGATCACCGAACACCAGTTCGCCTTCCAGCAAAGTATGGTTGGGCAAACCATTCCTGTGCTGCTTGAGCGTGCGGGCCGAGACCCCGGCCAAATGGTCGGAAAATCGCCTTACCTGCATGCCGTGCATATGGATGCGGGGCCAGAAATGGCTGGCAAAGTTGTGGACGCTAAAATCCTGCACTCCAAGCGCAACTCGCTGGCGGGAGAGATGGTTTAGCCTTTGGTTCGGTAAGGGGGCCAGCCCCCTCGCTGCGCTCACCCCCGGGATATTTTAACAAAGTAGATTGGGGGCATTGCGTATAGCCTTGGATTGCGGCACTCTTTCAGCTTAACTTTTACATGTGGGATACCCTTAATTGTCTACGCCGCATACCCCAAGCCAAACCCGCCTAACGTTTGATAGCAACCGGCTGATGATAGACCTGTGTGGCGAGCTGGACTCCAACCTTGTGCGCGTGGAAGCGGGGACAGGTACAGAGATAGATCGCGCGGGCAACGTGATTGTATTGAGCGGAGACTCAGAGGCGCGGCAGCATGCGGAAACCACGCTTCGGGCGCTTTATGGGCGGCTGCAAGCGAATAAGCCCATTGATGCGGGCGATGTGGACGCGGCGATAAAAATGCCGACCGAGATTTTTGAGGAGGGCCACGCGCAGGCACCCGAGCCAAAGGGCGCGCTGGATATTCGCACTCGCAAAAAGGTGGTAGAGCCACGTAGCCCGGCGCAGGCCGCCTATGTGCGCGCATTGCTTGAAAACGATATGGTGTTTGGACTAGGGCCTGCGGGCACTGGGAAAACCTATCTGGCCGTTGCTGTGGCCGTGGCGCATTTTCTTGAGGGGCGTGTGGACCGGATTATTTTGAGCCGCCCCGCGGTGGAAGCCGGAGAGCGGCTGGGCTTTTTGCCGGGGGACATGAAGGAAAAGGTCGACCCTTATATGCAGCCGCTTTATGACGCGCTGAATGATTTTTTGCCGGCCAAGCAGGTGGCAAAAATGATCGAGGAAAAGGTGATTGAAATCGCGCCGCTGGCTTTTATGCGCGGGCGCACGCTTTCCCATGCGTTTGTAATTCTGGACGAGGCGCAGAACGCCACCGCCATGCAAATGCGAATGTTTCTGACGCGGCTTGGTGAGGGCTCCTGCATGGCAATTAACGGCGATACCAGCCAGATAGACCTGCCGCGTGGCACGGTTTCAGGGCTGGTGGAGGCCGAAGAGGTGCTGCGCGGGGTTGAGGGCATCAGCTTTACACGTTTTACAGCCAAAGATGTGGTCCGGCACCCAATGGTGATGAAAATCGTGCGGGCTTACGAGAAAGCCCATACGCGATGATCGAGGTAATTCTTGAGGATGATCGCTGGGAGGCCGTCGGGCTTGCAGCGCTCTGCGACCCCGCCGAGCGCGTGGCTTTGGAGCTAACTGGCCGCGTGCCGGAAGGCTTTGAAATTGCATTGATGGGCTGTGACGATGCGCGGATTGCGGTGCTGAACCAGGATTTTCGAGGCAAAGAGGCCGCGACAAATGTGCTTTCATGGCCCGCAAGCGAAGCCCCGCCGATGGCGGATGGTGAGCTGGGCGATATTGCCATTGCCTTTGATACCTGCCAGCGCGAAGCCATAAAAAAAGGCATTTCTATTCAGAATCATGTAACCCATTTAGTGATACACGGGATACTACACCTGCTCGGATATGACCATATTTCCGATGTAGATGCCGAAGAAATGGAAGCGCTTGAAATCAAAGCTCTTGCAAAACTGGGTATAAGCAACCCATATTAGAGTATTACGGCGAATACGGAAAAGGAGCCATGGGCGATATAACAGACGGATCTTCTAACGCAGCGCAACGCGCGCAGGCGTTAGCCCCCCCGAAAAACGGAATTTGGCAGCGGCTGTTTGGCCGCGCCAACCCTGTATCCGACGCCGCACCGGTCGAGGCCAGCGCTATGCAAAATACGCTTGGTTTTTTGCAATCACGCCGGATTGACGAGATTGCGGTGCCCAAGGCCGATATCGTGTCTATTGCTGAGGATGCCACTTTGAGTGAGGTGGTTGAGATTTTTGCCAGCTCAACCCTCACCCGCCTTCCGGTTTATCGAGATACGTTGGACGAGCCGATAGGGTTGATCCACCTCAAAGACCTTGCGCTGCGCCATGGGTTTGGCAAAGGAAAAAGCTTCAAGATGGAGAAAATCCTGAGGCCGCTGATTTATGCCCCCCCCTCCATGCCACTTTCGGTTTTGCTGCAAAAAATGCAATCTGAACACATTCATATGGCGCTGGTAATTGATGAATATGGCGGCGTAGACGGGCTCGTCACCATCGAAGACCTGCTGGAGCAAATCGTGGGTGAGATTATCGACGAACATGATGAGGAAGAGGCCTCCTTGTGGGAGGAGGAATCCCCGGGGGTCTATCTCGCACACGCCCGCGCCCCGCTCAAAGATATTGAGGAAGTGGCTGGCGTAGACCTGCTGCCCGATGATCTGGACGAGGAGATCGACACTCTTGGCGGCATTGTGGTAATGCTGGCAGGGCGGGTTCCGGTGCAGGGCGAAGTGATTTGTGATGCGCAGGGCAATGAATTTGAGGTCATCGAGGCCGACCCACGCAAAATAAAGCGCCTCCGGGTGAGCTTTTCAAAACCCAAAGCCGCATGAACAGGTGGCTCCGGTTTGGACTGGCCATTGCGGCGGGCTTGGTGCTCGCGCTGGGGCAAGCGCCTTATAATTTTCCATATTTGGCGATATTGGCCCTGCCCGCGCTTTTGTGGCTGCTGCGCAAGGCTTGCTGCTGGAAAGGCGGCTTTTTTGTCGGCTGGGGCGCGGGGCTTGGCTATTTTGGCCTGACGCTAGGCTGGATTGTCGAGCCGTTTTTGGTGGATGCCGACCGCTACGGCTGGATGGCGCCTTTTGCGCTGGCGCTTATGGCCGGCGGCATTGCGCTTTTTTGGGGGCTTGGCTTTGCGCTGGCCCAGCGCTGGCCCAGCGCGCTGGTGCTGGCCGGGTTTTGGACACTGGCCGAGCTGCTACGCGCCTATATATTTACTGGATTCCCTTGGGCACTTATGGCCTATAACTGGGTGGAAACACCGGTCATTCAGGCAACAAGCCTCATTGGTGTGCATGGGCTGGGGTTCATGATTGTGCTGGCAGGCGGGCTGTTGCTGAGCAAGCGCGGTGCCGTGCTGGCGGTGCTCATTGCAGCCAGCCTCACGGGCTTTGGCTATAACCGTCTGCAAACCCCCGTTGAGCAAACTGGCCTGACGGTGCGGCTGATCCAGCCCAACGCGTTGCAAACCCAGAAATGGGATCCAGATTACATTCCACTTTTTTACCAGCGCCAGCTCACGCTGAGCGCCAAAATCGGCAAGCCCGATATTGTGATATGGCCCGAAGCCGCCATTGCCTACCTGCCCGATGAGCAGCCCTTTGTGCGCACCCAAATCACCACAGCCGCCCAAGCGCCCGTTATTCTCGGCGCACGGCGACAGGATGCCGAAGGAGTTTATAACTCGCTGTTTTTATTGAATAAAGATAGCAGCATTGACGCCGTTTACGATAAATTCCACCTCGTGCCTTTTGGCGAATACATGCCGCTGCAAGGGCTGGCGCGCCAATTGGGCCTAAAAGGGCTGGCCGAGCAAATGGGCGCAAGCAATAGCTTTGGCACCGGCCCAAAAATCCTGCAAGGTGAAGGCGTTCCTCCCTTCCTACCGCTGATTTGTTATGAGGCCATTTTTCCGCAAGGCGTGGCTGGTCCGCGCCCCGAATGGCTGGTGCAAATCACCAATGACGCGTGGTTTGGCGCGCGTTCAGGCCCCTTCCAGCACCTCGCCCAAGCCCGCGTGCGCGCCATTGAGCAAGGCCTGCCGCTGGCCCGCGCCGCCAATACCGGCATTTCAGCGATGATAGACCCTCTGGGCCGTATCACCGCCAGCCTCCCCTTGGGAGAAGAGGGTTTTTTGGATGCCGCATTGGCCAAACCCTTGCCACCCACATTATTGGCCCGCATTGGGCAATGGCCTATCATCGCGCTGATATTGTTGTTGCTGGCAGCAAGTATCGCCCACAACCGCTGGTCTTCATTCCGCTATTGATAACCATGTCATTTCCGCTCATAAAGGCGGCAAATTGCTGATACCGGAGAGCACTATGAGCCGCGATAATTACATTTTTACGTCTGAATCCGTATCCGAGGGCCACCCCGATAAGGTGTGTGACCGAATCTCCGATGCAATCCTAGATGCATTTTTAACCGAAGACCCTTATGCCCGCGTGGCGTGCGAAACATTTGCCACCACCGACCGCGTGGTTATTGGCGGCGAAGTGCGCGGCCCCGGTTCGGTAATTTCCCGGGTTGAGGAAATTGCGCGGGAATGCGTGAAAGATATCGGCTATGAGCAAGATGGCTTTCATTGGGCCAACCTGACGGTCAACTCTTACCTGCACGCGCAGTCGGCTGATATTGCCCAAGGCGTTGATGCTGCGGGCAATAAAGACGAAGGCGCGGGTGACCAAGGCATTATGTTTGGCTATGCCACCACCGAAACGCCCGAGCTTATGCCTGCCCCTGTGCATTATGCCCACGCCATGCTGCGCCGCTTGGCCGAAGTGCGCAAAGACGGCACCGAGCCGTTGCTTGGCCCTGATGCCAAGTCGCAGCTTTCAGTGCGCTATGTGGGCGGCAAGCCTGTCGGAATTTCCTCGGTCGTGCTTTCCACTCAGCATGCATCAGAGGAGCAAAGCTCTGCTGATATTCGCGCCATTGTGGAGCCATACATTCTGGAAGTGATCCCGCAAGGCTGGATTACCGCTGAGACCGAATGGCACGTGAACCCAACCGGCAAGTTTGTGATCGGCGGGCCGGATGGCGATGCAGGCCTGACGGGCCGCAAAATTATTGTGGATACATACGGTGGTGCAGCCCCGCATGGTGGCGGTGCGTTCTCGGGCAAAGACCCCACCAAAGTAGACCGCTCAGCGGCCTACGCTGCCCGTTATTTGGCGAAAAACATCGTGGCCGCGGGCATAGCCGAGCGCTGCACTTTGCAGATTGCCTATGCGATTGGCGTGTCCAAGCCGCTTTCAATTTATGCTGATCTGCACGGCACCGGCGAAGTTTCGGAAGAGGCCGTAGAGAAGGCGATTGCGCAAGCCATGGACCTGACCCCGCGCGGCATCCGCGAGCATCTTGGCCTGAACAAACCGATTTATCAGCGCACCTCGGCTTATGGCCACTTTGGCCGCGCCCCCGAGGCCGATGGCGGATTCTCGTGGGAGAAAACCGACTTGATTGAAGCGCTTAAAGCCGCAGTTTAGCCCAACAAGCCACCAGATACCGCGGCTAAAGCCGACCATTTATCTGGCAAGCGCCCCAAGGAAACGCGGGACGTTCGGCACATTTCCCTAAAGAAGCGTGGCCTAATAAGCCAGTTTAGTCATCCGGTCGAGCAATGAACGGCCACCGTCTACAGCCAATATTTGGCCGGTGATGAAACTGGCGCAGGGAGAGGCCAGAAAGAGCGCGGCTTGTGCTGCCTCACCAGCCTCGCCAATGCGCCCAATGGGCGTGGCCGCAATCACTTCGTCGCGCAGATCTTCATCCTCAGACACCAGCGCTTGCAGGCTACCGCTCATAATGCTGCCCAGCGCCACAGCGTTTACACGAATATTATATGGCGCATAGGCCACCGCCAGCGAGCGGGTGATCTGGTCAAGCGCGGCACTGGCCACGCTATAGCCCACAGATTCCGGCACACAATCTTGCGCCGCGATCGAACTCAGGTTCACAATCGCACCGCCCTCTTTTTGTGCAATCATCCGCTTGGCCACGGCTTGGCACATGCGCAAATTTACGGTGGCATTTTGGTGCATCATGGTTTCAAAGCTGTCATCAGCAGGTTTCAGCGGGTCGCTCGGCAGCACTTGCCGGCTGGCATTCACTAAAATATCCACGCGATCAAAGGCATCAATCGTAGCGGCCATCAGGTTGTTCACCGTCAGTTTTTCACGCAGATCTCCCGCAAAGCTCGCGGCTCTGCCCTCGCGACCTTCCAGCGCCTCGACCTCGGCCTCAAGCTTGTTTTCATCCATGTCCGCGAGCAGCACATTGGCCCCGTTCGACACAAACAACCGTGCAATCGCAAGGCCAACCCCGTTGGCTGCACCGGTAACAACCACCGATTTTCCAGAAATATTTTCGGTCATAAGACCTCCGATGATTCGACTGCGTTCCACGGTTTATACGGCAAGCCCGCATGCCGATCTAGATGTTAACGCTTTGGTGAACTCGCCTCAAAGAGCTTGAATCCATTGGTTTGGCGCAGCATTTCGACTTTTCGAAAGGCCCCTTCCAGCGTGCGCTCATAAGGCAACTGCCGGTTGGCTACCATCAAAAGCCGCCCTTTAGGCTTGAGCAATTTGGCGGCGGCATGAATAAACCCAACCCCAATTCCCGGCTCGGCGGTGCGAGATTGGTGAAAAGGCGGGTTGGAAATTACCACGTCAAACGGGAGCTGCTTGGGCAGGGCCAAAACATCAGCCCATTCAAAACGCACGCGTTCATCCGTAAGGTTCAGCTTTGCCGCCTCAACCGCCTTATGCTCAGCCTCAAACAGCACCATCTCAAGCACATCTGGCCCCAGCGCTTGCGCCGCCAGCCAGCCCCAGCCCGCGCCCAAATCTGCCACGCGGCCTTTCAGCCCCTCAAGATGCGGCGCAAGCAGCGCACTGCCTCCATCCACCTTACCAGAGGAAAACATGCCCGGCGCGGTTATAAAACCGTCTTTATTAGCAGCCATTTCCCCTGCCGCTAGCCATTCAGCCGGCATCGGGGCGGCGTCAAACCAAAAAACTTTGCCGTGGGCTTTGGAAAGCACAGTAACCGATGTGATTTTTTTAACGGCCTTCAAAAGGCTTTCAATCCCTTCGGTTTTGGCCCCGTTCACCAGCACCACCCCATCGGTCATAGCGCTCGCCCGCGCGATATTGGCGAGATTTTCCGCTTTTGCGCGGGTCAGGTTCACCAGCGCCATGCCAAAACGGCCCTCCGCATGCGAGGAAACGGCGAAGCCAGCCCCCTCCAGCGCCTTGGCTGTAGGGTAAAACCCCTGCTCAATCGTCACGTTTTCAAAGCCGGAAAGGCCCATTGCATCTGCAGGCCGGATAACCAGCATGCTTTCAGCCGGCTCAACAAGCCCTTGCTCAAACGGGATCAAAAACCGTGGATCGTTGCTCATTCTTTTTCCATCGTACATTGTAACGGGTGCTGGTTGCGATGTGCATAATCCATCACCTGCGTTACTTTGGTTTCAGCAATTTCGTGGGAATACACCCCCACAACCGCCATGCCCTTCATATGCACCGTAAGCATAATATCATGCGCGGCATCGCCATTCTTGCCAAA
This sequence comes from Paracoccaceae bacterium, assembly GCA_002402045.2. Taxonomy (GTDB): domain Bacteria; phylum Pseudomonadota; class Alphaproteobacteria; order Rhodobacterales; family Rhodobacteraceae; genus UBA3077. The sequence goes on along the minus strand of NVUX02000032.1, from coordinate 2,409 downwards.
AAACCGCTCCAGAATATGCACAACAAATTCCATCGGGGTGTAGTCGTCATTTAACAGCAACACCTTATAAAGTGGTGGTTTTTTGGTTTTTTCAGCTGGGCGCGTGAGGACGTCGACCCCGTCTTTGGGCCCGTCTTCAGGGTGGTCATCATTGCTCATTGTGGTTTGATAAAGGGTCATACGGCTCATATTTTCTGGCTGTGCAGCGCCTTTTATATTCCATATCCGCACAATAAAAAAGGGGGCACAGGCCCCCTTTTCTCAATTCATTATCAGCAGACGTTTATGCCGAGTATGTTTTTGCCAAATCTTTGGCCGCATTTGCGCGCTCTGCCATAGGGGCAGATGCCTCTTTAGTGGCGGCGGTCATTGCTTCATTCCACTTAGCGGCCTGCGCCATAAAGCCTTCAAAAGCAGATGTTGCGAAAGCGGCTTGCTTTTCAAACATCTCAGTTGGAGTCTTAGCAGTTGCCAGGTCTTTGGCAGCAGCAACGCTATCATCAAAAGACTTTTTCGAAAAAGCGGCGATGTCAGCGTTCAGCTCTTCAACAGCTTTGGTGGCGATCTCAGTGGATTGAGTGATCGCATCCATAGTTTCCTTACCGAAAACATTCACACCTTCAAACCCTTTGCCGAATTTCTCAGCATTGGCTTCAAAAGACTTCTGGGCTTCGGCGATCATGTCTTCAGCTTTATTCGTGGTTTTTTTAGCAGCGGCCATCGTAATTCTCCTATTATGTTTCAAATCTTGATCTCTATATAGGCGCTATGTTGCAGTGCGTCAAGTATTTATGTTGCACTGCAACATAAAATATTTCTTTCCTTTGTCGCAAGGCCTTGCTAGGGTTCCTTCACACATGCCGAGCACCAAAAAATTGGGCGGGCAGGCAAATCGAGCAGACGAGCCATTCATATGATTAAATTATGCCTTCGCGGGTTTATCCTCGCGGCTATATTGGCGTTTTCTGGCGGGGCCGCCCAAGCTGCCCCCGGAATCTCCAATTTTGTAATGGACGCCCGCACGGGCGAAGTTCTTTATGCGCGCAGCGCAGACAGGCGGCTTGCCCCCGCGTCCCTTACCAAAATGATGACACTCTATCTTGCCTTTACCGAAATAGAGGCCGGTCGTATGTCGCTTGATCAAATGATTGCGATTTCATCCAACGCTGCCAGTGAGCCGCCCTCCAAGCTTGGCCTTCGCCGCGGCAGCCGTATTCAGTTCCGGTTTTTAATCCGCGCCGCCGCGATCAAATCGGCCAATGATGCCGCCACAGCCATTGGCGAGGCGATCTCTGGTTCTGAATCGGCATTTGCCCTTTATATGACCCAAACAGCGCACGCCATGGGGATGAATAATACCCAATTTCGCAACGCCCACGGGCTAACTCAAAACGGACATTATTCAACGGCGCGCGATATGGCGATGCTCGGTCGGCGCCTATTTTATGATTTCCCTGAATATTACAACCTGTTTTCCCGGCAAACAGCCAGTGCCGGCATCGCCACCGTGCGCCACACAAATCGCCGTTTTCTTAACGCGTATGAGGGTGCCGACGGGATCAAAACCGGATATACCAACGCGGCGGGTTATAACCTCGTTGCCTCAGCGCGGCGCGGGCAAGAGCGGATAATTGCCGTTATGTTTGGCGGCACCTCCACGGCGCAGCGCAATGCCCGCGTGGCCGAGCTCATGAACCTTGGCTTTCAACGCGCGCCTTCAAGGGCAAATGTGGCCGCCCTGCCGCGTCTAAGCCTCCATCCCCGCAGGCATATTGTGGCCTCCAATGCCAGTGATTCCGGCGTTGTGCCGCGTGCCGACCGCCCCCCTCGGCGCGCTGAAACCGTGGCTGTGCTGATGGCGCGCAATGTAGACGAGGCCGTGCAAGCCGCCGCCCAAGCTGCGGCTATTGAGGCCGCCATCGCCGCCAGTAATCGCCCGCCTATAAGCCTTGATCCCGAAATTGTGCGGGCCAACAGCCACGCACCGCCACAAATGCACCGCCCCCTTCGCCGCCCAGAATCCGGAGGGTCTGTCGCGCTGGCCGCCGTAGTGCCCATCGCCGAGGCTGCGCCGCGGGCCCGTGCAACAGAGGTGTCTCTCTCTGGAGGCTATGCCGTACAAGTTGGTGCGTTTCACAATATGAACCTCGCCGAGCGGTTTTTGATCCAAACCGCGCTGTTGGATATCGAATCCTTTAGCGGTGCCCAACGCGATATTTCACAAGGCAATGTGCAAGGTATTTCAATGTATCAAGCGCGCTTTACCGGCATGAGCGCTATCGCGGCCACCAAAGCTTGTGACCGTTTGCTCGCACGCCAAAGTGATTGCACTGTGATTGCCCCCCAAGGCTAAGCCCCTGCAAGCGAAGCGCCGCACGCGCCGACAAGGTGGCCCGAAGGGTCGCCGCG
>NVUX02000031.1 GCA_002402045.2 Paracoccaceae bacterium | reverse complement strand
TCAGGAACAGGCCACAGATTGGCTCTGGACATACAACAACGACCGCCCCAACATGGGTATCGGCGGGATCACCCCTGCTATGAAACTGAAAATGGCCGCGTAATTCTACAAGCGGACCCCATCAAAAATAGGGGGATTACCACACCACCTCGGCGCGGCTTTAGGGCTGCGCCTTTTTTTTGGCCTCAGAAATAGCGGCCAACGTGGCCTCAAGGGCCAACATAATAGAAGCATGGCGGTTTTTAAATCCGCGGGCCGGGCGCAAAACCTCATAGCCTTCAAAGGGCGCATCGGGGGTTGGGCCATCATCCTTGAGTTGGGCCAAAAGCTGATCTCGGGCTTTTATAACTTGTGCTTCGCTTAAGCCCAAAACCTGCGCAGCCAAAATAGACGCAGATGCCTGCCCAAGCGCACACGCCTTTACATCTTGCCCGAAACGCGTGATTTTTTCACCATCGAAATCTAGGCTAACAGCAATATTGGAGCCACAAAGCGGCGCCCGTTTGCGGACCTCGGCCATAGGGGTGTCTAACAATTCGGAAAAAGGAATATCGGCGGCCAAGGCAAGAATTTGCCCTGAATAGAGCGCGATTAGTTCACTATCATCTGGCATTTTTCGGCTCCGCTGGATAAGTCTAAATAACAGATAGGCACTCGGGCGGGGAATGAAAAGCAAAATGAAAATCTTTGACATCACAAGTGTGAAATTCAACGATCAGGGTCTCGTTTCTGTTATCGCGCAGGATGCTGAAACGCTGGAAGTTTTGATGCTGGCGTGGATGAACGCTGAAAGTCTGAAGGAAACGCTGGCCACGGGGCGGATGACCTATTGGTCTCGCTCGCGGCAAGCGTTTTGGCGCAAGGGCGAAAGCTCGGGCCATGTGCAGAGCTTGATTGACATGCGGATTGATTGTGATCGGGATTGCCTGCTGGCGATGGTCAATCAGGTTGGCCCTGCCTGCCATACCAACCGGCGGAGCTGTTTTTATACGGCGATTAGAAGTGGCGAAGAAGTGGAGCTGAGCCAGCCGGAAGGCTAAAGGCCGATCATGTGCTGGATGTCTTCCGGCGTGGCACCTTCCGCGCGATACTTTGAAATTGCCCGCGCATCATCTCGCTTGGCGAGGCGCTTTCCGGTATCGTCACGAATAAGCGTATGATGGTGGTAAACCGGCGTGGGCAGGCCAAGCAGCTTTTGCAAGATGACATGGATTTTGGTGGCCTCAAACAGGTCTTGCCCGCGTGTTACGTGCGTAATGCCCTGAAAAGCATCATCCAACACCACGGACAAGTGATAAGACGTGCCCATATCGCGGCGGGCGAGAACAATATCACCGATGGTTTTGTCTACCTCGTTAGCCGTAAACTCGATCAACCCCGTTTCGCCATTTGGCCCAGCTCCGGTTTCAACGAAGCTAAAATATCGCTCCGAGTCTATTTTTGGCGCGCCCAGCGTGCGGGTGCATGCACCCATATCTAGCCGGAGGGTTTGGTTCTCAGGAAATGGCTCACTGCTCATATAGGGCGAGGGCGGAAAGCAGGTGCGGGGGTATATGATCCCGTCTGGCCCAAAGTTCGGCATGCCTTCCTGTGGGGCTTGGGCGGCATCCTTGATATCTCGGCGGGTGCAGGTGCAAGGGTAAAGGCGGTTAAGGGCCCACAAATCTCGGAGGGTTTTCTGGTAGGTTTCCAGTCGATCTGACTGCCGTAGCACCGGCTTTGGCCACCAGATGCCAAGCCATTCCAAGTCCTCACATATCTGCGCCTCCCATTCAGGGCGGCAGCGGGATTGGTCTATATCTTCGATCCGTAATAGAAACTCACCACCGTTTTTCACGGCCTTGTCCCACGCCGTCAGCGCACTAAAGGCGTGGCCCAAATGCAGGGGGCCAGTGGGGGAGGGGGCGAAGCGCTCTACGTGAGCCATGCCGCGAAATCCGCTTTGCCGCGGTCTGTATAGGCCTTGTAGCGGACCTTACGGTTGCGGCGGCCCTTTTTGGCGTCGACCTCTGGGAAGAGGCCAAAATTGACGTTCATCGGCTGGAAGGTTTTGGCATCGGCCCCGCCGGTGATGTGCGTGATGAGTGCGCCCATGGCGGTGGTGTTTGGCGGCACAGGCAGCTCTTCACCACGCGCTTGCGCCACCGCCATTCGGCCGGCCAGCAAGCCCATTGCCGTGCTCTCCACATAGCCCTCAACGCCGGTAATTTGCCCCGCCATGCGAATATTGGGCGCGGCTTTTAGCTGCATTTGCGCGTTGAGCAAACGTGGCGAATTGATAAAGGTATTGCGGTGAATTCCGCCAAGCCGTGCAAACTCTGCATTTTCCAAGCCCGGAATCATCCGCAAAACCTCTTTTTGCGCGCTATATTTCATTTTGGTTTGAAAGCCGACAATGTTAAACAACGTGCCAAGCGCGTTATCGCGCCGAAGCTGCACCACGGCATGGGCTTTGATATCTGGTGCATGGGAATTGGTGAGGCCAACGGGCTTCATCGGCCCCCAGCGCAGGGTTTCGCGGCCACGTTCGGCCATCACCTCAATAGGGAGGCAGCCGTCAAAGTAGGGCGTGTCCTTCTCCCAGTCCTTGAATTCGGTCTTTTCTGCCGCAATCAACGCGTCGATAAAGCCGTAATATTGCGCCTCGTCCATTGGGCAATTCAGGTAGGCCGTGCGGTCTTCCTCAGTTTCGCCCTTGTCATAGCGTGACTGAAACCACGCCTTTTCCATATCAACGCTTTCGGCGTAAACAATCGGGGCGATGGCATCGAAAAACGCCAGCCCGTCTTCGCCGCCAACCGCCATAATGGCTTTGGCTAATGCTGTGGTGGTCAGTGGCCCCGTGGCAATAATTGTATTCTCCCACTCGGGCAAGGTGGTGATCTCATCCGACTCAAAGCTGATATTCGGATGTGCGCGCAAGCGCTCCGTAACGGCCCCCGAAAACGCGTGGCGGTCCACTGCCAAGGCACTGCCGGCGGGTAGGCTGTGCAAATCGGCCATTTCCATGATCAGCCCGCCCGCTTGCCGCATTTCCCAATGCAGCAGCCCTACGGCGTTGGCCTCGTCATCATCCGAGCGAAAGGAATTGGAGCATACGAGCTCGGCAAAATTTCCTGTTTGATGCGCAAACGTGCCCACATTGGGGCGCATTTCATGCAGCACTACGGGAAGGCCTGCTTGCGCAATTTGCCAAGCGGCCTCGGAGCCAGCCATGCCGCCGCCGATAATGTGTATAGGATCAGTCATAGGGCTGCTTTACGTGAGCGGTGCACAAAAGAAAAGGCATCAAACCGCAAGACTATACTTATGATCTGGCCCCAACCGTAAGTTCAGCGAAATCCATGCCGCGCTCACCGAAGGCTCTAAATTCGGAGGGTGTTCCAAAATCGTATGAAACACCTATCCGGATGGATGTGAGCGGGGCGCGCCACGTGAAATAGGCGTTTTCAACGCCAAGCTTAAGCGAGAGTGGCGCAGTTGGCAGTGTATATTTCACATTGGCCGAGGCCAAAATGATTCGGCTTATAGGCCCCATGTCACTCACCCAAGCCGAAGTTTCAACACTTAGCTCCAACCGTGGGCTAACCGTGTGGTAAGCGGCCAAAAACAGATTACCAGCCAGAAGGTTTGAGACGTTATTAACCGGGAACTCTATTGCCGCCGCCGCCTCGATATCTGTTTTTCCAAAGCTCACCATTGCCTCAGCTCCAACAGTATACATCGCCGCGTTTGGTCGGTTCGGTGCAAACTGGTAGGTTGCAAATGCGCCAGCACGCAGCGCATTTGTAATGCTGTAACTTCCGTGAACCCCAAGTACTGATAGCTCCATCGAAATTCGCGGGGAGGTGGGCGTTGCAAATACAGGAGAATTATTGATTGCGGAAAAGCTATAGTCGGCTTGCAACCCGAAATCACCAAATCTCAGCTGCGTTTGGGCGGCAATATTGAACGCCTCCGCGGGCTTAAAGGTTGCATATAGTTTTTCGACTGACACGCTTGTGTCAAAGGTTAGGTTTTGGGCGTGGGCGATGCTTCCTGAGAAAAGAAAGCCCGCCGCAAGGATATATTTCAGCATTAGATCCACTCATTGTTGCGTTGTTTTAGTCTAGGGCTTGTTGAGATTCAGGATTCACATTTGGCATAAGTTCTGATTCACTCCTTGCAAAGAGGAGGATTGAATTTTGAGCAACCGATTTATCATCACCGATGCGCAATGGGCTTTGATGGAGCCGCAT
>NVUX02000030.1 GCA_002402045.2 Paracoccaceae bacterium | reverse complement strand
TAATCAAAGCCTGCGATAGGGTAATGGTCAAAGCGCCATTGTCTTTACTGGCCACATATACTTCGCGCCCAACACCGGTACCTGAAACCAACGAACCAATAGCAATATTGGCGACATTGGTAACGCTGGTTAGGGTTTTGGAGCTGCCACTAGACCATGCCGCATTTGAAGTCACAGAAACAGTGTCCCATGCCGCTGAGCTCGTCGCTTCAAGTTGGCCATTTCGGATAACCCGCCGCCCACCAAAATTGTCTTTGTTGCCAACAGCAGCATGCACGTCAATCGGGCTATCCAGCTGAATCCGTCGGCCACCCAGATCAAGCGAGTCGTGGTCCGTAAAGTTAAACAGCGCAGAAAGTGCGCGGGTCAACGCCTCGCGCTCATCCCCAAAAGCGGCCTCATAGGTTTTGTAGTCGAAATTGGACGTGATGAGCAGCCGCTCTGTGCTGGGCATTAAAAGCTGGCCTTCAAAGCGCACGGGTGAGTTAATTGTGATGGATGTGGCAATATAGTAAGTGCCTTCCGAAACTACAACTTCACGACCCTGCGCATCCGCGTCCGCGGCCAAAAATGCAAGGCGATCATTGGTAATGCCATCACCGATGGCACCGTAATCACGCACATCAACCCAGCCCATAAGCTTGCGGTGGAAAATGTCGGTCTTGTCCTCAATCACCACCGATTCAATGCGCACCACAGCCCCGTTATCGCCGGTCATATCTAGGCCAAAATGGCCAAACACTGGCTCGGTGCCCCAAATCAAGTCTACGCCCGTGCGATCACCCGTGCCGATAATGGCCGAAACCTCGTAAATTCGGCCATAGGTATCTGGTAGAAATTCCGGTCCGGTTTCGTCAAGCCCAGTCACATGCATGCCACCCGGGCCACCAGCCCAAGCCGCCACTCGAACCGAAGGAAACAGCCCGCTCAGGACCTTAAACCGAATTTTCACCTGTAAATAACAGCCCGGCAGCAAGGGCGTGTCACCCATGTAGCGCAGTTTTTGCAACGTCTCGGTTTTTTGCAGCTCTAGGCACGGCCCAAAATCAGGGTCGCTTGCCACCAGAGACGCATTCCCCGCCCCGTCATAGGTGGCCGAGCCGGGCGTGCCATCCTCGCTTGACCAATCGCTAAGCCCGTCAATAAATGCAGGCGGCATAAAATTCAGACCATCGGTAATTGCCTTATTCATCCAAAACCCCTTTTCGGTTCCCATCTGCCTGCGCCCCGCGCGCATATGCAGCCAAAATTCAAGTAAAATCGCGCAGTTCGGCGACTGCGTAAAAATTATCCTAAAATTGTATGTAAACCGTAAACGATGCGCGCGCAGGTAAGGGCAGGGCGCAACACCCTGTCCTTAGCCATTAGGTTTATTGGATAATTTAGCTGGCTAGCAGTTCACCCGCCAAGGCATTTTCAATGAGCGCTACCGTTTCCGGAACGCCGTAAAGTGCAATAAACCCGCCAAACCGTGGCCCTTGTGAGGCCCCAAGAAGCACCTCGTATATCGCCTTAAACCAGTCCCGAAGCGGCTCAAACCCATGGGTTTTCCCTACAGCAAATACTGCGCTCTGCAAGGCGTCCGCGTCCGCATCTCCCTCCCAGTTTCGCAATGTATCCGCGAGCTCTGTCAGTGCGGCCCGTTCCAAATCCGTTGCGGCCCTGTATACTTTCTTTGGTTTCACAAAGTCATGGAAATACCGCACAGCCTGTTCGGCAGCCGCATCTAGGCCCGGGTGCGTTTTAGGAGCAGCATCAGGCGCATATTTGTTAATAAACCCCCACATCTGCGCCTTGTTTTCCGCGCTCGAAGCAGAGGCCAGATTGAGCAGCATGCTAAACGGTATTACCATATCGCTCACCGGCGGTTGCCCTCGGTGTATATGCCACACAGGGTTGTTTAGCCGCGCCTTCAAATCTTGCCCCGGAAACGCCCGCAACTGCTGATGATACTCATCCACAGCCTTGGGAATAACTTCAAAAAACAAACGCTTGGCCGTTTTTGGCTTTTGATACATGAAATAGGAAAGGCTTTCAGCACTGGCGTATTTCAGCCAACTATCTATCGAAATCCCGTTGCCGGACGATTTCGAAATCTTCTGCCCTTCTCCATCCAAAAACATCTCATATACAAAATGCGCAGGCGCAGGCGCGCCCAAAATGCGGCAAATCTTGTCGTAAATATGCGTGTTGGTCGAATGATCCTTGCCATACATTTCAAAGTCCACGTCCAGAGCCGCCCAGCGCGCGCCAAAATCCGGCTTCCATTGCAGCTTCACCTGACCCCCCGTCACGCTCATGGTCACTTCGTCGCCATCTTCATCGTCAAACGTAATGGTGCCCTTGGTGGCATCCACCGATTTCATCGGCACATAAAGCACGCGCCCGGTTTTGGCGCTGATGGGCAAAAATAGTGAATAGGTCGCGCGCCGCTCTTCCCTGAGCGAAGCCAGCATAACCTCCATAATTTCATCATACTTCTCAAGGCAGCGCAGCAAAATTTTATCAAACCGCCCCGAGCGATAAAACTCCGCCGACGAAATAAAATCATACTGAAAGCCAAACGTATCCAAAAACCGCCGCAGCATGGCATTATTATGCCCGGCAAAGCTGTCATATTCGCCAAACGGGTCTGGCACATCCGAAAGCGGCCGCTGCAAATGTTCCTCCAGCGCTGCGGGGTTTGGCACATTCCCCGGCACCTTCCGCATCCCGTCCAGATCATCCGAAAAGCATATCAGCTTGGTTGGAATATCTGAAATCGCCTCAAACGCTCGCCGTATCATCGTGGTGCGCGCCACCTCGCCAAAGGTGCCAATATGGGGTAGCCCCGAAGGCCCATAGCCTGTTTCAAACAGCACATAGCCATTCGCAGGTGGCTTTTTCGCAAACCGCTTCACCAGCTTTTTAGCCTCCTCAAAAGGCCAAGCTTTGGAGGTCATTGCGAGTTCACGAAGGTCTGACATAATAGTCCCCTAAACAGCGCACCGCCCATCGGCACGCAAATTATTCTCCGCTTCCTATTGTGCAGCGGCCCAATGGTCAATATTCTAAGCACAAGACGTGCTCATATAAAGGTAAACCTGATGCCCGAAAGTCTCCCCCCCTCTTGGTCCCCCCAAGATGCTCTTGTCGCTGTCATGATCGCCGAGTCAGCCTCTGACGAAAGCATTACCAATTCAGAGCTGATGAGCATTACCCGTATTGTGGATCATATGCCAATTTTTGCGAGCTATGATAGCACCCGCATCAAGCGTGTGGCCCAAGTGGTGTTTGATCTGTTTGAAGAAGAGGACGGCTTGGATGCTCTGTTTGGCATTATCCGAGAGGCCCTCCCCGAGCTGCTTTTTGAAACCGCCTATGCCATGGCCTGTGATGTAGCCGCCGCCGATGGCCGCTTGCGTCAGGGCGAGCTCGAATTCATGGCCGAAATCCGTTATGAGCTGAATATCGACCGCCTACACGGTGCCGCCATTGAGCGCGGTGCGCGGGCGCGGCATATGAAGCTACCCGAGGCCCAATAGCGCGGGTAAATCATCCATGTGGGTGAACCGCGTCGCGCCCTCTACCTCTCCGCCGTCAGGCGCGTAGGCAAAGCAGCGCATTCCCGCTGCGGCCGCTCCGCGAATGCCGTTCAGGCTGTCTTCGATCACAACGCAGTGCATGTGGGAAACCCCCTGCGCTGCGTGCCAAAAAAGCTCCGGTGCAGGTTTGGCTATCCCTAGCTCTTGCGCAGTATAAACCCGATCCCCAAACCGCTCCAAAATTCCGTTTTGCCCCAGCGTTATCCCCATCTTTTCACGGCTGCCATTGCTGGCCACACAATAAGGCACCCCCGCCGTGTCCAGTGCATCCAGCACTTCAATCACGCCCTCCACCAGCGGGCAATCTTGCCGCAGTCGCGCATAAATATCTTCATAAATTTGCGCCACCCAATCATCTGGCAGTGTTGCTCCCAGCCCCTCGGCCTTCACTTTCACCCCAGCCATTGTGGCCCCCACAAACAGCGCCATACATTGCTCTAAGGAAACTACCAGTCCATACGCGCTTAAGCTCTCTGCCATAATAGTATTGCCAATCACCTCGCTGTCTACCAGTACACCGTCACAATCAAAAATCACCAGTTTTGGCTTTTGCATTTTTTTCACCTTATTTTCTATTTTGCTCTACAATAGTTGAAAGCAAAAATTTAACGAGGCAAAAATGAAACTCATTCTTATTGTTATCGGACTAGCACTCTCTGCGGTGGTCGCCCATGCACAGTCTGTTATCTTGCCAGATGTTTTCACCGTCACCGGCATCGCTTCCAACGATACGCTCAATGTGCGGCAAGCGCCAAGCGGCACTAGTGCTGACATTGGCGACCTTGCCGCCAATGAACGGATCGAAGTGATCGCGCTTAGCGACGATGGCAAATGGGGCGAATTTATCTGGCAAGAGCGCAACGGCTGGATCGCGATGCGGTTCTTAACCCCGTCGCCACTGCCACATCTTCCCGATAGTGAAATGCCGATGGGCCTTAGCTGCTCGGGCACTGAGCCGGTTTGGACCGCATTTATTTTGCCAGATCAGACTTTCGAGTTTACTGACCGCAGCGATTCAAGCCTAGAGACCCAGTCTCGCCCGATCACGCAGTCAACCACAGCCATAGGTATGCAGCCCTATAGCTTTGCGTTCACAGCCGGTGAATTCACGGGCGTGCTAGACCGCGCCGAATGTTCTGATGGTATGAGCGACCGGACATATGGCTGGCAATTGCGCGTTATCAATCCGTCCTCAAACGGATTGCAGCTTCGATCGGGCTGTTGCCAAGCCGTTACTAACTAAGCGCGCTCGCCCAGCGATAAAGCAGCGCCTTTTCCTGCGCTTTGGCAATGCCGCGCCAGCGCCGCGCGCCAGCGGGGCGCTCTGCACTTGGCGCAGCTGCCCGCCGCGCCGCCATATCGGCCGAGAATATCGCAAACGCATAGCGCTGCTCGCCGTTTTTCTCAATATAGCCCGCCAGCCCGCGGGTAAAATTGAGCGTGCCCGATTTGGCAAAAATCCGCACGCCCGGAATTTCCACCCCGTCACCACGCGCATTTTGCAGTCCAATTTCCTTCATTATTCCTGCCAGCCCGTTTCGGCTGCGCGGCTTGGCCAAAAATAGCGCCATTTCCTTGGCCGAAATCCTTGATCTGTCAGTCAGTCCCGAATGGTTAAACAGGTCAGGTCGGCTTTGGCGCGACTGCTGCGCCACCCAGCGCCCCATGGCTTGCGCAGAGGCCCGTAAGCTCCCCGTGCGCCCACCTGCCGCCTGCGTGGCGCTCAGCCCTAGCACTTCGGCCGTGAGGTTGGTTGAATAGCGCAGCATATTGCGCGTGATGCTGCGTAAGTCCTCGCTTTGCAGCCGTGCAATCACCGCGCCCCGCGCTACCCGCTCGCGATTTTGCGCTTTCGGCAGGGTAATCCCCTGCGCCCCCGCTAAAACCTGAAACACTTCGGCACCATAAGTTGCCGGGTCGCGTACCGGCAGCCAGCGCCCGCCACCATTGCCCAGCGCCCCTTGCGCCACGCTCCAGCGTTCCACCCCATCACGATGCTCATAACCATAAGTCGGCGCGCCCCGCGGCGAAATGTTCATCGTGGCGCTGGCCACCCGAGGCCGCACCCGCTCCGAGCGCGCATCCATCGTCACGCGATACTGCCCGCTCTGGCGCTTCCACTCAAAATATACCCGGTTATAATTCAGGTTCAGCCCTGAAATTCCGGGGTTATACCCCACCTGAATAGGCTGGGTCGGGTCTATCGCCTCAATCAGCGGCAGCGCCGAGCTAACCACATAAAACCTCCCCGATATTCGCCGCAGCCCCGTGGCCATGGCAGCCTTAGCCAAACGGTTTAGCCCGTCGGTGTCCAGCGTTGGGTCGCCCCCGCCCACAAGGTAAAGGTCCCCCTCCAGCGTGCCGTTGTTAATCGGCCCCGTGCTCACAAGCGTGGTTTCAAACCTATGGTCATTCCCCAGCTTTGCCTGCGCATAAAGCGCCGTCATCGCCTTGGTAACAGACGCCGGAGGCCGCGCCAGATCAGGGTTATGCCCCTCAAGAATTCGCCCGCTTTGCAGGTCCATCAGCACACAACTACAGTTTTCAGCCAGCCCGCTAGCTTGAAATATAGCCTCAAAAGAAGAGGGCGGCGTCACCCGTCCCGCCCGCGCCGGTGGCCGCTCCACGCTTTCCCCGTAAGCCAGCACCGGCACAAATGCCGACACCCCCGCCAATAATGCCCGTCTCGTTAACCGCAAACTATTTCCATCCCTACTTCGCGCTTATGGCGAATGATTTGGGGGAGGGTATCGCGGGTGAGCGAGGGGATCAATGCACAAGTCATGATCTTTTTGTTTGATTGATACAAAGTCATTCATCCGAAATGCCAAATACAATAGGAAGTCGGTTAATCCCTAGTTCACCGTATAGTTCTGGCTCAAGATAGTGTATTGTTCTCTGGCCGTATTTTTCAGGAAATTCATTGTGATGAAGCCAGATAATAAATGCATTGAAGGTCTTAATTGCCCACTTGGCAGCGGACTGGTTCCAGTCAATCCACTCATGGATTCGATCCATATTTGGTTTGAGCTTTGTTTCCTCTTCGAAGTAACGCCAAAACCTACCTAAAAAAACCACTTCTTCTCCAAGTGGGGCAAAGGAATTTCCCTGACTTAAATGGAGAAAAATGGATTTTGAGGCGTTCGAGGAAACGCTCCCGTCCATATTCTGGAGACTATCCTTGAAAAGATAATGATTGGTTACTTTATTTCTGAGCCTTCGTGAAACGTTGAAGCTTGGTGATCGGGTTATAAGCTTCAAAGCCTCAACACTTGGCTGCAATGCATTTAAGTACTTTTCCTTCCCTTCTTTTTTCAAATGTCTTTCATAGTCTCCAAAGAGCTTTATGGTTTCAACGAGTTTTGCAGAAAGGACTCTGGTTATTGTGTTTTGCTGAATTGCAAACATTTGAAGTAACGTCTCATCGTTAGGCTTGTTTCCGTGCGATTGTATGACCAGCTTCAGAAAAACTGATATTTCATCAATCGCATATGCAAAAGTTGCGATAAATGCGTAAGTATCCCTTCCGATTTCTTCAATATCGTGGTCGGTAAATTTTAGCTCGTGAAGAAAGACAATTTTCTTATTTTTCATAGATAGCATTCTCCGAGGATGTTTTATAGTTTGCGAGTTTAGATTACTCTTTAGTTTTTTATCACGCATTGCGGCAGTTGATAAGGTTGGTTAAAACAAGCCAAGCAAGAATCCCCACAGGAGCACCCTTCAAAATGGCATCATATCAATACGTTTATCACATGGAAGGCGTATCCAAAGCTTTCCCCGGCGGCAAAAAACTGTTTGAAAACATCCATCTGTCCTTTCTCCCCGGCGTGAAAATCGGTGTGGTTGGCTCCAACGGGGCCGGTAAATCATCCTTGATGAAGATCATGGCCGGCATGGACAAAGACTTTCAGGGTGAGGCATGGCTCGCTGAGGGCGCTAAAATCGGCTATCTGCCGCAGGAGCCAAAGCTTGATGAGAGCCTGACTGTGCGTGAAAACGTTATGCTCGCGGTGGCCGAAAAACAGGCCGTATTGGCGCGCTATAATGACCTCGCCATGAATTACTCCGAAGAAACCGCCGACGAAATGGCCACCTTGCAGGACCAGATCGACGCTGAAGATATCTGGAACCTCGACTCCAGCATCGACATCGCCATGGAAGCCCTGCGCTGCCCGCCAGATGACGCTGACGTCTCCACCCTTTCGGGCGGTGAAGCCCGCCGCGTGGCCCTGTGCAAGCTGCTGCTTGAGGCCCCCGATATGCTGCTCCTCGACGAGCCAACCAACCACCTTGATGCCGAAACCATCGCGTGGCTCCAGCAGCACCTGATTGACTACAAAGGCACCATCCTCTGCGTTACCCACGACCGTTATTTCCTTGATGACATCACCAGCTGGATCCTTGAGCTGGACGGTGGCCGCGGCATGCCTTACGAGGGCAATTACTCGGCGTGGCTAGAGCAAAAAGCCAAGCGCATGGAGCATGAGGCCAAATCTGACAAAGCCAAAATGCGCACGCTGGAGCGCGAGCTGGACTGGATGCGCCAGTCCCCCAAAGCCCGCCAAGCCAAATCCAAAGCCCGTATTAATGCCTATAACGAGCTGGCGAACCAGTCCGAGCGCGATAAGGTTGGCAAAGCCCAAATCATCATTCCCAACGGGCCGCGCCTTGGCAATAAAGTGATCGAAGTTGAAGGCCTTTCAAAAGGTTACGGCGATAAACTTCTGGTCGACAACCTTAGCTTCAGCCTCCCCCCCGGCGGCATTGTTGGCGTTATTGGCCCCAACGGCGCCGGTAAATCCACCCTGTTCCGCATGCTCACAGGGCAAGAGGAACCAGATTCCGGCACCATAGAATACGGTGACACCGTAAAGCTTTCCTACGTTGACCAATCCCGTGATCGCCTCGACGACAAAAAAACCGTGTTTGAGGAAATTTCCGACGGCCAAGACGTAATTAAACTCGGCGATGCCGAAGTGAATGGCCGCGCCTATTGCTCGTCGTTTAACTTCAAAGGCGGCAGCCAGCAAAAAACCATGAACCTGCTTTCGGGTGGTGAGCGTAACCGCGTGCACATGGCCAAGCTCCTGCGCGAGGGTGGCAACGTCCTCCTCCTCGATGAGCCAACCAATGATTTGGACGTCGAAACCCTGCGGGCGCTGGAAGACGCAATCGAAGATTTCGCCGGCTGCGCCGTTATCATCTCCCACGACCGCTTTTTCCTAGACCGCCTCTGCACCCACATGCTCGCGTTTGAAGGTGATGGCCATGTGGAATGGTTCGAGGGCAACTTTGCCGATTACGAAGCCGACAAAATTCGCCGCTTGGGGCCGGAAAGCGTGAAGCCGAAACGGATGAAGTATAAGAAGTTTACGAGGTAGTTACTATTTTGAGCCCTTTCGACCCTCAAAAAAAATGCTTCTGTGGCAGTGGCGAAATATATGCTAATTGCCATGGAAAAGTTGTTTATAAACACATCAATGAATTACTATCCGGCCAGCGAAAATTCGGAAAGCATACTGGATGTACCTACTTCGAAAATGATAGGTTTTGCGGTAACCCCGTAATAAAATCACACGGAATACAAAGAAAATATGTGCTGTCTCAGATTTCTGAAGATGGATTCGTCTGTGGATTCAATAATGGCCCAAATGCAAAGAGAGTAACATTTGAAGGTGATTTGGGTTTTCAGAAAATCCACGTATCGCGTGCATCTACATTCCCTGGGTTTTGCGGCAAACATGATAACGAGGTTTTTAAAAAGATTGAAAATAGAAACCTTAATAGGGGTTATCAAGACGCCCTTCTTTCAGCCTATCGAGCACATTGCTACGAAACAGTTATTCATACAAATGCAGCGGTGTTTCAAAAGTGGCTTTTAGATGCCGCAAAGATCGAATTTCCATTTGAGCCTGACATAATGGTTAACGAGACCCATAATATGTTAGTGTATGCCCGCTATTGTTGGGAGCTTAAAAAAACATTTGAAAAAATAATTGGCAAGAAAAGTGTACGAAAGCTCTATTTCCATACTGCTATAATTGAAGGAACACTCCCATTTTGCGGTACGGGAAGCTTTTGTATTGAAACCGACTTTAAGGGCAGAAAACTACAACGATTTGGTGGGAATGGACCATTTAACTATGCTCAACTTTCTGTGTTACCTCTTAAGAATGGGAATACATTCTTCTCGATTTCTGCGGTGAATGACAAGAATGATAAAGCAGCACATGACTTTGTTTGTGCAATTTCAGAAGTACCGGACATGCATCTCGCCGAGGCTGCCTTGAAAGCTTGTTTATGCCATACAGAAAATACCTATTTTCGGCCCAGTTTTTTAGATAGCCTTTCAGAAAGTCAACTATCAAGAGTTCTATTTTTGTTTGATGATTCAAATGTAATGGAAGTAGGAAAAGAAAAAGAAAGCAATGCGTTAATCCGACCAACTGGAATCTTATTTGAGAATAAAGTTTTGGAACGAAATAGTAATCTTAGAAAAGGCAAACTTTGAACTCCCCCCCTTCCTCATCCTCCAACTCCGCCCCGAGCCAGAAGCGGCGGACAGTGAATACGCGGCGATTCTGCATAAGGCGGGCCTTACCCCCGCGCAAACCCACCGCATCCGGTTGGATGTGGAGCCGTTGCCCGCCAACCTAAACCTGCAATCTTACGGCGGTATTATCGTTGGCGGTGGGCCGGGCTGTGTATCAGACGCCCCGTCAGCCAAAACCCCAACAGAGGCGAAGATCGAGGCGGCGGTGTTGTCCCTTATGCCCGAGGTTATCGCGCAGGATATCCCGTTTCTCGGCTGCTGCTATGGCATCGGCATTCTTGGCCACCACCTCGCCCGCGCTGTCAGCAAGGCCCACTATAGCGAGCCTGCGGGCACCAGCCATTGCAGCCTCACGGAGGCGGGCAGGGCGGATGCGCTGACCAAAGACCTCCCCGAGCACTTTGATGCCTTTGTCGGCCATAAGGAGGCCTTGCAGACCCTGCCCGAGGGCTGCGCGCACCTGATCAGCTCGCCGACCTGCCCGTACCAGATGATCCGCTACAAGCAAAATATATACGCCACGCAGTTCCACCCCGAGGCCGACGCGCGCGAGTTTGCAACCCGCATTCATATCTACAAACACAAAGGCTATTTCCCCCCGGAAGAGGCCGACAGCCTCATTGAGATGGTCCATGCCGCAAACGTATACGCGCCCGAGCGGGTGCTACGGAACTTTGTGGAGCGGTATCGGAGGGGGTAAATGGTGGGTGATGAGAGGCTCGAACTCCCGACATCTTCGGTGTAAACGAAGCGCTCTACCAACTGAGCTAATCACCCGACAAGGGGCGTTTTAGAGTAGGCTTGCCGCCTCCGCAAGCCCCGAATTGAGAAAAACCAAAACTTTTCGCCGCTATTTCAGCCGCGATTTGCGCAGCTTGCCCGCTCGCTCCAAAATCGGATAGGCCACAGCGGTAATATGCGAGTGAATCCGGCGTTGGTCCCGCAGCACATCCATGTGCAGGGCCGAGGTCGCAACGCTTTCGATTTTGCCCTCTTTCAGTCGCTCCAGGTGGTTTTGCACAAAGCCACCCTGCATTCTATTTACCCGCCCTTTATCTTTAATCAGCTGCTTGGCCAGCACCACATCGCCGGAGTTAAAGATATTAATAGCCAGCGTCAGGTTTGAAATCAGCTTGGTGTTTAGCTCTAGCAGGTCTGCCAGCCCCTCTTTGGAAAAACTGATATCTTTTTTGGAGCGCCGCACTAGCGCGCCAAGCAGGCTTTCAACGATGTCGCCCATATGCTCCAAATTGGTGGTAAACATCAGAATTTCCACCACGCGGTCGCTTTCTGGCTGGTCAATTTCCTGCCGCGAAACCCGGGTAACATAGGACTTTATGTCGTCATAAAGCGTGTCTACGCGGTCATCCAGCTCGATCAGCTCGTCGACCTTGCTGTAATCATCAGTGCGTAAACACTCCGAAACGCCGCGCAGCATGGTGTCTACCGTTTCGACCATCCGGCCAACTTCGCGGGTGGCACAGGCCAGCGCCAGCACGGGCGTATTGATGGAGTTCTCGTCCAGAAAGCGCGGGGTGTCGTCGTCTGTGATGCTCGTGCTTGGCTGAATAATCCGCTCCCACAATCGTGCGGCTAGCGGCACCAGAGGTACAAAAATAAAGGCGAGGGCAAAGTTGAACAAGGTGTGGAAGTTTACAACAAGCCGCGCAGGGTCTTCCGAGATGCGGCCCAGAAGCTCTGGCATGTAGCCTAGAAACGGCAGAAACAAGAGTACGCCGACGATCTTGAAGCCCGCATTGCCAAAGGTCACCCGCCGCGCGAGGTCTCCCTCAGAGAGCGTAGCAACAATCGGAGGAACCACGCCGCCCAAATTGGCACCGAGCACCAGCAGGAAGGCAAGGTCGATGCTAATCACGCCGCCCACAGCGAAGCTCATGACCAGCAGCACAATGGCAAGGCTTGAGTGGGAAACCCACGTAAGAAGCGCAGCCAAAAGGATAGCGATTATTGGCTCTGAGCTAATGGACTTAAATACATCTTGCAGAATAACCGATGTGCGCAAGGGTTCGGAGGTTTGCACAATGAGCGAGAGCGCCAGCAACATCAGGCCAAGGCCAAACACCGCGCGGCCCAGCTGGCGGGTTTTGCTGGTTCGTTTGGGGCCGTGCAAAATAAGGCCAACCAGTACAAGGATGTAGGGCATCAGGGACAAGTCAAACGAAAGCACCTGCGCCACCAGCGTGGTGCCAATATCGGCACCGAGCATTACTGCCAAAGCCGCGGGTAGGGCAATAACGCCCCGCGCGGCAAAGGAGGAAATGATCAGCGCTGTGGCCGTGCTTGATTGCACAATCAGTGTCACGCCGATGCCGCTGAGAAAGGCGCTAATGCGGTTTGAAACTGCACGCCCGACAATCCGGTGAAGCTCCGAGCCAAAGGCGCGGGTTACGCCCGTGCGCACCATATAAAGGCCCCACAAAAGTAGGCTTACCGAGCCTATGAGGCGCATTAGGGATTCGGTGGCGCTCATCGTGTAATCTCCAAGAGTTCTGCGTGTAGTTCTGGCGTAGCCGCGCTAATTACCCGCCCGTCGGATTCCAGCGTCAGTGGTTGCCCCTGCCAATCTGTGATCACCCCGCCTGCGGCCTCGATCAGCGCACATAGTGGGAGATAGTCATAGGGTTGTAGGTTGTAATCCACGACAGCATCAATATGCCCGGCGGCTAAAAGCGCATGGGCGTAACAGTCATACGCAAAGCGGCGGGTAGACCCCGACTTGGTCAATCGCTCCAGCACGGCTTCATCATCCGTGCGCATGTGCTCGGCTTCGTGTATATACAAAATGGCGTCATTAAGGGATGTCTGTTGAGAAACCGCGATCGGCTTGCCGTTACAGCGGGCCTCAGTCCCAAGGCCGGTATAAACTTCATTCATTGCCGGAATGCCAATGACCCCGATTTTGGGTTTGCCATGCTCAAGAATGGCGAGCAAAAACCCGAATGTCGGATAGCCAGAGAGGAAAGAGCGCGTGCCGTCTATCGGATCCAGAACCCATACGCGGTCTCGGTCAAGCCCGCTGGCGCCTTCTTCCTCGCCAAATATGCCGTCCTCAGGGAAATCCCGCACTAGGCGCTCACGCACAAATGCCTCAACGGCTTTGTCGGCTATGGTCACGGGGCTTAGGTCAGCTTTTACCTCAATCCCCAGTGTGCGTCGAAAATAACCCATAGCCACTTTTCCGGCATCTTCTGCAAGAAGGGTGGCATAGGTGAGCAAGGCGGTATCAGATATATTAGACAAAACAACTCCGGATTTGGCAAAATGTAGCGGGCGGGAGGATGCGCCTGTTTGCGACATATTGCCAGTAAAATCGCACGCATCTTGTAATTTTGCGGTATGCAGTCCATATACGCGCAGATTTAACTAATTGGGTGTGCATGATGCTCCGTTCAAATATTACTATACTACTGCTTGCTGTGCTCACCGCCTGCACGCAAGTTTCCCCGATGGAAGCCACGCTTTCCAGCTCGGGCTATACCTCTGCCGATCTCGATTGTTTGTCCGAGGCGCTTTACTTTGAGGCCCGTGGCACCAGCTATGAAGGTGAGCGCGCTGTGGGGGAGGTGATCCTGAACCGTGCCGCAGATAGCCGCTTTCCGGCAAGTGTATGTGGGGTGATTGACCAGCGCTATAACGGTTCATGCCAGTTCAGCTACCGCTGTGACGCCATTCCGAATGATCATTTTGGAGAGCCCGCCGAGCTCGCTAAAATGCGGAATATTTCGCTTGAGCTGCTCATTGACCGCAATGAAGACATCACCAACGGCGCGCTCTTTTTTCATGCCGCCAGTATGCGCCCTGGCTGGTTTGCAACGCTTTCAAAACGCGGAAGATTTGGCGGAAATATTTTCTATCGCTAGAAGCAAACCGGAACAAGGCTGAGTAACACACTATCGCAGCGCGTCGAGCGAAGCACTGCTTGATAGCGCAGCATGCGCGCTGCGCCGACAATTTCAGCCCATGCTGCAAAACAACAGCAGCGCACGACTATCTGGCTAAGCAAGCCGCAGTGGAACGCTTAAAGCACAACCTGAATTTCGACTCGGCGATTCTGGTCTGCCCTTGGGTTGCTGGCATCCTTCAGCCGTCCTTCCCCCATGCCCACAGCTTGCAAAACATTGCCGTCTAAGCCGCATTCACGCACCATATAGCGCACAACTTCGTCCGCTCTGGCCTGCGAAAGTGATAGATTGTAAGCGACCGAGCCTGAGGCATCTGTATGGCCAATTATCTGATAAGACCCGTGGGCGGCTTCTGAACCGTCTGCGATCGTTGCGGCCAAGGCGGCTTCATTTGCCGTAATGGCGGTGCAAAGCGCATCGACCTGAGATTTCGACTCAACCTTCAGCAATGCGGAATCAAACTCAAAGAAAATCGTAAGATCAATAACCATTTCCTCAGGAATCATAGCGCCTTCCGTACTGGCAGCTATGGCATCACCAGGCAGAGGCGCAACCAAGGCCATGCCGCCTGGGTTTGTGGTTGCGGGCGTAGATCCGGCTACAAATTCCAACGTGCGGGCGGCGCCCTGTCCAGCGGTTAGTGTGGCGCGCTGCGCTTGCAGGAGTGCCAATATTTCGTCGGCCGTCAAGGCTTGGGCAGATGCCGCCAGCGGGGAGACCGTTGCCGAAAAAGCCAATAAAGCCGCTATTTTTTTCAGTCCCATATATTTTACTCCTTTAAATATTCACGGCCAATATAGCCAAAAAATCAATGTCCGGCAAATGAGCCGTTTTAATAGTCTTTATATGGGCCGTTCACGGGTCCGTTACAAGGTAGCGGCTGATAACCAGCGTTTCTGGTTCGCTTAGCAGGTCGGCCTGAGGCGCTAGTGCTTCTTGCAAGGCCGCAACGGATTCCGCCCTTGGCCGCAAGCCATCAAAAAGTGGCCTTTGGCTTAGCACCGCAACCACTATATTGGTGCCAAACGGAGCCACCACCCGAAACCCTAGGTTTTCAGTTGAGGCTTCCGAAATTGGATATGTGAGCCGAACTTTCCGTTTGCCGTCCACGGATTCGCCAATAGGCGGCACGGTGTGGGTTTGGCGGGAAAGATGCGGGATGAGATGAAAAACCTGCCCTTCGGCATCCACATAAAATGCATATAAAAAGCCATTGGCCTCTTCGGGAAGCAGCACATCAATCACAGGGTTTTCGCCTTCTCGGAAAGCTTTTGAGCCAACCACGCCTGCGCGCTGCCCATAAGAATAAAGCAGTTCCATCCCGTTGTTTTTCGGGGCTGGCAAAATGGCCTCGACCTCACAAACCGGCTCGTTGAGCACACCAAGATTGTAATCTATCGCATGGCCGGGCGCGGCCTCGCCTATCACTAGATCAAAGACCTCCACATCGCTTTCTCGCGCAACAATGCCCGAAATTGTGATTCTGTCATTCGGGCCAAGCTGAGTGCCATCGCCGCCCGTTACGCGCAGCGGTCCGCAGGTTTGGTAGGTGGCAATTAGCTCATTTAGCGGGGCCAGTGCTAGTGGAGGAATAGCCACCGTTATCGAGACGCTTGTGTCCACATCAATAAGCTGCCCCATGGCTTCAAATGCGGCCTTTACAGTGTTGGCAGAAGCTTCGCTTTCAGCCTCGCCCGTTAAAGTCACCGTTTCGTCTATCATCTCTACTTTCCATGATTTCAGAGGTTTAGCCTCTTTCACCATGCTCACAATAAGCTGTTCCCACCGGTCATTTGGCTCGCCGCTGGCGTTTTCCAATTCCGGGTTTAGCGTATATTCGCTGAAGGCCAATTGCAGCTGGGAGAGCATTTCTGCACCCGCTTCTGGGCCGCGCACAACGCCAGCAAGCGTAATAACATTGCTGCCCTCATCATGCCGAACCCGAATGGTGTAAGGCGACTCAGATTCATACTTTGCGGGGAAAACCAATTCGCGCCCGGGGCCAAGGCCAAAAAACCAGCCGCCGCCGCCAAGGACGGCGATTAAGATGAGCACCATAAACTTTCCGAGGCCACCGCCGCCAGGCTCTTCCGGCAGGGCTTGAAATGAGGTGGCAGGTTTGGATGGTATTATCATGGTCGGCTCGAAAGGCGCGGAAGGCGGTGCCGCGATGGGCGCGCCAATAGGCGTCCCGTCTAGCCATTGCACCATTTCATTTGCACTCTGAAAGCGGTCTTCAGGCCGCGGCTCAACCAGCCGCGAAATCAACTCGCCCAGTTGGCCCGGCACATCGCGCGTATCAACGCGCTGGGCCTTGGCCTGCACAATCTCCATTAAGGAGGAGCCTATCTGGCTGGATTTTCCACGGTAAGCATTTAGCAGCGTAATCCCGAGGCTATAGAGATCAGAGCGGGCGTCCACATCACCATTGAGCTGCTCGGGCGAGGCATATTGGTATTTGCCGGCAAAACCACCGCCAACCACGGTTTGCGCATTTTCCGAAATATCCCGCGCGATGCCAAAATCAATGAGCTTGGCCTTGGCCGGATCACCGCCCGGCAGGATTATATTATCGGGTGAAATATCACGGTGAAAAGCGTTTTGCGCATGGGAGGCCGCCAGACCTTGGCCCATGCGGCGCGCGACTTGCAAAAGAGCCTCCGGCGTCATCGCGCCCGTGCTTTCCATGATCTCAGCCAGCTGTTGCCCCTCGATGAACTCCATCACCAAAAACACAAAGCCGCCATGCATTTCTGATTTTAGCAGCTCGTTATAGCGCACCACAGCATCATCAATAACATTGTGCAGCACGTCGGCCTCACGCCGCATCAGATTAATAAAGGCCTCGTTTTGCGAGAATTCCTGCTTGAGGATTTTAATGGCAAATTTCCGGCCAGACACAATATTTTTGGCCAGATACACCTCGCCCGTGCCGCCTGAGCCGATCAGCTTTTCAATTACATAAGTATTGTTGAGCAGCTCGCCCGAACGCAAAATGCCTTGAGGTGTGTTCACGTTAATATCCTTGCTTAGTTGCTGCGCATGCTAGCGGCTCCTAAAGCTAAAATCCACCTTTTTGGTATCTTTTAGGTTGCGAATCCTAGCGCACCGCCGCCTGCTTCGGCGGGGTTAGCCCAAAGGCTCGGACCGCATTTTGCGTTCTAGCTTGCGCAGGCCGAGCGAAAGCGTAACCGTCATCAATAAGTACACATAAGCAACTATGTTATAGGTTTCGAAAAACCGAAAGCTGCCCGCCGCATAAATTTTGCCAAGTTGCGTAATATCGGCCACGCCAAGCACCGAAACCAGTGAGCTATCTTTGATAAGGGCAATAAAATCATTGCCGAGCGGTGGCATAATGGTGCGCACAGCCTGCGGAAAAATAATGTGCCGGAAACGCTGCCAGCCATTTAGCCCCAGCGCCTTGGCGGCTTCAATTTGCCCGACATCAACCGACTGAATACCCGCGCGAAACACCTCGGCGATAAACGCCGAATAGCCGATGGTGAGCGCCAAAATGGATTTCCACATCATCGAAAGATCGCGGGTGCGTATCGCATCAAACCCCAGTGGCTCTATCACCCAGTTTATGGCCACCACAAGGGTGGGGGCGGCGACAAAAGCAATGTAAAACAGCAACACCAGTATCGGAATGCCGCGCACAATTTCTATGTAAAACCGGGCGAGCTGCCGGAAGACGATAAAGCGTGAAAGCGAGCCAACGGCAAGCAAAAGCCCGAAGGCCGATGCAATGAGGAAGGTGACGATAGTTACGAATATCGTAACCCAAACACCTTTGGAAACAATGGTGATAACTTGCGTATATAGCTCGTCTGTTGCCACGCGATACGCGAGGTAAAACCCGACGATCGCGGTTACCAGCAGCCAATACGGAAAGTCTTTATCTTGTTGGGAATGCAAGGGAATATCCTAAAATATCCCTTCCGACGCTCAGCGCCAGAAGGGAAGGCAGCGTTAGCCACCCATTTTATACTCAAGGAACCACTTGGTGTTGAGCGCGTCCAGCGTGCCATCAGCGCGCATGGAGGCAATGGCGGCATTTATCGGCTCTACGAGGTCTGAGCCGCGCGGAAAGATAAACCCGAAATTTTCGCTCCCGAGCGCTTCGCCCACGATTTTCAGCGCGCCGTCGGAGGCGTCCACATAGCCGTTGCCAGCCGTGCCGTCGGTGAGCACAAGGTCCACATCGCCAGCCTTAAGCGCCTGCACAGTTGCGCCAAAAGTTTCAAATAGTTTAATGCGCGGGTTGGCTTCATCGCCATCAAGCACATCATAAACGCCTACATAAAATGGCGTAGTGCCGGGCTGGGCGGCCATCAGCAGCTCAGGGTCGGCGGCAAAACCGGCGGCATCGCTAAAGCGATCTTCGGTGCCAGCCACCAGCATCACCATTTCGGAGCGCATGTAGGTGTCAGAAAAATCAACTTGCTCGGCGCGGTCTTCGCGGATGGTAATGCCCGTCATGCCCATATCATATTGGTCATCGGCAACCGCAGGAATCATCGCATCCCAGCTGGTGTTTTGGTATTCAACGGTAAGGTTAAGGCGCTGGGCGATTTCTGCCATCGCATCATATTCCCAGCCAATGGCCTCACCTGTGGAGGGCTCAACAAATTGCAATGGCGGGTAAGCGTTTTCGGTAACCACAACAATGGTGCGGCCTTCCATATCTGGCAGAGCTTGGGCCATAGCGCCTGTTGCAAAGCCAAGAGCCATGGCACTTACGAGAATTGATTTGAGTTTCATCATTACCTCCAGTTGGTTTCTTGCGAGACTATGACGGAAGCAGATGGGACTCGCAAGGTGTCGGATTCATCGGATGGGGCGTCGGGCCGTGGCGCTTGAAATCTGGTGGTTTCCGGTAAACAATCAGCAAAATGGTTTGCGAAAAGGTGCCGCTATGAAAGATCGTATAAAAGCTTTGGTTGTTGGCGGCGGGGCTGTGGGGGCGGGCATTGCTTACCATCTTGCAAAAGCAGGCTGGGATGACGTGGTGCTCTTGGAGCGGGACGAGCTGACTTCAGGCTCCACATGGCATGCGGCAGGGCTGCTTCCGTTGTTTAATATGGGCTACGCCACCAGCCACATTCATGATTACTCGGTGAAGTTTTATAAAGAGCTGGAGGCCGAAACAGGCCTGAATGCGGGATTTTCGGTTGTTGGCAATCTGCGCATGGCCCAAACTGATGCGCGGATGGACGAATACATGCTTTATGCGACGATCGCCGATAGCGTGGGCATCGAATATGAGTTTCTGACACCCGAGCAGATCAAGGCGCGCTGGCCGCTGATTAATATCGAAGGCCTGAAAGGTGCGCTTTACCACCCTGCTGATGGCTATATTAACCCAGCCGACGTCACCATGGCCATGGCCAAAGGCGCGCGGCAACGCGGCGTTGAGATTATTCGTAAACGGCAGGTTGATAGCTATGAATGGGCCGAAGACCACTGGATTGTGTGCGGCGCGATTATGGTCGAAAAAGGTGGCAACCTTGTGCCCTCTGGCGAGACCTTTGAAATTCATGCCGAGCATGTGGTAACGGCCACGGGCAACCACGCTCAGCGTACAGCCAAGCTGCTTGGCATCAAAATTCCGGCCATCCCCGTGGAGCACCAGTTCATCGTAACCGATGCCGACCCCGCACTTGTTGAGTTTCGCAAGTCTAACCCCGAGCATCCGGTGATCCGCGACGCTGACGCGCAGTCTTACGTGCGTGAAGAGCGCGGCGGTTGGATCCTTGGCGTTTATGAAAAGGGCGCTCCAGCCTGCTTTGAGCATGGCGTGCCCGATAGCTTCCGCGCTGACCTGTTCCCGCTCGATCTGGAGCGGATCGAAGAGCAGTATATGGCAATGATCCACCGGATGCCCTCATGTGAGGATTCCGGCTTGAAAGACGACTTTAACGGCCCGATTTGTTACACGCCTGATGGTAACCCGCTGGTTGGCCCCGCCCCCGGCCTGCGCAATATGTGGCTGGCAGAAGGGTTCTCCTTTGGCATTACGGCCGCTGGCGGCACGGGCTATTACCTTGCGCAAATGATGGTGAATGGTGAGGCTGAGATCGACATGGCTAGCCTTGACCCCAAGCGCTATGGCGACTGGATAACCACGGAATACGCCGCGCGCAAAAACGAGGAGTGCTATGAGCATGTTTACGTGCTGCACCACCCCGATGAGGAGCGCGAAGCCTGCCGCCCGCTACGCACGACGCCTTGCTATGAACGTATGAAAGCCCGCGGCGCGCAGTTTGGCGTGGTCAACGGCTGGGAGCGGCCAAATTACTTCGCGCCCGAGGGGTTCAGCGACCTCGATTCCCGCAGCTTCCGCCGTGGTGGCTGGTGGCAATATGCGGTTGAAGAGGCCAAAGCCATCCGCAATGGCGTTGGGCTGGTTGAGGCCTCGGCCTTTACCAAGCACCGCGTTAAAGGCCCAGGGGCTACGGCATTCCTCGATTGGTTTACCTGTAACAAGCTGCCAAGCATTGGCCGGATAAACCTGACCTATGCACTAACAGGCGCAGGCACGACACGTACCGAATACACCATCGTGCGCGAATCTGCTGATGAATACTACCTCGTTTCATCCGGTGCCCTTACCGATTATGACGGGGATTTCCTGCGCAAAGCCGCTGCGGATAAAGCGCCCGAGTTTGGCTATATCGAAATCCAGAATGTCACCACGCAATACGGTGTATTCGCCATTGCCGGCCCCAAATCCCGCGACCTGCTGCGGGACATCATCATAGACGCCGACCCCGCCACCGCTTTGAGCAACAAACGCTTCCCGTGGCTGACCTCGCGCAAAATAGAGCTGGGCATGTGCCCTGTGCACGCCATTCGCGTGGCCTATACCGGCGAGCTCGGCTGGGAACTGCACCACCCGATCGAAATGCAAAACTACCTTTTCGATTTGATCGAAAAAGCGGGTAAAAAGCACGGCTTGAAGCTGGTGGGCGCGCGGGCTCAAAACTGGCTACGGCAAGAGAAGAGCTACCGCGCCTTTGGCACCGAGTTGGGCCGCGATGCAACGCCGTTGGAGGCTGATATTCCGCGTTTTGTGAACCTCGATAAGGAGTTCCACGGCAAAGAGGCCATGCTGGAAACCGGCATTCGTGCCAAGTGCTGCACCCTGCTCATTGATGGCCCGCCTGACGCCGACCCATGGGGCCGCGAAGCGCTGTTTCTTGATGGCAAAAAAGTGGGCCGCCTTACCTCCGGCGGCTACTCTGTGCACTTTGAGAAAAGCATCGGCATGGGCTATTTACCGCCTGAGCTGGCGGTGGCAGGCCAAAAGCTGCACGTCAAAATGCTGGGTAAGCTTTGGGAGGCCGAGGTGGTGGTGGACAGCCCCTATGACCCGAAAAATGCAAGCATAAGGGTGGATGGGTAGCGCCTTGTGTATTATATGTTGACCCAATAGGTTGAATTATTAAAACTGAATGGGCGTAGATATGAACTGTTTTTACCATCCGGATGCTTCGGCGGTCGGCGTTTGCAAGGCCTGCTCAAAAGGGCTGTGCCCTGAATGCGCAGCTGATTTGGGGCATGGAATTGCGTGTAAAAACAAACACGAGCAACGCGTTGAAGATTTGGAATTTATTATTTCAAAAAATACAAAAGCGCTTCGAGCCGCCAAGAAAAATCCCTTGATCGGTGTTTTGTTTTTCGGATTTATGGGGGCAGTCTTCTGTGGGTTTGGCCTTTGGGGCCGTGCTGAAATAAGTTGGCTTTCGACAGTCATGGGCGCCGGGTTTCTGGTTTTTGCCGTGCTGGCGTTCATTCAAATCCGCGCGGTTTGGGGCAAGTCCTAGGCCGGAACATCGGGGTGCTTTTGAGTAGGTAATAGAGCTCCCCGACCCTATCTCACTCCACTCGCTGCCCTGTTTCCGCGTCAAACACATGCAGCGCATCCTGCGGGATGTGGAGCTGCACCACGCCGCCCGCTTGCAGGGTTTGCACGCCCTCTAGGCGCAGCACCATTTGCACGGTGGTATCACCCAAATTGCCATGCACCAAGGTGTCAGCGCCAAGCTGCTCAACCACGCGCACATGCAGTGGCACTTGGTTCTCACCTTCGCCAAGGCCAAAATGCTCGGGGCGGATGCCGAGGGTTACAGCTTTGCCCGCGGCCATCGGCGAGGGCAGGGTGATCACCGAGCCATCGGGCAGGGTCAGGCTGCGGCCCTCGGCGTCCATTTGGCCATCAATCAGGTTCATGGAGGGTGAGCCGATGAAGCTCGCTACAAACGTAGATTTTGGGCGCTCATAAATTTCGATGGGGGAGCCGAGTTGCTCGACATAGCCACCGTTAAGCACCGCAAGCTGGTCGCCCAATGTCATGGCTTCCACTTGGTCGTGGGTTACATAAACCGAGGTGATCCCCAGATCGTGTTGCAGGTTTTTGATCTCTAGGCGCATTTGCACGCGCAGCTTAGCGTCAAGGTTTGAAAGTGGCTCGTCAAACAGGAAAACCGCTGGCTCCCGCACAATGGCGCGGCCCATGGCCACCCGTTGGCGCTGCCCGCCAGAAAGCTCTCGGGGCAGGCGGTCTAGGTAGTCGCCAAGTTCCAGAATTTTAGCCGCCTTCTGAACCCGCGCCTCGATTTCAGCTGGGTCCAGTTTTTGGATTTTCAGCCCATAGGCCATGTTTTTGTAAACCGTCATATGCGGGTAAAGCGCGTAATTCTGGAACACCATGGCAATGTTGCGTTGGCTTGGCTCCAGCTTGTTAACCACCGTGCCACCGATTGAAATTTCGCCCGCTGTGATGCTTTCCAAGCCTGCAATCATCCGCAACAGCGTTGATTTCCCGCAGCCGGAGGGGCCAACGATCACCACGAAATCGCCGTCTTTAATCTCCCAGTCGATCCCGTGGATCACCTCGGTTTTGCCATAGGCTTTTTTGATGCCTTTTAGGGTAATGTTAGCCATATCGGCCTCCTGTTATTTTTCGGTCTCTGTCAAGCCTTTGACAAACATCTTCTGCATGGAAAGCACCACGATGATCGGTGGCAGCATGGCCAGTAGGGCGGTCATCATTATCAGGTGCCAATCGGGGGCCAGCTCGGCGGCTTCAAGCATTTGCTTGATGCCCATCACCACAGTGAAATAGTCGGTATCGGTGGTGATCAGCAGCGGCCATAAATATTGGTTCCAGCCATAGATAAACAGGATCACAAACAGCGCGGCTATATTAGTGCGGCTGAGCGGGATCAAAATATCCCAGAAAAACCGCATTGGGCCAGCGCCATCTACCCGCGCCGCTTCCAGCATTTCGTCGGGGATTGTGAGGAACACTTGGCGGAACATAAACGTGGCGGTGGCCGAGGCGATCAGCGGCACGGTCATGCCCCAGTAGGAGTTAAGCATGCCAAGATCGGCCACCACTTTGAAGGTGGGGAATATCCGCACTTCAACGGGCAGCATCAGGGTGATGAAGATCATCCAGAAAAAGCCCATGCGGAAGGGAAAGCGGAAATAAACGATGGCAAAAGCCGAGAGCAGCGAGATGACGATTTTGCCAACCGCGATCATCATGGCCATAATCAGCGAGTTGCCCAGCATTAGCCAGACGGGCGTGGCACCAGAGGAGCCAACCCCGTCAAACAACACGGTTTTGAGGTTGATGAAAAATTGGTCTCCGGGCCAGAGCGGCAGCGGCACTTGCGTCATCCGCACGGCCTCGTGGGTGGAGGCTACAAAGGTTATCCAGATCGGAAAAGCGACAATGGCCACGCCGAGTATCAGCGTAAGGTGGGCCAGAATGGTGGTAAGGGGGCGATTTTCAATCATCAGTATTCCACCTTTCTTTCGATATATCTGAATTGTACGACCGTCATAACAATCACAATCGCCATCAAAATAACGGACTGTGCGGCAGAGGAGCCGAGGTCGATGGCAACCGCTCCGTCATACCAAACCTTGTAAACCAGAATTTCGGTGGCTTTGGCTGGCCCGCCTTGGGTAATGGCGTGGATAATGCCGAAGGTGTCAAAGAAGGCGTAAACGATATTGACCACCAGCAAGAAGAACATGGTGGGGGTGATAAGCGGAAAAATGATGGTCCAAAAGCGCTTCAACGGGCCTGCGCCATCTATGGCAGCGGCCTCGATGAGGGGCTTGGGGATGCTCTGAATAGCGGCCACGAAAAACAGGAAGTTGTAAGCGATTTGCTTCCACGTGGCAGCGGCGATCACCAAAAACATGGCTTCCCCGCCATTAAGTTTATGGTTCCAGTCATAGCCAACGGTGTTAAGCGCATAAGCAAAAATGCCCAAGGTCGGGTCAAACATGAACACCCAGAGCGCCCCGGCGATCACAGGTGCCACCGCGTAGGGCCAGATCAGCATGGTGCGGTAAGCAAACACGCCTTTTACAATGCGGTCCACCATGGCGGCAAGCAGCAGCGCCGTGCTCATGGCGAGTCCGGCAACAAGGAAAGAAAAGAAAGCGGTGCGTTTAAAGGCACCCAAATAATAGCGGTCATTAAACAGCTCTTTGAAGTTGTCCATCCAGACAAATTCTGTGCTCAGACCAAACATATCTTCGACCAGCATAGACTGGTATAGCGCTTGGCCAGCGGGCCACATAAAAAATACAAGCGTGACCGCGATTTGTGGCGCGACCAGCAGGAAGGGCAGTATTGACGGCCCGAAATGCACTCGTTTTAGCATGTTTCCCCCCAAAAGGTTGCCCCCCGCCAGTATGGCGAGGGGCTATTTTATCACTTAGTTATTGGCGTTCTCGAACTTTACGAGCAGCGCGTTGCCACGCTCAACAGCCGTATCCATCGCTTCGCGCGCGGTTACATCACCGGCCCAAAGTGCTTCCATCTCTTCGTTGATGATATCGCGCATTTGCACAAAGCTACCAAAGCGCACGCCACGGGAATTGGCCGTAGGGGCGTTCAGGCTCAGCTGAGCAATCGCGGTATCTGTGCCCGGGTTTTCGTCATAAAAACCCTGCTCGCGTGAAAGATCGGAGGCCGCTGTGGTAATCGGCACATAGCCGGTTTCCTGATGCCACCAAGCTTGCACTTCAGAACTGGAAAGGTAGTTCATGAATTGTGCAACGCCGGGGTAGTTGGCCTCTGGCTTGCCGCGCAGCACCCAAAGGGTCGCGCCACCGATGATGGAGTTTTGCGGGGCGTCTGCTACATCTGTATCCAGTGGCAGCATGGTTTGGCCAAATTCAAACTCGGCTTGTTCAACCATTGAGCCGTAATAGGCTGAAGAGTTCATCCACATGCCACACTCACCAGAGGTGAAGAGTGACAGGCTGTCACCACGACGGCCACCATATTTGAAGATGCCGCTTTCCTGGCTGTCAGCAATGGATTGCAGACGGTTCACAACAGCATCGTTGTTAAACGTAAAGCGGGTGTTGAGACCAGCAAAGCCGTTTTCTTCGGTGCCCATTGGAATGTTGTGCCAAGCGCCATAGTTTTCGATGAGCACCCATGACTGCCAACCAAACGAGTAGCCACAGCTCATGCCACTATCCAGCAGGGCTTGGGCCGCTGCATTCAGCTCGTCCCAAGTTTCTGGTGGGTTCTCAATGCCAGCCTTGGCAAAGGCATCTTTGTTATACCAAAGCACAGGGGTAGAGGAGTTGAACGGCATGGAAAGCAGGTCGCCATCCGATGTTTGGTAATAAGAAACCACAGCTGGCAAATAAACCGACTGGTCAAACGGTGTGCCAGAATCAGCCATCAGCTCGGAAATCGGATAAACAGCGCCCTTGGCGGCCATCATGGTGGCCGTGCCAACCTCAAAAACCTGAACGATGTCTGGCTGCTCGCCAGCGCGAAAGGCGGCTACGGCGGCAGTCATGGTTTCGGTGTAGTTGCCTTTGTACGAAGGCGTCACGATATAATCGCTTTGGCTCTCGTTAAAGCCGGCCGCAATGCGGTCTACGCGCTCGCCATTGGCGCCGCCCATAGCGTGCCACCACTGAATTTCGGTTTGCGCAAAGGCGCCACCGGCAAAAGAAGCTGCCGTAACAGCCCCCAGAATATATTTAGTAATTTGCATTGTCTTCTCCCATGAAGTTTGCAGTTTGGTCTTAATCTTCGTTTCACGACACTTTTTTAATGCTTTCGTGACCGTTTTGTGCGGCCAGCCAGCTTTCCAGCTGCTCAGCCTGTTTGGGCGTAAAGTGCAGCCCCAGCTTGGTGCGCCGCCAAAGGATATCCTCAGCGGTCACAGCAAATTCGTGTTCACATAGCCAGCGCACCTCGGCGCCCGTAAGCCCCGCGCCAAAATCCTCGCCAAGGTCTTTGGTGGCTTTGGCCTCGCCCAGCATTTTGGCAGCATCGGTACCATAGGTGCGGATGAGGCGCTGGGCTGTTTTGGGTGTCAAAAACGGATAGCTGGCTTGCAGGCTGGCCAGCAATTGCGGCACGCCGTCATGCGGAAAATCTCCGCCCGGCAATGCGGCTTTGGCCGTCCAGTCGCCGTTGCTATACTTAAAATGGGGTTCCATTTTTTTCATCGCGGCTTCTGCCAGCTTGCGATAAGTGGTGATTTTTCCGCCAAAAACGCTGAGCAGTGGCGCGCCGTCTCCATTCAGGCTTAGCACATAATCGCGCGTGGCCTCGGTGGCGCTGCTCGCATGGTCATCATATAGCGGGCGGGTGCCTGAATAGGTCCAGACGATATCCTCTGGGTTGATTGGTGTGTCGAAATATTCCGAGGCAAAACTGCGGAGATAATCGGCCTCCTCAACCGTGCATTCTGGCTTGGAGAGGTCGTCACCTTGGTCATGATCGGTGGTGCCTATCAGGGTAAATTCGCCTTCATATGGAATGGCAAAGATGATGCGATCATCGGACCCTTGGAAAAAATAAGCCCGGTCATGCGGGAAGTGTTTCTTCACCACAATATGCGAGCCGCGCACTAGCCGCACGCCCTCGCGGGTGTCCAGCTTCAGCGTGTCATGCAAAATATGCGCCACCCAAGGGCCCGCTGCATTCACCAACACCTTGGTGCGGACCATCCGGTATTCGCCCCCGGCGTCCAGCTCCACTTCCCAGTGGTCGCCCCGCCGTTTGGCTGCAATCACTTTGGTGCGGGTTAAAATTTCGGCCCCGCGCGCTCGCGCATCCACAGCATTCAGCACCACGAGGCGAGAATCCTGAACCCAACAATCGGAGTATTCAAAGGCTTTTTTCAGGAAGGGTTTTAGCGGCTTGCCAGCTTCATCTTTGGTCAGGTCTAGTGTTGCCGTAGGCGGAAGAATTTTCCGCCCCCCCAAATGGTCATACATAAATAGCCCAAGCCGAATGAGCCATGAAGGGCGCATATCTTTGTGCAAAGGTAGCACGAAGCGCATCGGCCAGCTGATATGGGGCATGTTGCGTAAAAGCACCTCGCGTTCAATTAGCGCCTCGCGCACCAGCCGGAATTTGTAGTATTCAAGGTAGCGCAGCCCACCATGAAAAAGCTTGGTCGAGGCCGACGAGGTGGCGCTGGCAAGGTCGTTCATCTCGGCCAAGCCTACGCGTAGCCCGCGGCCGCTGGCATCGCGTGCAATGCCGCAGCCATTCACGCCGCCGCCGATCACAAATATATCAAACATGGTTTCTGACACATATTTTCCTGAAAGCTGTTTTCGCGCAGATCATCGCTATATTTTCGTTTAAAGTCAAAACATTTTCGCAATGTTCGTTATATCTTCATTTTGCGCGATATGCTTGACGGCAGCGAACATGCGTGCCACCCTTGCCTAATTGTAAAAAGGAGCCGCATTTGAGCCTGTCTTTTCGCCAAAAAGAAATACTGAACATGGTCCGCGCCTCTGGTCGGGTGGAAGTCGAAGCCTTGGCCGAATCACTTGAAGTGACCCCGCAAACCATTCGGCGAGACCTGAACACGCTATGTGACGAGGGGCATTTAACCCGTGTGCATGGCGGGGCGATTTTGCAATCCGGCGTGGCAAACACTGCTTACGAGGCCCGAAAATCCATGGCCGCCGAGGCCAAAACCGCCATTGGCCAGCTCTGCGCCGATGCGATTCCGGATGATGCCTCGCTGTTCATCAATATCGGCACCACCACCGAAAGTGTGGCCCGCGCCCTTCGCACCCGCCGAGACCTGCTGGTGATCACAAACAACCTAAACGTTGCTAATATTATGGCCGGAAACCCAAATTGCGGGGTGATGGTGACCGGCGGCATGCTGCGGCGGTCTGACGGTGGGCTGGTGGGCGAGCAAACGCTGGATACCGTCAAGCAATTCAAGGCAGATTACGCCATAATCGGTGTTTCGGCGATTGATGAAGACGGCTCGTTGCTTGATTTTGACTACCGAGAAGTTCGGGTTTCGCAGGCGATTATCGCCAATGCCCGCAAGGTTTTTCTGGTGGCAGATGCCTCCAAGCTCACCCGCTCGGCGCCCGCCCGCATTGGCCATATGCGCGATATTGACGGCTTTTTTACGGATAAGCCTCTCCCGGCCCCACTGGCACAAATTTGCAGCCAGCACGGGGTGGACGTGCAGACCATCGGCTGATTCCGGCCCATTGCGGGTGTGTTGAAATATTCTGCAATATTTTCCTTGCCTTATCATAGGAACCCGCTGAAAATGGCGTCGCAGCTTTATGCACCGTTCATGTTGAACACCTTAAGGAGTATTTTATGCTACGTGCAAAATTATGTTTGCTGGCAACGGCCAGTGTTTTTCTTCCCTCGGTTGCTTTCGCGCAGCTTAGCGTTTGCGGCGTTTCCCCGGCCGATGTGCAGCCTTTTGGCGGCTTTGGCGCAAATGTTACCACCATTTCTTCTCCGGCGCAGATGCAAATTCAGCTCACACCCGGTGTAAATAATTACCTTCAATTCGAAGTGTCCGCACCCACCGATGTGCGCATAGAAGCCACAGATGACAGCGGCGTTGACCCTGTAATGGTGTTGCTCGATACCTCTGGCAACGAGTTGGCCTCAGATGATGACGGCGGCGGCGGGCGCGCCTCGCGGATCGAAACCTCGCTAAATCCTGGTAGCTATTGTGCGCGGGTTTATAACTTTTCGTCCAATAGTGGCCCAACCACCGTGCAGCTTTCTCGCTGGGATCAGCCAGCCATCACGGCGGGTGCATCCTCTGGTGGCGGCGCCGCTGAGGCCTGCACC
This sequence comes from Paracoccaceae bacterium, assembly GCA_002402045.2. Lineage (GTDB taxonomy): Bacteria > Pseudomonadota > Alphaproteobacteria > Rhodobacterales > Rhodobacteraceae > UBA3077. The sequence continues at coordinate 8,303 of NVUX02000030.1, read as the reverse complement.
GCAGCAACCCCAGCCAACCCTATTGCCTTTGGCCCGATTAATGCGGCTTTGGCCGGCGGCGGCCAAATCAGCTTTTCGCGTACGGGCGCTATCACCTATCACCGTCTCACTGTTGAGTCTCCCCTTGGTCTCACGATCACGGCCCGCAATACCGATGCAGACCCTGTTTTGCGGGTGTATGACAATTCGGGCAGTGTTGTTTATGAAAACGACGATTTTGACGGGCTGAATTCTCAGATAGATATGCAAACCCCGCTGCAATCTGGCGATTATTGCATTGCCGTGAGCGCGCTTTCTGACGGGGAACAGCAGATAGACGTTGTCGTACGTGCTTTTGACGAGCAGGCCTTTCTCAACGCCCGCTACGCTACCGGCGAGGCCTCACCTCCCATCGGCGGCAGCTATCCAATTGATACCATCGGCATTATCCAAACATCGTTTTCCGGCGATGTATTGGTTGGCAAAGATGCCCGCTGGCTGATGTTTGAAGTAACCGAGCCTTCCTTGATGCTCATTCAGGGCATCGGCAATGGCGGCGCAGATTCGCAGCTCTATCTCTATAATGACCGCGGGCAGCAGCTCGGGTATAACGATGATAGCGGCATGGGTGGCAACAGCACCCGCGATAGCCAAATTGCAGCTGAGCTTTACCCCGGCCGCTACCTCGTCGCCGTGCTACTTTATAGCTATGAAGACGGTTCACCCAGCGAGCCTGTGCGAATTTCCCTCCAGCGCTATGTGCGCGCACAATAAAAACTGATAGCATCCAAGATTAAGGCCCGCTATTTTGCGGGCCTTTTTTTGTGCCCGGAAAGGGGGGGCGACGCGAAGCAAAGTTGGAATTGCCGGACAGCTCCGGCGTCGCGGCTCCTCGGCGACCCTTCGGGCCACCTCGTCACCGCGTGCGGCGCTTCGCTTGCAGGGCGTCAGGCTTTCTACACTGCGGATGCTCTAACCGCCGCATATTTAAACTCCGGTATTTTCCCCACAGGGTCCAGCGCGGCATTTGTCAGCACATTGGCGGCCGCCTCGATATAGGCGAAGGGGACAAATACAGTTTTGGGCGGCACGGAGCGATCGGCACGGGCCTTGAGCGTAATTGTACCACGGCGCGTGCTTAAGCGCACAGGGTCGCCTGCATTTACGCCCATTTCCCGCAAGGTTTTGGGATGAATGGCACAGGTGGCCTCGGGCTCGACCGCGTCCAGCACCTTGGAGCGGCGGGTCATTGTGCCCGTGTGCCAGTGCTCAAGCAGGCGGCCGGTGATGAGCACAAAAGGGTAGGCCTCATCAGGGCGTTCATCAGGCTCGGTCACGGATGCGGGCTTGAAATTGGCCACACCGCCTTCGCGGGGGAAACCGTCAGCAAACACAATGGCTTGGCCCGGGTCTTCCGGGGATAGGCTGGGGTAGGTTACAGCGCCTTCGGTCTCCAGCCGATCCCATGTGATATTGTCCAAGCTTGGCATCAGCAGCTTCATTTCGGCAAATACCTCGCGTGGGTGCTGGTATGTCCAGCCCAGACCAAGGCGGTTTGCGAGGTCGGTCGTGATCTGCCAATCAGCGCGCGCTTGCCCCGGCGAGGTGATGGCCGCACGCCCCATCTGGACTTGGCGGTTGGTATTCGTCACGGTGCCAACCTTTTCAGGCCACGCCGCGGCAGGCAGGATAACATCGGCAAAATTTGCGGTTTCCGTCAGAAAGATATCCTGCACCACGAGGTGTTCAAGCTTGGCCAGCGCTGCGCGGGCGTGCTGCACGTCAGGGTCTGACATGGCTGGGTTTTCCCCAAGGATATACATGGCCTGAACGTCGCCCGCGTGAATGGCGTGGATGGTTTCAACCACCGTTAAGCCTTTTTCAGACGAGAAATCTTCAATCCCCCAAATTTCACAAAAATTCGCCCGCACGGCGTCATCCGTCACGCTCTGGTAATCTGGCAAAAACATCGGGATAAGGCCGGCATCAGACGCACCCTGCACGTTGTTTTGCCCGCGCAGCGGGTGCAGCCCTGTGCCAGGCCGCCCCACGTTTCCTGTCATCAATGCCAGTGATATTAGGCAGCGGGCATTATCTGTGCCATGAATATGCTGGCTCACGCCCATGCCCCAAAAGATCATCCCGGCCTTGCCCCCGGCGAAAGTGCGCGCAATGCTGCGAAGCTCTTCCGCCGAAATCCCGCAAATGGGGGCCATGGCTTCAGGTGTATAGCTTTCGAGATGGGCTTTGAGAACGTCCCAGCCCTCGGTGAATTTGGCAATATAAGCTTGGTCAAAAAGCCCCTCGGCCGCGATGACATGCATGATGGCGTTGAGCAAGGCAACATCGGAACCGGGGGTGAACATCGCGGTTTGCGTGGCGTGGCGGCCAAGCCCAACCCCGCGCGGGTCAAGCACTATCAGCTTGCCACCGCGCTTGGTGAATTGCTTGAAATAGGTAGCGGCAACGGGGTGGTTTTCAATGGTGTTTGAACCAATCACAATCGCCACGTCAGCATTTTCAATCTCGTTAAACGTGGCTGTTACGGCCCCGGAGCCGACGTTTTCCAGCAGCGCCGCCACAGAGCTGGCATGGCAAAGCCGGGTGCAGTGGTCTATGTTATTGCTGCCAAATCCGGCGCGGATGAGCTTTTGAAACAGGTAAGCTTCCTCATTGCTACATTTGGCTGAACCAAAGCCCGCAATTTTGTCTGCGTGGGCTTTTAGCCCGTTGGCGGCTACGTCCAAAGCCTCGTCCCATGTTGCTTCACGAAAATGGGTGAAGGGGTTGGCGGGGTCCACATTCAGCCCTTTTTCGGCGCCTTCAAGCCGGATAAGCGGCACGGTAAGCCGGTGGGGGTGGGCGACATAATCAAAACCAAAGCGGCCTTTCACACAAAGGCGCCCTTGGTTGGCGGGGCCGTCTAAGCCATCTACCCGTACGATCTGGTTATCTTTCACCTTGAAAGAAAGCTGGCAACCAACCCCGCAATACGGGCAAACAGAGGCCACCTCGGTATCAAAATCTTGCGCTGCTGGCTCGGCTGGCAGCAAGGCCCCTGTCGGGCAAGCTTGCACACACTCGCCACAAGCCACACAGGTAGAGGCCCCCATCGGGTCGGCTTGGTCAAAAATGATTTGGCTTTCTGCGCCGCGATGGGCCATGCCGATCACATCATTTACCTGCACATCGCGGCAGGCCTGCACGCATAGCTGGCAATGAATGCAGGCGCTCAGGTCAACCTGCATGGCCACGTGGGAGCTATCGAGCAGCGGAGTGGTTTCTGCTGGCGGAAACCGGCTTTCAGACACGCCCGCAAGCGCGGCCATATTCCAAAAATGGCTATCTCCCGCGGGCTGGTCGGTAATTAAAAGCTCCATCACCATGCGGCGGGCTTTAGTCGCCCGTGCGCTTTCTGTAAGCACCACCATCCCCGCCTCTGCAGTGCGGCAGCAAGAGGGCGCCAGCACACGCTCGCCTTCGATCTCAACCATGCACGCACGGCAATTCCCGCTGGCTTCATAGCCGGGCCTATCCGCGTGGCAAAGGTGAGGCAGCGGTTTTCCATGGCGCTTGGCGAGGTCAAACAAGCTCTCGCCTGCATGGGCCTCTACAGGCTGGCCATCAAGCGAAAGGAAAATCGGGTCTGGCATAGTATCGGCTCCGGAGTTAGGCTTTCGATAAGCCTATCAAGCATGGTTTCAGCAATCAATCCCGCTGCTATGCGACACCCAATAAACCGGAGCCGCCAATGTTGGAAATTCGCCCGAATTGTGAGTTGTGTAATTGTGACCTGCCCGCCAATGCGGCCAACGCCATGATTTGTAGCTATGAATGCACCTATTGTGCAGACTGCGCCCATGGGGTGCTGGAAAATGTGTGCCCCACTTGTGGCGGTGGCTTTCAGCCTCGCCCCATTCGCCCCGCGCGCACTTGGCGCAAAGGCCTAGGGCTTGGTGCCCATCCGGCCAGTGAAAAGCGCGTGCACACCAAGTTTAGCACCGAAGAAATTGCTGCCCATGTCGTGCGCATTCGCGATATAGCACCTGAGGATAGATAATGCCGATTTTATACGCAGAATCGAGGGCTATAGCGGCCTCGTTGTGCACGGCCGCTTTTGGCGCATTTGCTTATGCGTATGGATAGTCGGAGCTTGGTTGCCTCAAGCACTTTAGTTTTCGCGCAATGGCGCTCCCTCTGCTGGGACAATGGCCAGCAGAGGGAGCGGGCGCAAACGCATATGAGGCCGAGGCCGCGTTAGCCTGGTATTGTTGCCTGCATTGAGGGCCGTTTGGAAAATGCGGCCTCCCATGTTGCCAACTTCGGTGCGATTATGCGCCAGCCACGGTCATCATGCCGCAAATCCAGATACCCAAGTGTTGCGCCAACAGCGATGCTCGCCATGCTAAGCGGCTCCAGTGCCGCCACATGCGCCTCCAAATGCGCCAGCGCGCGGCTGATTTTCAGCCATTGCGCCTCCACCCATTCGGCAGATTTCTGCGCGTCCGTTCGTAACAATCGCTCATAACTCATCAAGACGGCAGCATCCATCATGCCATCGGCCATGGCCTCCAGCGTGAGGATTTCCCAAAGCGTTTTATCCTCGGGGTAAAGCTTGGTGCCGCTGTGCTGGGCATCCAGATACCGCGTAATCACGCGGCTATCAAAAATTGAAGCACCATCATCTGTTATCAGGCAGGGAACTTTGCCAAGCGGATTGGCCGCTGGCACCACATTCCCGGGCTTCATGGGGGAGATCGCCACGGTTTCTTTCTCAATGCGGCCATCCAGCCCTGTTTCCAGCAGCATTACGCTGACTTTGCGCACAAAGGGCGAGGTGCCCGAATATATCAGTTTCATAAAAAATCCTCCATAAGGGCCGCAAGGGCGGCTGTTTCGGCCCCAATTGCGCTTGATTTCAGCGCGTTCACCGCGCCAGTTATTGCTGTTTCCGGCTTGTTTTGCCCCAGCTTCCAAGTGGCATCCACATCTGTGATCTCCAATTCGGCAGGCACCAACATGCGCATCATTTTCTTGCGAGAATCTCGGCTAACCTTGTCCAAATCCCACACGGGTTTGGGCCGCAACCGCTGCTCGAATTCATTCGAAAGCGCCCGCAAATGCGGCTCCAGCGCCTCGGATTCCAATATCCGCAAATTGCCACGAATATGCACGGCCACATAGTTCCAAGTCGGCACCAACTCGGGCGCGCCATACCAATCTGGCGAAATATACCCATCAGGGCCATTCACCGCCAGCAAAGCAGGGCCAGCGGCGCGCGCCACAGGGTTGGACCGCATCATGTGGAAAGCAACCCGGCTGCGATCTGCGTTGAAAATAAAGGGAATATGCGCAGCCAGCGGGCCGTTATCGCCATTCACAGAAAGCGCGCCAAAGCCCCGCGCGGTGGCAAAGACTAGGCTTTTAGCATGGTCGTCAGACCGGAATATAGGGTTAGGATGCATAGCTGCAGGCTAGGGATTCTCCCAGCCACGTCAAGCAGATTGCGCGTGATAAGTGGCCAGAATCACCCGCCCGACCATCAAATCAAGGTGCGCCCCGCCGCCGTTTTTAAATAGTGTTATATCGCTTGGGTCCACACGCCCCTCAGCCCCCTGCGCCAAATCATAAAGATCGCCACGAATATCGCCACGCTCAATCGCGCCGCTGGCCAGCGGAATCATCATCTCGCCGATATGCTCAATCGTGGTTGCCACGTTATCCACAAATATCCGGCTCCGTTGCAAAGCAAGGTCATCCGCCTCGCGCATCTCAGCGGTAAATGCTCCAATCAGGTCTACATGCTGCCCCGCCCGCAGCCATTCGCCCATGAGCACCGGTGTTTTTGCCATGGTCGCTGTCGAAATAATATCCGCCCGCAAAACCGCCTCGCGCAGGTCGGTGACTGCCGTTGCCCCCACCTTGCTTGCCAAAATCTCCGCGCTGCCTGCCGAGCGGTTCCATATTTCAATCTTGAGATCAGGAAATACGGCCAAATAGCCCATTGCCAGCCCCTCAGCCACCGTTCCGGCCCCGATTATTAGCAGGCGCTCAGAGTCCTGCCGCGCCAAAAGCTGTGCCCCCAGCAAGCTATCCGCCACCGTCTTCCAGCGTGTCACTAAAGCGCTGTCTATCACCGCTTCCACAGCACCGCTTTCATCATCAAAAATCAGCATCGCCCCCTGAACCGAAGGCGTTTTTTTGGGAAACACCGTCACCGATTTCACCGCCACCCCCAGCCCGTCGATCCACGCTGCACGGGAAAGCAGCACATCCTCGCCGCGGTGTAAAAACTGGTCCGAAACCTGAGGCCGCACGCCCTTATGCCCAGCCAGCAACGCCGCCACCATTTTTTGCCAGTCTAATGCCACATCTTTAGCAGTAATATAGGGGATATTCATGGTGCGCTCCTTATGGCTATATTTTGCAGCATAGACCGCCGAGCGTAGCGAGGCTACCGCCCAAACGTGCTGGCGTTTTTGCGGAGCAAAAAAACCCGCACGGAGGGTTCATCGCCGGCTGTATCCACATATGCTATTCGCCCCGCTGCACGGTTTGGGGAAACAGGCCAAGCGCTGTGCCGCGGCCACTCACCATAATCACGTCACCTCGCGCCAGTGTGTTTCGAAACTCAGGCGAATACCCACAAAGCTCATCTGCAAAAAATGGCATACCCTTGAGTTCGATCGGAGTTCTGCACCGCCGAGAGCCATGCGCCGTGGTTTTGCCGACCGTGTATTGGATTTCGATTTCAGCACCTGTGATGATCGCTGCAATTATTGGTCCACCTGTTGCAACAGCAAAGCTTCCAATGAAAAACCCCATAAAAGGTGCAAAGAGTATGACCGCATATTTCTTTACTTTCCCTAACTTTTGAACGGCAATCTGTGATCCAAGAACCACACCCCAAGTCATGAGACCGGCCATTAGAACATCCGAAACAATTGCGGGCACTCGGGTTTGTGCTGCCCATTCTGGTGAGGGCAGAATCTGGAAGCCAATTGCTTTGGACAGTATGGGAAGCAGGCCAAGAAACAGCCACAGCAGCAGCGACCATCTTATCCATTTGGGTTGCCGGGTAAATATTGTTTGCTGTGGTTGGGCCATTACTATGTCCTGAAGCTGGTGATCAGTTTGGCTTTTGCAGGCTACCGCTGATTCTTATGTTTCTGCTCGCTCAGGCAGGGTGTCACTAACCAAGCGGCCATCTTTAACAGCGGCCAAACGCGCTGTCACAATCTGCCCCACGGGTTGCGGTGTTTTAAAAGCCACTTCAGCAAAGCCTTCGGTGCGCCCCATATGGGGGTTTTCAATAAGCACCTGAGATTTCCGCCCCACCTGCGCCGCCAAATAATCAGCCACGCGGGCTTCTCCCAAAGCCCGTAGCTGGGCCGCACGCGCCTTTACAATCCGCCCATCTACCGGTGGAATACGCGCCGCTGGCGTGCCTTCCCGTGCCGAAAACGGAAACACATGCAGCCATGTCAGCCCGCAATCTTCCACCAGCTTCAGCGAGTTCTCAAACATCGCGTCGGTTTCGGTAGGGAAGCCCGCTATAATGTCGGCCCCAAACACAATGTCTGGCCGCGCCGCCCGCATTTCGGTGCAAAACTCAATCGCGTCTTCGCGCGAATGTCGCCGCTTCATCCGTTTTAAAATCATATTATCCCCCGCCTGCAATGACAGGTGCAAATGCGGCATGAGGCGCGGGGCGAATTTGATAGCCTCCACCAGCGCGGGGTCAGCCTCAATGGAATCTATTGAGGAAATGCGCAGCCTTGGCAGGTCTGGCACCAGCGTTAAAATTCGTTGTACAAGATTGCCCAGCGGGGGCTGGCCAGGAAGGTCGTTTCCCCAGCTTGTCATATCCACACCCGTCAGCACCACCTCGTTAAAACCCTTCGCCACGAGCCGTTTTATTTGCTCCACCACCACGCCGGCAGGTACGCTCCGCGAGTTGCCGCGGCCATAGGGGATAATGCAAAACGTGCACCGATGGTCGCAGCCATTTTGCACCTGCACATAGGCCCGCGCACGGGTGCCAAAGCCATCAATCAGGTGGCCAGCGGTTTCAGTGGCGACCATGATGTCTTGCACCACAATCCCCTCCGCCGCGCCAATATTGGCCCAAGTATCGGCCTGCATCTTTTCAAGGTTGCCAAGCACAAGGTCCACCTCGGGCATATCGTTAAACCGCTCCGGATCTATCTGCGCCGCGCAGCCGGTCACGATCAGCCTGGCACCGGGGTTTTCCCGCCGCAGCTTGCGAATGCGCTGGCGGGTGTGATTGGATCGCTCTTGGCTTATTTCGCCCATCATGTCGG
>NVUX02000029.1 GCA_002402045.2 Paracoccaceae bacterium | reverse complement strand
GGCTGGTAAATTCCTCCCGCGAAATGGCCCGTGCGGCCACCGCCCCGCTGACGTCCATGCAAGCCTTGCGCGATGCTATGAAAGCGAGCGCGGAGGATGGTGAAAGTGGCCTTGCTGGAACCACCATGGCCGCCGAAGTTTTGTCACAAGCGGTCACCGGTGCGGGAGGGGCCGCGCGTTCTGCCGCCGAGGTTGCCATATCCGCATGGGATATGGCTGCAACTTCCCTCAAGGATTACGCCACCAAAGCAGCGGATGTTGGCAAGGGCATTGGTGCTTCACTGGTCGGAGCTTTTACGAGTGCGGAGAACGCCATCGGGGCGTTCGTCAAAACCGGCAAGCTGGATTTTAACTCCCTCGTGACCTCTTTGCTGGCAGATATGGCCAAACTTTCGGCCAAACGGTTCATTCTCGGACCGCTGGCGGGGGCTTTATCCGGCGCTCTGGGCGGTCTTGGTAGCATTTTTGCGCCTGTGTTACATGCTGGTGGCATGGTGGGCGGGGCAGCTCCACAGAGAATGGTGCCGGCTACGGCATTCGCCGGTGCACCGCGCATGCATTCCGGAGGTTGGGCGGGCCTGCGCCCAGACGAAGTGCCCGCAATTCTACAAAAGGGCGAACGGGTTCTGAACCGTCACGAAGCCTCGCAATACGGCACAGGCAGCGCCCAAAACATCACCATCAACATCCAGACCCGCGACGCCGAGAGTTTTCGGCAATCGCGCACACAGGTCTCGGCCGACATTGCCCGCGCAGTCGCTATGGGAAGGAGGGGTATGTAATGGCATTTCACGAAGTTCGTTTTTCCGACAATATCAGCCGCGGTGCTCGCGGTGGGCCAGAGCGGCGCACCCAGATTGTCGAACTGGCGTCGGGTGACGAGGAGCGCAACGCTAGCTGGGCCAACTCGCGCCGTCGCTATGATGCCGCCTATGGCGTCCGCCGCGCCGATGATCTGGCCGCCGTCGTGGCGTTCTTTGAAGCCCGCAACGGGCGGCTCTACGGGTTTCGTTGGAAGGATTGGGGCGATTATAAATCCTGCCTGCCTTCGGGAATACCGTCCGCAACCGACCAGCCGATCGGTACCGGTGATGGGGCGGCCACAGCATTCCAATTAATTAAAGCCTATATCTCGGGTACGCAAAGCTGGATCCGCACCATCACAAAGCCGGTGGCCGGAAGCGTTACGGTGGCACTGGATGGAAGCGTTCAGGTTTCAGGTTGGTCCGTGGATATCGCAACGGGCCTCATCACATTCGCCACTGCACCGGCCAGCGGCACCAACATCACGGCAGGTTTCGAGTTCGATGTGCCCGTGCGTTTCGATACCGACCGACTCGACGTCATCCATGACATCGAGCGCCTCGGCTCCATCACATCCATTCCCCTGATCGAGGTTCGCCGATGAAATCCTTTCCTGCCTCCCTGCAAACCCATTTCGATAGCGGCACGACAACCTTGGCCTGGTGCTGGCGGCTCACCCGCAACGACGGCGCAGTATTCGGTTTCACTGACCATGATCTTTCGTTGGCGTTCGACGGCAGTACGTTTGAACCGGAGAGTGGCTTCACCGCCTCCGAAATCCGCTCCGGCTCCGACCTTTCGGTCGACGCCCAAGAAGCCGAGGGCGTGCTAACGTCCGACATCATCACCGAGACCGACATTCTCGACGGGCGTTGGGATAACGCGACCGTAGAAATCTGGCGCGTGAACTGGCAGGACACTTCGAGCCGTGCGCTGCTGCGCCGCGGTGCCATTGGGCAGCTCCGGCGCGGGCGGCTGCATTTTGTCGCCGAGATGCGTTCCCTCGCCCATGTGCTCGGTCAGACCATCGGGCGGACGTTTCAGGCGAGTTGTGATGCAGCTTTGGGGGATGCGCGCTGCGGCGTCGATACGAACGATCCGGCCTTCAAGGCAACCGGCACGGTGCTGGCGCTTTCGGGGGATCGCGGCTTTTCTGTCTCCGGTCTCTCGGGTTTTACCGAGGGCTGGTTTGCACTAGGCACACTGCAATGGCTCACCGGTGCCAATACGGGGCGAAGGGCGGAAATTCTTAGTCATGCAATTTCTGGCGTGAACGTAATTGTCACTTTGCTCGAAGAACCCATTCGCCCGATTGAGGTCGGCGACGCCATCGACATTTTCGCCGGCTGCGATAAGCGCTTTGAAACCTGCCGGAGCAAATTCGCCAACGCGGTCAATTTCAGAGGCTTCCCGCATATCCCCGGACAGGACACCATTATTCGCTACGCCGCAAAAGGCGATGCCAATGCGGGGGCGGTGCTATGAGCTGCGTTCAGAGGTTAAGTTCACCATCGGCAAAGAGGTTGGGAAAGAGCCGTTCCCTGTATTCCAGCGGAAAGGCAAGACGTACAGGGGTTTTAGGCGACGCCGACTTGAGAAAACCCGCTCTGGTCAATGCAGACAGCGTATCGCGGGCAGAGCGCTCGGACATCTTCAGGACCAGAGGTGCATCACCCCGTTCCAGTGAACCGTGGCGTAGAACCGCTGACAAAAGATCCGGAGCACGCTTGTCAGGCAGCACATCACGCACAAGTCGCCGGTATCGTTCTTCCAGTCCTTCCAGATCGAACAGACGGGCCGAAAATGTGATCTGGTCAAGCATGACTTTGAGAAACCAGCGGCAATATGAATGAAGCGCTGCCTCGGAAAGATTCCCTCGTCCGTCCCGATCACCTTGTCGCGGCGTGTCAGCATAATCCATCATTCGCTTGTATTCGCCTCGTTCTTCCAAACCTCGCGCTAGGCCGCGCGAAACCGACCACAACCCCTGGCCGCCAACATCGGCCTGGAGCGCCATGGCGTGCGACATCAAACGACTGACTCGACCGTTTCCGTCAGGAAAAGGGTGGATGTAGTTAACGCGGTGATGGGCAGAAGCGATCGCTATAATCCGGTTACTGGCGGATCTCTCGGCCAACGCAAAGCGCTTTTCGAAATATGCCATGAAATCGGCGACGCGGTGGGATGATGGTGGGCGATGGCGCCCTACCGCTACTTCCGTATCACCTTCCTCGCGCATATGCCCGGGAATGATTTCTTCCCGACTGCCATCGGGATGTTCGACATATCGAAACTCCTCAGGCATCTCCTCATAAAAGGCTTTGTGAACCCACGCGAGAAATTCTGTTGATGTCGGTTGTTGCAACTTTCCGGTTCTGAAATCTTCATCAATCCTGCGTTGGACTATAACGTGTGCGCGTGCCTCAAGTGCAAGCGGTCGTGTTTCCTCTTCCAGCTCGGCCCCTTCAAGCGCAAGCTCGATATCACGAGGGCGCGTGTTATGCCCCTCGATAAGGTTCGAGTAATAACAATTCATGATCCGTACGAGATCGGCCAGCTCTGCCGCGCTTTCCGGGTGCAACTCGCGCCCGAGACTATCGGCCGCCTGCTGGATCTCTACCACCAGATCAGCAAGGTCGGCCGGAATTCTGTCTTCAAAGAAGCATGGCTCTATTCTGGCTGGGGTTTCTATCATTTTGCCGATCTCTCATACTGAAATTATGTCCTGAATATAGGGCATTAGGCATGAAAAAGGCAAGTGAATGCCGATCTTGGCTGCCGATCTTTGGAAGCCTTGGAAAATTCTGTTTCCGAACAAATACATAGAGAAAGGTAACCAACAATGGAAGTAACCTCCGAAACCAGCCCTTCACGCATCGTCAAAGCAACACGTCTCTGGGTCGGCACACCCTACCACGATCAGGCGTCGGTCCGTGGCGTTGGCTGTGACTGCCTTGGCCTGTTGCGCGGTGTCTGGCGTGACGTCGTCGGCCCTGAACCAATGCCGGTGCCGCCTTATTCCCGTGACTGGGGCGAAGCGGGACCGATCGAGGTGTTGGCCGAAGCCGCGCGAGCCGCAATGGCCGAGTTGGAGATTTCAGAGGCCTGCACCGGCGACGTCATCCTGTTTCGCATGCGTGCGGGCTCCATTGCCAAACATGTCGGTATTCTTTCCGGCAAGGATCGCAGTGGGCGTCCCCACCAGTTCATCCACGCCTATGAACGCACCGGCGTGATTGAAGAACATCTGACCAACGCCTGGCAGCGCCGCATTGCCTTCGCGTTTCGATTTCCCGCCCCCGTTAAACGAAAGACCCAGTAAAAATGGCTTCCATTCTTCTAGCCTCGGCTGGCGCCGCAATTGGCGGCAGCATCGGCGGAGCTGTACTCGGTGTATCCGCCGTCACCATCGGCGGCGCGATCGGATCCTTCGCGGGCTCGATGGTTGATAGCTGGATTGTCTCGTCCCTCGCACCCGGTCAACGCATTGAAGGCCAGCGCCTCGAAAACCTGCAAATCACAACCTCGACCGAGGGCGCAGTAATTCCGCTGGTTTATGGCCGCATGCGCATCGGCGGCAATATCATCTGGGCGACGGAATTCACCGAAACGGTGAATACAACCACGCAAGGTGGCGGCAAAGGCGGTGGGCCCACGATCACCACGACCGCTTATCTCTATTCCGCCTCCTTCGCTGTAGCGCTTTGCGAGGGGCCAATATCTGGCATAGGGCGCATCTGGGCGGACGGTAAGCCGCTTGATCTCTCCGGTGTGACATGGCGGCTTTATACCGGCGATGAGGCCCAGCAACCGGACCCGTTCATTGAAGCGAAGATGGGGGCAGGCAACGCTCCCGCCTATCACGGTACGGCGTACGTTATGTTCGAGGAATTGCTGCTGGAACAGTTCGGCAATCGCATCCCGCAGCTCTCCTTTGAGGTTTTTCGCCCAATTGTTGAACCCGACACGGCCGAGGGAATGCTTCGCGCAATCACCCTCATTCCCGGCACTGGCGAATTCGTCTATGCAACCGAACCCATCTCGCGCGGCGCCCACAGCTTGGGTGGCACGAGTGGAAACACAGCCTCAGAGAACGTGCATAACGCTAATGCCGTGCCCGACATCATCGCCTCGCTCGACCAGTTGCAGGCAGCAGCCCCGAACATCGAGAGTATCTCGTTGGTGGTCAGCTGGTTTGGCACGGACCTGCGCGCCGGAAACTGCCAAATCGTGCCCGGGGTCGAGAACACCACCAAGATAACAACGCCAAAAAGCTGGACGGTAAACGGCGTCACGCGCACGGGTGCCCATGTGATCAGCCTCGATGCAGACGGCCGTACTGCTTACGGCGGCACACCTACCGACTTCGCCGTCGTGCAAGCGATCAAGGAAATCAAAGCGCGCGGGTTGCGGGTTACGTTTTATCCATTTCTGCTGATGGACATTCCGGCGGGGAACGCACTGCCCGATCCGTATTCTGACAACGCGACCACCATCGGCCAAAACACCTATCCATGGCGCGGTCGCATAACCTGTTCTCCGGCAACGGATTACGCAGGAACAGTGGACAAGACAGCAGGTGCCACCACGCAAGTTGATACTTTCATGGGCAATGCTCAGGTGGAATATTTCAGCGTGTCGGGCGAGAATGTCGTCTGGACTGGCCCCGCCAGCGATCGGGGCTACCGGCGGATGATCCTGCATTACGCCCACCTCTGCGCGGCAGCCGGCGGGGTGGAAACTTTTCTGATCGGATCGGAACTGCGCGGCCTCACCACCATTCGCGACAATGCCACCATTGCGAATGGCGCCGCAAATTATCCGGTGGTAGCAGCAATGAAGCAGTTGGCCGGCGACGTTGCCGGTATACTGGGCAGCGGCACAGCCATCAGCTACGCCGCCGACTGGTCGGAGTATTTCGGGCACCATCCGCAAGATGGCTCGGGTGATGTGTTCTATCACCTCGATCCGCTCTGGTCCGACCAGAACATCCACTTCATCGGCATCGACAATTATATGCCGCTGTCGGATTGGCGCAACGGGTTTAATCACGCGGATGCGCAGGCCGGCTGGGCCTCCATCCGTGATCTCGACTACCTTCAAAACAACATTGAAGGCGGCGAGGGTTTCGATTGGTTCTATGCTTCCGATACGGGCCGCGTCGCCCAGATGCGCATACCCATCACCGACGGGGCCTATGGTAAACCTTGGGTCTTCCGCCCCAAAGACACCCGGTCGTGGTGGTCCAATTTACATTTCGACCGCCCGAGCGGGATTGAAAGCGCAACCTCCACCGACTGGACACCGCAATCAAAACCCATCCGTTTTACCGAACTTGGCTGCCCTGCGGTCGATCGGGGAACCAACCAGCCCAACGTATTCTATGACCCGAAGTCGGCCGAGAGCGCCTTGCCACACTTTTCGCGAGGCTGGCAGGACGAGGCGATCCAGCGGCGCTATATCGAGGCGATGCTGGGGTATTGGGGTGATCCGGTAAAGAACCCGGTCTCGACAGTATACGCAGCACCGATGATCGACATGGGAGAGGCCGCGCTCTGGACATGGGATGCGCGCCCCTATCCCGATTTTCCGGCCCGCGAGGCCGTCTGGGCGGATGCGCCGAACTGGCGGCTCGGGCATTGGCTGAACGGGCGGCTCGGTGCGGTGGGCCTCGGGACGCTGGTGCGGGAACTTTGTCGCCGTGCCGGGTTGGAGGACAGCCTGATCGATGTAGGGGAATTATCGGATACCGTTCCGGGCTTTATCATTTCAGCGCTTGAAAGCCCGCGCGCCTCGATCTCGACTTTGGCGCGGCATTTCGGGTTCGATGCGGTAGAAAGCGGTGGCGTTATCCGGTTTGTAACGCGCGGACAGAAGGCTGTGTCGGTCATCTCACCGGATGATATGGTGGCCGCACAAGCTGACGTCATGGAACTCACCCGCGGACAGGAAACCGAACTGCCCCAAGCCCTCAAATGGCAGATGGTGCGCCCCGATGAAGAATACGACATCGCCACTGTCGAAGCGCGCCGGATCACGGTGGAAGCTTCGCGGGTGGCCTCCGACAGTTTTCCGCTAGCGGTATCATTGGAAGAGGCCGATCGCCGTTGTCGCCGCGCCCTGATGGAAGGCTGGATTGGGCGAGAAACGCTGACCACCAACCTGCCACCCTCTCGCTTGGCGCTTGACCCCGGCGATGTCGTCAGTCTCGCCAACGACGGGCGGCTGATCGATTATCGCATCACCCGTATCGGTGACGCTGGCGCGCGATCCATCGAGGCGATCCGCACCGACGCCGCCATCTATGACCTGCCGCCGGGACAATACCGCCCGGCAAAACTACCTGACACGATCGTTTATGGGCCAGCCGAGGTTGCATTAATGGACCTACCGCAAATCAGTGACGCGGTTCCGGCGCATCGACCCTATGCGGCGGTATTCGCAATACCGTGGTACGGCACCGCGGCCGTCTGGCGTAGCGCATCGGACTCGGGTTTTGCCCTTCTGGATACCGTTGGCCAGCCTGCGCATATGGGTGTTCTGGCCACTGACTTGCCTGCGGGACCGCTCAACCGCTTTGATAATGGCAACGAGTTGCTAGTCGACCTTTCGTCAGGCACGCTCACCAGCATTACCGATCTGGAATTGTTTGCAGGCGCCAACGCGCTGGGCATCGAGAGCGCGTCGGGCGTTTGGGAAATACTTCAGGCAGGAAATGCCGAGTTGGTTTCCATGGGGCGTTACCGCCTCACACGCCTTTTGCGGGGACAACGGGGAACCGATGATGCCATGGGTGATCCGGCACCGGCAGGGGCGCGGGTTGTAATGCTGGACTCGGCCATCCAGCCACTCTCGACTTCTGAAGCCGATCTTGGCCTGCCCTGGAACTGGCGTATCGGTCCGGCCAGTGCTCCACCTTCCGACCCGCTGATGAGCGCGCAAAAGTTCTCACCAGATGGCCGTGGCTTAAAACCCTTTGCGCCTACGCAATTGCGGATGCGGCGCGAGGCCAACGGTGATCTGGCTCTGCGCTGGCTACGCCGTGACCGGGCGCTCGCCGCCGATGGTTGGGTGCTGACGGATGTGCCGATGTCGGAAGTCTCGGAAACGTATGATCTGGAAACCATGTCCGGATCTTCCTCACTGCGCACCATTACCGGGCTGGCCGGCCCCGCCTTTATCTACACCGCCGCCATGCAAGTGGCCGACTTCGGCGGGCCAATTACAAACCTTTCGATCCGCCTTTACCAGATTGGCGCGTTGGGCCGCGGCGTACCGCTCCTCGGAACTCTGTCCATCAAGGAAACCCTATGACCAACACCCCGAACCTTGCTCTGCCGTATCTAGCCGCTGCACAGGCCCAGAAACATGTCACCGTTAACGAGGCGCTGGGCTTGATTGATGCACTGACCCAGCTGGCCGTGAATTCCGTCGGGACCACGTCTCCGCCCGCCACACCGGCCGAGGGCGAGCGCCATTTAATCGGAGCGAATGCCACTGGTGCATGGTTCAGTTGGGACGACAGCATCGCGTTATTTTCCAGCGGGGCGTGGTTGCGTCTGATCCCGCAGCCCGGCTGGAAGGCATGGGATGTATCTGCGGGCGAACTGCTGATCTGGTCCGGTAGTGCGTGGGGCGCATATATCCCGAGCCTGCAGAACCTCGCCGGTGTCGGGATCGGCACCACTTCGGATGCCACCAATAAGCTGGTGGTTTCCGCAATCGCCACCTTGCTCAATCACGCGGGCAACGGCCACCAACTTAAAATCAACAAGGCGGCCGACACCGACACTGCCAGCCTGCTGTTCCAGACCAACTGGTCGGGACGCGCCGAGATGGGTACAGCTGGAAACGATGATTTTTCCATCAAGGTCAGTGCCGATGGCAGCAGTTTTCGCGAGGGGATGCGCATTGATCGCAACACTGGCGCGGTCAGTTTTCCCAGCGGCATGGAGCCGGAGCGCCACAGTGTCGGCAGTATTACCAAAGCCGGTGGCCCGGACTGGTGGGGCGCAGTGGACCCCTTCACCCTGAGTTATAGTTCCTCCTCCCAACAAGCGCTTTCGCAAAACCGGATGTTTTTCATGGCATTCCATGTCGATCGTCCGATCCAGCTGCTCGGAGCCTTCGTTTCCCTGAACGTGGCCTCGACAACGGCGGGCGCGTTGCTTCGCTGTGGCATCTACAAGCTTGGAGCGCCAAACGGCGACCTCTGGGATATCGGCGATCGGGTGGCGGATTTCGGAACGCTGCCGGCCGACGTGGCCGACAATAAGGAATTCAATCTGGGCACGCCGCAAACAATTACAAAAGGCTGGTATGTAACGGCGATGGGCGTCAGTGGTGCTGGAGCTTACGCGCGCTATGCCCGTTGGATGACGCCGGGCCTGACCCGTTTCTATCCACATAGCAGCGGCACAAGCGCCTATCCCCAGACCGTCGCCCCGCAGGTCTATCTTTATGCAAGCTCGAGTAATGCAGAAATCACCGGAGGTCTGCCCACAAGCTGGACCAGTAATCCCGTCACCACCATGACTTCGACCAATAACTGGGTCTACCAGATGGTTTTCCCGAAATGGCGCGAAGTCTGACCCGTACAAACAACAACAGGATCCACTATGACCCCGCCAAAACTTGAAGCGGGCTTTGTCCGTATGCCCGAGGACGAGTTCGAAGCCATGCTGGCCCGCGCCGCCGAGCACGGTGCAAACCGCGCTTTAGCCAACGTCGGACTTGATGGTCCCGAAGCCGCCATCGACATCCATGATCTGCGCACACTGCTGGAAAGCCTGCGTATGGCCCGCCGTACCGCATGGCAGACCATCATCCGTCTGATGACCACGGGCCTGCTGCTAGCACTGATGGCCGGCATTGCCGTGAGGCTGAAGCTGTTTGGCTGATATCAACCAAATTAACCCCGCCCATATGCCCGCCGTTTGGCGGGCTTTTTACTGGAGAACTCAATGACTACCCATTACTTTTCTGATTGGCGTAATGTGCCAAAATTCCTCTGGCGCTGGGCCAATTTCAGTGCCGAGGAAATCGCCTGCCGCGGTGACGGGACTATCCGCGTCGATGAGACGGCACTCGACAAGCTGCAGGCATTGCGAAAAAACCTCGGCGTTCCACTGATCGTCCATTCCGCCTATCGCAGCCCCGACTATAACCGGCAAGTCGGCGGGGCCGAGCACTCCATGCATCTGCAGGGAGCGGCGTTTGACATATCCATGACCAATCATGATCCGGAGGCGTTTGAAGCTGCGGCGCGTGCCGCTGGATTTACCGGCTTTGGATATTATCCACGGCAGAATTTCATGCACATTGATACCGGCCGTGCGCGCCAGTGGGGTGATCCGTTTCCACCTCGCGCCACCCGCGGTGGTCGCACCACCCGGTTTGCACCGGAACCTCCGCGCCTTCGTGAAAGCCTGACCGACAGTCGCACCATGAAAGGAAGTGGAGCGGCCGGTATTGCAACCTTTGGGGCGGCGGGTGTCGAGGTGGTACAGGAAGCTCTGGCTGATACGCAGTCCACGATCCAGCCGCTACTTCCCTACCTCGACACCCTGCGCTGGCTGTTGATTGCCGCGGCGCTGATTGGCGTCGGGATCACAATCTATGCACGCTGGGACGACTGGCGAAAGGGGCGGCGTTGATGGGAGCGCTGATCGCATGGTTCACCGGTAGCCGGTTCGCAATGGCTGCCAGAAAGTGGGGCACCATTGCCCTTACAATATTGCTGTTCCTAATGTCCCTGCGCCGCTCCGGCGAGCGTGCCGGTCAGCTGACAGAACGTCTTGAAAATCAGGGGAATGCAAATGAAATTCAACGTCGAATGCTGGAGGCTGGGACCCGTCGTCCCCGTAATCGTAGCGAGCTTGTTGACAGCTTGCGCGACGGCAAGTTCTGAGCGGGTTAGCGGGGTATGTCCGCCGGTGGTGAACTATAGTCGGGCAGAACAAGCTCTGGCGGCGGCTGAAATTGAAAGCTTGCCGGAGAGTTCCGTTCTGGTCGGCTTGTTGGCTGACTACAGTCTGCTCAGAGAGCAGGTAAGCACCTCTGGTTCCTGACACAGAGAAAAATCAGGCGTTTCTCACCCTTCTAGTTATCATTTGAAACTGTCAATTTGGGCGGGAATTAGACTTTCGTTGCGGATGCGAAGATATAACCGATTTCTACAAACAGGACATTCGCATCACGTGCACATTTTGCAATTCATCCAATGTCTTCTGTGTGGATAGGTACACGGAGATGTTGCGCAATCTCTTCTGCTGGGTTCTCGACATTAGCAAGCGGCTTTGACCACAACCATTTTCACTTTCAGTCAACAAAATCGACAAAATCGCCCCCAATTACAGTCCGAAATGATAAGCTAATACGAAGGCAGTCGTGGCTAACCCACTTTTCGTCAATGCGAAACCTCAGTTGGTAGCAACCCACGCTTTTACCCTTGACGAAGTTTGGATTGCTTCTACCAATGACTGAATACGATAGCCTGCGCGAAAATTGAAAGGTTCAGTGGTCAATCCGGCAATCGCTTCTGCAAAACCTTTGATCTCAATGGCCTTTAGATCATTGAAGCCGATCTGGTGTCCAGGCGCAACGCAGAAAGCGCCATATGGTGGATGGGATGGGCTGGCTACGATACGTCGAAATCCGCAGCGCCCAGCCGCATCAGCGCTGTTGTAGTAGTGAAGCTCATTAAAGCGCTCTTGCGTAAAGTGTAGCGAGCCCTTGCTTCCATAGACTTCGAAATCATGCTGCATGCTGCGGCCCGTAGCGACCCAGTTTGCTTCGATCGCGCCGGTGAAACCGGCTTCGAACTTCAAGAAACCATGACAAACGTCATCCACTTCAACGACACGGTGATTGCCCCTCGCATCGATCCGTTCCGAGATCAACGTGTGGCAATCACCCATGACTTGTGAAATTGGTCCAAGAAGAAATTCCGCAGTTGCAAGTATGTGGCTGCCGATATCTGCAAGCGCACCACCCCCGACCGGATCGTGGCGGAATGTCCACGGTCCGTTGGGATCGGCCATATAATCCTCGGCATGAATACCCCTAAACGAATAGATTTCACCCAATTCTCCGGCCGCAATCATTTCGCGTGCAACATTGATCATAGGGTTCATCAGATAGTTGAAACCTACCTGGGTCTTAATGCCCGCGGCTTCGGCTGCCTTTGCCATTTCAAGCGCGTCTTTTGCCAGAGGTGCCAGCGGTTTTTCGCAATAGACATGTTTACCTGCAGCTATGGCCGCCAGCGCCATTTCCTTATGAAGGGAATTTGGCGCAGTGATATCGATGATATCGATAGACGGGTCTTCGATCAGGTCGCGCCAATTATCGGTTGCTCGGTTAAATCCTAATGCCTTGCGCGCATCCTCTGCTTGTTCCATCGAGATATCAGCAATAATTTCCATCTCGAACGTAATTGGAAGCTCAAAGACGCGCGCCGCTGTGGCGAACCCAAAGCTATGAGTTTTGCCCATAAATCCAGAGCCTATCAAACCTACTTTCATGTTGTTCTTTCCTTAATATTAGCCTAATTTAGGCATGCTGACTTCACTTTGTGAGGCCATACCTTTTTTACGACACTACCGTTGTGATCGGCATCTGCATCAGCCGCAAGGATGAGTGCCTTACCACTATCGCCAGTGCTGGGATAGAATAGAGTCGGGTTAGGGTGCCCGTACCTTCCGTCGTGTTGCCGACTACGACGTGAGTAATGTTTATCATAGCCATCGGCACACTAGAAAAAAAAGGGGCGCCAAAGACGCCGCCATAGTTGGGGAGGTAAAAGTTTACACAGTTCCACCAAGAGAACCCTCAAGCGTAGCAAGTTCCTGTCCACCGGCCATTAGGTCCTGCAACTCTTCCGGTGTAATCATTCCACGTTGTGATGTGCCTAATGTTAAGCCACGATTAAGCACCGTGAAACGGTCCCCAACCGCAAGCGCATGACGCACATTGTGGGTAATGAACACAACGGCAATGCCTTTTTTTCGCACGCGATCGACCGTGGCCAACACGTTTGCTGTTTGGCGTACACCAAGTGCAGACGTAGGTTCATCCAAAATTAGCACTTTCGCACCAAAATGGACAGCACGCGCAATGGCAACCGTCTGGCGTTCACCACCCGACAGCGTACCAACCGCTTGATCTGGTCCACGCAAGTTGATGCCCATCTTTTTCATCTCGGCCATCGTTATTTCATTGGCAAGTTTGTGATCAAAGAAATTAATGCCCCCGACACGCTTCAAGGGTTCGTTGCCCATGAAAAAATTTCGAGAAACCGACATTAGCGGGATCATCGCAAGATCTTGATAAACAGTAGCAATGCCTGCAGATATTGCATCACGGGGACGATTAAAGCTTAAAGGTTTCCCTTCAAAATGTATCTCGCCTTTGGTGGGTTTGTGAACTCCCGACATAGTCTTGATGAAGGTAGATTTACCCGCACCGTTGTCGCCCAACAAACAATGACACTCACCAGGCATTACTTCGAGAGAAACACCAGCCAACGCAATAACTGCGCCAAAATGTTTTTCAATATTCTTCATTTGGATAATAGGCGCATGTTCATTTAGCATCTTATTTCTCCCCTGTAATCATACGACGGATATATGTGTTTAAAATCACCGCAAACAGCAGGATCACTCCAAGAAACACGCGGAATAGCGAACTTTCAGCACCCGAGAAAAATAGACCTTGCTGTACTACGCCGAAGATTAACGCGCCCAGAGCTGCACCGATCACCGAACCGTACCCGCCGGTCAAAAGCGCTCCACCGATCACAACACAGATGATTGCTTCGAATTCCTTCAGAACGCCTCGATCAGCCGCGGCCGAGCCAAACTCCATCACTTGGCAGAGGGCAAAAACAGTTGCGCAAAAAGCGGTGAACATAAACATGAGAATCTTGACACGATTGACGGGGACACCGGTATACAGGGCTGACTGAGCGTCGCCTCCTGCTGCAAAGATCCAGTTGCCGAACCTCGTTTTGGTCAGTAGCACGTGGCCGAAAATAATGAGAACAATTGCCCAGATCACCAGCATCGGGACACCGGATACTGTCGGCTGGCCTATGCGCGTTCCACGCGTGAAGGTCGCCAATACTCCGACATCCCCAAGCCACTGGAATAAGCCCTCGAAAACAACGCCACCGAACAAAGAGGCCAGCCAATCGCCTTCAGCGACATCACGAACCCCGCCGATAATAGTTTTACGTGTGGTAATAATGGCAATCCAAATGGTCAAACCGCGAAGAATGTAAAGGAATGCGAGTGTCACAATGAAACTAGGTAGCCCGGTTTTTACAACCAGCCAACCGCTAAGCGCGCCAATGCCCATGCAAAGCACGAAGGTTGCAATAATTGCCATCCAAACCGGCCAGC
Source organism: Paracoccaceae bacterium (assembly GCA_002402045.2). Classification (GTDB taxonomy): domain Bacteria; phylum Pseudomonadota; class Alphaproteobacteria; order Rhodobacterales; family Rhodobacteraceae; genus UBA3077. Next base: position 18,121 of record NVUX02000029.1, on the reverse strand, counting down.
CCAGATGCACCGACAGTAATGCCACCACGATTCCGGCAAAACCGATCATTGAGCCAACCGAAAGGTCAAATTCACCTGCAATCATTAACAAGCATGCACCCACCGCAATAATTGCGAATTGAGCTGAAACGGTTGTCCAGTTGTTGATACCTTCAGGCGAAAACATTCCGCTGTCACCTGCGATCATCAAGAAAAAGGCAAAAATAAGCACCGCCCCTACAATTGCGCCCAACTCTGGGCGGATCAAGGACTGGCGAAACTTTGATATTTGTTTGGTTCTTTCATCTACTGCTGTATCCGACACATTAACCTCCCAAGGCTTTTCTATAAATCGGGAGAGCCAGATAGGCTCTCCCGTCTGTTAATTAGCGGTATACACCAGCCATCGTTGCAACGAGTTCGATGTTCTCGCTGGTGATGAAACCTGGCCCAGAGTTCACGTTGTGCGGAATCTGTACACCGTACCGGCTGAACATCGTAAGGAAAGAAATCGGCAGGTATCCCTGTAAATAGGGTTGCTGATCAATTGCCCACTGGATTGTGCCAGCCTTGATGGCGTCTGCGATTGCATCGGACATGTCAAACGTTCCGAAATAGATTTCACCTGCCATGCCAATCTCTTCAAGTGCGGCAATTGTCGGGTCGCTCGCGTTCGGGCCGAGGCCCAAAATTGCTTCGACATCTGGATTTGTGCGCAAATAGGCAATAACCCGGTTTTTGACCTCTGACGGGTCGATGCCCACATCGATCATCGAATTTCCGAGCTCAACACCCAGAGCTTCTGCAAAACCACGGCAACGTTCGATCAGCGGAGCATTGTTGATCTGGTGGTTCACACAGACGAAATTGCCGATGCCATCTGCCTTAGCCCGAGAACCGGCAGCAAAGCCTGCATCGAACTCAGGCTGACCGATATGCAGCATCGCGCCCAGTTCCGCAGATTGTGCCGGGGTGCCGGAATTAACCGTGATAACCGGAATACCGGCATCGACAGCGTCACGGATAGGGCCCGACAATGCGTCATAATCGGCAATTGTGACGACCAGGCCATCAGGATCGGACGCGATGGATTGCTGGACGAGGCGGGCCATATCCGCAATATCACCGGTCGGTGGGTTGCGGATGTCAACCGTAACGCCAAGATCGTCTTCGGCATTGCCGATTGCATTCTTGATTACGTTCCACCAGGAATCCGAGTCCGGCGAGTGATAGATGAAGATGTACTTTTCGCCTTCAGCAAACACAGGGCTTGCAAAAGATGCAATGGTAACGACGGAAGCAATCGCTACCGACTTAATCAAGTTTTTCATTTTATTTCCTCCCAAGGAAATAGCAGGCCTTCTTTATATTGCCGCAGAAGGCGGAGGCGGCGAACAACGACTAGACAACAAAGGTCAAAATCGTATTTCGTTGCGATTGACGACCAGAGCGCAATCAAGTGTTCCGTTAAAGAAATCGAGCACGTTCTGGACCGACACCACAGCCATACGCTCGGCACATTCAAGCGACATGCCCGCAGAATGCGGGCTTAGAACAGCAGTATCGATGTCGGCATAAACGTGGTCAGGCGCGGGCGGTTCTTCTGGAAACACGTCGATGCCAGCGCCTTGAATGCGGCCATGTCGCAATGCCTCGGCTAGGGCGGCATCGTCGATCAATCCACCGCGCGCCGAATTCAACACGATTGCGTTCGGTTTGAGCTGATTGATTTCTTTCGCGCCAAGAATTGGTTTGCCTGTATTGGGGACATGCAAAGAAATGAAGTCTGCCTGCTGAAGCGCATGCGCGAGATCTGTCCTGCGCTTCACGCCGGTTAAGTCAGCACCCTGCGGAAGAAACGGATCAAAAATCGAAATCCTGATACCAAAAGCCGTCGCCATTTTGGCAAGGTGCCGGCCGATACGTCCATACCCGACAATCAGGAGTTCTTTGTCATAGACTTCTTGCGCTTCAAGCGAGTTTCGATACCCCCAAGGCCGTTCACCGCGACACGCCGCGTCATAACGCAAAACACGTTTCGCTGCGGCTAGTAAAAGCGTCATTGTGTGCTCTGCCACAGCGCGGGAATTCACGTCACCAACGATGGCAAGCGGGATATTGCGGGCATTCAATGCCGCAACATCAACTGCGTCAAACCCAACACCATGGCGCGAAACGATCCGCAGGTTTTCACCATTTGCAATGGTCGCGGCGCTCATCGGCTGAGTTCGAATGACAAGCCCGTCAGCTTTTCCGATGAGCGGTGCATAGCTTTCTTCGGATATGTCCTCGACATAATCGTAGGTCACTCCTTCAGCCTGATCGAGCAATGCTATACCGCTGGGATGCAGTTTTCCGGCAACAAGAACACGAGGCATCAGTAGCCGCCTTTCTGATCGATTGGATCTGGTGATTGATCGTCCAGAAGCGATCGGATCTGTCCGATGCTTGCGGCTGACGCGGCAGCAAGCAGGCGGCTGTCGCCGGATATTGTTGTCAGGTCGAAACCCCAGCCAATTGCCCGGGCTGCATATTGCGGTGTGCCGCAGTGTAGGCATGCCTTAAGACCCGCACCTTTAGCTGCGGAAAGTATACTTTGGATAACCTCAATCATCTCAGGTTCTTCACGATCGAAACCGGGTGGCAATGCCCCCTTCATTACACCAAGCGTCAAATCAGCGGGCCCGATATAAACAGCGTCCAACCCAGGCGTTGTAACAATTTCTTCGAGATTGGCTACGGCTTCGGCCGTCTCGATCATCGCTATTGCCAACATCTCGTCGTTGGCCTCTTCGGCGTAACCGGGACCGGCTGCGAAATTGACGCGAGTTGGGCCAAAACTACGTGTCCCGTCAGGCGGGTAACGCATCGCGGAAACAAGTGCTTCGGCCTCGGCGCGGTTGTTGATCATCGGACAGATGATCCCGTACGCTCCCGCATCCATTGCTTTCATAATGATGCCCGGATCGTTCCACGGCACGCGCGCCATCAAGGTTTTACCACTTGCCCGCATTGCTTGCAGCATTGGCAAGGCGGCGGCATAGTCCAACGCGCCGTGCTGCATATCTATGGTCACGCAGTCATAGTCTTGCGCGGCCATTATTTCTGCGGTGAACGGATTGCCAATAGACAGCCAGCCATTGATCGCAGGCTCTCCGTTAGCCCATAGTTGTTTCAACCCATTTTTAATCATAGAACCACCTGCGCAAGTTTTGTGTCGAGATAATCGTTGATCCCTTCGGACCCGCCTTCGCGGCCAAGACCGGAGTAATTCGTGCCTCCAAATGGGGCCTCGGATGCTGCAAGAGCAAACGTGTTGATCCCCACCATGCCGGCTTTCAGTTCGGTCACAGTGTGTCGCGATCGCGCAGCACTGGTAGTAAACGCATAGGCAGAGAGGCCCATATCCGACGCATTGGCGCGCTCAATTACTTCGTCATCGTCAGAAAATCGGGTGATCGCCGCGATTGGCGAGAAATTCTCCTCAGCGAACACGCGAGATGTTTCAGAGACGTTTGAAAGAACAGTCGGTTGCAGGAAGTGACCCGTATTGAACTGTGGCGAACGTTTTCCGCCGGCAGCCAGCGTTGCGCCGTTGGCGATGGCATCAGCTATAGTCGCCTCGGCGGCTTCCAGCGAACGAGCATTGATCAGGGGCCCCATCTGAACGTTGGGGTCTAGTCCGTCGCCCAGAACCAATGAGTTTGCGCGGGCTGCTAACCCGTCAACAAAGGCGTCGTATAGGCTGTCATGAACAAAAATACGGTCGGGGGTCACGCAGACCTGTCCACAATTAGAGAATTTCGCCGCCGCTGTTGCGTCAAGTGTTACTTCGAGATCTGCATCATCAAAAACGATCATGGGCGCGTTTCCACCCAGCTCCATCGACACTTTCTTAACCGTATCAGCTGAATCTCTAATCATTTGTTGCCCGACGCGTGTCGAGCCAGTAAGCGATACCTTGCGAACTGATTTAGCAGCCATAATAGGGACATACGTGTGCGCAGTAGGACCAACCACAAGGTTGACGACTCCGTTTGGAAGATTGCCTGCGCGAAGGCAGTCAACCAAAACCATGGCAACGCCGGGTGTTTGGGAAGAAGGCCGTAGCACAACCGAACATCCAGCCGCTAAAGCTGGTGCCACTTTGCGGGCAATCAGAGCTGCCGGAAAATTCCACGCAGTAAAGGCCGCGACCACGCCCACGGGTTCCTGATGTACCTCGAACCTGCCACCGGGAACGCGGCTTTCGATCAGGCGACCATAAATGCGGCGGGCTTCCTCGGCGTACCACCGAAACTGATCAACGACCAAGCTCCATTCGCGACCTGATTGTGCAATCGGCTTGCCAGTCTCTGTCGAGATCATTGTCGCGGCTTCGTCCGTGCGGCGAGCCAGTTCGTCAGCGATTGCGTGCAGCGCATCCGCGCGACTGAACGCTGGGGTTGCTCGCCATGCGGCAAGGCCGACCTCCGCTGCCGCGATGGCCGCTTTTGTATCCGCGATTGCAGCTACAGGCGCCTCGCCCACAACAGTTTCTGTAACGGGGCTTATGACAGGTGATGTCACTCCATTCTCTGCAGCGCGCCACTTTCCATTGATAAAAAGTCCAAATCTGTTGTACATTTTTTCATCCAATCTCGTTAACATTGACCATGCGGCCCTCGCGTAGCGACAGGTAAGCCGCTTCGGCTAGAATCAGGGCCTGCCGCCCATCCTCGAATCCGACGAGCGGTGGGGTTCCATTTTCGATCGCGTCCACAAACGCATCAATGCCAGCCATGAAGGCTTCAGCGTAGCGTTCAATGAAGAAAAACTGATATGGCTCGGAAGCTTCCACAGTTGCCGCTGAGTATTTTCGGCATTCGTGCGATTTGCGGTTGTCGCTTAAGACCATGCCTGTCGAACCCATCAATTCAACCCGCTGATCATAGCCATAGACCGCTGCACGCGAGTTGTTGATATGTATCTGCTTACCACCTTGAGAACGCATAATGATCATAGCGGTATCGACTTCATTGAGCTCCGCCCCAAGCGCAGAATCAATCATCGCGCCAGCGATTGCGAACACACTTTCCACCGGATCACCGTCAAGCATGAACCGGGCCAGATCGAAGTCATGGATTGTCATATCGCGCAGCAATCCACCCGCCGCTTCAAGATAGGCACGAGGTGGCAGACCGGGGTCACGCGATGTTATGATGATTTGATGCAAGTCTCCTATCTCACCTGCGCGCACGGCATCTCTCGCGGCTCTATGTCCCGGATCAAACCGACGATTGAATCCCAACTGGATTAGCACATTTGTTCCTGCTATCGCAGATGCGCAGCTATTCACGCGCTCCAGTTTCAAATCGATTGGTTTTTCACAAAAAACAGGCTTGCCTGCGGCAACTGCCATTTCGATGTAGTCGGAGTGGGTTTCTGTTGCTGTTGCAATCAACACCGCGTCGATATCATCTGCCGCAAAAATCGCTTCAGCACAATCCGCGACACGTGCGCCATATGCTGAAGCGGCAGTCTGTGCTGCTGGTTCATACACGTCAAATACGGCCGTCAATTCGGCGCGCGGATGGGCTGCAATATTGCGGGCATGCATTTGCCCAATTCGACCACATCCAAGTACTGCTATTCTCAACAATTGGTTCAATTTTGTATCTTTCGCAATTTTTGTTTCGTTGTGCAATAATTGTTGCAGAATTTTTCTTTTGTCAATATATATTTCAGATAATGCGAGTCATGACCATGAAGGAGAGAAAAATGGCCCACCAAAACACAATTCGTTTGACTATGGCACAGGCGCTGGTGCGCTACCTGTGCAATCAGTTCACAGAGATTGACGGTGAACGCGTTCGGCTTTTTGCAGGCGTATTCGGAATATTTGGCCATGGTAACGTCACGTGCTTGTCGGAAGCCCTAGAACAGGTTCAGGACCAACTGCCAACTTGGCGAGGGCAAAACGAGCAAAGCATGGCTTTGGCCGGTGTCGGCTATGCTAAAGCAATGCGCCGTAGGCAGTTGATGATCGCGACGAGCTCCGTTGGACCGGGCGCAACGAATATGGTTACCGCTGCCGGTGTAGCTCACGCCAACCGCCTGCCAATTCTTCTTCTTGCAGGCGACACCTACGTGAATCGTTTGCCTGACCCGGTATTGCAGCAGGTAGAACACTTTGGTGATCCAACAGTAACCGTGAACGACTCTTTCAAATGTGTCTCGCGCTACTGGGACCGCATCACGCATCCTGCGCAAATTATTAGTTCACTGCCGCAGGCGCTGGCCACGATGCTTGACCCCGCTGATTGCGGCCCTGCCTTTATCGGATTGCCACAGGACACACAGGAGCTCGCATACGATTACCCGGTCGAATTCTTTGAAGAACGGATTTGGGTAATCCCACGCCCACGCCCGTCCCTTGACCAAATCGCGGCAGCTGCGGTGCTTTTAAAAACCGCCAAAAAGCCGTTGATTATTTCCGGCGGCGGTGTGCGATATTCGGGTGCCGAAGAGGCCATGGCGCGTTTCGCGCAAAGCCGTGGTATTCCGTTTGCTGAAACCATCGCTGGCAAAGGTGCAGTGTGCCATGACCACCCCGCCTATGTCGGCGCCTTGGGGATCGAAGGTACAGATGCAGCAAAGGACCTAGCCGAAGAGGCGGACGTGGTGATCGCTATCGGCACCCGCTTACAGGATTTCACGACTGGTTCGTGGACCACCTTTGCACAGGACGCAAAGTTTATTGCGATCAACGCGGCGCGATTTGATGCCAACAAACATCGTGCGCTTGGGGTAGTCGGAGACGCGCTTGAATGCATTGAAGAACTGGATGTCGCGATGGGTGACTGGAAAGTCGATCCTGCACTCATGCTGCGTGCGCAAGGGCTCTATGCAGATTGGAACCGGATGATTGACGAATGTCAGACCCCTACCAATGCCGCCATTCCCAGCTATTCGCAGGTGATTGCCGTGGTTAATCGCGCGGCTAAACCCAATGACACAATCATTACCGCTGCTGGTGGACTTCCGGGCGAAATAGTTAAGAACTGGCGCGTCAAGCAGCCGAATACCTTTGACTGCGAATTCGGGTTCAGCTGTATGGGTTATGAAATTTCCGCGGGCTGGGGCCATGCCATGGCTAAAGGGAGCGATGGCACACCTATCGTGATGGTCGGCGACGGTACATATATGATGATGAACTCAGACATCTATTCATCGGTTCTCTCGGGTCACAAGATGATCGTAATCGTCTGTGACAATGGGGGATTCGCTGTCATTAACCGCCTGCAAACCGGAAAGGGTGTGCCCGGGTTTAACAATCTTCTGAAGGATAGCCGTATTGTGAATCCCGACAATCCCCGCCACGTTGATTTTGTCAAACATGCCGAAGCGATGGGGGCTTATGCAAAGCATTGTGATAGTTTGAATGACCTCGAAGCTGCGCTGGACTGGGCCCAGAGCACGGATCGCACGACGGTTCTTACCATCACGTCTGATGCATATGCATGGACACCAGGAGGCGCAGATTGGTATGTTGGCGTCCCCGAAGTTTCGGATCGCGACGCGGTGAGGGCCGCCCGCGCTGATCAAGAAGAGTTTCGTTCAAAACAACGTGTAGGAGTCTGAAGTGCTCGACGCAAAACTTGGAATCGCGCCTATCGCGTGGTGGAACGATGACCTAGAAGAGCTCAGCGATGATGTATCGCTGGAGGAATGCCTGCGACAGGCCAGCGTGGCTGGATTTACCGGAATGGAGACCGGACGTCGTTTCCCCATGGCCCCGCAGGAGCTTGGCACGGTTCTTGAGAAGCATGGTATCAATGTCTGCGGTGGCTGGTTTTCCGGCCTTCTGCTAGATGGTGATGTCGAAGAAGAAAAGGATAGGATCGCTGAACAGATGCACCTGTTCAAAGCAATGAATGCACCTTGTATCGTTTATGGCGAGACAGCCGGCACCATTCAGGGCGACCGAACCGCGCCGTTGTCTACCAAACTGTGCCTCGACGAGGAACAGATCAAGGTCTACGGTCGTAAGATGACCAACTTTGCTGAATGGTGCGCGGATCAGGGCGTACCACTATCCTATCACCACCATATGGCCGCACCTATAGAAACCGAGGCTGAACTTGACCTGCTGATGAAACATTCAGGAGAGGCGCTTCCGTTGCTGTTTGACGTTGGACATATGGCGTTTGCCGGTGGCGATGTTTTACGTGTAATCGACAAACACCACGCTCGTATCAATCACGTTCACACCAAGGACATTCGAAAATCGGTTATCGACCAGATTGATCGATATCGAGAGAGCTTTCTTGACGCTGTGGTTAAGGGTGCTTTCACTGTACCCGGTGATGGGTCGCTGGACTTTGAACAAATCGTAAAACGGTTGGCCTCGTATGGCTACGAGGGTTGGTTCGTAGTCGAGGCAGAGCAGGACCCGGTTGCTAACCCGCCTCTCGAGATGGCCAAGGTTGGTCACGCGGAATTACTGCGCGTTATCGAGGTTGCCGGCTATCGAATTAACAGTGCTTTTTGACAGGTGACGATCAGTATTCGCTGAATCGCAAACTATGTTCTTACCCAGAATCGAATGATGCTCTTTGAACCAGATATACTCGTAGTTGGCTTGGTAGCCGTCGCTCTTGTCGGCCTTTCGAAAGGAGGGCTTGGCGGCGCTTTTGGCCTTTTGGGTGTCCCGATTATGGCCGTGTATATGCCGCCACTTCAGGCGGCAGCCGTTCTTTTGCCGACGTATCTGGTCATGGATGCCGTCAGTCTTTGGTCATGGCGAGGGCAGTGGGACAAACCTCTGATTCAGGTGATGTTGCCCGCCGCGATGCTCGGTATCGGAGTGGGATGGGCTACGGTCTCCATCGTTCCAGACGATATCGTACGCCTGATTGTGGGCATCATGGCGATGCTATTTGTAGTGCGTAGTGTGATATTTCAATACACGGATCGGATTGATACTTTTAGTCAACAACGCCCATGGCTCGGTCATTTCTGGGCTTTAATTTCGGGTTTCACCAGCTTTGTAGCCCATGCCGGCGGCCCCCCATTTCAGATATACGTTTTACCGCAAAGGTTAGATCCAAAAATATATACCGGAACAAGCGTATTGTTTTTTGCCTCCCTAAATGCCGCCAAAGTTGTGCCTTATTTCGCTTTGGGTCAGTTTGATTACGCGGTTTTGACATTTTCAATTGTGTTGCTACCAGCCGCTGTTACAACGACGTTTCTCGGAGCGTATATTGTGCGAAGGATGCGCGTCGAGGTGTTTTATCCTTTTATGTACTCCATGATTTTTCTGGTTTCCTTGAAGCTAATATTTAATGGAGTTATGCTTGGCAATTAATGTTGCGCTTTCGATTAATTTGCAATTACTATATCGAAATATTCGCAAGCAAGATCCGAGGGATCTGTGATTCTACCTCGAAAGGAAAAAAATGAACCGACTAGACGATAAAATTGCGGTGGTTACGGGAGGCACTCAAGGCCTTGGCGCAGCAATCGCACGACAATTTGCAGAATCCGGGGCATCGGGCGTTATTACTTGTGGCCGCAATGCCGAAAAAGGCATTGCCGTAGCCGAAGCCATAACCAAAGATACCGGTGTTTCGGTGCATTTCGTGGTGGCGGATCTCGAAAAGATCAGCGACTGCCGAAGCGTCATATCACAGGCCGATAAGGTTTTCGGCCGTGTTGATGTATTGGTGAATGCAGCGGGATTAACAGACAGGGGCAACCTGTTAAACACGAGCGAAGAGCTGTTTGACAGCATGTTTGCGATAAATACCCGGGCGCCGTTCTTTTTGATGCAAGACACCGCCAAATTAATGATTAGGGATGGCATCGAAGGAGCGATAATCAATATCGGATCCGCGTCAGCTATGGCAGGCCAGCCGTTTATCGCGCCCTATTGTGCATCAAAGGGTGCGCTGGCGACGATAACAAGAAACTCCGGCTATGCCTTGATGCGCAACCGTATCAGGGTCAATCAACTAAACATTGGGTGGATGGCCTCTGACGGTGAGGACCGAATACAGCGAGAATACCATGGTGCCGACCCCAACTGGCTAGAGAATGCCGCAGCCGCGCAACCTTTTGGACGACTGGTAGATCCCAAAGAGGTTGCACGTACAGTTGCATTTTTGGCCTCGGATGACAGTGGTATGATGACCGGAGCCGTCATTCATTTTGATCAATCCGTTTGGGGAGGGTATTCATTTGCTCCGCCTAGCCCCGATGAACCATTAGTCGAATAAAGGTGAACAACACATGAAAACTTTGAAAGGGCCAGGCGTTTTTCTGGCACAATTCGCAACAGATGAAGCGCCGTTTGATACGCTTGATGGCCTGGCAGGCTGGGCCGCCGCCAAAGGGTTCAAGGGCGTGCAAATACCGGCATGGGATACGCGATTAATAGATTTACAGTCTGCCGCCGACAGCCAGACTTACTGCGACGACCTTACGGGTCGATTGGCTGAGCACAATCTTGAAATCACTGAACTCGCTTCGCATCTAATTGGGCAGCTTGTTGCCGTTCACCCCGCGCATGACCAGATAATGGACAGTTTTGCGCCATCTCATTTGCGTGGAAAACCGCAAGCCCGACGGGAATGGGCAGAGGCACAGATGCACAATCTTGCGCGTGCAAGTCGCAACTTAGGTATTGATCGACACGTGACGTTTTCTGGTTCACTGCTTTGGCCCTATCTCTATCCTTATCCACAGTGGCCCGAGGGTTTGATCGACGAAGCCTTCGACGAACTAGCCGCCCGTTGGCGACCAATTCTTGATGCATTTGACGATCAAGGAGTTGATCTGTGTTATGAAATTCACCCGAGTGAAGACCTGCATGACGGCCTAAGTTTTGAGACTTTTCTAGAAAAGGTGAACAATCATCCGCGCTGTAACATTCTTTATGATCCTAGTCATTTCGTATTGCAGGCGTTGGATTATCTGGAGTTTATAGATCACTATCATGACCGCATCCGCATGTTTCACGTCAAGGATGCAGAGTTTCGCCCAAATGGGAAAACCGGTGCATACGGTGGGTATCAGCCTTGGATAAAACGAGCAGGTCGTTTCCGCAGCCTTGGAGATGGGCAAGTCGATTTTGGGGCAGTATTCTCAAAGCTCGCTGGCTACGATTTTGACGGCTGGGCTGTTTTGGAATGGGAGTGCTGTTTGAAGCATCCGGAAGACGGGGCTGAAGAAGGTGCCGCATTTATTGAAAAGCACATCATTCGTGTAGCCGAACGCGCCTTTGACGATTTCGTCAAATCTGGGGCAGATAAAGCAGCAAATAGAGCCATGTTAGGCCTGAATCGGAAGGAATAAGAGTATGAGTCACAATAAACCCCTCCGGCTCGGTATGATTGGTGGTGGAGAAGGCGCTTATATCGGAGGCATTCACCGGATTGCCGCACGCATGGATGGCTCTTTCCAGCTTATCGCCGGGGCGTTTGATGCCGATCCCGACCGAGGAAAAGTTTTCGCTGCCACCGAAGGTATCTCGCCTGATCGCGCCTACGGCAGCTATCAAGATTTGATAGCTGGCGAGGCCGGACGGGCAGATTGTGTCGAAATGGTTGCGATTTGCACACCAAATTTCACACACTATCCCATCGCGAAAGCATTGCTTGAAGCGGGGTTCGATGTGATTTGTGAAAAACCTTTGACGAGCACGATCGAAGACGCGCTCGACCTTGAAAAGATAACCGCCTCTACTGGGCGTTATCTAGGGGTTACCTATACTTATTGCGGCTATCCTATGATTCACGAGGCACGCGAAATGATCGCTCGGGGCGATCTTGGTGACATTCGCACGGTCCAGGTGGAATATCCTCTGGAATGGATGGCAGAAGCGATAGAGGCCGATGGGAATGCTCAAGCCGCTTGGCGCACAGACCCGAAAAAGAATGGGCGAGGTGGCGCAATTGGAGATATAGGTACACACGCGTATCATTTGGCAGGTTTTGTGACAGGACTAAAACTAGACAGCCTCATGGCGGATCTAGCGACATTTGTTCCAGGCCGGCAGCTGGATGACAACGCGCATGTAATGCTTCGTTATGAAGGAGGTGCGCGTGGCTTACTTTGGGCCTCGCAGGTGGCGCTTGGCTGTTCAAATGGGCTGCGACTTCGGGTGTTTGGCGAAAAAGGCGGGCTGTTCTGGCATCAAGAAGCGCCAAACGAATTGCTTTTCGCACCGTTGAACGAACAATCACGAACCATAAAACGTGGGGCAGACTATCTTAGCCATGCGGCGGTCACGCGTATGCGTACCCCACCTGGGCACCCCGAGGGTTATTTGGAAGCCTTTTCAAATCTCTATGCAGGTTTTGCTGAAATTATCAGATCCCGCAAGGATGAAAGGTTACCTGCGGCCATCGGGTTAAACCTTCCTACCCTTCGTGACGGTGTGAAAGGCGTGGCTTTTGTGGATGCGGTGGTCGATTGCCACGAAGGCGACACGCCGCAATGGGTCCGCCCAAACGTGGTCTAACTTTCCGTTATTGTTGTGTAACGGTCGGGATTCGAGGGTCCATATTTCCTTTTTGCAGTCGGCTTGCCAACGCGAGTGTAAGAGCTTGGGCCAAACACATGGGTGCTGCAAGGGAGCGCGAGAAGGTGTACTCGCGCTCGGGCACCGCAAACAGAACTTCCGCGGAATTCGCCAAGGGTGACAAGGTGGAATCAGAAATAGCAATGATCGGGACGCCTCTTGCTGCGACCTCATTAACAATATTCACCACTTCGATTGCGTAGAAACGAAATGAAACAGCCAACAGCATGTCGGACGATCCAATATTTCGCGACATATGTGTCGCAAGACCTCCGCCTGGATCAAGAAGGACTGTTTTTTTGCCAAGCATGGTGAGCACATAGCGGAGCAGTTCAACTACAGGCGCTGAACGGAGCTGACCAACCAGATAAATAGTTTCGGCGGCCTCCATCCGTTTGGCGGCTTTTAATAGGTCGTCAGCGGCGATATTTTGAATAAGCTCTTCTAGTGACGCCATGTCACGAACAATAAGGTCGCGTAGTTGCCCCAATGGGCCACTCGTTGATGTTTTCCACAATTCGCCTTCAAGCGCTTGAATACGAGCGTCAAATCCAGGAGCTGCAGTCGTAAGCCGCTCACGAAAGACGGCCTGTAACTCTTTGAAACCTTTATAACCCAATGCTTGTGCAAAACGAACAAAACTGGACGCGTGTATGTCATGTCGGGCGGCAATTGCATTAACGGGTTGAATAGCGACATCATTTGGATTTTGAGTTAGGTATTCAGCGATTTTTTGGTACGTCTTACTCATCCCCGAGTGCCGATCATGGATCACGCGGATTAAATCTTCGTATTTTGATGGCGGCGTAGTCAACTTTTCCACTTTTTCTCACCACTGATGATCGGCAGAATAATCTCTGCAATGAAAATTGCTAACACAGTAAAGTGCGATGCACAAATAACAAAATGAGTTTCAACTAACGAAACAATTATATTTTGTGTGGATCAGCGTTTCGGTAAACCGGTTTGCCGCAGGAATACCATCTCTGCAACCGCGGATAAGATCGATACTCTCCAAAATTTCTGACTGAACTCTATGCCCGATTATATAGTCCATTACGCCTTGCTCTAGCAATGCCGTTGAGTTTTCATTCAACTCATGACCAATAAAAATGACCTCATCGTTCAGGTTCGCTTCTTTCAATGCTTTGGCCACACCAGTATTGCCTCCAGCAACATTATAGATCGCGGAAGGGGCACGGTTCTCTTTTAGGTATTTCCGGACTTCCTCATAGGTCCTTGACGAGTCCTCGTGAGAACAAACCGTTTCATCCATAACCAAATTAGGGAATTCGGTCCGCAAGACATGACGAAATCCCTGTTCTCTTTCTTTCTGGCACCTAAAGGGAACACTTAACACAAATAAAATGCGCCCATTTTGTTCCCGAATGGAGTTGCCTAGTAGTAATGCAGCCGCTGCGCCCGCAGATGTTTGATCCTCACCAACATAGGCTGTCCGATCTGAATTCGGTAGGTCCGTCGTTACGCAAATGACTGGTTTCCCCGTTCTAGTAATGCGTTTGATCGCTCGGTTAATCTCTGCATGCTCCCGTGCTACGAGAAGAAGTCCATCGACATGGTCTATGAGCATTGATATTTCGGAAGCAAATGCAACTGGGTCAACTGCGGGTGATGTTAGGTATTTCTCAACAAATTTGACATTACTTAGTTCCTTGGAAGCGAAATTAACGCCGGCTTGGAACGTCCGATTGAATGAAATCCCTGATTCCACTAGAATGCCCACAGAAAGCGGCTTCTCACTCGAGTTTGAATTGATGGATTTGAGTTCATCAAGTGCATTTAGAACTTTGAGCCTGGTTTTTTTTGAAACTCCGGTACGGTTATTCCGGACTCGGTCGACCGTAGCAATACCTACACCGGCTCTGGTAGCAATTTCTGAAATTGTGGGTATGCGCCAAGATAGAAGGTGCGACTCATTTGAGGGTTTGGGTGATTTTGTCATGAACAATTTATGATGTGATTAACCTCATTTTGCAAGTTAAATAAATTTTCTTTTGGAACTGTTGTAAAATAATGTATTATTTATAATCGGTTACGGTGGCAATAATTGTTGCAGTAATTTGATGTTTACATAAAGCATTGCGTCTTGCATCATGTAAATGTCATCAACTACTGAACCTCCTGGGAGGAGACCATGAAAATGAAAAAGACAATGGCCGCACTATTGGCTGCAACGACGCTTGCAGGTGTAGCACAAGCACAAGAAGCACAGAAAGTATTCTTCTTGCTTCCTAACTCGACCACAATTCGTTTCGAAAGCCGCGATGCGCCTTTCTTTGTTGAGGCCATGAAGGCTCGAGCGCCTAATGTAGAAGTCATTGTGCAAAACGGCGAAGGCGACCCGGCGCGACAGCAGCGTCTGGTCGAAGATGCCATCACTCAAGGCGCTGATATCATCTTGCTGACAACATCAGACGCCAACCTTGCCGCCGGTAGCTTGGCTGCCGCGGAGGCCGCGGGTGTTCCTGTCGTTCTTTATGACCATGACGCTGTTGGTGGGCGTGCTGAAGCTCATGTTGTGTTTGACTCTCTTTCTGTTGGTCAGGCACAAGGTAGCCGCGCAGCAGAACTGATCATCGCAATGGACAAAACGCCGGTGCGTGTCGCGCGTGTCAAAGGCAACCAAGGTGAGTATGGCACCGGTCAGTATGAAGCGGGTCAGAATGAGTTCCTTCAGCCACTGATTGACAGCGGTAAAGTTGTGGTTGTTTGCGAACAATATACTCAAAACTGGGACCCAATGCTGGCGCAATCCTTTGCTGAAGATTGCCTGACTCGTACTGGTGGAGACGTTGACGTTTTCCTCGGCATGAACGATGGCACAACCGGTGGTTCGGTTGCTGCTTTGATCGGTCAGGGCTATGCGCCTGGCGAAAAACTGGTGACCGGCGGGCAAGATGCAACTGTCGAAGCGCTGCGCTACATCGCTCTTGGCTGGCAGGACAACTCAGTTCTGAAAGATCTAAAGGTCGAGGCAAACTATGCGGCAGACGTTGTAACCTCAATCCTCGCGGGCGGCGGGGTACCCCAAAATTTGATCAACGGCCACGTAAACAATCAGTTCATGGACGTACCAGGGGTTTTTCTTCCGGTGTCAAATATCACAATTGAAAATTTGTCAGATGTAGTTGATGCGGGCGTATGGACTTGGGAAGAAATCTGCCAAGGCATCGAAGATACCGACGTTTGCACGGAAAATATGTAAGCTTTGTGACTATTGCGAGAGGCGGCGGTAAGTGCCGCCTTTTTACATTTTCAGTGAGGAAAAAGTCTTGTTAGAAACTAAAAACGGGACCCCTTTGATCTCGATGCGCAACATCAAGAAATCTTTTGGGTCAGTTCATGCGCTTCAAGGCGCATCGCTTAATGTTCATGCTGGGGAAATCGTTGCTCTGGTGGGTGACAACGGTGCCGGAAAATCGACGTTGGTCAAAGTCATGGCCGGAGTTCACGGATGGGACGCCGGTGATTATGAATTTGAGGGAAAACCCGTCAAAATCAAAAATCCGTCAGACGCCAACAACTTGGGCATCCAAACCGTCTATCAGGATCTGGCACTCTGCGATAATCTAGATGCGGTTCAGAACTTGTTCCTTGGGCGAGAATTGGCGGGCCCAAAAATTTTTGGCAGTCGTGTCCGTCGTGCAGCGTGCGAAGTGCGTGCAAAAGAAGTCATGGCGCGGATGCGGTTGAGCAATTTGTCACTTTCGCGCCCCGTTGGCGCTATGTCGGGCGGGCAACGGCAAAACATTGCTATAGCCCGGTCCATTTTGTGGACGCCCAAAGTTGTGATTTTAGACGAGCCAACTGCTGCACTTAGCCATTCGGCAGCTGCTCAAGTTTCTAGCCTCATTAGAACTTTAGCCGACGAAGGCCTTGGCGTTGTTGTTGTCAGCCATGACATCCACCATTTCGTTGTCGAGGCTACTGACCGGATCGAAGTGATGCGCTTGGGAGCAAATGTCGCAAGCTTTAAATCTTCAGACGTCACTGGTGAGCAAGTAGTTAACGCCATGGTTGGTGGTGATGAGGGTGCCAACCTTGCGGGTTGAATTCATACAAACATTTAGGAAAAGGAGGCCATTTTCATGACCGAGACTTTAGATACACCTCAGCCAGAAGCACATAGAAAACGAACCTTCGGAGAGCTGTTGACGAGCGACTTGCGCGCACTCCCTGTTATTATTGGTCTCGTCGCCCTTTGGGTATTTTTTGCGACCCAAAGCGACGTGTTCCTAACCGCGCGAAACCTATCGAACCTGTTTGTTCAAAGCACAGTTGTGGGCATTATGGCTCTTGGCCTTATGTTCGTGCTGCTGGTAAAGGAAATTGATCTTTCGGTCGCAGCAATTAACGGGGTAACAGCCGTATTGATGGCAAAACTGGTTGTTGAGTTCGGTTTTTCGCCATGGATATCTATTCCTATCGCGATTGTGTTTGGCGCTGCGGTCGGCAGCATGTCAGCCCGTTGGGTGACATTTGTTGGTGTTCCGTCATTCGTTGTTACGCTGGGCCTTGGATTAGCATTGAACGGGGTGCAATTGCTTTTGTTGCCCCAAACAGCACGTTATGGCCTGTTGGGCACAGGCGTGGAAGTGATCGCGCAAACCAAGATCTCGGGAGCTTCAGCGTGGCTTGTTCTCGCAATCGGATTGGCGGTGTTTTCCAGTCTTGTAGTGTCTAGCATGGCGCGGCGGAAAAAAGCAGGGCTGAGCGTTGCGGTTATGTCCGGCCTCATTCTTCCGATTGTTGGCGGCACAGTGTTCGGCATCATTGTCGTGGCGATTTTAAACTCTCACCAAGGCATCCCGCTGGTAACACTGACCTTTGCGATCCTTCTGGGGATCGGCGGTTATGTGCTGAAAGAAACCACCTTTGGCCTGCATATTTATGCGGTTGGCAATAACGATGAAGCCGCGCGCCGTGCTGGCATCAAGGTTGAAAACATCAAAATGGCAGCCTTCGCGATCGCGGGCGGAGTTGCGGCTCTGGCTGGTGTGATCGCTGCATCCAGAACACTGGGCGTAGGAGTCTTTTCAGGCGGCGGTATTGGTGGTGGCACCTTACTGCTGGAATCCATCGCTGCAGCTGTGATTGGCGGTGTCAGTCTGTTTGGAGGACGCGGTTCTATTCACGCGGCATTGCTGGGCGCGTTGGTTATCGGGTCGGTTCAGAACGGATTGAACCTCATGGGCGTGGAAAATGAGATCCGTCTTATTGTCACGGGCCTTCTGTTGGTTCTGGCAGTTTCCATAGACAAACTGATCGAGAGATTTACTGGTCAACAAAGCTTCTAATAGACGTTTCGATGTTTCCTCCTGGGACTTGGGGCGGTGCCATTGGCACTGCCCCACTTTTTTTGATTTAACAATGGTGCGTTTATTGTTTTGGGTGAATAATAATTCCGAGTTCTAGGGCTTGTTGAGATTCATCGTGAATTGATGATGGCTGCCGACATATAGATCATTGAGGCGTAGCTTTGATCAGTTTTGCAGGACCGCATGGCTATACGCTTGAATTCCTTCAGTTTCTGGAAGTAGTTTTCGATCAAGT
>NVUX02000028.1 GCA_002402045.2 Paracoccaceae bacterium | reverse complement strand
TTCGGCCTGCTTCAAAATACCCATGATCTGTGCGTCGCTGTATCCTGCCTTCTTCATCAAAATCTCCTCAGATTATTATGCCGAGAAAATTCTACTTGTGAACACCAATAGTTTTAGGGGGGATTACCGGTGCTGCGGCGTGCTTTTTGGTTATGCGCCCAAAGGCACATTAATTCGCACGCAACATGGGCACCGGCAATCGCTGTTGCGCCGGTGGTGTCGTAGGGGGGCGAAACTTCGACAACATCCATGCCAACGGCGTTTATGCCGGCAAGCCCGCGCAGCATGGCTACGGCTTGTGCTGATGTTATGCCGCCCCAAACTGGCGTGCCGGTGCCGGGGGCAAAGGCGGGGTCGAGTGCGTCAATGTCAAACGTAACATAAGTTGGGTTATCGCCCAGAATTGACTTAATTTTCGCGACGGCGGCCTCTGGGCCAATGCGATGAAGCTCGGGGGCATCTATGATATTGACGCCAAGCGTGTCCTCATTGGTGGTGCGAATGCCCACTTGCACTGAACGCTCGGGCACGATGATACCGTCTTTTACGGCTTTATAAAACATAGTGCCGTGGTCTATGCGGTCACGGTCGTCATCTGGCCATGTGTCCGAATGTGCATCAAATTGCAGCAAGGATAGCGGGCCATATTTCTCGGCATGGGCTTTCAGAATTGGGTAGGTGATGTAGTGGTCGCCCCCCAGTACCAATGAAGCGGCTCCGGCCTCCAGTATGCCCGCGATATGTGCTTGCAGCTTGGCGGGGAAATCGGCAATGCGCCCGTGGTCAAAAGCCAGGTCGCCGTAATCGGCAACGTTGAATTCGGTCAGAGGGTTTACATCCCAGCCATAGGGGGCATCGGGGGCTTGCAGGCAAGACGCCTCGCGGATAGCCCTTGGCCCCAAGCGGGTGCCGGGGCGATTGGTGACGGCACAATCAAACGGCACGCCCGAAACGGCGAGGTCCACCCCGGTCAAATCTTTGGTCAGCGTGCGGCGTATAAAGCTGGTTACGCCGGCATAGGTGGCCTCATAGGATAAGCCACGATAGCCTTCGCGCGTAATGGCGGTGTCGATTTCGGTGGCGGCGTCTTCTAAGGCCATAATTTGCTCCTGCTGCGGTCGTGCGAGTATTTACGGGTTGTTGCCCTTATAGCAAGCTTAAACATTGTAGCCGCAACGGCCCATACGCCCTGCGGGCGGCTTTTTTCAAAGAAAAAATGCGTGTGCGACGCGATGGCGGCGCGTCAACATTTGTGGTTGTGGGAAGGCTGTGTGCGCGCCGCACTGAAAGCTTAGTGCTTAGTGCTTAGTGCTAAGGGCGCGGCGCGGCGCGGCGTGCGTATTAACTCTCAACAAGCGCAAGGGTGGACACGCCGCGAGGGTCGAGCGAAGCGAGACACTTATTGCGTGGTTGCTCCTGAATGTCGCCTGTGGCAAAAGAGGGTAAACCTACAGTAAAAAGGCGCGACTCAATGACTGATTTTGCAATAGTACGTGAAGCAATGGTAGACGGGCAGGTGCGCCCTTCGGACGTAACGCTTTATCCGGTGATTGAAGCCATGTTGACGGTGCCGCGTGAAGATTATGTGCCCGAGGCACTGCGCGATGTTGCATATATCGGAGATCATCTGCCTTTGGCTGAGCGACGTGTGGTGCTCGACGCCCGCGTGATGGCCAAGATGTTGGAAACGCTGGCAATTCAGCCTACTGAACTGGTGCTGGATGTGGGCGTAGGCCTTGGTCTTTCTGCGGCATTGGTTGCTCATCTTTCCGAGGCTGTTATTGCTCTGGAATCCGATGAGGCCATGGCTAACGAAGCTGAAGTGCTGCTGGCCAGCCATGATGTAGACAACGCGATTGTTGAAATCGGGCCTCTTTCTGAGGGGGCACCAAAGCATGGTCCTTACGATGTTATCATCATCGAAGGCGGGGTTGGTGAACTGCCGCAGGCTTTGATTGATCAGCTCAAAACCGGAGGGCGGATGGCTGTTATCATGATGGATGGCGCCTTGGGGCGCTGCATGCTTGGCCGTAAATTTGAAAGCGGCATGAACTGGCGCTGGTCTTTTGATGCCGCCGCGCCGGTGCTGCCCGGCTTTGAAAAGCAGACGATCTTTGCGTTTTAACCAATCTGCTCTTGCACCCAAGTTTTAAGAGACTAGCTTAACGCGGTGGTAAGAATCGGAGAATCGGTATGAATAAGGGATGTCAGAGCTTTTTTGGGGCATTGTTGCTGGTATGTGCAGGCTTGCCCATAGCGGCAGACACGCTGACCGATGCCATGCGGCTAGCCTATGAAACCAACCCTACTTTAATTCTCAATCGCGCGGCTTTACGGGCGACGGATGAAGCGGTTGCTTTGGCACGCTCGGGCCGGCGACCGCAGATCGCATTGCAGGCGACTGGCTCGGCGGCCAATGATGCCGGGTTTTCCGGCATTGCTACTGAAACCTATTCCGCATCCTTGAATGCCAGCCTCAACCTTTATGATGGTGGCCGCTCACGCGATGCCGTTGAAGCGGCTAAAACCGCCGTTTTGGCCGCCCGCGCCAGCATGGAGAATATTGAGCAATCGGTGATGTTGAGCGCAGCCCAGGCGTTTTTAACTGTGCGGCGAGACCAACAAATCGTGAGCTTGGCGCGCAACAATGTGGATGTGCTGAAACAGCAATTACAAGCCGCTGAAGACAGGCTGGCCGTGGGGGCCGCCACGCGAACCGAAGTGGCGCAAACCCGCGCGCGCATGGCGGCAGCGCAGGCTGTGTTAGCTGCAAACCGGGGCGGGCTGGCCATCAGCGCAGAAAGCTATATTGCCGTTGTCGGCACTGCGCCAGTTAATCTGGCCTATCCACCGCGCCTGCCAGAGCTTCCAGGCTCGCTCGCGGCTGCCGAGGAGATTGCACTGCGCACCCATCCGTTAATGGTTGCGTCTCATCTCAGTGAAAAAGTGGCCGCAATAGATATGCGGCGCGCCCGCAATGCACGCCTGCCATCGCTTTCGGCCAATGTGAATATCGGCTATAGAGAAGTCTATCTTGGAGGCAGCAACCTTTCTTCGGGAGATTCCTCCACCGCTACATTAACTCTGACTCAGCCAATTTATACCGGCGGCGCGCTTTCAGCCTCTATCCGCCAAGCGGGCGCAACGCTAGAGCGCCGTATGGCCGAAACCAGCAACACCCGTGCGCAGGTGCGCCAACAGGTTTCCTCCGCGTGGTTCCGGCTCCAAATCGCCCGCGCGTCAATTTCTGCCAACCGATTGCAGATCGAAGCTGCGCAATATGCCTTTGAGGGCATCACCGAAGAGGCCAACCTAGGGGCCCGAACTATTCTGGACACGCTGAACGCCAAGCAAGAAGTATTAACCGCGCAAAATAGCTTGATCACCGCCAAGCATGATCAGCGCATCGCGGCTTATAGCCTGCTTTCCGCCATGGGCTTGCTCACACCAGATAATCTTGATCTTGGGATCGAGCTTTATGACCCAGCCGAAAACTTTAATCGTGTGCAGAACGCACCGATTCGAACGTTTGAAGCGGGTAAAGTGCTGGATAACATTGCCGACCGTTGGCAATAGCCGGTTAACGTCGCGTAAATGAGCAATATACGTTGAAGTTTCTGCGAAAGCCTGTAGCCTTTATGAATCCATTTTGAGAGGGTGCTTAAGCCCTCCTTGGACTTCAATGATCCATGTGATCCAACAGAGGAGAATCTTATGAAAAAATTCACAACGACACTCGCGGCCAGCCTGCTTGGCGCAACCATGCTTACGGGTGCGGCCTATTCAGCTACGGTTATGGCCGGTGACACGCTCGCTGCTGATCAAACTTTCACCTATCGCGTGCTTGATGAGCACAGCTCGGTTGACCCACAAATTGTGGAAGATGTATCCGGTTCTGAAATCGTGCGCGACCTGTTTGAAGGCCTGATGAACCAAGACGCAGACGGTAACCTGATTCCGGGTGTGGCGACTGGCTATACCACCAATGAAGAGAAAAACGTTTATACTTTCACGCTCCGCGAAGATGCAAAATGGTCTAACGGCGAGCCGGTAACCGCTGGCGATTTTGTTTATGCATGGCAACGCTTGGTAGACCCTAATACCGCGTCCCCTTACTCGTGGTTTGGGGAGCTGATGTCGATTGAAGGCGTTGGCCCTGTTTTGGCTGGCGAAGCTGATCCATCCACCTTGGGCGTGACCGCGATTGATGACCACACACTTGAGGTTCGCTTGACCGCGTCTCTGCCTTATTTCGCATTGATGACAACCCACGGCTCAACCTTCCCGTCACCGCAAGCGGTGATCGAAGAGTTTGGCGATGACTGGACCAAGCCAGAAAATATCGTTTCCAATGGCGCGTATGTGCTCACCGAGCATGTTTCAAACGAGCGTTCGGTGCGTGAGCGCAATCCGATGTATTGGAACAACGATGAAACCATCATCGAAAAAGTTGTGGCGTTGGTTATTAATGACGAAAATACAGCCCTGACCCGCTATCTGGCAGGTGAGCTAAACCGCACAGAAGTTCCCGCTGGCCAGTATCCACGCCTTCACGAAGAATATCCTGATCAAGCCATCAGCTTCCCGCGCCTGTGTAGCTATTATTACACCTTCAACCTTTCTGAAAATGGGCCTGAAGCCTTCCGCGACGTTCGGGTTCGCCAAGCGCTTTCCTACGCTATTGACCGTTCGATCATCACTGAAAAAGTGCTGCAAGGCGGCCAGTTTGAGGCGTTTACCTTTACACCAGGCGCAACAGCTGGTTTTGAAGTGCCAAGTGTTGAATATTCAACCATGACACAAGAATCCCGTGATGCGGCTGCGGTTGCCTTGCTGGCAGATGCTGGCTACGGCGCCGATAACCCGCTGACATTTAACATGCTTTACAATACGTCTGAAGGCCACAAGAAGATCGCGATTGCGATGTCACAAATGTGGAAACAAAAGCTGGGCGTAACGGCTGTTTTGGCTAACCAAGAGTGGAAAACATTCCTCGAAACCCGTGGCAACCAAGACTTTGAACTGGCACGTGGCGCATGGTGTGGTGACTATAACGAGGCCTCGACCTTCCTCGATCTGCTCACCTCGCAATCTGGCTATAACGACGGCAAATTTGCCAGTGACGAAGTTGACACGCTGATGAATGAAGCCAAAACGCTGACAGACGCCACGGCCAACTACACCCGTGTAGAGCAGATTTTGGCAGACGAAATGCCGGTTATCCCCGTTTACCATTATGCAGGCGTTTATATGCATACGGCTAACCTGAAAAACTGGCCTATTAACAATGTTGAGCAAAACTGGTATTCACGCGATCTTTATATCGCTGAATAATCCATAATGCCTATTGCACCGCGCCTTTCTAGGCGCGGTGCCTTTCATTTGCACCCCTGCAAACCCTAGGTCAAAATCATGTTGAACTATACTTTCAGGCGGGTGTTGGTGGCTATACCAACCTTGCTCATCCTTATTGTCATTACGTTTTTGCTAATGCACTCAGCGCCCGGTGGCCCGTTCACATCTGAGCGGCCGTTGCCCCCACAAGTGCTGGCAAATATTGAGGCAAAATATGGCTTGAATGACCCGCTTTATGTTCAGCTGTGGGAGTATCTTAAAGGGATTGTGCTGCATTTTGATTTTGGGCCGAGCTTTGTGAAGAAAAGCCAATCTGTGAATGATATCATTGCGCAGGGCTTCCCCATTACCCTTACATATGGTGGGCTATCGTTTATTTTCGCCACACTAATCGGTGGCACGCTTGGCGTTGTGGCCGCCATTCGGCAAAATACATTTATAGATTATTTCGCGGTTGGGATATCCATCGGCGCACAGGTGTTGCCCAACTTTGTAATGGCACCGCTGCTAGTTTGGCTCTTTACCCTAACCCTTGGCTGGCTGCCCGGTGGTGGTTGGAATGGCGGGGCGTGGCCCAATTTAATTATGCCGGTTATTGCGCTAGCCACCAGCTATATGGCGTCAATTTCCCGTATTACCCGCTCAAGCATGCTTGAAGTGCTGAATTCAAACTATATCCGCACCGCGCGGGCCAAAGGCCTGCCTGAGCGCACCGTCATTTTACGCCACGCGCTTAAGCCTTCTTTGGTACCGCTCATTTCCTACCTCGGCGTTGCTTTTGTTGGCATGATTACCGGCTCGGTGATTATTGATGTCTACTTCTCGACCGGCGGGTTGGGGCAGGCTTTTGTTAACTCGGCCCTGAGCCGGGATTATTCGGTCATGATGGGGGTGACCATTCTGCTTGGCTCCCTCACCATATTTTTTGCCCTATTGGCTGACCTGCTTTACGCGTGGGTTGACCCGAAAATCCGGTATTGAAGGAGCGCGCCATGAATACAGAAACAGTTATAAAAGGCCGCTCGCTTTGGAGCGACGCGCGCCGCCGGTTCTTTCAAAACAAAGCCGCCGTTGCCGGGGTGATCGCGCTCACATGTATTGTGCTGATTTCATTTATCGGCCCTTATTTTGCGGTGTGGAGCTTTGAGGAAATTGACTGGGATACAATGGGCAGTGCGGCAACGCTTGGTAAGCCCTCCTTTGCCTCCGGCCATTTTTTTGGCACCGATGATCTAGGCCGTGACCTTTATTCGCGCGTGCTTCAGGGCACCCGGGTTTCGCTTAAAGTTGGCATTATCGGCGCGGGTATTGCGGTGATTGTTGGCACGGTTTACGGCACGGTCGCTGGCTATGTTGGCGGCAGCACAGACCAGATAATGATGCGGATCGTCGATGTTCTTATGTCGATCCCGTTTATGTTTGTGCTAATTTTGTTGCTGGTTATTTTTGGTCGCTCCGAGACCATGATCTTTATCGGCATTGGCATGTTTGCCTGGCTTGATATGAGCCGGATCGTGCGGGGGCAAACCCTGACCCTTAAAAACAAAGAGTTTGTAGAGGCCGCGCGGGCCACAGGTGTAAGCACCCCCACAATTATCCGGCGGCACATTGTGCCAAATCTGCTCGGCATTGTGGCGATTTATGCCACACTTCTGGTGCCAGCCATGATCCTGACCGAGAGCTTCATCTCGTTTCTGGGCCTTGGGGTGCAAGAGCCAAAAACCAGCTGGGGCGCGCTGATTTCGGAAGGGGCGGGCACCATTCGCTATGATACCGAGTGGCAGCTTTTGTTCCCGCTAGCTTTCTTTGTGATCACGCTTTTCAGCTTTTTCTTTATAGGTGACGGGCTGCGCGACGCGCTAGACCCGAAGGACAGGTAAGCCATGAACATTCTGGACGTTAAAAACCTGAGCGTGACATTTAACACCCCTGACGGGGATGTACATGCCGTAAACGACGTGAGCTTTACGCTCGCCGAAGGTAAAACTTTGGCGATTGTGGGGGAAAGCGGCTCGGGGAAAAGCCAATCTGCTTTCGCAATTATGGGGCTGCTGCCAAAAAATGGCCATGCGGGTGGCTCGGTGAAATATATGGGGGACGAGATTCTTAATATCTCGGAAGCGGCCATAAACAAATATCGCGCTAATGAAATTGCGATGATCTTTCAAGATCCGATGACCTCGCTCAACCCTTATATGCGGATTTCCAATCAGCTTACCGAGGTGCTCGTGCACCATAAAGGCATGAGCAAACGCGAGGCTTTGGTGGAGAGCATCAAGATGCTGGATGCGGTGCAAATCCCCGAAGCTGCCAGCCGCGTGCATATGTATCCGCACGAGTTTTCGGGCGGGATGCGCCAAAGGGTGATGATCGCGATGTCGCTGCTTTGCGGGCCAAAGCTGCTGATTGCGGATGAGCCGACCACCGCGCTGGACGTAACCGTGCAGGCCGAAATTATGGACCTGCTGATTGACCTGCAGGAAGATTTTGGCATGGCCATTATTTTGATCACCCATGATATGGGAATTGTGGCTGGCACCTGCGAAGATACGCTGGTGATGTTTGGCGGCAATGTGATGGAGTATCGCCCGACGCTGGACCTGTTTGACAACCCCCAGCACCCCTATACCAAAGGGCTTTTGGAAGCTGTGCCACGGCTAGACCGAGATGTCGAAACGCTGTCTACTGTTTCCTATGACTTCCTTGAAGGAGGCAAATCATGAGCGAACCGATTTTGAGCGTAAGAAACATGAAGGTTTGGTTTGATGTGCGTGACGACGCTGCCGGTGGGATATTTCCAAAAACCAAAAAGCTGAAGGCCGTGGACGGGGTTTCGTTTGACCTGATGCCGGGGGAGACGCTCGGGATTGTGGGGGAAAGCGGCTGTGGGAAATCGACGCTGGCGCGGAGCATTATTCGGCTGGTAAAGGCCACATCGGGCGAGGCCATTTGGATGGGGCGTGACCTGCTGACAATGTCGGATTCCGATATGCTGACGGTGCGCAAAGACATTCAGATGATATTTCAAGACCCCCTTGCCTCCCTCAATCCGCGCATGACCTGCGGGGAGATCATTGCCGAACCTCTTAAAACCCATTCCAAGGGTATGGGCAAAGCTGAGCGCCGTGAAAAAGTGAGTGCCATGCTGGAGAAGGTCGGGATGGACCCGAGCCATATTAACCGCTACCCACACGAGTTTTCGGGGGGGCAGTGCCAGCGCATCGGCATTGCGCGGGCGCTTATTACCAACCCCAAGCTGATTATCTGTGATGAGCCGGTTTCGGCGCTCGATGTATCTGTGCAGGCGCAGGTGGTGAACTTGTTGATGGCTTTGCAAAAAGAGCTCGGGATTTCGCTTTTGTTTATTGCGCATGATCTGAGTGTGGTGAAGCATATTAGCGACCGAATTATGGTGCTTTATTTTGGCAATGTGGTGGAAATTGGCACCTCGAAGCAGGTGATCGAAGCCCCACAGCATGCCTATACCCAAAAACTAATTGCCTCTATTCCCATCCCTGATCCGCGCAAAGAAATGGCGCGCCGTGAGGTGAGGCGGGCTAAACGGGCCGCAAAGTAGCGCCCGCCTGAAAGAGCCTAGCTTGTGGGCTGGATTTTTAGGGAATGTGCCAGCGAAACGGCACCATCAAGTGCATTCCCAAGGGGGGTGCTGGCGGCTTGCTGATAATTTTCGGGGAGGCGCGCAAGGAATATCTTCCCAAGGCCGCCGAGCATACAAAACGCTTTTGCAGGCGTAAATCCTACAGCATCAAGGCTTTGTTGGACGATTTTGGTGTGTCGGGCCAAAATGGCTTCGGCGTTTTCGTCGCCGGCTTTGGCTGCGGCCACTATCCGCGGGGCAAAATGCCCAAATTCTTTGGGTGTAAAGGATTGCGCCTGCTCAATGAGATTGAGCGGAGACCCGTTAAATTCTTCGATAAGGTCCTGCGTAAACGGCGAATGGGGTATCAGCCCGTCATAAGCCAGAATTGCCCGATGTAACATATCGCGGCCTAATCGTGCGCCCGAGCCATCATCGCCGAGCATGAAACCCCAGCCGCCAAGTTGGGTGAACACACCGTTTTCGCGCCGGCCATAGACAGACCCGGTGCCGATGGCGCCAATTATGCCGTCTGTTTTTCCAATAGCGCCCACCAGCGTGGTTTCTGCATCGGAAACAATGCGGGCTTTGGTGAAGGGCAGGCTGGCAAGCAGGCGCTCGCTATAGTCACCAAGATTTGAACCCGCAAGGCCGAGCACCGCTGTTGTTTCTGCTGTTTCGGGCATGGGAACCCCGGCATTTATAAAGGCTAACGAGGTTGTCCGTAGGATATTGGTGCGTGCGGTTTCAAAATTGGTCGCAATATTGGCAGGACCACCTTCGGCGCGCGCAAGCACATTTCCGGTGCTATCTGCGATTGCCACGCGGCAGCCTGTGCCGCCGCCATCTACCCCAATAAGATAACTCATAAATTCTCCATATTTTGGAAAGCTTCTATCGGCTGTCTGATGGATTGTCTATGGTTTGGGGGCATCGGCAAGGGCGGGAAGGCCTTTTAAGTAGCGGGCAATGGCGAGGCGATCTTCTGGCGCGGCTTGCGAGAGGTTTTCGATCACTTCCACCATGGTGCTACCTGCGGTGTCAAAATCAGGCGTAAAGCCTGTTTCGAGGTAATATGCTATGTCTTCGACACTCCATTCGGCCAATCCTCCCCCCGGGGTTAGATTGGGAATGCGGCCTTTGCCCTCTGGGTTGGGGGCGCCAGCCAGCCAGCGCGCTGTATCCAACCCGCCAAGCAGGTTTCTGGGCGTGTGGCACTCGGCGCAGTGGCCCAGGCCTTCTACCAGATATTGGCCGCGTGGCTCGTAATTTTCCGCTATGGGGGCATCACTCAAAAACAGGAGTTTCCAGAAGCCAAGGGAGCGGCGAATATTGAAGGGAAACGGGAGGTCGTGCGGTTGGTTGGCTTTGTCTACTTGCGGGAGGGTATCGAGGAAAAGCTTTAAATCTGCGATATCTTGCTGGCTTAACCGCGTGTAAGAACTATATGGAAATGCAGGGTAATAATGCGTTTGCTCGGGGCTCACGCCTTTGAGCAGCGCGTTGGCGAGGTCAAGCGCATTCCAGCTTGATATCCCGCTTTCACTGGAGGAGATATTTGGTGCATAAAAGGTGCCAAACTGGGTTTCAAAGGCCTGCCCGCCGCCAAGCAAAAGCCGTGCGTCTCCTTTGGCGCCTTTCTCCATATGGCAAGAGGCGCACCCTCCGATATTAAAAACCTGCTCACCCCGCTCAACATTCCCGGCAACGTCCTGCCAGTCGTTTCGGCTGAGCGTTTTGGGGGCGGAGAGGACCCAAAGAGCCAGCCCGATAAGGCTGGCTCCGATAACGGCTTTAGTTCTCAGGCGCACGATATTTCTCGTGGCAGGCTTTGCAGGTTCCGGCAACGGCGCCGAAGAGAGGGCGATAGCTGGCGAGGTCTGCTGGCTCGGCGGCGATGGCGGTATCAAGGTTGGCAATGAGCTGGCCCATGATGGCATCAAAATCGGAACCATCGGCCCAAATTTCAGGCATGGCGCGGGTTTCGCTGCCCATTTCTGTACCAACCGGAAACAACGGACGGGCGGTTACGGCGGCGTCGCGCATAATTTCAAGCGCTGAAAGGGCTGCGAAATCATCAAAAGCCACTTTGCCTTGAGCCATGCCGCCAAGGGTGCGCATTTGGCCGCCAACGGCTTTCATCGCGGCTTGGCGTTGCTCGATAGGTGAGTGAGCGGCACCAAAGGCCGAAGCTGCCATGGCTACGGCCACGGTAGAGATGAGTGCTATTTTTTTGATGTTCATATTGTTTTCCCCAGTTATTTAGAGTCTGATTGTATCTGACATTATAAAGCTGAACTATAGTCTGGTGGATAGATTGTGGTGATCACATCACCGTTATGCAACAATTTTATTTTCGACGGAAATTTGGGTTTGGTGCGTTTAAGGCCGCATTGTTCTTCAGATTTAGATGCTGAACCC
Source organism: Paracoccaceae bacterium (assembly GCA_002402045.2). GTDB lineage: Bacteria > Pseudomonadota > Alphaproteobacteria > Rhodobacterales > Rhodobacteraceae > UBA3077. The sequence goes on along the minus strand of NVUX02000028.1, from coordinate 8,108 downwards.
CGATGGCGGCGCGTTGAGGGTGGCTCTATTTTGCGAGTCTGCACCCGCGCCGCCTGGCCAGCGCCGTGCTTGTGCTTAGCCGCCGGTGTGGTTCATGTGGCGGGTCATTTCGCCCCCGATCACTTGGCGGGAATAGTCAAAATCATGGCCTTTGGGCTTGCGGGCTATGGCGGCGTTTATTTCAGCTTTGAGCGCATCGTTGCCTTCGTGGTCCCGCATAGCGGCGCGCAGGTCTGCGGCGTCTTCTTGGCCGAGGCAGAGGAAGAGCTGGCCCGTACACGTAAGGCGCACGCGGTTGCAGCTTTCGCAGAAATTATGGGTGAGCGGCGTGATAAAGCCAACACGGCCGCCGGTTTCTTTGACGCGCACATAGGTGGCAGGGCCGCCGGTGTTGAGCGGGATGTCCTCGACCGTCCAATGCTCATTAAGCTGTTTGCGGATATCGCTGAGCGGCCAGTATTGGTCTAGCCGGTCGGCCTCGCCCATATCGCCCATGGGCATGACTTCGATCCACGTTAGATCAAACCCGCGCTTGCCGCACCATTCTACCATATCGTGCAGCTCGTCGTCGTTGGTGCCTTTGAGCGCCACAGCGTTGATTTTGATTTTGAGGCCGGCTTTATCGGCGGCATCAATGCCTGCCATAACTTTATGAAAATCACCGCGCCTCGTGATTTCGCCGAATTTCTTGGGATTGAGGGTATCAATCGAGATGTTGATCCGCCGCACGCCACACTCATAAAGCGGCTGGGCAAAGCGGGTGAGCTGGGATCCGTTGGTGGTGAGCGTTAGCTCTTTGAGCGCGCCGGATTTCAGGTGGCGGGACATGCTTTGGAAAAACGTCATGATGCCTTTGCGCACGAGGGGTTCGCCGCCGGTGATGCGCAGTTTGGTCACACCCATGTCCACAAAGGTGCTGCACATGCGGTCCAGCTCCTCCAGAGTCAGCAGCTCTTTTTTTGGCAAAAATGTCATATCTTCGGACATGCAATAATAGCAGCGAAAATCGCAACGGTCGGTGACAGAAATCCGCAGGTAGGATACAATGCGCTGATAGGGGTCGATAAGCTGGGGAGTAGACATTATACGGCCTTTCGTTTGGGTAAAGCTACGCTGCAATGGCACGATGCGCAAGGGGTTGTGTAGCGGCAAAATGGGGGTAATGTGGGGCCGAAATCGGCGGAAGGGCATGGGGATGATTGCGGAACGACTAGTGAATAAAACAAGTGATTGGGCCGAGATGCGGGAGGCATTTCAGTGGCCTAGCCCCGCGCGCTATAATATTGCCGAGCAGATCTGCGAACGCTGGGCGCGGGCAGAGCCTGACCGCGTGGCGCTGATATACATCCGGCCAGACGGGGAGCTGCGGGAATATACCTATATTCAGCTTTCACGAGCCTCTAGCCGCTTGGCCAATGCTTTGGCGGGACATGGCTTGGGGCGGGGTGACCGCTGTGCCGTGCTGTTGCCGCAAACGCCGGAAACGATTTTAACGCATTTGGCGTGTTATAAGCTGGGGGCTGTCGCGGTGCCGCTATTTACGCTGTTTGGCGAAGATGGGCTGCGCTATCGGCTGGAGAATTCCGGTGCCAAGGCGGTGGTGACCGATGGGGCGAACCTGCATAAGGTCCTTGCCATTCGTGATGATTTGCCCGCCTTGGAGGCGATATATTCGATTGACCAGCGGGAAAGCGGTGTTCACGGGTTTTGGCAGGAGCTTGGCAAGGCGAAAGACGCCTGCGCAATGGCCGATACCACCCTGAATGACCCTGCGTTTATCAGCTATACCAGCGGCACCACTGGCCCACCCAAGGGGGCGCTGCATGGGCATAAGGTGTTGCTGGGGCATTTACCAGGGGTAGAAACTCACCATAATTTCTTGCCGCAAGCCGGAGACAAATTTTGGACACCGGCGGATTGGGCGTGGATGGGTGGCCTTACCAATGTGATGATGCCCGCGCTCAATTACGGCGTGCCGCTGGTGGCGCACCGGATGGGCAAGTTTAACCCTGATGACGCGTTTGCGCTCATGGAGCGCTTGGACATTCGCAATGTATTTTTACCGCCCACAGCGCTGAAGCTCATGCGGCAAAGCACGGCCAAGCCCTTGGAAATGCGCTCTGTTGGCTCGGGCGGAGAGGCCTTGGGGGCCGAGCTGCTGGACTGGGGCCGCGAACGGCTAGGCACAACCATTAACGAGTTTTATGGCCAGACGGAGTGCAACGTCGTGCTCGGGAACTCACACGAGGTGTTTACCCCGCGCGCTGGCTCTACGGGCAAGGCAAGCATTGGGTCCGAGGTGGCAATTCTTGGCGAAGATGGCCAGCCATTGCCGATTGGTGAAAGTGGTGAAATTGCCGTGAAACGCGGCATTCCGCAGATGTTTCTTGAGTATTGGCAGCAGCCGGAAAAGACCGCCGAGAAATTTGTGGGGGACTGGATGCTGACAGGCGACATCGGCACGCAGGACGAGGACGGCTATTTTCACTTTTCCGCGCGGGCGGATGACGTGATTACTTCCTCGGGCTACCGGATAGGGCCTTCTGAAATTGAGGATTGCCTTGTAGGGCATGAAGCCGTGGCGATGGCGGCGGTGATTGGCGTGCCAGATGAGGTGCGCACCGAAGTGGTGAAGGCCTTCGTAGTGCTTAACGGGCAGGGCGACGAGGCGCTAAAGCGGGCGCTTATTTTGCGGGTGCGAGAGCGGATTTCGCCGCATGTGGCCCCGCGTGAGATCGAGTTTATTGACGCCTTGCCGATGACGGCCACGGGGAAGATCATGCGGCGTGAACTAAAACCAAAATGAAACGGGTGATGGTTTTTGGCGGGAATTTTTCGAATTAAGCGCAGAGCTTTAGCCCCGCGCTTTTTCAAAATAGGCGTGACGCCGTGTTTTATTCAGATTTCATTTTGCAGGTGCTAATGCCGAAAATGGTATAAAGTGGGCAGCTAGACATTAGGCCCGTGGCCAGAGGCACAATGCCGATGAGCAGCCAATAGCGGTAAGATGCTTCTGGCAGCATGAAAAATGCTACAAGGGCGGCAATGCCGACAGCAAGGCGAAGAATGCGCTCAACAGAGCCTACGTTTTTCTTAAGCATGGGTTTTATCCTTATCGGGGCGGGTTTGCCCGTTTGATAAAGCTGTTATGCCTGATTCGAAGCAGCCTGTCGGTGACATGGTCACAAAAGCATCGCCGCATTGGCTGGATGGTCTATATATCTTGCCGCGCTTGATGTGAGGGCACCATTTTGGTAGGTTTGCGCAAATTTAACGAGTAATGGTGTGGCTGTGCAAAGAATAATGATCATTGGCGGCCACGGGGCGGGGAAAACTACGCTTGCGCTGAAGCTTGGCAAAATTACCGGCCTGCCTGTTATTCATATTGATAAATCCTATCATCTCCCGCGCTGGAAGCAGCGCCCGCTAGCGTCGGCTTTAGACGAGCTTGAAAGTTATGCAAATTCTGCGCGCTGGATAATGGATGGCGATGATTTCAGATCTTTTGGGCCGCGGCTAAAACGGACAGATTTTATAATATATCTGCATGTTTCGACCCTTAGGCGGGTGGCGCGCTTGATAAAACGCTCAATAAAGAGCTTTAACAAGCACCGGATAGACCTGCCCGATGGCTGCCAGGGGCGGTTTACGCTTGATAGTCTGAAATGGGCCGCTATCGGATATCCGGTTTTTATGCGGCCTGCTATGCGCCGCGCAATTGCAAAAAACGCCGGGGATATTCCGGTATTTCATGTGCGTTCACAGGCCGATACCCGCAAGCTAGAGGCGCTGCTTAGCGAAAAAAGCTAGGCGCTAACAAGGCTTTGGAGGTCAGTGGGGCGCAGCACCGTGATGCTACCACGCTCCAGCGCCACAATCCCGCGCTTTGCCCACGCATCCAGCCGCCGAGAAACCACCTCGCGGGCGGTGCCGATGCGGGTTGCCAGCTCGGCATGGGTGATGGCCGCCATTGGCTGGGCTAGCTCAAGCAGGGCGGCGGCAAGGCGGTTTTCGATGCGCACAAAGGCTACCTGTTCAAGCAGGTGCATCATCGAGTTCATGCGCTCGGCAAAGGCCGAGAAAATGTAATCTCTAAAGGCCGGCGAGGTGCCGAGCAGGGTGCTGAACAGTGCGCGGGGCAGGAAGGCGAGGCTGGTATCGACCTCGCAAATGGCCTCGGCGGCGTAAAGCTCCCGCGACATCAGCCCGATGGTGCTTTGCACACAGGTTTTGCCGGGGGTGATATCATACAGCAATATCTCGCGGCCGCCCGCGCCGGTAAGGTAAACCCCGACCTTGCCAGAAAGCACTACGGCAAAGCCCTGTACCTCATCTCCCGCATGAAAAAGCGGCGTGCCTTTGGGAAGGGTCCTCGCCCGCACAGTGGCCAAGCGCGCTTTTGCGTCTGGCTCCAAAGTGCTAAGCGGCGAGGTGCTGACCCAGTCCATTTAGCCCCGTTTCATTTTAGAAAGGCGCGGCAGCATGGCCGAAAAATCCTTGCCCATGCCGTCTTCATCTTCCACAAATTTTGCGAATTCCTGCGTGGCATGTTCGCCCAGCGGTGTGGCAGCGTCAACCGCTTCGGCGGCTTGCTGGGAGAGGCGGAGGTCTTTGAGCATGAGTTCAGCGGCGAAACCGGGCTGGTAATCGTTATCAGCCGGAGATTTTGGGCCAATGCCGGGGGCGGGGCAATAGGCGTTCATGCTCCATGAATAGCCGCTAGAGGTGCTGACAACGTCAAACATCTTTTGCCGGTCAAGGCCGAGCTTGTCGGCCAAAGCAAAGGCCTCACAGGTAACAACCATCGTGGCCCCGAGGATCATATTGTTGCAGATTTTGGCGGCTTGTCCGGCGCCATTTTCGCCGCAATGCACGGATTTTTGGCCCATGATCTCAAACAGCGGCGCGGCAATGGCGAAGGCCTCGGCAGACCCGCCCGCCATAAAGGTGAGCGTGCCCGCATCGGCCCCGCCCATGCCGCCAGAAACAGGCGCATCTACGCTCAGCGGCCAGTCTGCCGCCACGGCGCGCGCGCTTTCCACATCTACCGTGGAGCAATCAATGAAGCAGGCATTTGGCTGCATCGCGGGGATAACCTCGGCAGCCACCGCCCGCAAGATTTGCCCGTTGGGCAGCATGGTGATGATAACGTCCGCGCCCTTGGCAGCCTCGGCACTGCTGGCCGCATTGGCCACACCGTCAACCTCTATGCCCGCCACGTCAAACCCTGTGACCTTATGGCCTGCGGTGGCGAGGTTTCGGGCCATGTGGCCGCCCATATTACCCAGTCCGATAAATCCGATTTTCATGGCGTGTCCTTTAGAGTTTGAGCGCGTCCGCCCCGAGGGGCATTAGCATTTTGCTTATATTTAAGGGGGTTACGTCTTCAAGCGTTGCCGGTGTCCATTGCGGGTTCCGGTCTTTATCAATGATGGCGGCGCGGATACCTTCCACAAAATCACCGTCAGAGGCCGAGCGATGCGTAAAGCGGTATTCCATGCCAAGCGCCTGCTCAATGCTGCCAAGCCCGCGCACGCGGCGCACGAGTTCTAGCGCGCATTCTACGGAAAGCGGGCAGTTGCGGCGCAGCGATTTTTCGGTTTTCTGCTCCCAGTCAGAGCCACCAAAGCCGCGAATGATGTCCGCAACGGTGCGGCCGTTAAAGCTCCGGTCAATCTCGGTTTGTTCAGCCTGCATGCTCGCCGCAGGCGCGGGCAGGGCGGCTTTGTCTATTGCGCTCAGGTCACCGCTCTCCAGCGCTTCAATAAGCGCGGGCCAAGCCGCGCGCTCAACGTAATAATCTGCAAAGCCAGCATAAATTGCATTGCCCGCATCCATCCGCGCAGCGGTGCAGCCGAGGTATTCGCCAAGGTGGCCGGGGGCGCGGGCCAGCAGCAGCGAGCCGCCTACATCTGGCACCAAGCCAATGCTGCATTCGGGCATGGCGATCTGGGAGTTTTCACAGACAACCCTGTGCGAGCCGTGGCATGAAATGCCAACCCCGCCGCCCATGTTAAAACCTTGCATGAAGGCGACATAAGGTTTGGGGAAGTTAAACAGCTTGGCGTTCATCCGGTACTCATCACGCCAGAATTTGCGGCCATACTCAAAATCACCTGATTTGGCGGTGTCATACATTTCTTGAATATCACCGCCCGCGCAAAAGGCTTTTTCACCCGCGGCATCAATAATCACCAGCTCGACGCTTGGGTCTGTCGCCCATTCATCCAGCGCCGCCTCGATCGCCAAGGCCATATCATAGTTAAGCGCATTCATCGCCTCGGCGCGGTTCAGCGTGATCCGGCCCGCTTTGGCCGTTTTACGGATGTGAATGTCAGGCATGATTTAGGCGCTCCAGCTTATCTTTGACGTCTTGAAGCGCCTCGGTTGCGAGGTCTCCGTGATTTTGTATGTGATCCAGTGCAATATTACTGGGTTTTCTAAAGAGGAAATAAAACGGAACGAAGATGACAAATACGCCAAGGGGAATTGACGCATATTTACCGATGTGTGTTGAGTGTAAAAGATCCAACCCGCTCTGCAATGTGCTTGATGATTTTAGAATGGATAAGGTGAGTTTGATGTAAACTGAGAATAACAGAAAGGATGCTAGGATATAGACTAACGCTCCATAGCGCTTTGATACTACCATATTGAGCATCCAAGCTTGATAAAGCCAGCGGGTTTTTATTATATTTCTCCACAGCCAGCGCATCAGCCCCGATCCCGCTCCTGTAGCAAGGCCCGCGCCGTAATCAGCCGCATGATTTCGTTGGTGCCCTCAAGGATTTGATGCACCCGCAAATCCCGCACGATTTTCTCGATGCCGTAATCCGCGAGGTAGCCATAGCCGCCGAGCATTTGCAGGGAGCCGTTGGCGACCTCAAACGCCGTATCGGTTACAAACCGTTTGGCCATAGCGCAGAATTTGCTGGCGTCTGGCGCCCCGGTGTCTAGCTTCCACGCGGCTTGGCGCAGGAAGGTGCGGGCGGCTTGCAGTTCGATCTCCATATCGGCCACGCGAAATTGCAGGGCTTGGAATTGGTCGAGGGTTTTGCCAAAGGCCTGACGCTCACCCATATAACCAAGCGCGATATTTAGGGCGTTTTGCGCGCCCCCAAGGGCACTGGCCGAAATATTAAGCCGCCCGCCATCAAGCCCCGCCATGGCATAGGAAAAGCCTTTGCCTTCCTCGCCAATCCGGTTGTCGGCAGGAATGACGCAATCATCAAATTGCACCTGCGTTGTGGGCTGCGCCTTCCAGCCCATCTTTTGCTCAAGCGCGCCAAAGGATAGCCCCTCGGTGCCGTCTTCCACAATAACGCTTGAAATGCCCTTGGGGCCATCGGCGCCTGTGCGGGCCATCACAAGATAGGCGTCTGAATAGCCGCCGCCCGAGATAAAGGCCTTGGTGCCGGACAGGCTGTAGCCAGCATCTGTGCGGGTGGCCTTGGTGAGCAAAGCGCTGGCATCAGAGCCGCTGCCCGGCTCGGTGAGGGCATAGGAAAACACGGTTTCCATAGTGCACATTTTGGGCAGCCACTTTTGCTTGCTCTCCTCAGAGCCGAATTTATCAATCATCCCGCCACACATATTGTGGATGGAAAGGAAGGAGCCGACAGCAGGGCAGGCCATGGCGAGGGCCTCAAACACCAGCGTGGCATCAAGGCGGCTTAGTCCACTTCCGCCATATTTTTCGCTTACGTAAAGCCCGCCAAACCCAAGGGCGGCGATTTCGGGCCAGAGCGCCTTGGGGATGCTCTCATCTTCCTCCCACTGCCGCGCATGGGGGGCAATTTCGGCTTGGCCAAAATCATAAGCCATATCAAAAATCATCTGTTGTTCGTCAGAAAGAGCAAAATCCATGGGAGCCTCGCGAAATGAATGCTTGTTCATTTTAATCAATGGTTGCGGTTTGGCAACTCTTTTTTGGTGAATGCAAACCTCACGCTATTATCACAGACCAAGGATACGGTGCAGGGTAATCCCCCTATTTTTGATGGGGTCCGCTTGTAGAATTACGCGGCCATTTTCAGTTTCATAGCAGGGGTGATCCCGCCGATACCCATGTTGGGGCGGTCGTTGTTGTATGTCCAGAGCCAATCTGT
>NVUX02000027.1 GCA_002402045.2 Paracoccaceae bacterium | reverse complement strand
CACACACTGATTAACCGCTTCGAAGTGCTGTTGATACATCAAGACTTATTGCGCCCTCGCTACTCAGCCGTAAATAGACAAGCTTCTGATAGACTTCCCTGCAGCGTGAAGATTTTTTTAAGCAGCTTGAGTAACAAGTTTCAATCAGTATTATTTTAACAGTTCTGGGCTCAAATTATTATGGATGATGGGAAAATTGGGAAGGTTTGTATTATCTGAATATTACAGTATGTTGGTATGTATTGACGTATTGCTGTTCGCTAAAGAGTCTGACCTGTATGCCTATACTGGAGCAGCGTAAAAGAAATAGGCATCGGTATTTTGTTTTCTTAAGTATGTGAGAGGTTGAATTATGCACTCTATAAGATTAGTGTGTCTAATATGTAGAAATGAATTCTACGGTGTAACTTCTATTGTTCTTGGTAAGGCTAAATCATTGTGAGGCGTAAACAAAGAAGAGCAAACAGCCTTGTTCGGTATTATCAATGTCTGATCCAACCTAGGTACTAGCGATAATAGAACTGACCACCTCAGTAGAAATGCCCTGTTCAATGCCTATAGTTTGATATAAACCTCATTTTTACCCATAATTGATAAGGTGCTATTTTCCTTACTGTAAATATATTCTCGATCATCAAGCTCAGCTGTTAACCACTGACAAGTCGCGACAGCAACAAACAAGCCTAATACAGCAAATATGCCAATAGTTTGATTAAATTCTTTTTGAGTATTGTAACTCCAATCAGAATTAGTTTGTTTTTATATCATATTGCAGTGTTCAGTCCACAGAGAAGCCAGATCAGGAGAACTATAAATTCAACAGGACCCATAATACGTAAACATTAATCTCAACGATCTCCGCACTAGAAAATAAATATCTTACAGAAAAATACAGCTCTCTAGTTTCAATGTAATAGTATCCATAGAGAAGTACGGCGACAACAATACTAAAAATTGGCGCTGTTGTAGGTCAATGTTGTCTATACTTAATGAGTGAAGCTAACTGATTGAGGGTAAAGGAAATGAAAGCAAAATTATTTGTGAGTAAACTTAACCAGATAACAAAAGCACTTATCTCTATGACTCCAGCCCAGAGAGAGGTCGTTCACCAGTCAATTCAAGCATTAGATACCGACATTCCTATAGATGAATTGATTCAACCACTTTTTGATGCAAAATCACAGTGTCCACATTGCTATTCAAGTAAGTTCAACAAATGGGGTAAGGCGGGTGGAATACAACGGTATCGTTGCATTAACTGCAGTAAAACGTTTAACAATAAGACAAAAACCCCGCTAGCTAGGCTGCATAAGAGCCACATTTGGGAAGAGTATGCTCACTGTATGGAGTTAAGGTTAACGCTGAGGCAGGCTGCCAAAATATGTGAAATTAATCTTAAAACCGCCTTTTTATGGCGACATCGATTTCTTCAGGCTCAAGCCGGTAAAAATGATGACAAACTATCGGGCATTATCGAAGTTGATGAATTCTTTCTTGCCTACTCAGAAAAAGGGGATAAAAAGCTTACTTTACCGCAACAAGCCAGAAAGCGAGGTGGTGATATTGATAAACGAACGAAAGAAGGCCAAGTTGCAATACTTCTTTCCATTGACCGCAGTAAACACATGATAGCTCCGATTTTATCTGCTGATACATTTTCAGAAATAGCGATTAATTTTACTGAAAATATTGAAGAAAACTCAGTGCTTTGCAGCGATGGTTCGTGGGCATATGTGAAGATAGCCAAACAAAAGCACTGTGACCATAAACGATTGATAAATAATAAAATCAGAGTGATGGATAATATCTACCATATTCAGACCGTGAATGGTGCAATAGCGAATTTTAAGGCTTGGGTAAACGGAAGAATGAAAGGAGTGGCCACAAAATATTTATCGAATTATCTAGCCTGGTTTAAGGAAAGCAGTGCAAAGCTAGATAAACAGCAAATACTGTTATCGGCTTATGGCAGACAACAATATGATGGAACATAGCCAAAAAATTGTCTTAAACTTGTGTTCTTTATCTTCCAAAAACCTGCTCCGACACCTTCCATTCGCCGAAAGATATATCAACAACAACTGACACTGCTATAGCAATAACTATAAACCCATAACTATTAATTATGATTACTACAAAAGCCTCTATTGACCCGCAAATAAAATATTGCAGTTACATGGCAACTCACAACAAAACTAGGATTCTTCACAAATATTACATATATAAATATCATGGGATTATGATGAAAAAACCTTTAAGAAATAACAAGCTGTATCTTTGCATTGCCTCTATATTGTTATTATCTGCTTGCGCGACAAATTCAGAGCAAGAATTAGAACGTGAACGACTATTGAAAAAACGTCTGAATTAGAGAAAAGAGACAAACATTAGTTGAACGTGAGAATCTAATTAGCTACTCTTAGTACAGAAACCCGTCAGCAGACATTATTACCACCTAACGCAAAAGCTGGGGAGTGCTATGCTAGAGTGTGGGTGGAGCCTGCCTATGAAAATAAAACTGAACAAGTAAAATCTAAAAGTTCATCATACGAACTTAATATTATTCCTGCACAATATAAGACAGTCCAAGAGCGCGTGCTCGTTTCTGAAGCATCGTCAAGTTTAGTTATTGTACCCGAGTGTATGACTGGGCAACGAAACAAGTTATTGTGGCTGAAGCTAAGCGCTCTTGGCATACAGAATCATATATGTCTTCACCATTAGCGACACCTTCAACACTAGTAGCAGCAAGTAAACATGGTATAAACCTAGATGAAGCAGAATCAGGTATGTGTTTCCATGAGCATTACCATCAGCCACAGTTTACAACGACTGAAGAGCAAGTGTTATTGAGTGAAGCGAGTGAGGAAATAACCTCTTTAGAGGCCGAATATGAAACGGTAACTAAAAAAATATTAACAAAAGAAGCATCCACTAAATTAATAGAAATACCAGCTGAATATGATTTCATTTCAGAGCAAGTTATCGATAAACCTGCTCACCAAATATGGAAAAAAGGAAACGGTCCAATACAAAAGCTTGATGATGCGACCGGTGAAATTATGTGTCTCGTTGATGTACCCGCTACATATAAGACCGTAACCAATCGAGTAATGAAATCCCCAGCAGCAACAACCAAAGAGATTGAGGATCCTGCAGAGTATAAGACAGTACATATAAAAGAATTAATCAGAAAACCTACTGTTAGAACAACATCAATTCCTGCTAAATATGGAACTGTAACTAAGGAAGTTCTCCTAAAAAATGGGGAGTACGTTTGGCATGAAATTCACGATTTATCAGATTCTAAACAAACTCATACAGGCAATAAAATCTGTTTAATTGAGAAGCCAGCTAAATACGAAACTGTAAGAACTAAAGTTGTCGTTATACCTGCCACTCATCAAAAAATAGATATCCCTGCGAAATATGAAACAGTATCAGTCCAAAAACTTGTCAAAGAGGCAAGAGAAGTCAAGACTGAACTCCCAGCTCAATTCAAAACTATAACACACCAGCAGTTAGTAAAAGAGGGTTATATGGAATGGCGTTCTATTCTATGTGAAACAAATATGACCCAAGGAAGAATTAGCAAAATACAAACAGCACTAGCAGGAAAAGGCTATTACTCAGGAAAAATTGATGGTGTTGTCGGTACTGGCGCTATGAGTGCGGTAAATGCTTTTCAACGTGATAATCAATTACCGATTGATAAATATCTCAATATTGAAACAATTAAGGAATTAAATATCTCTACCAACTAAAATTTAGTTGGTAGAGAGGTACATAAGCGAGTTACTTCAGGTCATGCTCTGGCTCCAGGGTGTGAAACTACGATGTTTGATAAGTCAGGATAGCCCAATTTCGCGAGTGCTAGGTAAGAAGAAACACTGAGATAGCATTGCGGCCTTTTTTTTTGCATATAATACCGCCATTCTCTTTAACGATAACGAGTCAGGACAACATTACAGTGACTAAGCCAACAACCGAAGCTCAACGCTTTACTATCAACAATGAAGTAAGCAAAGTACGTAATAAACCTAAGCCAAAGACACAAGCGGAACTCAATACCAATAAGACCAGGCGAAGCATAGAGGAGCGCCTTGAGCGCAAAATTTTAATGCAGGAGTTGGGCTTAACGAATGAAGAAGTCGATATGGAGTGGCGCTAATACTTAATCATGTCAGGCATCATTAGGTTCTGTCTCATCTTGGAGAAACGAAGTGACCGCAATATCTTCCTGGCACCGTTAAGCTGCTAAAGAATAGAATCGCTCCCATAGCGTCACCAGACCTTTACGGAGCTTTTGCCATAATTCGACACTGGCTATCGTGGATTCTGCCCCTGTCATCGGTCTGAATCCAAGTACAGTGCGCATCTTCTACTTCACCGTTCGGTGGCTTTGCCCTACGATGTTATTGAGGTACTTCACTTGGATCACTTCGATAATACAAGCGGTCATACCGGAGAACCAGAGTTGCCAGTTCAGGCTATCAAGGGCTGCGCTGTTACTCCCGTTTTTATCGATAACCACCTTATCAGGCAAACCATGCTGCCCAATAGCTTTATTCAAGAAGTCTCTGGCAGCTGTTTCATCTCGTTTTTCACTCAACATGAAATCGATAGTATCGCCGTATTTATCGAGGCGCGGTACAGGTAAAACCACAGGCCTTTACTTTAATATTGGTTTCATCCATGCGCCACGAGCCTGACGCTGCACGCTTTCAGCTATTACGGAAGGCGGCTTCCAGCAAAGGAGCATATTCCAACACCCAACGATGGGGCGTCGCATGAACAACGTGAACACCACGTTTAGCGATTAATTCTTCGATATCGCGATAACTCAGCTTATAAGCAACATACCATCGAACGGCCATCAGGATTGTGGCTGAAGGAAAGTGTTTTTTGGCGAAGCTTAAGGCCATAGGAAAATTTCATATACCAAATAAAAAGCCAGCTTAGCATCACTGCTGGGCTGGGCTATGTATTGTCTGCTTATCAAGTTCCCGTAGTAGAGCACTCATGAACCTTCAAGATGCGACAGAACATCTAGATGTCTTTAAGCTCTGCCGCTTTTTTTTACCCTAAGGAAACAAATAAAAAATATTTTTATCAGATAGATATGGTTGTTTTACATCGACTCAGTTAAGTCATCGAACACCATCAATTATTATGTCTTAAGACATGTCAAGGAAAGAGAATGAAATTAATTACTGCTTCAACATTATCCTGTGCAGCCATTGCATTTGCACTCAATAGGGCTACAGCCAATGTTGAAGCAGTAATTAATTTCATTCTCTTTCCTTGACATGTCTTAAGACATAATAATT
>NVUX02000026.1 GCA_002402045.2 Paracoccaceae bacterium | reverse complement strand
CGATTTTTCTGTAGGATGAAGGACATGCGTAGGCTCGCCACCCGATTTGAGAAACTCAGCCGGAATTTTCTCGCTATGCTGCATTTGTTTGCGATTAGACAGTGGTGCAATTGAGTCCACACCCTAATACCACGCCAGCGACAAGGCCAGCAAGAAGGGAGGCAAGCGCGACGCAAAATCCACAAAGCCAATATCGAGCCCGTCTTTCGAAATCAGCGTCGCCAAGGTTGCTAATAGCCATCGTCCCAAATACCAGCCGAAAATTCCGGTTTTCCACAAGCTTGGCTCTGGCTGTTTGCTATTTTCGGGGGTATCGTCAGGGTTCATAAACGCGGAGACCATCATGCCCATCACCATTTGCACCTGGAATATAAACTCTATTCGCCTGCGCGAAGGGCTCGTGCTGAAGCTGCTGCGCGAAGAAGCGCCGGATGTGCTGTGTTTGCAAGAGTGCAAAGCCCTGCTGGAGCTGATGCCCACCGAAAGCTTTGCCGAACTCGGGTACACCCTGATTGGCCGTGGGCAAAAGGGCTATAACGGCGTGGCGATCCTCTCAAAACTGCCGATGGAAGACGCTGGCCACCGCGATTTTTGTGGCAAAGGCGATGCCCGCCATGTGGCCGGACGGCTCAATAACGGCCTGACCATCCATAATTTCTATGTGCCCGCAGGTGGTGATAAACCCGACCGCGAAATTAACGAAAAATTTGGCCATAAGCTCGATTTTTTAACCGAAATGCAGGATTGGTTTGCCGCGGAAACCCCGCAAAAATCAGTGCTGGTCGGAGACCTGAATATCGCGCCGCTCGAAGATGATGTCTGGTCTCACAAGCAACTCCTAAAAATCGTATCGCACACGCCGATAGAGGTGGAACACCTAAATAACGTTATGAAATCAGGAGATTGGGTGGATATCACCCGGCAAGATATCCCCGAGGGCAAGCTTTATAGCTGGTGGTCTTATCGCGCCAAAGATTGGGATAAAGCCGATAAAGGCCGCCGTTTAGACCATATCTGGGCCACAGCTGATATCGCACCAACGGCCCATTCCAGCCGCATTTTGCGCGCCCCACGCGGCTGGGAGCGCCCAAGCGACCACGCGCCAACCTTCGCCAGCTTTGATCTATGATCAACGCCACGCTGGAAGGCCATATTGGCCGCATCACGCTTAATCGCCCCGAGGCGCACAATGCGCTCACCAAAGCGGCGATGGGCGAAATGCAAGCCACGCTAGAAGGCTGGGCCGACAGTGATATTCGCGCCGTTATCATCACCGGCGTTGGCCGCAGCTTTTGCGCAGGCGCCTCGCTCGACGAGCTTGGTGATGGCGATTGGGACACCAACCCCCTCACCCCGCTGTGCGCCGCCGTTGAAGGCTTTAAAGCTCCCGTTATTGCCGCGCTCAATGGCGGGGTGTATGGCGGCGGGGTTGACCTTGCGCTGGCCTGCGATTTTCGCATCGGCGTGCAGGGCATGAAAATGTTTGTGCCCCCCGCCAAGCTCGGCATTCATTATGAGCCAGAGGGCATTGCCCGCGCCGTGCAGCGCTTGGGCGCACAAATGGCGCGGCGGGTGTTTTTATTGGCTGAAAAATTTGAGGTTGAGGCACTGCTGGCCCATGGGTTCCTTGATGATCTGGTTACGCCAGACCGCTTGGAAGCCTGCGCATTAGCGCGCGCCGAAACCCTCACCAGCCTGGCCCCGATGGCCGTGCAGGGCATGAAAAAAACCATCCTCGAAATTAGCCAAAACAAGCTCGACCTCGCCGCTGCCAAAGCCCGCGTGCGCACTTGCTTTGCCTCAGATGACCACGCCGAAGGCTTAAAAGCTATACGTGAAAAACGCCCCCCAAGGTTTTTTGGCTCCTAGCGCCGATCTAGCAACGCGCTGGATTCAACGCACTAAACGCGCATTATCTCCCCAAAATACACTCTATAATCGCGCATCGCACCTTTGATGCTATGAGGTAACGTTTTATCCAAAGCCAGCGATAAAAAAGACGACAAGGACCCATATTCGGAAAACACAAACCCCATGCCAAAAGGGCTGCTAAAGAGGCTGTGGCAGCTCGGAAAAAGCCTAGCGGTACCGTTTACATTTGTGTTGGCCGCAATCACTGCCATCAGGACGGGACTCGCCTTTTTGTTCCCGTTCTTCGGCCAGCCCATTGACCCAACCTGCACGGCAATACATGCTGCGGGTTCTCGCAGAACAAACCAACACGCAGTTTGAAGGCCGCCGAAAGGACTATTTTTGCGGGTTTTTTGCAAAACTACAACCTGTTATCATTAATGAACCGGTCGCAAAAAATTACGGAAATGCGGCGTTTGGTTGATATCGTCTATACCTTCAAGGTTTTCGGCTTTTTGGCGAAGATGTAAGCCATCGACCGGGACGTAACACAGAAACCCTAATCCCTGAGATAAATGATCGCACACGTTTTTTCTCACCAAGGGCATGACTATCACAGCTCATTTTGTCCCGATACGCCGAATACAGTTTTGACGCGGTTTTTGTGGTATCTAAAGACAACGGAGAGCATGAAAATGGCGCATATAGCTAGGGGGATTGCCCTCATCCTTTTGCCACCTTTCTGCAAAGCTCCGCTGTATTGGGCCAAATTGAACCTGATGGTATTAATGTGGTTTCCGGACAGACAGAAAACATATACTGCAATCGCATTCAACTAAACGTGCCCGGTTTTGATATCCATCTTATTGAAGTCAGGCCGTTTTTGGACCGCAACTTGAAGAACTCGGTAATCCCCCCATTTTCAATGGGGGGTTTCAGTAGAATTCAGGCTGCATTTTTTAACTTCTGTGTTGGTGTTATTCCTCCAATGCCGATGTTGGGGCGGTCATTGTTATAAGTCCAGAGCCAGCGTGTGGCGTGATCCTGAACATCCTCGATGCTGTCAAAGTGGTATCGCCCCAACCATTCGGTTCTAACCGTGCGGTTATAACGTTCGATATAGGCGTTTTGCTGGGGGTTGCCGGGTTGGATATACATCAGCGCAATTCCAGCCCTCTCAGCCCAGTTCTGCAAGGTGCCACTGATGTATTCAGGGCCGTTGTTCACGCGTTCAGCGGGTAACGAAAAGTCAACTTCTATGGCCAATCCCTCGCGGTTAAAGTCCACTCTCGGCGTTTGCTACGCAAAAGCCTGCCGTGCAACGATCCAAAATATTCAAGGTTCGGAACGAACGATCGTCTATTACCAGACAGGCGAATGGAACATTCGCCGAGAGGGCGCATATTCAGCTCCAGTTCACGATAGATGTGATAAACGCGCTTATGCCCTCTCGGTGAATGCATGCATTCACCTGTCAGGTGATAGATGGCCTCACCACTTTTTTCCAAGCGCTTCCTTCAATAAATCAGCCTGCATGCTCTTTCCGGTATACATTTTCTTCAGGCGTCTATTTTCCTCTTCCAGCAGCTTCATGCGCGACATCAGCGATGCATCTATTACCCGGCAGGGTTTTGCAAAGTAAAAGCCCGGGACGGCATACCACCAAACTTGGACCGTCATTTGTAAAAGCTAGCATTGTCTCTCGGTGATTGCTGCGCATTCACCTGCCGACCAATGGCATCATCCCGTGCTCCCGGCACAGTTCCGCCACAGGAACCCCGCCCTCTGCTTGTTTCAATATGCTCATAATCTGAGCATCGCTATATTTGGACTGTTTCATCAGAATCTCCTCGTCCGTTACGGTAAAAGAAATTCTACTTTCAAACGCTTCTAATTATCGGGGGGATTACCTCACCATTGCCTTCTTTTCGCGGCGCACTCCACCCTTCGCGATTGCCAAACTTCTTTCAGAGCCAGAATTTTCTGATGGAGCGCACAGCAGCGATACCAATGACCGCCGTTGCCCAATCAAGCGAATATTGGAAAACGGCGTTCACATCTCATGAACGTGCAGGGATGGTGGTCCGCGTATAGCGCAGGGGGTGGACGTACAAACACCACCATACCCGCCGTGTTGATCATCCGACGGAGAATCGCGAATTAGCCATGGCCCGCATTAAGCCGTTCCCGCGCCGCCACGCCCCTAATTGCCAATTTCAGCCGTGCGACTGTGCTACCCGCATAGCTCCGCGGCACCACAATTTCCACGCCATTCTCAACCACAATCAGCGTCGTTGGAATATCCGCCAACACCGTATGCGCCACAGCCCCTTGCTGCATTTCCTCAGTATCCAGTTCCACCAGCCGCGCCAGCACATCCGCGCTGCCAGTAAGCCGAAGCCGCCCAAAAGCATCAGACATATCGGCCACCGCCGCCATGCCCGCAAGCTTGCCCGCATTGAGCGCGCCAAACACCAGCCATTGCCCGGGCGCGCGCCAATAGGCCATAGCCTTTGCGCTTTCACCGCACTGCCCCGCTGGCGGCAATGTCATCCCTATTTCCGCCTTCAGCACATCCGCCACCGCCATCATTTGGCCCTTATACGGGGCCACCAGTGTGACGTCGGGCAGCGCCACCGCCTCCAGATGTGCCGCGCCGATAGTCAGCGGCAAGCCTTCAAATATCTGTTGTGTATCAAGCACGTAACCGCTCCCCCTTGGCATCCAAAAACACCGGCGGGCCAATTTCGCAGGTGGCCGTTATTCCGCTAACCGCATCAACCATTTGCACCGTTTCTCCATGCCGCGCGCGGCCATTTTCCAGCAGCCCAAGGGCCACCATATGGCCCAATGTGGGCGAAAACACAGCTGATGTCACATGCCCCACCACGTTATCAGCGCTAAATTCGCCCTCCACCAGCAAAGCCCCGCCTACCAGCGCTTTTACCGTGCCAACAGTCTTCAGCCCCACCAGCTCTGGCCCGCGCAAACCTTCGCGCGCCGCCATGTCTTTGCCGATAAAATACTTTTCCGGTGTCGGGAATCCGAGGTCATGATGGCTCACCCGTCCATCAATTTCCGCATGGGTTAAATAGCCCTTTTCCACCCGCATCACATTCAGCGCTTCAAGGCCATAAAGCCCACCGCCCAGCGCCTTGGCCTTTGCCAGCAGCCAAGCCATCAGCGCATTGCCATAGCGCGCGGGCACCGCAATTTCAAAACCCGCCTCGCCGCAATACGACACCCCGAAAACCCGCGCCTGAACACCTTCGATTTCCATCGCCTGAAAATGCATAAAGGCGGGCCCGTCCAGCACCTTACGCGCCATTGGCCCATGCACGGCCATCTGCGCCCAGTTTTCTGTCACATCAATGATCTGAACATCCAGTGTGGGCCAACGCACGTGAGCGCAAAACTCAAGATGGGAAAGCACTTCGGCACTCGCGCCTGTGGTTGGGTGCAACACAAAGTGATCTTCCGCCAGCCGCGCCACCGTGCCGTCATCCATCACAAAGCCATCGCGCCGCAGCATTAGCCCATAGCGAATGCGGCCCGGCTTCAGCTTTTTCATCGGGGTCAGGAAGATGCGGTCCAAAAAGTCTGCCGCATCCGGCCCCTGCACCTCGATCTTGCCAAGGGTAGACACCTCGGTCACGCCCACCGCGCCCCGCACCATAAGCACCTCACGGTCACAGCTTTGCCGCCATGTGCGCTCATCGCCTTGCTTAAACAGCGAAGGCCGTTGCCACAGCCCCATTTCCACCCAGTTCGCGCCGCGATCACGGGCAAACTTATCCGCTGGCATTAGCTGCTCTGGCGCAAAACCTG
Source organism: Paracoccaceae bacterium (assembly GCA_002402045.2). Taxonomy (GTDB): domain Bacteria; phylum Pseudomonadota; class Alphaproteobacteria; order Rhodobacterales; family Rhodobacteraceae; genus UBA3077. The sequence continues at coordinate 122,745 of NVUX02000026.1, read as the reverse complement.
CCCCCACATGCGGCCCGCCCAGCGCGCCCATTTGCACAGGCGTATAAGGCGGGCGAAACATGGTGGTGCCGGTTTCAGGAATGCTCTGGCCTGTGAGCCCCGCCATTACGGCCAGCGCGCCAATATTGGCGGTTTTGCCTTGGTCGGTGGCCATGCCCAGCGTGGTATATCGCTTCATATGCTCAACCGACTGCATATTTTCGGCATGGGCCTGCACTACATCTTTTACCGTCACATCATTCTGGAAATCCAGCCACGCGCGGCCCTTGGCCAAAACGTGCCAGAATGGTTTGATCTCATAAGGCGCGTCTTCCGCCTTGGGGGTATCAGCAGGCTTCACGCCCATCGCTTTGGCCGCTGCCTCGGCCCCTGCGCGCAGGGCCGCTTGGGTTGTGAAGGCCCCGCTGGCGGCACCCACAGCCACCAGCCCCGGCACCGCGCCCGCGCGGGGCACAAAGGCCGCAATATCCTCTTGCCAAGCGGGCCGCGCGCCCATGTGGCAAGTTAAATGCACGCTGGGGTTCCAGCCACCCGCCATCGCCAACCCGTCGGCCTCTATCCACTCGGTGGTGCCGCTGGCAAGCCGCACTTGCACCGCCTTCAGGCCAAGCCGCCCACGCGTATTTACCACTTCAGCCCCCGTCAAATGACGGCAGGAAATCTCGGGGTGGGCGTCTTTGCGAGTGTCTACCAGCGTCACCTCGGCCCCTGCTTTTAGCAGGTCATGCGCTGTGCGCAGGCCCTCGTTATTATTGGCAAACACCACCCAGCGGCGCGCAGGCAGCACGCCGTAACGGTGGATATAACTGCGAACGGCGCTGGCCAGCATAATGCCCGGCCTATCGTTATTCGGGAAGGCAATGGGCCGCTCATGCGCGCCGCCTGCTAAAATGGTGTGCTTGGCAACGATGCGCCAGAATATCTGCTGCGGGGCACCCTGCGCATCGGGCAGGTGGTCAGCCACCCGCTCCAAAGCGCCGTAAGTGCCGCCATCATAAGCGCCAGTAATGGTGGTGCGTTTCATCACCGTCACGTTGGGCAGGTTGACCAGCTCGCCAACCACTTTGCTCACCCATGCACGGCTGCTTTCCCCGCCGACCTCCAACGCTTCGGATTGCAAACGGCCACCCAGCACAAAATCCTCGTCGGCCAACACCACGCGCTTGCCAGCCCGCCCCGCCGTAAGGGCTGCCATTAGCCCCGCTGGCCCCGCGCCAACCACCAACAGATCACAATGCTTCCATGCTTTATCATACACGGCAGGGTCTGCCTCGCCCGAGAGCCGCCCCAGCCCAGCGGCACGGCGAATAATCGGCTCCCAAAAATGCAGCCACGCCGCGCGCGGCCACATGAAGGTTTTGTAGTAGAAACCAGCGCCAAGGAACGGATGCGCAAGGTCCAACGCCTCCTTTATATCAAAGCCAAGCGTCGGCCATCGGTTTTGGCTCTGGGTTTCTAATCCGGCAAACACCTCTTGCACTGTGGCGCGCGTATTCGGGAGCCTGCTGGCCCCACTGCCAACCTCAATCAGCGCGTTTGGCTCCTCCGAGCCAGCGGTAAGCACACCCCTCGGGCGATGGTATTTAAAGCTGCGGCCCATAAGCTGCGCGCCGTTGGCCAGCAAGGCTGAGGCCACGGTATCTCCGGGGTGGGCGCCGTAGCTTTTGCCGTCAAACATAAACGACACCGAGCGCGAACGGTCTATCAACCCGCCATGTGGAAGCCTGCTCATTGCCCCACCTCCTTTACCGAAATCACTTCATGCGTGGTTACATTGCGCACCACTTCCAGCCACGCGCGGCAGCCCGATACGTGCTGCCATAGCTCGGCATGCTCACCTATCGGATTATCCCGCAAATAAGTGCTGGCAAAATCATCGCCGCGCGCTGTTTTGGCATCACCAAAATAATTGAATTCGCGGCTGTCGCGCGCGCCGCAATGGGGGCAATTTAACCGCATATCAATGTAACCCCGGCACAGCGCCCGTGCCTTCTTCGTTGATCAAATGTCCGGTTTCAAACCGGCTTAACTTATAGGCGCTGGCATAGGCGGGCACCGTGCCCGTGGCCAGCAATTGCGCATAGGCACTGCCCGAGGCCGGAATGGCCTTAAAGCCGCCATAGCACCAGCCACCATTAAAATAGAGCCCTTTTATATGGGTCGCATCAATGATCGGCGATCCGTCCATACTCATATCCATAATGCCCCCCCAGCTGCGCAGCATCCGCGCTTTGCCCAGCGCCGGAATCATGCTCATACCTGCCTCTGCCACATGCTCCACCCGCCCAAGGCTACCGCGCTGAGCGTATGAATTATAACCGTCGAGATCTCCGCCAAACACCAGTCCGCCCTTGTCAGACTGGCTAATATAGAAATGCCCAACGCCAAAATTGATCACAGAATTTAGGAATGGCTTCAGCCCCTCGGTCACAAACGCCTGCAACACATGGCTTTCAATCGGCAGCCGCATGCCCGCCATTTCAGCCACTTGAGAAGAGCGCCCCGCCACGCACATTGCCACCTTCGCAGCCTTAATCACGCCTCGGCTAGTTTGCACACCGCGCACCACCCCGCCCTCAATATCAAAGCCGGTCACTTCGCAATTCTGTAAAATATCAACACCAAGGGCATCTGCCCCACGCGCATAGCCCCACGCCACCGCATCATGCCGTGCTGTGCCAGCGCTACGCTGCAACAAGCCGCCTTTAATCGGGAAGCGCTCATTTTCAAAACCAAGAAAGGGTGCATATTTTCGTACCCCGTTTCGGTCCAGCATTTCGGCCTCATCCCCCCGCGCCAAAATTATGTTGGCGCGGCGATTATAAGCCTCCATCTGGCCATCCGAATGGCACAGCTCCAGCAAGCCGCGCGGAGAAAACATGACGTTATAATTTAGCTCGGCAGACAGGCCCTTCCACAGCTTCAGTGAATGCGAATAAAACGCCGAATTGGCCTTTTGGCCGTAATCTGCCCGCACAATCGTAGTGTTTCGCCCGACATTGCCGCCGCCGATATAGCCCTTTTCAAGCACCGCAATATTGCGCACCCCGTGGTTTTTCGCCAAATAATACGCCGTGGCCAGCCCATGCCCGCCGCCGCCGATGATCACCACATCATATGCAGGCTTGGGCGTAGGCGTGCGCCAAATCGGCCCCCAGCCTTTATTGCCGGTAAGCCCCTGTTTTATCACTTCTAAAGCCGAATATCGCATGCGCCCTCTTTCCTGCGGAACTAGAGCCCGAAAATTCGGTGCGATCAAGCGTAAATTCCCAAAGTGTAACATTTGCGACAGCTATTTGTTGACCAGTTAGTTAATAATCGCGGCTTAGTATGATTCTCCCGAAAAAGGTTTGGCAATGGCCAAGGTTCAGATATTAACGATTAAAAGAATTGCTGTGAAAGCCTCTGGTTTTTCCACCGTTAAAGCCCCTGAAGCGGGGTTTTCAGTGGTTTTAAAGCTCGATAATGAGCAGGAAGCTCTTATTGGCGATGCGAAAATGCGTAAAGCATTAGAGGCCACAGCCAAGGATTTTTACAACAAATTTCTTTTACAAACCACCAAACGGTTGCAGAAGTTTGAAAAGCTCTTTGCCGGTATGCTTGCCAAAGGTGCCGCCCCTGATGCGGTAAACAAGCAAGCAGATGCTCTTAAGCAAGCGCTGGAACAGGAAATCCCGAAATGGGAAAAAGCTGCCACGCGCGAGGTGATGATGCAGCTTAATAAACTGGCAAAAAAGAAACGTTAGAGCTTTTCCAGTTCGGCTGAAAAAGCTATTGTTGTGCGCCTCAGCCCGATTGGCTATAGAGGACAGGAATTAGCAGCTATTTGAGAGCCATCATGCCTAAAATCAACGGAAACGAAATTAAGCCCGGTAACATTTTGGAGCACGATAATGGCCTCTGGATCGCGGTAAAAATAAGCCATGTGAAGCCCGGCAAAGGCGGCGCATTTGCTCAGGTTGAAATGAAAAACCTGCGCACCGGCTCCAAGCTAAACCAGCGTTTTCGCTCGAATGACAAAGTGGAAAAGGTGCGGCTCGACCAAAAAACCCAGCAGTTCCTTTATGAAAATGACGGTATGCTGGTGTTTATGGACACCGAAACTTATGAGCAAATCGAACTGCCCGCCGATATTCTAGGTGAGCGTCGCCCGTTTTTGCAGGACGGCATGACCATCCAGATCGAATTTCATGATGATGAGGCGATCAGCGCGCAGCTGCCGCAAAAAGTGATTTGCACCGTGGTGGAAACCGAGCCAGCCGTAAAAGGCCAAACGGCTGCCAACAGCTTTAAGCCAGCAGTGCTTGATAACGGTGTGCGCGTAATGATCCCGCCATTTGTTGGCCAAGACGAAAAGATCGTGGTTCATACCGACACTATGGAATATGCCGAGCGCGCCTAAAACGCGCCCGGCCAACAGTTAAGGCCGGATATATGCCCAGCCCTGCTCTTGCAGCATAATTAGCTGCACAACGCCCGATGGCACCATTTCAGCCTCAACCAAAAGCGTAACCGTGTTGCCTGACTGGGCTTCCATTTTGCGGTGCGTGTTGCCGCATGCCGCAAAGGTAATGTTATCAAGCTCAAGCGATATGGTCGCGATTCGGTCAGCGACCGGCGAGGTGTCGGCTCGAAACATATGCAGGCCCGGACCATAGGCCACAACCTCAATTTCCACCGTATCGCCAATGCTTTCGTAATATTTGCTTACGTTCTGCACATTATTCAACGTCAAATTCATCAGCTTCGGGTCATTTTGGTCCACATGAAAGGCCACGCGGTGGTGCTGCCCTTCGGCAAATGCTGGCACAGCCAGCCCGATGATCACCGTCATAGCGACCAGAATTTTCTTAAACATATTACGCTCCCGTTGGTTGCGGAGCCGGTATTGCCCGGCTCTCAACAAAAGACTGACACAGAATGTCGCAGGCGAAACCTCGGAAATACCCGTGTTTATTGAGTTATTTCCCTAGGGTTTCCCCTAGGTCATAGCCAAATCGAGTCGCGAGCTGCACAAGATGGGCCGAAGTGCCCGCCTTGGTTTTTTGCAAAAGATTCGCCCGATGATACTCAATAGTTTTCAGGCTGACCCCGAGTTTTTCTGCAATTTCTTTGGAAGCGTTCCCCGCGCAAATCAGCGCAAGAACTTCGCGTTCGCGCTTGGTCAGGCGGTCAAAGAGCGCTATCGTCGCCACCGCCTCAGGGTCAGGCGCCTCCGCCTCCTTGGCAATGGGCGTTGCAGGCTTTCGCCGCAAAACAAAGCCAATTAGCAAAAGCAGCACGGCCCCGCCTGCCAATAAATACGGCCAAACCATGGTTTTCACGCTGCGCGCATCAAACGCGGCGATCAGCTGCCGAACCCGCTCATAAGAAAGTGGGGCGCTCCAGATATCTTGCAGCCCGCTATCACCATTTTGCGTGCGCAAAAGAGATTGTGCCACCGATTCGCGCAAGCTTTTATTAACCCCTTGCACCACGGTAAAGGGCCATTCCGGCATCAGCTCACCGCTCACACGGTAAGGAAAAGCCATTTGGCTATTGCTGCGCAACACCACAAATTCATCCAAAGAGAACCGCCCCTCGGCAGCCAGTGCCTCCAATAATCCGCCCCGGATAATGCCCGCATCCACGCGCCCGCTGCGCACCGCTTCAATGATTTCGTCATGCGGAAAGCCCATAAATTTTATAGTTTTCAAGTCGGTAAAAGGGTCAATTCCTTGCGCCATAAAGGCCTGCCAGCCCAGCTGAAAACCGCCAAACGCCTCAGGGCTTACGGCCGCCACTGTTTTCCTGCGCATATCTCCGAGCGTCAAAATCCCCTGCCCGCGCCGCACAATAATGGCCACGCCAAACCGCATAAGCCCGCCAGCTTTTTCCCTTGTTGCCAAAGGGCTAAGGCCAAATTCAGCGGCAAGTGAAACGTAGTGCCCAGGATTAGTTACCAAAAATTCAAGCCGCCCGGATTTCAGCGCTTCAGGGGCTGAAACCAGCGTGACAGGCAGAATTTCAAAGCGCCAGCCTTCCACTTCTGTCGAAAGATAATTCGCCAAGGGTTGCCATGCGTCTACCGTGGTTTCGGCCCCCCGAAAGGCCAGCACACCGATATGCGCCACGCGATCTTGCGCCACCGCGCTGCTCGCCAGCCAAAAAACCGCAAATATCTGCCAAATCCGCCCCATGCGCCAACCCTAGCCGCGCGGCCACTTGCAATCAATCGCCCCCTTGGCCTTTGCTGCAAAACCCCCTATACGAAGCGCTTACAACGCTATCTAGGTGAATCCGATGTCCCAAGCCTCCGCCAACATGAACCTGATGATTAAGGCCGCCCGTGTGGCCTCTCGCAAACTAATTCGCGACTTTAACGAGGTCGAGAACCTTCAGGTCTCGTCCAAAGGGCCGGGAGATTTTGTTTCTCGAGCCGATAAAATGGCCGAAGAGACGATTCGCGAGATCCTGATGGAGACGCGGCCAAATTATGGTTTCTTGGGTGAGGAATTCCCCGAGATCATCGGCAATGACCCAACCCGCCGCTGGATTGTAGACCCACTCGATGGCACCACCAACTTTTTGCACGGCTTGCCCCACTGGGCGATTTCAATTGCGCTTGAGTTCAAAGGCGAAATTGTAGCGGCTGTGGTTTATGACCCGATCAAAGACGAGCTTTTTGCTTCGGAAAAGGGTGCAGGCGCTTGGGTCAATGACCGTCGTCTTCGGGTATCTGGCCGGACAACAATGATCGAAACTATTTACGCCACGGGCCTACCTTTTGGCGGCCGTGCCGACCTGCCCGACACAATTTCCGAGCTAGCCCGCATTCTGCCGGTTTGTGCTGGCGTGCGTCGCTGGGGCTCTGCCGCGCTGGACCTCGCATATGTGGCAGCGGGCCGGTATGATGGCTATTGGGAACGTGGGCTAAACCCATGGGACATGGCGGCAGGACTATTGCTGGTAAAAGAAGCCGGCGGTTTGCTGGATGGTGTGATCACGGGCGATGATCCCTTGAAATCTGGCAGCGTTATTGCAGCGGCCGAACCTATTTATGATCGTTTTGCCAAACTCGTGCGCGGGGAATAACCTCGGGCGCACGCCTATTCGGCCAACATTCGCAATCCATTAAGCACGTCTTGCCGTACGGCTAGGCGCAGGCTGGCTTCATCGCCGGCCCGCAAAGCCGCAAGGATTTTCCGGTGGTTGATCGAGGCCGATTGCCGCTGCCTTTTACCATAAAGCTGCCGCATTGTGGGGCCGGATTGCAACCAGACGGTCTCAACCATCGCCAGCATTGCTGGCGCTTGGGCGCGCAAATAGAGACTGCGGTGAAATTCCAAATTGAGGCGAACATAAGCGGCAGCGTCTTGCTGAATAATAGCTTTGTCGATGGTATCGTTTAACACTTCCATCCGGTCAATCAGCACAGTATGGGCCCGCGGCAGGGCGCGGCTGGCAAGCTCTGGCTCAAGCAGCGCACGCAAGGCGGCAAGCTCTTCAATCCGGTCATTTGTAAGCTCAGGAGTGTTAACGCGGCCCGAAGGCGACAGGCTAAGCGCGCCCTCGGCGCAAAGGCGGCGGATGGCTTCGCGCACAGGGGTGATTGAAAAACCAAAATCTTTGGCAACACCTCGAAGCGTAAGCGCGGTGCCGGGCTTCATGGCGCCGTTCATAATTTCGCTGCGCAAACCGCGATAAACCTGCTCATGCGCAGGGAGGAGATCAGACATTGTGGTTTTATTGGCCATACCCATTTGTGATCACATTTTGCACATTGGTCAAGTATTTTTGAAATCAAACCGATGGAGCTGGCCGCCATTGCTCTTGAGCCACCGGCGCGGTGCCTCGTAATCGGGCATTAAGCCCGCCACCTCAGCCCAGAACGCGCTTGAGTGATTCATCTCACGCAAATGCGCCACTTCATGGGCTACCACATAGCGAAGCACTTCGGGAGGGGCCAACATTAAGCGCCATGAAAACATGAGGTTAGCATCGGTATTGCAAGAGCCCCAGCGCGAGCGCGGGTCGCGCAGGCTGATCTTGGAAAATGAGATGCCAAGGGTGGTTGAATCCGTATCTGCCAGTTTTGTGATCACACTTTTGGCGCGCGTTTTTATAAAGCCTTCCAAGGCTTGCCCTGCGGGGCGGGTATCTGGCAAAAACAGGGTATCGGGTGCCAGAGTGACCCTCGATTTACTGTGGGTCCTTAATAAAAACGACTCACCATACAGCGAAATTGTAAGCCCTTCGGCAATAGCAACCCGCTTTGGCCTTTTGCCAATATGGCCATGCAGCCACGCTTCTTGCTCAACCAAAAACCGTTTTGCCGCCTTTAAGCTTCCCCGCTTGGGGAGGCTTAGACGCACCACGCCGTCAACCGCGCTCACCCGCAAGGTCATCCGTTTGGCGCGGGCATTTCGGCGTAGCTCCACCGTAATCGGAGGCGCGCCAATGGTGAGGGTTTCAGCCATTCGCCCGATGCTTGGCAATAAACGCTTTTGCCAGCGGTGCGATTTTGCTGCGCCAGCGAGAACCGTTAAATACACCGTAATGCCCAACGCCCTCCTGCACATAATGCTGGTGCATGTCCTTTGGGCTTTTCACCAGCTTATGCGCGGCTTCGGTTTGGCCGAGGCCAGTAATATCATCCTTCTCGCCTTCCACGGTCAACAGTGCGATATCCGTAATTTTAGAGGGGTCAACAAGGGTATCACGATAATAGTAAGCCCCCTCAGCCAGTAGCCGTTTTTGGAAAATACGCTCGATGGTTTGCAGATAATAGCCCGCCGAAAGATCCATAACCGCCATATATTCGTCATAGAATTTCCGGTGCGAATCAGTGCTATCGCCATCGCCTTTTATGAGGTTTTGAAAGTGGTCTTTGTGAGCGTCAACATGGCGCTCCATATTCATAGACATAAAACCGGAAAGCTGCAAAAACCCGGGGTAAACCTTGCGCATAAAGCCCGCATTGGGCCACGGCACTTTTGTGACCACATTTTGCTCAAACCAGCTCAAAGGCTTTGTGGTGGCCAGCTCATTGGGCTTTTGCGGGTTCATCGCGGTATCAACCGGAGCGCCCATCAGGGTCATGGAGCTGGGGCGGAAGCTATCGCCACGCTCGGCCATAAGGGACGCCGCCACCAGCATTGGCACGCCGGGCTGGCAAACAGCCAGCACCGCTGGGCGCTCTCCGCCCTCACCGAGCAGCTCACAAAACTTAATTAAATAGTCGGTATAATCATCAAGATCAAACTCACCCTCGCTCAGGGGTACATCGCGGCAATCTGTCCAATCGGTGATATAAACATCGTGATCAGGCAGCATTTCCGTAACCGTACCGCGCAAAAGCGTGGCATAATGGCCGGAAAGCGGCGCAACAATCAGCAGCTTTTGCGATTTTGCTTTGGTATCGCGCTTAAAGCGCAGCAGGTTGCAAAATGGCAGGTTAAGCACAATTTCTTCGGTCACCGCCACCTCGACCCCGTCAATCACCGTGCTTGTCAGCTCAAACTCGGGCTTGGTGTAGCGCTTGGTGGCTTTAACAAACATATCCAAGCTCGCCGCGGTAACCCGCGCGCCATAGCTGGAGGATAAAGGGTTTGCCGAATTGCCCAGCGCATCGCGGCTAAAGCGCGCCATTTCGCGCATGGGTGCCAGTGCGGCATGGGTCATTTCATAGGTGTGATATAGCATTTGGTTCCCCTTTTGCCTGACGCTACCGCTAATATTGCACTGCATCAAGTTCTTTTCGCAGGTGCAGCATAGACGTTTTGCCGCAATTAGCCCGCCAAACCGGCGCAAAGGCTTTGACAACACCCCCATGGGTGTGTCACTTGGCGTTTGAATTGCAATTTATGACCGAGGGAATACCATGCCCAACGAAGAATGGGGTGTAAAGCGCGCTTGCCCCAAATGTGCCGTGCGTTTTTTTGACCTGCAAAATGACCCGATGACCTGCCCGTCTTGCGGGTCCGAGTTTACGGCTGACAGCCTGATGGATAGCGGCAAGAGCCGTGTAGCAGCTGCCAGGGCAAGCAAAGCCAAAGCGCCTGTGGTAGACGAAGCCGACGTAGTGCTGGATGACAGCGACGAAGACGAGGTTAAGGCCACTGGCGACGATCTGCTTGATGATGACGACGAGGAAGATACGGCGAATCTCGAAGAGGTTGCCGATGTCGCCAAGGAAGACGACGACAGCTAGGCTGTGAGCACCACCGCCCAGATTCTTGACGATGTTTTTGGCTTCTCGGGCTTTCGGCCCGGGCAGCAGGAGATTGTGGAGGCCGTAGAGGCCGGCAATGATGTGCTAGCCATACTGCCCACCGGCGCTGGTAAATCTCTTTGTTTTCAACTCCCTGCGCTAACGCGCCCGGGGGTTACGGTGGTAATTTCGCCGCTGATTGCGCTGATGCGTGACCAAGTCGCGAGCCTGCAACAGGCGGGCGTGGCTGCCGGGGCGCTGACCTCACTCAACACCGAAGAAGAGACCGAAGATGTTTTTCAGCACATTGATGCTGGCACGCTAAAGCTGCTTTATATGGCACCCGAGCGGCTGGCCAATGCGGGCAGCCTCGGCTTACTTAAACGGCTGAATGTGCAGCTTTTGGCGGTGGACGAGGCGCATTGTGTTTCCCAATGGGGGCATGATTTCCGGCCGGATTACCTGAAAATCGGTGCGCTGCGCGAGCAACTCGGCGGGGTGCAAACCATTGCGCTTACGGCCACGGCCGATGAGGGCACGCAGGCCGAAATAATCGCCAAGCTGTTTAGCAGCCCACCAAATGTGTTTATCGGCGGCTTTGACCGCCCGAATCTTCGCCTTGCTTTTGAGCCAAAAAACAAACCGCGCGAGCAGGTGCTGGCCTTTGTGGCAGCCCGAAAAGGCCAGCCCGGCATTATTTATTGCTCTTCGCGAAATAAAACTGAACAGCTGGCCACGGCGCTGGCAAAAGAGGGTCACCAATCTCAGCACTATCACGCGGGCATGCTGCCCGATGACCGTCGCGCCGCCGAGGCCCGCTTTAAAACCGCAGATGGGCTGGTGATGTGCGCCACCGTGGCCTTTGGGATGGGGGTTGATAAGCCCGATATCCGTTTTGTGGTGCATGCCGACCTGCCAAAATCGGTGGAGGCCTATTACCAAGAAGTGGGCCGCGCGGGCCGCGATGGTGCCCCCGCCGATACGATTACGTTTTATGGTGCCGATGATATTCGCCTGCGCCGTGCGCAAATTGACGAGGGGATGGCCCCGAGGGAGCGCAAAGAGGCCGACCACGGGCGGCTAAACTCATTGCTTGGCCTTGCCGAAGCGCTGAAATGCCGCCGCCAAGTGCTGCTGGCCTATTTTGGCGAAGTGATGGCCGAGCCTTGCGGAAATTGTGACCAATGCGAAAACCCGCCCGAGCTGTTTGACGGCACAACGGCGGTGCGCAAAGCGCTTTCGGCTATGCTGCGCACCGAGGAGCGCTTTGGGGCGAACCACCTGATTGATATTTTGCTGGGTAAAAACACCCCCAAAATTACCCAGCGCGGGCATCATAACCTGCAAACTTTTGGCATTGGCACCGAGTATTCCAAGGCCGAATGGCAGGCGATATTCCGGCAAATGACAGGGCGAGATTTGGTGCGGCCAGATATGGAGCGCTATGGGGCGCTGCGAATGATGGAAAGCGCGCGGGCAATTTTGCGCGGGGAAGAAACCATTGATCTGCGCCGCGATACCATTGAAAAGGCGGCAGCGGCGGGGCCGGTGCACAGGCCAGCGGCTATCGTTCCTGAGGAAGACGAAGCGCTATTTTCGGCGCTGCGGGCATTGCGCACCAAAATTTCGACCGAGGCCAGAGTGCCGCCTTATGTGGTGTTTGCCGATAAAGCGCTCTCAGAAATGGCGCGGCAGCAACCCAAGGAGTTAGACGAATTTTCCCACATTTCCGGCGTTGGCCAAAAGAAACTAGAGCGCTACGGCGCGTTGTTTCTTGAAGTCATCACCCAATCCAAGCCCCCCGAGGTTCACCCCGCACGCCGAAAGCTGGCGGGGCGCGCCGCCGGGCCGCTGTTTGACCAACTACAAGCCGCCCAGCTGGAGCTGGTGCGCGGGGAAAGCGGCATGGATACCTATCTTTTTTGCGCAAATACCACTTTGGCAAAGGTCGCGGCACAAAGGCCAACGAGCCTTGACGCTTTGGCGCGGATATCCGGTATTGGCGACAAAAAATCCGAACGGTTTGGCACCGTATTTCTTAAGCTGATCAACGACAGCGAGTGAGCAGCAGCATCGCGTGGCTAAACCGCCTTTTCTGGCCAAGCCCTGCTACGTTTTTGCTGGCATTTCCCTCTTTCGCATGCCCGATTCACCCTAGGCCGTTTTGGCAATTTGGCCCGGGGAGAATTTGCTTCCCTTTACCCCCCAAAAGCCCTATATCCTGCCTGTCGCTAAAGGGATTCTCTTTGGCGGCCCTTTTTGTGTTTGACCCCGCTAGACGACATCTTGGCAGCGGCCGTGCACAAACGGGCTTATAAACCTTAAAAATAAAGGATATACCGATGTCGATTACTCCAGAGCTTAAAGCAAGCCTTATCAAAGATTTCGCCACCAAAGAAGGTGACACCGGCTCCCCGGACGTGCAGATCGCGATCCTGTCCAGCCGTATCGCCACGCTGACCGAGCACTTTAAAACTCACAAAAAAGATAACCATTCTCGCCGTGGGTTGCTGAAAATGGTGGCTCTGCGCCGCAAATTGCTTGATTACGTAAAAGGCAGAGACGAGCCGCGTTACCAAGACCTGATTAAACGCCTCGGCATTCGCCGCTAGAAATTCGCAAAAACGCGCCCATCTGGGCGCGTTTTTGCATGTAAGGGCTGGGTGGGGCCTGATTATACCGCCAGATGCTATCCGCCGCCGCCTTGGCCTCAGGCACGGTAATGGGATGTAAACGAAACGGAGGCCAGCGGGATTGCCAGGGGGCAAGGCCCGTAGATAAAGGAAAAACATGTTTAATGTTGTAAAAAAATCTATCGAGTGGGGACATGATACCCTAACGCTCGAAACCGGAAAAGTTGCACGCCAAGCCGATGCTGCCGTAATCGCCACTTACGGCGAAACCAGTGTTCTCGCCGCCGTTGTATTTGAAAAGAAGCCAAAAGCCGGCTTTGATTTCTTCCCGCTGACCGTTCATTACCAAGAGAAATATTACGCTGCGGGCAAAATCCCCGGTGGTTTCTTCAAGCGTGAAGCCCGCCCTTCTGAAAAAGAAACCCTGACAAGCCGCCTGATCGACCGTCCGATCCGCCCGCTGTTTGTGCCTGGCTTCAAGCACGAAACCCAAGTGATTTGTACTGTGCTTTCGCACGATCTGGAAAACGACCCTGATGTGGTTGCCATGATCGCTGCCTCTGCTGCGCTTACACTTTCTGGCGCACCGTTCCGCGGCCCTATTGGCTGTGCGCGCGTTGGCTTCACCGATGGCTCTTATGTGCTCAACCCTTCGGTTGACGATATGCAAGACCTGCGCAACAACCCCGAGCAGCGGCTCGACCTGATTGTTGCCGGTACAAAAGACGCCGTAATGATGGTTGAATCCGAAGTATATGAGCTTTCCGAAGCTGAAGTACTGGGCGCTGTTGAGTTTGGCCACGCCCAAATGCAGCCCGTGATCGACATGATCATGGATCTCGCTGGCGAAGCTGCCAAAGAGCCGTTTGACTTTAAAGCCCCTGATTACGCAGAGCTTTACGCCAAGGTGAAAGCCGCTGGTGAAGACACAATGCGCGCTGCTTTTGGTAACACCGACAAGCAAGAGCGCACCACGGCTATTAAAGCTGCTCGTGCCAGCATCAAGGAAGCCCTCACCGAGGAAGACCTTGAGGATAGCAACTTGGATAGCGCTTTCAAGAAGCTTGAATCTGAGGTTGTTCGCGGCGATATCATCAAAACCGGCAAGCGGATTGATGGTCGTGACCTCACCACCGTGCGCCCGATTGTTTCCGAAGTTGGCTTCTTGCCTCGCACCCACGGCTCAGCGCTGTTTACCCGTGGCGAGACTCAGGGCCTTGTGGTGACCACGCTCGGCACCGGCGATGATGAGCAAATCATAGACGCCCTGCACGGCACCAGCCGCTCCAACTTCATGCTGCACTATAACTTCCCTCCTTACTCGGTTGGTGAAGCTGGCCGCATGTTTGGCCCGGGCCGCCGCGAAATTGGCCACGGCAAGTTGGCTTGGCGCGCACTTCAGGCTGTTTTGCCTGCCGCGACAGATTTCCCCTACACCGTGCGTGTGGTTTCTGAAATCACCGAGTCCAACGGCTCCAGCTCAATGGCGTCCGTTTGTGGTGGTTCGCTGGCAATGATGGATGCTGGTGTGCCGCTTAAAAATGCTGTTGCCGGTGTGGCCATGGGCCTTATCCTGCAAGACAACGGCGAATACGCTGTGTTGACCGACATCTTGGGTGACGAAGACCACCTCGGCGATATGGACTTCAAAGTGGCCGGTACCGAAAACGGTATTACCACCATGCAGATGGACATCAAAGTTGCCGGCATTACTGCTGACATCATGAAGGTTGCCTTGGATCAAGCTAAAGAAGGCCGGATGACTATTTTGGCTGAAATGGCTAAAGCCCTTACCGGCGCTGGCGATTTCTCGGTGCACGCACCGCGCATTGAAACCATGCAGGTACCAGCGGATAAAATCCGTGAAGTTATCGGTTCGGGCGGTAAGGTTATCCGCGAAATCGTTGAGGTTTCTGGCGCTAAGGTTGATATCAACGACGATGGCGTTATCAAGATCGCTTCCGCAAACGCGGCCAGCATCGAGAAAGCCATGGCGATGATCAACGAGATCGTGGCCGTGCCTGAAGCTGGCAAGATCTACACTGGTAAAGTTGTGAAACTGATGGACTTCGGAGCCTTCGTGAACTTCTTTGGCAAGCGCGACGGCCTTGTACACGTGAGCCAGCTGGCGAACGAGCGGGTAAACCACCCGAAAGACATCCTGAAAGAGGGCCAAGAAGTTAAAGTAAAACTTATGGGCTTTGACGACCGCGGCAAAGTTCGCCTTTCCATGAAAGTGGTTGATCAGGAAACTGGTGAAGAGATCAAGCAAGAGGGCTAAGGCCGAATTGCTGAAATTGAGAAGCCCCTGCTGAAAGGCGGGGGCTTTTTTATTTGCGTGCTTTGAATTAGAGTTAATAGATGGATGATAGCATTAGAAAAATGATCGACGAAAATCCCCTACTAAGTTTTTCGCTTTATACCTCTGCTCAAGTTCAAACCCTGAGAAATGTTGGTGAGGAGCTCATAGGATCGTCGGAGAATTGGACTGATACAATCACTGATTTGCAACGTGTTTACGATTTTTTTTGGCTGTGGGTTCTAGGGGCTTATGAAGTTGTTCGAACAATGAGTCAAAACAAGGAGTGCTTTTCTACCTCTGTGCGCGAACAAATAGTCGAGCAAAAACGAGCCCTTGCAACAATTCGGATGCCTTTTGCAAAGCAGGAACTGAAGGGAAACGGTAAGCCAGTCTATTCAGAGCTATCAGTTAAAGGTATCAACAAAGGCATGGTGTTTGTAATTTCTGGAGAAACCTACAATTCAACCACCGTTGTGGAAAGCTTTTTGGGCTTCATTGACGGCATTAAGACAGGTGACGTGATAAACGAAATCCCCGTTAACCGTCCAAATTAAAGGGCACGCTTTCCGATCGGCACTTCATTCAACCAGCAAATCCCCGCCCGCCTAACATTTGATGGTTTTGTGTTAACCGCCAATGCGCTACACTCCTCCAAACCCATTTCAAAGCAGGCATTCCATGACCAACTACCTCCACAAAGGCGACCTTCCTGATGATCTTGACCTTGGCGATGTGATCGCCATTGATAGTGAAACCATGGGGCTGCACCCGCACCGTGATAGGCTGTGCCTTGTGCAGCTTTCTGCAGGCGATGGTAATGCCCATATGGTGCAAATCTCGCAGGAGCAGACCGAAGCACCGAACCTTGTGAAGCTACTGACCGACCCGTCAAAACTTAAGCTTTTCCACTTTGGCCGCTTTGATATCGCCGTAATGCTGCACCGTTTTGGCGCCGTTACATCGCCGGTTTACTGCACCAAAATCGCCTCAAAACTTGTGCGCACATACACAGACCGCCACGGCCTTAAAAATCTTTTGCAAGAGCTGCTCAAGGTTGATATTTCCAAATATCAGCAAAGCAGTGATTGGGGCGCACCAGAGCTGACAGAGGCGCAGCTTTCCTATGCGGCGTCAGATGTGCTTTATCTTCATAGGCTTATGGATATCCTCAACACCAATCTCACCCGCGAGGGCCGCCTTGAGCTAGCGCAGGCTTGTTTTGATTTCCTCCCCCACCGCGCGGCGTTGGACCTCGCTGGCTGGCCGGAAACCGATATTTTCTCCCACTGATGGCCCGCAGCCACAGCTCATATTCGCGCATGGTGGCGTGGCTCAAAATCCTGCTGCCGTTGATCGCGCTCGGGGTGCTGGGCACAGTGTTTTTGTTTAACAGCGAAGACAGTTTTGAGACGAGCTTTACCTTTTCCCGCGCCGATATCGAGACGCTGGAAAAGGGGAGCTTTATCAAAAACCCGCAGATTAGCGGGGTCACAAAAAAGGGTGAACCTTTTCATCTTTTGGCAGATGAGATCCGGCCAATGGAGGGTAGCAACACTCTGGTTGTGATCACAAATCTTGATGTGGAATTTCAATTTGGCTCAGACACTTGGGCGAAAGTCACGTCTGAGACAGCGCTGATGGATGTGTCAGCGCAAACCGTGTGGTTTGAAACCGGTGGCCAGCTGGAAACATCTGACGGAAACGTGGCGGTCGTGGATACCCTGCATCTATTGATGGCTTCAGGAGAGCTGCAAGGCTCGGGCATTGTGGCCAATGGGCCGCTGGGGCAGATTTCGGCGGACAATTTCCGAATTGAATCAAATGAGGGTGAAAACCGGGTGCTTTGGTTCGAAAATAACGTTAGGATGCTGTATGACCTGCAAAACGGAAGTGAATAAAATGAAGACTTGGCTGCTTTCCCTTGTGATGTCCCTGTTTGCCGTGGCCGCTTTTGCGCAAGGTGCCGCCCTGCCTTTTGGCTCGCTTGGTGCAGGGGTGGCGGAGCAGGTGGAAATCGCGGCGGATACGCTCTCGATCGACCAAGCCACCCAAATGGCGGTTTTTACCGGCAATGTGGTTGCTGGCATGGGCGAGCTGAAGCTCTCTGCGGACCGGGTTGAGGTGGTTTATGATACCGAAGGCGGTACGGGGGCCGTGCGGGCCTTAATGGCATCGGGCAATGTGGTTTTTGTGAGCGGGCCGGATTCTGCGCAGGCGGACACGGCCACCTATGAGCTGGTAGCGGGCAACGTGCTGATGGAAGGCAATGTGATTTTGATCCAAGGGCAAAATGCACTTTCCGGCCAAAAGCTTAGAATAGACCTAAACGCGGGTACCGCCCAAATGGAAGGCCGCGTGCAAACAATATTTCAGACAGGCGGCAACTGATGCCAGCGCTTGAAGTTACTGATGGCCAAGGCGGTTTAGTCATCCGCAATATTGGCAAAAGCTACAAAAAGCGACCGGTTTTGCGTGATGTTTCGCTAGAGCTGCGCCGGGGTGAGGTTGTGGCCCTGCTCGGGCCCAACGGCGCCGGAAAAACCACCTGTTTTTACTCCATCGCAGGCTTGGTAAACCCGGATGCCGGCTCGGTCCTGATAGATGGTGTCGATATTACATTTTTGCCAATGTATCGCCGCGCCAAAATGGGCATCGGATATTTGCCACAGGAAGCCTCAATTTTTCGTGGCATGTCGGTAGAGGACAATATCCGCTCTATTCTGGAGCTGAATATCAAAGGCCGCCGCCAGCAACAAAAAATGCTCGACGAGCTTTTGGCCGAATTTTCCATCACCCATTTACGCCGCGCATCGGCGCTTGCGCTATCGGGCGGGGAGCGGCGACGGGTGGAAATTGCGCGTTGCCTTGCCAGCCAGCCCAAATATGTGCTGTTTGATGAGCCTTTCGCCGGGGTGGACCCGATAGCGGTAAACGAGATCAGAGATTTGGTTTCTCACTTAAAAGATCGCGGCATTGGTGTTTTGATAACCGATCATAATGTAAGAGAGACCTTAGAGATTGTTGATCGGGCCTACATTTTGCACGATGGCACCGTTTTGATGAGCGGCACGCCGCAAGAAGTGGTGCAAGATAAGCAGGTTCGGCAGGTTTATCTGGGCGAACAGTTCAAGATTTAAGGCGAAAGGGCCTTGATGGGCATTGCACTACGTATAGAGCTAAGACAGCAGCAAAAGCTGGCGATGTCGCCGCGCTTGCAGCAGGCTATCTATGTGTTGCAGTTGAGCGGCGCAGAGCTAGAAGCCTATTTGGAGGCCGAAGCCGAGAAGAACCCGCTGCTGGAGCTGCCGAGCTCACGGTCGCATAATGACGGGTTTTCCGCGCTTGAGGCCCTTGGCGACGCTGAAACGCGCCTGGAAGCGCTACATCGGCAAATCGGGCTGATGCGCTTGCCGGTGCACGTGGCAGCGCACGCCAAAGCACTGGCAGGCGAGCTAAGTGATAGCGGATATTTGCGCAGCCCGGTTTTTGAGCTGGCAGATCGGCTGAAAGCCACAACCTGTGATATTGAAGCGGCGCTGGCAGCTGTGCAAGCTTGCGAGCCTTCTGGCATTGGCGCGCGCTCGGTGGCGGAGTGTTTGGGCTTGCAACTTAAAGCCCAAAACCGCTTTGACCCTGTTATTGAAACGGTGCTGGATAACCTGATCTTGGTGGCAAAAGACGATGTGGCGGCGCTGGCGACCAAAACGGGCGAATCAGAAAGCGATATGCGCGAGATATTCGCCGAAATCCGGGCGCTCAACCCGCGCCCGGGAGCAGAGCTTGGCCCTGTGCCCGTGCTAGATGTGGTGCCCGAGATCGATGTGAGGCCGGGCGAAATGGGCATGTGGCATGTGGCCTTGATTGAAGACGCCTTGCCCAAGGTGCTGGTTGACCAAACCTATACGGCCACCGTGACTAAAACCAGCGAAGCCGCGGCTGATTTTGCCCAGAAAAACCTTGAATCAGCTCATTGGTTGATTAGAGCGCTGGATCAGCGGGCAAATACCATTCTGAAAGTCGCCAGCGCGATCGTGGCCCACCAATTTGCGTGGTTTGAAAGCGGCGATATTGCCATGCGGCCACTAACACTGTCGATGATTGCTGATGAAATCGGGGTTCACGAATCAACCGTTAGCCGCGTTACGGCCGGAAAATACCTGAATTGCCATCGCGGCACCTTCGAGCTAAAACATTTCTTTACCGCAAAAATTGCAAGTATTAACAAAATTTCGGAATTTTCGGCGCTTGGCACCCGCGCGCGTATTAAACACCATATCGCGCAAGAAAGCTACAAAAATACCCTCTCAGATGACGGACTTGTAAATATTTTGCGAAGTGACGGTGTAGATATTGCACGTCGGACCGTTGCGAAATATCGTGAGGCTATGGGAATACCGTCTTCCGTTGTGCGTCGCAAAAAAATGCATCCACAGAGCGGTTGACTTTAGCGTTAAGCGCCCATAGGTTCTGCGCCCTGTAGAACCGGTTTATTTTAAAGTCCGGGCAATTTTGCTTGGCTCAATCGGGGAGATGATATGCAAATTCAAGTTAGCGGAAAACATATGGATGTGGGCGAGGCCCTCACCTCGCATGTTAATGAAGAGCTCGTGAGCACGGTCGGCAAATATTTTGACCGCCCTGTCGAGGCGCATGTAACTTTTTCCAAAGACGGGCACGAATTTGTGGCCAGTGCCATGGTGCACCTTGCCACCGGCATGATCGCCAAGGCTACCGGCCACAATGATGATGTATATGCCAGCTTTGATGCTGCGCTTTCCAAATTGGAAAAACAGCTTCGCCGCTATAAGCGCCGGCTGAAAAACCATCACAAAGACCGGATCGACCCGATTGAAAGCATCGGCGCGCCAACATTTGTGATTGAAACGCCAAAAGAGGATGAAGAGCCGGAAAACCTGCAGCCGCTTATTGTGGCTGAGATGGAAACCTCGGTGCAGACTCTGAGCGTGGGTGAAGCCGTAATGCAGATGGAGCTGATGGGCGCCAATATGCTGGTGTTTCGGAACGTTAAGCATGGCGGTGTAAATGTTGTGCACACGCGTGACGACGGCAATGTCGGCTGGATTGATCCGCGCAACATTAAATAGCGCAACTCAAAAACTAAGTAAGGTTAGGGCCCGTTATGGAGCTTTCAAAATTTCTGTTGCCTGAGGCGATTGTGGCAGACGCCAAAGCCGGTAGCAAAAAACGCGTTTTGCAAGACGCGGCAGCTCTGGCGGCAAAGGTCTATGACCTTCCCGAAGCCAGGCTGCTTTCTGCTTTGCAGGCACGAGAGCTGCTGGGCCCAACCGGCATGGGGAATGGTGTGGCCATCCCTCATGCCCGCCTACCCGAAATCAAGCAGGTTTGCGGCGTGTTTTTACACCTCGAAACGCCGGTTGATTTTAGCGCCGTAGACCGCCAACCGGCAGATCTTGTTTTTGTGCTGTTTGCGCCTGAAAGTGCCGTGACCGATCACCTCAAATCATTGGCACGCGTTTCCCGCACATTGCGGAATGACGCCACCTGCCAAAAGCTGCGCTCAACTCGCGATGCCGCCGCGATTTATTCTATTTTGCTGGAAAACGAGCGCTCAAAGGCAGCCTAGTAAAGGTCATCATAGCCTAATTCTAGGTAATCCTGCCCGTAGGCTTCGCGGGCGAGGGCCTCCACCTCTGCGTCATAAATCTCGCTCAGCGGGAATGAAAATGCCGGGTCTGGCTCATTAGTCCAATTATAAATTGGCGAGAAATTGAGCAGGTTGCTTAGGTATTTAAGCCCGGCACTCAGGTTTTTCTCTTTCAAAACAATCACGTCTGGATGTAGAATCCGGTAGCGGCGAATGATCTCGGTTTGAAGCTGCCATTTGCCATCTTGCCGAATTTTGGTTTTGTTATTTAGGTTGGCCGCTACAAATATCAAAAACAGCTTAAAGCTAATCCGGTGTTCCTCCACACCATACCCATTTCGCTCCAGTAAATGCCTATCATGCTCTGGCGAAATCTTGCCTTGCGGCAAAATTATGCCAAACTGGTTTTCTAAATCTTGCCTAATAGCGATATAACTATCTGATGTGGTTGCGAAAACTTTCAGCATAAACGCATTATAGGCCCGCAAAACCGGATGCCGCACCGCGCTAAAAAAGGTTGGGCTTTTGTTTTTCGCCTTCCACTCAGCAAACTTGTGTGAGGAAAACCCGTTTTCCAGCGCCCCACTGTTTTGAGCCTCTAGCCATTTTCGCACACCTTTATCTGGCACCCCGGGCACAGGCCCAAATACCAAAGTGTTATTGCGGC
The DNA here is from genome assembly GCA_002402045.2 of Paracoccaceae bacterium. GTDB lineage: Bacteria > Pseudomonadota > Alphaproteobacteria > Rhodobacterales > Rhodobacteraceae > UBA3077. The sequence continues at coordinate 101,325 of NVUX02000026.1, read as the reverse complement.
TAAAATAGGCTCTGGAAAGGTCGGTCCCGCTTTCCAGAATCGGCGTTAAAATCGGCGGCGGTCGCTCACTCAGGCTCGGGGCATCAAGCGCTCTGCGTACCTCTTCAATGTTGGAAATTTTACTGGCCAACGCACCGGGGTTTTGCCGCTTTATCGGCTCATTCAGGGTCGCCCTCCCGGCCCTATCCCCAATAAATGCGGCAAGGCGGTTGATACTTTCCACATCGTTTAACTGGGTATAGTCAATCTCGAAATAGGGTTGCTCACTTCTGGCAAGCGACGCGGCGATTCTGTCATAATAGGTAGTGCGATATGTTAGATAGGTCGCATATTCCTCAAGATCAAAATGGATTTGAACGTTCCTGCGGTGTGCAATATCGGAGACCAGCCATTGCTGGGTTTTCATCGCAATTTGCAGCGACACAAAGCTGGCTACAGGGTCTCGGGTGAGTATAATCTTGGCGCAATATTGATTTTTCAGGGCCGCCTCCATCACCTGCATATCGTGATCTTGGAAAAACCGGAATCCAGTAATTTTTTTGGGATTATTGGCGCTCACCGCATCCAACAGCCGCTGCGGATTTTCGTTTCGGGCCTCCATATCTATGCCGAGGTAGTTTTGGCAATCTTGCACCCCGATAAACGACTTATGAAACAGCTCCCCATGGCAGGTCAGCCCGTCATATTGGTTCAGAAACATCTCCAACAAATTGGAGCCACTGCGCATGGAGCCAAGCATAATAAAGCTGGTAAAGGGTTGAGCGTTCATGTGTTTTCACCACGCTGATCGAGGCCTATGGAAAGCGATGTATCCAAGTTTAACCCCAAATCCTGCAAAAATTCAATATAGGATTCCAGCTGCTCATGCGGCAAAAATGCCGGCATATCGCGGTTTTTATTGGCAAGGCGCGGGCGCAAAGCAAGAAGCAGGTCTTCCAACACAGCACCAGGCTGGGAATAGATTTCAGCCAATGAAATAATGCGGATATCGGCCGCACCACCCTGCAGGGCCGCCAGCTGAGCCTGCTCCTTTAACGCCAATTTTGGCACGCGCGTGCGTAAATCTTCTATGTTGCGGTTATCTTCCCGCAACAGGTCAAGCAGCCAAGCCGAGCGGATATGATAGACCCGCGCGTTTTTGTCTTTGGAAATAAATTTCGCAAGACTCGGGCTAGTATTTGGATCAAAATTGAAAATCGGGTCGTCATCCGCATGATTCCAGATGAAATTCAGCAAAAAACCTTCAGCATTATTATCCCTTATCCGCCGGCTACTGGCCATATTGCGCTTAAGTATGTGCGCGGCAGTGGCAAATTTATTTTTGTTTTTTGACCATATATCTTCATGCAATATGATACCGGTTTGCTGCGCCAACCATGGGGATAACCCGCTGAAAACACGGTCAAAACCGCTTAATACTGTGTAGGTAGTGGCGGTGTTCAGGTCTATCAGGCGCGGGGCACGGCCTTGCATAAATAGCCCCTTGCGGCCCATAAGCCAGCGAGATTCTGCCCGGGTGGTATTCGCCTGAAAAGCCACGGCCATATCCGGATTGCGCGGCGCGGCATCGCGGTTACTGTCCAACAGGTTTTGATAAAGCGCATCCGCTCCGTGCCACACTTTGCGGACAAAAAAACTGTCCAGATGCTCAATATGTTTGGCGTGATCATCATAAAACATCATCGGCTTGCCGCGAAAATCAAAGCGGGCAAAGGTGAGCGAACGCGACCTGATTTTACGGCTGTGTTTGCGCGCAAGGCTTTGGAAATAGGACTCATCCGGTATCCAGCTCTGCTTGAAAAACGTGTCATAAGACGCGCGCAAAGGGTCGGCAAGAATGGCCTGAAGTGTGCTGCGGGTGAGCGCCCACCATTGCGATCCAATATGCGGGGTTAGCCCTTCGGGTAGTTTCCGGCGCACTCTTAGCTTTCGCTGTAACCACACCAGCGCATCAAAGCGGCGGCGGTGTGAGATAAAGGACAACGGGAAATATAGGCTGAAACGCTCGGCCTCCAGCCCGCCTTTTATCCAGTTCATGCCACCAACAACCACTGATTCGATAAAATCAGTGTCCATGTGGCGCTCCAAAAAGGAAATCAGCTCAGGCAGAGGGCGATTTGGCAGGCAAGAACCGGACACCAGCATAACATGAGAAACATCGCTAAAGGCATTGAGCAGCGCTTCAGATGTCACCAATTGCGCTTGCACCAGCGAAAACCGGCCCCATTCACAATTGATGCGAGGGGCAAAAACCACGTTATCCAACGCGGCCAGTGTTTGCAGGAAGTCGCTATGCGCCTGATCCGCAACCTTTGCATCCACATGAATAGCGATTTTAAACCCCGCAGCATGCAGTGCCCGCACCAATGAGGCCGCACGGGGTAGATGGTCATGCACCAAAAGCGCCATGCCGATGCTCATGCCCAGCCTCCATAAGAGATCAGCCCGAGGCGCTCTAGCTGCTGCCAATTCGCATATCTGGTGGATTGCGCGCTCCACATTTCCTCAATCGCATTTTTCTTTTCGCTATAGGCGAGGTATTCGGCGCTGTTGGCATAATGCTCGCCGCGCTTTAGCTCCTCGGCGGCACGCTCATGCAGGTCGGGCAAGAATTTGGTGTGCAAAAGCGCGCCGCAAATCTTTTCGCCGCCTTCACGCTCATAGGTTTGGTTTAGGCTGCGGGGCAATAAAATATGGGTGGAAGAAATGTAAACATAGTGTTTTCGCCAGAAAATCAGCGGTGTTTTATTAAGCGCGGGTGCTTTTGCGGGCTGGGCGCGAAAAAACAACCGCTGGCGCGGGCCGCCTTGTATCCACAGCTCGGTAAAGCGGGTATTCCGGCGCTGGGTGTAGTTTCCTGCATCAAAATGCGTGAGGGTTTCAAGCGGGTTTTGCCCCTGTTTATACGGGGTTGGATCTTTTGGATAAAGATCAACCAGCATGGAGGCAAAGCTGCTGATTTGCGAAGCCGCCAGCCAATCTGTGAGGGCACTTAGCGGGCGGGTATCGTGGTAAGGATAAACAAAAATCTCGTCCACATCCACCACAAGGCACCAGTGCTGATGGCCAAATTCATTCAGCAGGTTATTGAGCCACAACACGCCAAATTTGGCGCGACGATAGCTGGTATCGGTATGCCAGAGTGAAACATCGGGCTGGGCGTTAAGAATTTCGGTGGTGCCATCGGTGGAGCCGTTATCAACGATAAAAAACTGGTCAACGCCGAGCTTTCGGTAGTATTCCAGAAAAAAGGGCAGGCGCAGGGCCTCATTGCGCATTGTGGAAAACAGGAAGATGCCGCCGGTTTTGGCGTGGTTTTCACCCATTTTTACGTTTTTCAGGTCTTTTTTGCGCCTAAGCGTGCGGATTTGCCACTTTTTTCGCAAAAGTCGCAGCCGATAATGTCGCGCAAGGTTTTTCATCTGTCGGCTTTCCGCTCACTCTGGTTTTCTACGTTATACAGGAACCCATTTAGCTTGGCAAAATGTTGATCCCATGTCGGAAAGCTGACATTTTTAGGGATATTTTCCCGGGGTGACGAAGCGGCAGCCTGAATCGCGGCCTTCCAGGCGGTTTTGTCTTCGGGCGGCAGGTAGGTTGGTAAATCTCCGGCTATTTCACGAAAGCAGGGGAGGTCTGCGCAGATCACCGGCAGCCCCATTTGTAAGGCCTCAATAAGCGGGTAGCCAAAGCCCTCGGCGAAGCTCGGAAACAGCAGCGCGCGGGCCGTGGTAAGACGCTGGGCGAGGGCTTGGTCGCTTAGCTTCGGGTGCACAAACACGGTTTTTCCCATCATTGGGCTGGAATCGAGGGCTTTGAACGTGGCTTCATTCTGCCATCCGCGCTGCCCAACAATATGCAACTCTGCGCTGATTTCCGGCCAGATATCTAGCAACAACTGATGGTTTTTGCGTGGCTCAATGGTCCCGAGAATAACAAATTCTGCCGGCGAGGCCAGCGGGTTAGCGGGGAGCGCCGGAAGCGGCTCTGTACCGAGCAGAATCGGCACAGAGGCAGGAGCGAGGCTCCATTTTTGCAGGTATTTTGCGGTGCGATTGGCGGTATCTTCAGAATTATAAATCAGCGCATCACAGGCGGTGGCAGTAGCTTTTAGCTCACTCTCAAAGCGGGCGGCGGTGTCTGGGCGAGTGAATTCGGGGTAGTCCAGCGGGATAACATCATGCACCATCGCCAGCATTTGCCCAGCGCCACCGGCCTTAACCGCCCGCCAAAGTGCAGGCTTGCGGTTGGAATGGCCTATGTTGAGATAAGTAAACCCGCCTAGCATATGCCGCGCCAGCATTTTGGCCAGCCCCCCGCGCAAACATGTGCCCAAAGACATTCGCCGCAGAGTGGATTCTGCACGATTGGTCATTGCGGGCAATTTGTGGCTAAAGAGGCGTGCGATAAAATCCTGATTATGCCACGCATGGTCGCCTATAATCATCGGCCAAATGGCCTGCATGGCGGCTTTGTCTAGCAAAACATAGCCTTTTAGCACACGAGAGAGAAAGAACATCGGCCCATCTCTTAGCAAAAAATGCTGAATATACGCACGCTCAACACGGTCAATTCCGGTTGGGTGCGGATAGGGCGCGCGCGAAATGGTCCGGCTAATGTCCAGCAAAATGGCTGTCATCAGGCGAAACTACTCAGCAACCCGTTGCATATGGGTGATCGAGTCAAGAAAGGTGCGAAATTCATCGTGCAGCTCCGGGCGGGCGAGGCCAAAGGCCACGGTTGCCTGAAGATAGCCCGCTTTCGAGCCACAATCAAACCGGTTGCCATCAAACCGAAAGCCGGTAACGGGCGTGCCAGACCCAATTTGCGCACAAATCGCGTCAGTCAGCTGCACTTCACCACCAGCCCCCGCGGATTGGCCTTTGAGGGCATCAAATATTTCTGGCCGCAAAATATAGCGGCCAATCACAGCGAGGTTAGATGGCGCGACATCGGAATTTGGCTTTTCCACCATGCCTTTTGCCGTAATAATGCGGCCATTAGTTTCAATCGGGTCAATCACACCATAATTGGAAATCTGCTCAGACGCGACCTCCATGGTCGCCACCATATTCCCACCAACCTCCTGATAAGCATCAACCATTTGCTTGAGACAGCCGACTTGTCCCGCGATTACATCGTCAGGCAGCAGCACTGCAAAAGGCTCATTTGGCGAAATTAGGCGGCGAGCGCACCATACGGCATGGCCAAGGCCCAAGGCCTCACGCTGGCGAATATACGCAATCGCGCCGCTTTCCATATCGGTATCACGCAGCTGCTTTAGCAGCTCGGTTTTACCCTTGGCAAAAAGTGTTTTTTCCAGCTCGGGGTTGCTGTCAAAATAATCTTCCAACGCGTATTTCCCCCGCGCGGTTACAAAAATAAAATCGGTAATCCCGGCTTCACGGGCTTCATCAATCGCGTACTGAATGAGCGGCCGGTCTACCAAAGTCATAATCTCTTTGGGGATAGATTTTGTTGCCGGTAAAAACCGCGTACCAAGCCCGGCTACCGGAAAGATCGCTTTTGTAACTATAGTGTTCATTTTATTCCCCAATCAGAAGAGAACGGCGTTGCATATTTGCACTCTATACTGATTCCACCACAAACCCATTAAGACAAGACATGGCATCGTTTTGCGGCGAAAATATGTCCGCCTGCCCGGACCTTTGTGGGTAAGCAACATAGTTAACCGGCGAAATAGCCGCCAACCGCTGAATTTCTGCCTGCACTTTATCATTAAATGACATGTATTGCAAAAGCGGGTCACTGCGAGAAGATTTGCCAAATTGCCCGCCGCTAAGGGTCCAATATCCACGCTCGGAAAAATTGGCTTTCATAAAGGCAGGTGAACGGGAAAGGATGAGCGTGGTGGTGATTATGCCGCCTTTTGCGAGCGCTTTCCCCATATCACCAAGCCATTTTTGATCAGCCTTGCGGCCAGCAAGCAGCACATGAATTCCGGGCTTTAAACCCAGAATCAGAGATTTTCCAGCCGCAGGTTTTTTGCCTATAGGCATTGATTTCAGCAAAAAATGCCGCCCGGTTTGATAACCGTCTTCAAGCGATTTTATGAGGCTGGGCAAGACGCGGGGTTCCATCAAGCCCGCAAGGAATTGCTTTTCCAAACGCTTAAATTGCAATGCCTTGAAGGCCGTGAGCGCAGGCTCAAGCGCGGCTTCCGGCGCGTGTTTGCGGCAAAATACGGCTTTGCTTTTTCCATGCGGATGCAGGGTTTTTGGCACACGGTTTTGGGCGCGGTAAGGGCCGGCAGCAAAGCCGTGATGCACCTGTGCGTGTGGCACAATCGCCAGCTTCCAGCCCGCTTGGGAAAGGCGGAGCGATATATCACTATCATCAAGATAATAGGCGAATGCCGCATCAAACCCGCCGATTTGCTTAAGAGCCGGCGCCCGAAAAGCGCAGTTAGTGCCAATCATCACAGGTGCGGTTTTTTGCGAGGGCGCAAAGACCTCAAGTTCGGAGTCAGCCGCTATTTCAAGAGGATGCGCCTCCCCCAAAAGATCGGTTTCCACTGCGCCCCATTGCAAAGAAATGCCGTTACGCCCGCGGGTAAAACCGCCTGTGCCCCCAATATCGGGGTCCCTAAAGGGTGCAAGCAGGCGGCGCAGCCATGAGGGGTCTGGCAAGGCATCATCATCACAAAAAGCCACAAATTGGCCTTTGGCGGCAAAAAGCCCCACATTTCGGGCCACTGCAATATTGGCTTCGTCACAATCAAACAGCCGCAGGGGCGCGGGGTGCTGTGCGCCCTCTAGCGCGCCGGGGGTATTGGTAACAACAATAACCTCAAAGCCGGAAACATCCTGAAACCGCAGGCAAGACAGCATTTTGCGCAAGTCATCCGGCCGGTCTCGACTGACGACAATAACGCTGATTTCGGGCCTGTCTGCCATTTAGGAATCTTTCAGCTGCACCCCCGGGCTGAGGGCAATGAAGAACGGGTTCTCATAAATTGGTTTACCATAGGTAAGCGGCGTGTGATCATCAAACCGCACCACCTGCCCACCCGCACCAAGCAGCACCGCATGGCCAGCGGCGGTGTCCCACTCCATGGTGCGGCCAAGGCGAGGGTAAAGATCTGCCTCGCCAGCGGCCACAAGGCAAAACTTGAGCGAAGAGCCGGCGGCAGCGTTATCAGCAACCTTATACTTATTGATGTAATCGTCAGTAGCCGCATCGCGGTGGGATTTGGAGGCGACCACAATCAGGGCCTCGTTATCTGCCGGGGAAACATGGAGCGGCTTTAGGCTGCCATCCTGACTTTCCTCCACGGTTTGCCCGCTGGCATCAGTATAAAACAAGCGTTTTTTGGCGGGGGCAAACACCACGCCCAGCACCGGCGTGCCATTTTCGATCAGCGCAATATTCACCGTAAAGTCCCCGCGCCGATGCACAAATTCTTTGGTGCCGTCGAGCGGATCCACGATAAAAAACCGATCAGCGCGAATACTGTGGCTGTCTGATTGCTCCTCGGTCACCACAGCGATTTCGGGAAACGCCGCGCGCAGCCCCGCCGAGATCAGGGCATCAGCGGCTTCATCGGCCTCCGTCACTGGAGAATCATCTGATTTGGTGCGCACTTCAAAATCATCCCGCGCGTAAATTTCCATGATTTTATCGCCAGCCTCTAACGCCAGCGCTCGAATAACCTCGATGATTTTCTTGTTTTCCATGGGATGTGCCTTCAAAACTATGGTTGTTTAGAGCCTGTTATAGACTTATGACGTATTTTTCGGCAAAGTAATTCTGCTAAAAAGCGCATTTAAACGGATACATTGAATAATGGCCACTGCCCCGCAATCAAAATCAATGTTTTTTGGCGCGCTTGAATTTCTTGATCTGATTTTCCATTCAATTGTGCGCGAAGTTCGCACACAAAGCGGCAATGCAACCTTTGGCATTTTGAAAGAGGTCGGAAATATTGCCGTGTTTATGGCTCTGTTTTACATGATTTCAGTTTTTATGGGCCGTGGCGCCGCCATTCGCGGCAGCCTAATCATGTTTTTATTGACCGGTATTATTTTATTTTTAACGCATATTAAGGCTGTTGCCTCTGTTCGGAACGCCTCCACAGCTACATCAGCCATTATGATGCACATGCCAATGACCGTAATTCTTTCCATTTTGGCCAAAGCCTTTGCGGGGCTTTATCTTCAGTTTGTGGCTGTGTTGATTGTCGTAACCGTTTTTTGGATTTTCGGCGCAGATCTTTCCGTTCATAACCCAGCAGGGTTGGTTTTACCGCTTTTCTTTTCTTGGGCCAGTGGTATTGCGATTGGCATGCTCTTTATGATTTTTGCGCCAATTGTCCCATTTTTTGTAAAAACGCTCTCCCCCATATATCAGCGTGCCCAAATGTTCACATCAGGCAAGTTCCTTCCGGCAGCTTATATGCCTGGTGCCATGGTAGGCTACTTTACATGGAACCCGCTCTTTCACACCATTGATCAAGCGCGCGTGGCTGCTTTTGTTAATTATAATAGCGATGTTACAAACATCAGCTATCCAATTTGGTTTACCGTCATTGCGCTTACCATTGGCCTGATGGGCGAGTTTTGGGCCAGAAAAAACCTCTCCAAATCAAAACATGGTGGATAATATGCCCCCCTTAAGCCCTGTAGCGCTGCAAACCATCGCCATGCCCGCTGATACCAACGTAAACGGTGATATTTTTGGCGGCTGGCTGATGACCCAAATGGATTTGGGCGCTTCGGTGCCAGCGCGCACCCGTGCCAAGGGCCGTGTGGCCACGGTGGCGGTGGAGGGGATGACCTTTCATAAGCCTGTGTTGGTCGGGGACCTCGTTTCCATCCATGCTGACATTATTAAAGAAGGCCGCACATCCCTACATATAGGGGTAGAGGTGTGGGTTACCCGCCAACCCTCGGGGGAGCGCACCAAAGTAACCGAAGCGCGGTTTATCTTTGTAGCGGTGGATTCCGACGGGAAAAAGCGGCCTCTGCCGTAAAGCACTCGTAAAAAAATCGCTTGCGGCAATTTAATCCTTGCAGTTTTCACTAAAAAACATCAAAAACCTGCGCGCACGGCGGTTGTAGCACCCTGCCCGCGCTCCTATATACGGTTCAAGTAATGGGATGGAGTGCGGGGCCGAAATACCGGACCGCACCTCCACAATCGCCAAAAGAAAGGACATCATATGTCAAAAGTTATCGGAATTGACCTCGGGACCACAAACTCTTGTGTCGCCATCATGGATGGCTCCCAGCCAAAAGTTATTGAAAATTCAGAGGGCGCACGCACCACGCCTTCGATCGTTGGTTTTACAGACGACGAGCGCCTCGTTGGCCAAGCTGCCAAGCGCCAAGCTGTAACCAACCCTGAAAATACGCTTTTCGCCATTAAGCGCCTGATTGGCCGCCGTGCGGATGACCCCTTGGTCCAAAAAGACAAAGATATGGTCGCGTATAAAATCGTAGAAGGCCCGGGCGGAGACGCATGGGTAGAAGTAAACGGCGAAAAATATAGCCCCAGCCAAGTGTCGGCCTTCATTTTGCAAAAAATGAAAGAGACCGCCGAGAGCTATTTGGGTGAAACCGTTACGCAGGCCGTTATTACCGTGCCCGCTTACTTTAACGACGCTCAGCGCCAAGCCACCAAAGACGCCGGCAAGATCGCTGGCCTTGAAGTGCTGCGCATTATCAACGAGCCAACGGCTGCTGCGCTTGCTTATGGCCTTGATAAAAAAGAAGGCAAAACCATTGCGGTTTATGACCTTGGCGGCGGCACGTTTGACGTTTCCATTCTGGAAATCGACGACGGCCTGTTTGAAGTGAAATCCACCAACGGAGACACGTTCCTTGGCGGCGAAGACTTTGACATGCGCATCGTTGAATATCTTGCGACGCAATTCAAAAAAGACACCGGTGTAGACCTGAAAAAAGACAAGATGGCGCTGCAACGGCTGAAAGAAGCTGCTGAAAAAGCAAAAATTGAGCTTTCGTCTGCCACGCAAACCGAGATCAACCAGCCGTTCATCACCATGGACCCGGCCACCAGCCAGCCTTTGCACCTTGTGGTAAAGCTGACCCGCGCCAAGCTGGAATCTCTGGTAGCAGACCTGATTAAACGCACCCTGAAGCCTTGTGCCTCCGCGTTGAAAGACGCTGGCTTTACCAAGGCTGACATTGACGAAGTGGTTTTGGTGGGCGGGATGACCCGTATGCCGAAAGTCATGGAAGAAGTGACCAAGTTCTTTGGTAAAGAGCCGCATAAAGGTGTGAACCCTGATGAAGTGGTAGCACTTGGTGCGGCCATTCAGGCTGGCGTGCTTCAAGGTGACGTAAAAGATGTTGTGCTCTTGGACGTAACGCCTTTGAGCCTCGGAATTGAGACTTTGGGCGGGGTGTTTACCCGGTTGATCGACCGGAATACCACCATTCCGACCAAGAAATCACAGGTGTTCTCCACCGCGGAAGACAGCCAGAGTGCGGTAACCATTCGGGTGTTCCAAGGCGAGCGTGAAATGGCAGCGGATAACAAAGTCCTCGGCCAGTTCAATCTTGAGCAAATCCCACCCGCCCCGCGCGGTGTGCCGCAAATCGAGGTCAGCTTTGACATCGACGCCAACGGCATTGTGTCGGTTTCCGCCAAGGATAAAGGCACCAATAAAGAGCAAAAAATCACCATTCAGGCCTCTGGTGGGCTGTCTGATGATGACATCGAAAACATGGTGAAAGAAGCCGAGGAAAATGCCGAGGCCGATAAGGAAAAGCGCGAGCTGATTGAAGCGCGGAACCAGGCCGAAAGCCTGATCCACTCAACCGAGAAATCGCTTGAGGAGCACGCTGACAAGGTTGACCCAACTACGGTTGAAGTCATTGAAATGTCAGCTAAAAACCTTAAGGAAGCGCTTGAAGACGAGAACGTTGAAGCCGAAACCATCAAGACCCGGACACAGGATTTGACCGAGGCCGCGATGAAGCTGGGCGAGGCTATTTATAAAGCCGAAGCCGAAGCAGCAGACGCCGACGCGAGTTCTGATGAAGCCGCCACTGACGATGACGTGGTAGACGCGGATTTTGAAGACCTCAACGAGGACGAAAAATCTTAATCCGAGCACACTGAAAAAGCGGCCCGCCCTGCCCGGGCGGGCCGTTTCATTTTTAAGGGGGCGAAATGATGGCAAAGCGTTGTTATTATGATATTGTCGGGGCCGAAAAAACGGCCACCGTTTCCGAGCTAAAGATTGCCTATCGCCGCAAGGTGAAGGAACTGCACCCGGACCAAAACCGAGACAAACCCGATGCAGAAACCATGTTCAAAGAAGTGAACGAGGCTTATGACATCCTGAAAAACCCCGAGAAAAAGGCCGCTTATGACCGTTTTGGCCATGCAGCCTTTGAAGGCGGCACAGGGGCCTCGGCAGGCCAAGGTGGCGGTAGCCCCTTCGGCGGCGGTGGCGGATTTTCTGACATTTTTGAAGACCTGTTTGGCGGATTTTCTGGCGGCCAGCGCGGCGGTGGCCAGCGCGCCACACGCGGGCAAGACCTGCGCTATAATCTAGATATTACGCTGGAAGAGGCCTTTGCCGGGAAAAAGACCGACATTACCGTGCCTGGCTCGGTTTCTTGCGAGTCTTGTTCTGGCACGGGTGCCGAAGGCGGTGCTGAGCCGGAAAACTGCCCAACTTGTGCAGGCATGGGTAAAGTTCGCGCCCAGCAAGGATTTTTCACCGTTGAGCGCACCTGCCCTAGCTGCCATGGCCGTGGCCAAATCATCAAAAACCCGTGTGGTTCTTGCGCGGGCGCAGGGCGGGTTCAAAAAGACCGCACTTTGCGGATTGATGTTCCAGCCGGCGTTGAAACCGGTACCCGAATTCGGCACACCGGCGCGGGCGAGGCCGGCACGCGCGGCGGGCCAGCCGGAGATTTGTATATCTTTATCGAGGTGCAAGAGCACTCTATATTCGAGCGTGATGGCGTGAATATTTTCTGCTCAATCCCAATTTCCATGACCACCGCCGCCCTTGGTGGCGAGCTGGAAGCGCCAACTCTGGATGGCGGCCGCACCAAGGTAAAAGTGCCCTTGGGTGTGCAATCCGGCAAGCAGTTGCGCCTGCGTGGCAAGGGTATGCCCGCCCTTCGCGGCTCTGGCGTTGGTGATCTTTATATCGAGCTGGGCGTGGAAACCCCCACCAGCCTGACCTCACGCCAAAAGGAACTTTTGCGCGAATTTGAGGCGGAGAGCAAAGACAACAACCCCGCCAGCCACGACTTTTTTGGCCGTGTTAAGAGCTTTTGGGAGGGGATGACCGGATAAACCCGACCACATCTTCCAGCAAAGGGATCGCTTCGGCGGTCCCTTTTTTTGTGACCATAAGCGCAGCCGCGGCTGCCGCCATGCGCAAAGCTTCTTGTGGTGCTTTACCCCCATCAAGCTGGGCCATAAAATAGCCCATAAATGTGTCGCCAGCGCCCGTGGTGTCCACGGGTTCAACCTCGAAAACTCCTTGCGTGTAACGGGTGGGTCCATCGCGATAGCTAATGCTATTACTCCCACGGGTAATGAGCAGTTTCTCTACCGGAATTTCGTCTTCTGAAACGCCAAGAGCCTCACACACCCTCAAAGCCTCGCCCTCATTCACAGAAAGCAGGTCCACAAACGGTAGCATATCTTGCACCTTGGCGGCATCAAACGGCGCGGCCACATAAGCCACTTTAAGCCCCTTGGCGCGGGCCAGTTTAGCCGTAAACGGGCCGTTATTGACCTCATTTTGCAGCAATAGCCAATCGCCCGCTTTTGCGCCTGCCAGCGCGGCGCATATCTGTCCCTCAGAGACCAAAATATTCGCGCCGCCAAACAGCACAATGCAATTTTCGCCACTTGGATCTACGTTAATAATCGCGTGGCCCGTCGCAGTGTCAAGCACTTCAATGCCTGAAACATTCACCCCGGATTTGGCCAATATATCCCGTGTCCAAAGGGCATCATCCCCGATGGCGCCAATATGCGCCACCTGCCCGCCCGCGCGGGCTATCGCAATGCTTTGGTTGGCCCCTTTTCCACCTAAACCTTTGGAATACATATCACTTAACAGCGTTTCGCCCGGTTCCGGAAAGTGAGGCACACGGTAAATATGGTCAATATTTATTGAGCCGAGATTGAAAATCATTTAGCCAACCTTACAGGCGGCCATCACCGCCATATGCAAAATATCGGTTACGGTTGAGGTGGTTGAGCCGAGCTTAACCTGCTTATCAATGCCGGTCAGGATAGGGCCAATCACGGTGGCGCCCCCCATTTCCTGCATCAATTTTACCGAAATCGAAGCCGAGTGCCGCGCGGGCACCACGAGGATATTGGCAGGGCCGGAAAGCCGACAAAACGGGTAGTTTTTCATCACATCTGGGTTTAGCGCCACGTCGACCGTCATCTCACCGTCATACTCAAAATCAACCCCGCGCTTATCCAGCTCCACCGCAGCGTGCTCCATTTTTTCGGCCCGCTCCGAAACCGGATAGCCAAAATTGGAAAAGCTGACAAAGGCGACGCGCGGCTCAAGACCGAGATTGCGGGCCACCTCGGCGGCACGCTCAGCGATATCGGCCAAATCTTCGGTTTCGGGCCATTCATGCACCAAAGTATCGGCAATTAGCACCATTTTTCCACGGTTAATTACGGCCGTGATACCCACCGCGCCATCGCCCGGCTCAGCATCAAACACGTAGTTGATAAGGGAAAGCACTTGCGCGGATTTTCGGGTCACACCCGTTATCATGCCGTCAACCTGATCGAGCGCCAGTAAAAGCGAGGCAAAGACGTGGCGGTCTCGGCTGGCAATTTTATGGCAATCCCGCTGGTCAAAGCCACGCCGTTGCAGGCGGGCATACAGCATATCTGTCATTTCGGAGAGGTTATCAATTTTGGCCGCGTTGATCACCTCAATCTCGCTAAAGGCCTCGGGCATACCAGCCTCATCAAGGAATTGCTGCACCTGCTCATCACGGCCAACAACCACCGCTTGCCCCAGCCCCGAGCGCACATAGGCCACGGCGGCACGCACCACGCGCTCGTCATCGCCCTCGGCAAACACAATACGGGCCTGCTCACGCTTGGCGCGCTGGTAAAGCGAGCGCAGGATGGAGCTGGTCGGGTCCAGCCGGTCTTTCAAGCTGTTTTCATAGGCTTCCATGTCAATGATTGGCCGGCGGGCGCAGCCGGTTTCCATGCCAGCCTTGGCCACAGCGGGCGGAATTACGTGAATGAGGCGAGGATCAAACGGAGTCGGGATAATATAATCCCGCCCAAAGGTCAGCTTTTGGCCGTAAGCCATTGCAACCTCATCCGGCACATCTTCGCGCGCAAGTGCCGCCAGCGCCTCGGCACAAGCGATTTTCATCGCGTCATTAATAGAGCGGGCGTGGATATCCAGCGCACCGCGGAAAAGGTAAGGGAAGCCCAGCACGTTGTTCACCTGATTGGGGTAATCTGAGCGCCCCGTGGCCACAATCGCATCGCTGCGCACCGCGTGGGCTTCTTCGGGGGTGATTTCAGGATCAGGGTTCGCCATTGCAAAAATTACCGGATGTGGTGCCATAGATTTCACCATTTCAGGCGTAACCGCGCCCTTGGCAGACACGCCCAAAAACACATCCGCCCCGACCATCGCCTCTTCCAGCGTGCGCAATTCAGTGTTGGCAGCGTGGGCCGATTTCCACTGGTTCATGCCCACGGTGCGGCCCTGATAGATCACGCCCTTAGTGTCACACACGATACATTTATCGTGCTGTGCGCCCATAGATTTAAGCAATTCAATGCAGGCAATTCCGGCCGCACCCGCTCCATTTAGCACAATCTGACAATCTTCGATTTTCTTGCCAGAGATAAACAGCGCATTAATAAGCCCAGCCGCGCAAATCACGGCCGTGCCGTGCTGATCATCATGAAAAACCGGAATATCCATGATTTCTTTGAGCTTTTGCTCAATAATAAAGCACTCAGGGGCCTTAATATCCTCAAGGTTAATGCCGCCAAAAGTTGGCCCCATCAGCCGCACAGCGTTAATAAACTCGTCAGGGTCTTCGGTATCCAGCTCAATATCAATCGCGTTTATATCCGCAAAGCGCTTAAAAAGCACTGCCTTGCCTTCCATCACGGGCTTAGAGGCCAGCGCCCCAAGGTTGCCCATGCCCAAAATCGCCGTACCGTTAGTAATTACCGCCACAAGGTTGCCCTTTGTGGTGTAATCATAGGCCCGCGCGGGGTCATCAGCGATGGCTTGCACAGGGGCCGCCACGCCGGGCGAATACGCCAGTGACAGGTCTCGCTGCGTGGTCATCGCCGTGCTGGCGATCACCTCAATCTTGCCAGGCGTTGGCTCCATATGATAGGCCAGCGCTTCTTCGTCGGTCACTTTAGTTCTGTCGGACATTTTGAATCTCGTCATTAGGGCGGTTTTTCCGAATATTACTATTTACCGCCAGTTTGCGCAATGATATTTCTGACGTTGAAGGCGTGTTTTCCGGCTTTCCCATGGCCGCGTGGCGCTGTAAGTTTGCCCAAACCAAAGGAAAACCCGTGGCAAAACCAACAATAACCCCGATGATGGTGCAATATCTGGACATTAAAGCCAGATACCCTGATGCGTTGCTGTTTTACCGCATGGGCGACTTTTACGAGCTGTTTTTTGACGATGCCAAAGCGGCCTCGGCGGCGCTCGATATTGCGCTGACCAAACGAGGCAAACACGAAGGCGAGGATATAGCCATGTGCGGCGTGCCTCACCACGCCGCCGAGGGCTATTTACTAACGCTCATTCGCAAGGGGTTTCGGGTGGCTGTGTGTGAGCAGTTGGAATCCCCCAAGGAAGCCAAAAAGCGCGGTTATAAGGCAATTGTAAAGCGGGATGTGGTGCGGCTGGTTACGCCGGGCACACTGACAGAAGACAGCCTTCTGGAAGCACGAACGCATAACTATCTGGTTTCACTGGCAGAATTACGTGGCAAATTTGGCGTGGCTTGGGTGGATGTGTCCACGGGTTCGTTTCAAGTAACGGCCGTAACTGCGCTGGCACTGGAGCCTCTTTTGGCGCGGTTAGCCCCGGGGGAGCTGCTAATTTCGCAAAATATTCCAGACGCCCTGCGGGATAAACTGGAGACTGCAGGGTATGGGCTAACGCCGCTGGCGCCCTCTTCATTTGATAGTGAAGCCGCCAACGGGCGGCTGGGTAAGCTGTACGAAGTTGCCTCGCTTGATGGTTTTGGGCAGTTTTCAAGGGCGGAACTGTCTGCAATGGGGGCGGTGGTCGACTACCTTGACCTAACCCAATGCGGAAAAATGCCACTTTTGCGCCCGCCGGTGCAAGAAGCGGCCGGTAGCCGGATGCAAATTGATGCCTCAACGCGGCGCAACCTTGAGCTTGTGCGCGCACTTTCGGGTGGCAGGAAAGGTGCTTTGCTTTCGGTGGTAGACCGTACACTAACGGGTGGTGGTGCGCGGCTGCTGGAAAGCAGATTAACCAGTCCTTCCAATGACTTGGCCGCCATCACCCATCGGCTAGATATGGTGCAAGGGTTTGTTGAAAACTCATCCGCCTGCCAAGATATCCGCGCGCGCCTAGTACAGGTGCCCGATATGGAGCGCTGCCTTTCACGGCTTTCTCTTGAGCGCGGCGGCCCACGAGATTTGGCAGCTGTGCGCAATGCGCTGGAGCAAGCCGCGGCAATTTCCAACGATTTTGCGAGCCGTGATTTGCCCGAAGGCACGGCCAGCGCATTGGGGCTGATGCAAGGGCACGACACGCTGATAGGCCTGCTTGGTGAAGCGCTGATTGCCGAGCCGGCCCTGCTGGCGCGCGATGGTGGATTTGTAGCTGAAGGCTTTGTAGACGAGCTGGACGAGGTGCGAAAACTGCGCGACGAGGGGCGCGGCATGATCGCCGAAATGCAGGTGGAGTTTTCACAAGCTACCGGAATTAATGCGCTGAAAGTTAAGCATAATAACGTGCTCGGGTATTTCATCGAAACCCCCGCCACACATGCCGCTACCATGCTAAACCCACCACATTCTGAACGGTTTATTCATAGGCAAACCACGGCCAATGCCGTGCGTTTTACGACGGTTGAGCTTTCCGAACTGGAAACCAAAATTCTGAACGCCGGTGGGCGGGCACTAGCTATTGAAAAGCGGGTTTTTGAAGACCTGCGCGCGGCGATCATGGCTGAGGCCGCCATGCTTTCCAATGTAGCGCGAGCCTTGGCGGAGATTGATCTTTCAACCGCACTGGCGGTGCTGGCGGTAGAGGATGACTGGACGCGGCCTAAGCTTGATGGCTCACGCGCGTTTGAGATTAAGGCGGGGCGGCACCCCGTGGTGGAGGCGGCTTTGCGCGGCTCTGGCAAGCCGTTTATCGCCAATAATTGCGACCTGAGCGCCGATAAAAAGCCGGTTTGGCTGCTTACTGGCCCCAATATGGCCGGTAAATCCACCTTTTTGCGGCAAAACGCGATTATTGCGATATTGGCGCAAATGGGGGCGTATGTGCCTGCCGCATCTGCCCATATCGGGCTGGTAGATCAGCTGTTTAGCCGCGTTGGGGCGGCAGATGACCTCGCGCGGGGGCAATCCACCTTTATGGTCGAAATGGTCGAAACCGCGGCAATTTTGAACCAAGCGGGGCCGCGGGCGCTGGTAATTTTGGACGAAATCGGGCGTGGCACCGCCACCTATGACGGGCTTTCCATTGCGTGGGCAACGCTAGAAAACCTGCATGAAGTTAACAAATGCCGCTCCCTTTTTGCCACGCATTATCATGAGCTTACCGCGCTTTCAGAGAGCCTTTCGGGCCTGCATAATGCCACCGTTTCGGTGAAGGAATGGAAGGGCGATGTGATTTTCTTGCACGAGGTTATTGCTGGCGCCGCTGACCGCTCTTACGGGGTGCAAGTGGCTAAGCTGGCCGGGCTGCCGATGCCTGTAATTATCCGCGCACGAGCGGTTTTGGACATGCTGGAAAAGCGGGATCGGGAAGGCACGGGGCAAGTGCTGATTGATGATCTACCCCTGTTTAGCGCGGTGCAGCCACTGCCAGAAGCGGAGTCCGAAGTTGAAACCATGCTGGCAGATATCTCGCCCGATGAACTTTCACCGCGCGAGGCTTTGGCATTGCTTTATGAGCTTAAACGGAAGCTCTAATCCTCGGATTCAACGGGCTTAACAGGGTCAGTGTTTGACGAAACACCCACCTGTGCTGCCCGTATCAAACGGCCTGAAATGGTAAAACCGGGAGCCATGGTTTGGATAACCGTGCCTTTAACGGTGTTCGGCACAGGTGCCTCAAACATCGCTTGGTGCAGTTTCGGATTAAACTTCTCACCATTTTCCGGCTCAATCTTAACGATTTTGTGCTTTTCAAACACCGAAAGCAGTTCGCGCTGAGTTAGCTCCAACCCTTCGGTCAGGGAGCTCTGCTTTTCACGCAGATCATCATCGATGTTTTCAAGCGCGCGCGCCAAGTTATCATGCACCGAAAGCAGATCGCGCGCCAATTTGGTGCCGCCATAAGCTTCGGCCTCACGCCGGTCCCGCTCGCCACGCTTGCGCATATTTTCGGTTTCCGCCATCGCCCGCATCAGCCGGTCTTTTAGCTGCTGGTTTTCCTCTTCCAGCACTTCCGCCGTGGGCGGCTCAAGGTCCGCCAACTCCTGCGCCTCAAGCTCCGCTTCCAGATCTTCAATGTTATCCAAAGAATCAAATTTGTCATCAACCATCTTATTCTACCTTTGTCTTGGCGTGCCAGAAATCAGCCTTCCCATCAGTTGCGCGGTATAATCCACAATCGGGACAATGCGCGCATAATTCAGGTGGGTAGGGCCGATGACCCCAACAGCGCCAACAATTTTTCGCTCACTGTTCATATAGGGAGAAACTACCAAAGAGGAACCCGAAAGTGAGAAAAGTTTGTTCTCTGAGCCAATAAAAACGCGCACACCCTCTCCGCCCTCCGTTAGCATGAGCAAATTCTCCAAATCGCGCTTGCGCTCAAGGTCATCAAACAGCTGCCGGATGCGCTCAAGGTCTTCTACGTTGGCATTTTCATCTAGCAAATTGGCCCTGCCGCGCACAATCAACCGCTCGGGCGCGCCCTCGGGGGCATCCGCCCACATCGCCACACCCATTTCAATCAGTTTTTGCGAAAGGACATCCAGCTCGGCCTGATTATTGGCGACTTCACGTGAAACAATTTCCCTGAATTCACCAACGGTGTGGCCTTCCATCACCGCATTCAAAAAGTTCGCGGCCTCGCGCATAGATGACGGTGTCATGCCTAAAGGCGGCGCAAAGATCCGGTTTTCGACCTGCCCATCGGCGGTTACTAGCACCACAAGGGCGCGGTCAGGCGAGAGCGAAACAAACTCGATATGCTTAATTGCAGATTCAGTTTTTGGGGTCAGCACGAGGCTGGCCCCCTGCGTAAGCCCCGAAAGCATTTTGCCCGCACGGTCAAGCGCGGCCTGAATATCCGGAGTATCAGCCATAGATTTCTCAATCTCGGTCCGGTCCACCCCCGAAACCCCGCCGATTTCAAGCAAGCCATCTACAAAAAGCCTAAGCCCGCGCTGCGTGGGCAAGCGCCCCGCCGAAATATGCGGGCTATTGAGCAAGCCGAGGTGCTCAAGGTCTTGCATCGTGTTGCGAATGGTCGCCGCTGACAGCTTTTCGGCCAACTGGCGGCTGACCGTGCGAGAGCCAACGGGCTCTCCGGTTTCCAGATAAGACTCCACAATCTGGCGAAAAACTTCGCGCGAACGGTCATTTAGCTCAGACATTGGGGCTGGGTTGATCATCTGGTTCTCACTTTGGCATGAAAATAGGGGCTATTGCGGGTGTGGTCAATGCTGGACGGGGGCGAAGCGGCGCGGTATGACGGGGAAACGGAAATTCAGGAGATAAACATGCGCCCATCTGGCCGGACAAATGACGCAATGCGCGAAGTTACCATTGAAACAAACGTGACCAAACACGCGGAAGGCTCGTGCCTGATTAAGTGCGGCGATACCCATGTGCTTTGCACGGCGTCGCTGGAAACCCGCGTGCCGCCTTGGCTGCGCAAAACCGGGCTGGGCTGGGTAACGGCTGAATACGGCATGCTGCCGCGCTCAACAGGGTCGCGCATGCGGCGGGAAGCGACTGCAGGGAAGCAATCTGGCAGAACCCAAGAAATTCAGCGGCTTATTGGCCGGAGTCTGCGCGCAGGCGTTGACCGTGTGGCACTTGGTGAGCGGCAAATTACGGTGGATTGTGATGTGATTCAGGCTGATGGTGGCACGCGCTGTGCCTCTATCACTGGCGGTTGGGTGGCCCTGCGTTTGGCTGTAAACCAGCTTTTAAAAGCCGGCGATATTTCGCAGGATCCACTAGTGGACCACGTAGCCGCAGTTTCTTGCGGGATTTATGGCGGCCAGCCGGTGCTGGACCTAGATTATATCGAGGATTCTGACGCGGGCACGGATGCAAATTTTGTGATGACAGGCGCTGGCGGCATCGTCGAAATTCAAGGCTCTGCCGAAGGTGCTACTTTTAGCCGTGCTGAATTTAGCCAGCTGATGGACCTCGCTGAAAAAGGCGTGGCCGAGCTGGTATTGGCCCAGAAAGCCGCAATAAATGCGTAAACTGACTGGAAAACTGGTGGTCGCGACCCATAACCAAGGCAAGCTGGAGGAAATCGCGCGGCTTATGCAACCCTTTGGCATTGAAACCGTTTCAGCGGGCCAACTTGGCTATGATGAGCCGGAGGAAACCGAGGATACCTTTGTGGGCAACGCCCGGATCAAGGCGCATTATGCTGCCAAGAAAAGCGGCCTGCCCGCACTGGCGGATGATAGCGGGATTGAAGTAGATGCCCTTGGGGGCGCCCCTGGGGTTTATACTGCCGATTGGTCCGAAACGCCTAACGGGCGCGATTTTGTTATGGCGATGACGAGAACATGGAAAGAGCTTGAAGCCATAAACGCCCCTGCTCCGCGCACGGCTCGTTTTTGCTCAACCTTAGTGATAGCGTGGCCCGATGGTCACGACGAAGTTTTTGCCGGTAAAATTGATGGGCAGGTTGTGTGGCCCATGCGCGGCGAAGAAGGCCATGGCTATGACCCTATCTTCCAGCCCGATGGTTATAACATCACCTTTGGTGAAATGGACCGCTGGGAAAAGAACAAAATTAGCCACAGAGCAATGGCGTTTGATAAACTCGTAAAAGGTTGTTTTTCCAATGAAAAGTAAACGTACGCTGATATATACCGGCTCCCCCTTTGAGGCCACAATGGGCTATAGCCGCGCTGTCGTGCAAGGCGATTGGTGCTTTGTTTCCGGTGTGACAGGTTACGACTATTCCACCATGGAAATGCCTGATGGTGTTGACCAGCAAGCCCGCAACTGTTTTTCAACTATAGGGAGCGTGCTGGAGGAAGCCGGTTTTGAAATGGCCAATATTGCTCGCGTGCAATATACGGTGATAAACGCCAACCTTGTGGACGACCTTATCCCCGCCCTAGGGGAAACCCTAGGTGATATTCGACCTGCTGCCACCATGATTATTGCCGGTTTGATCAAGCCCGAAATGCTGATCGAGATCGAGGTTACGGCTTACCGTGGATGATTGGCAACATGGCGGCTTCGGCATCTATATCCACTGGCCTTTTTGCATGGCCAAATGCCCGTATTGTGATTTTAACAGCCATGTGAGCCGTGAAATTGACCATGCCGCATGGCGCAAAGCTCTTCTGACAGAGCTTCGCCATTCTGCTGCCCTCACCGGGCCTCGTAAAGTCGACACTGTGTTTTTTGGCGGGGGCACGCCAAGCCTGATGGAGCCAGAAACCGTATCCGCGCTCATTGACGAAGTCGACAAGCTTTGGGGGCTAAAGCCAAACGCAGAAATCTCGCTTGAGGCAAATCCTACCTCGGTTGAAGCCCAAAAGTTTTCAGATTTTGCCAAAGCAGGCGTAAACAGGATTTCAATGGGAATTCAATCTCTTAACGACGCTGATCTAAAAGCCCTCGGGCGAATGCACTCGGTCAAAGAGGCATTAATGGCCTTTGACATTGCAAAAGCACAATTCAAGCGTGTCAGTTTTGACCTGATTTATGCCCGCCAAAAACAAACCACAGAAGGTTGGTTTACTGAGCTTCGCCAAGCGCTGGACCTCGCAGTGGACCATCTTTCGCTTTACCAACTCACCATCGAGCAAGGCACCCGCTTTGGAGATCTTTATGAAAAAGGAAAGCTAAAGCATCTTCCACCTTCCGATGAAGCTGCGGATATGTATCTTGGTACGCGCGAAATTTGTGCGGAATATGGCTTACACGGGTATGAAACCTCGAATTACGCCCGTAAGGGCGCTGAAAGTCGCCATAATTTGATATATTGGCGCTACGGCGATTATGTTGGCATCGGCCCCGGCGCCCATGCTCGGCTCACACTGGACCACCAAAGAACCGCACTTTACACCCATACCCAACCGAAAGTGTGGCTAGATGCTGTCAGCAACCTCGGTCACGGCCTCTGCGCTCCCGAGCCATTAACTCTTGAAGATCAGGCCACTGAATACTTTATGATGTCGATGAGACTTACCGAAGGTAGCGATTTGACCCGGTATGAAGCCCTCGCAGGCCGCGAGATTTCGCCCAAGCGGGTTTCCCACCTAAAAGAACTGGGTATGATCGAAATCAATGGAACTAATTTGAAAGCCACGGCAAGCGGCCGGCCTGTTCTAAACGCGGTTCTTGCCGAATTGCTGAGGTAAAGATGACTCGTCTGATCTGGTTTATCATTGGTGGGAGCTCCCTCATACTCGGAACCTTGGGGATTTTTTTGCCCCTCCTCCCGACCGTGCCGTTTTACCTTCTGGCAGCGTTTGGATTTTCCAAATCTTCAACAAAGATCCACAGTTGGATGCTGAACCACAGGGTTTTTGGGCCCGACATCCGAAGTTGGAATGAAAACAGGGTTATTCATCGCCGCGCAAAGCTCATGGCATCGGCTGGCATGATTGGATCATTTATGCTTGCATTGGCGTTCAGCGTGCCACTCAAGTACATTGCGATTCAGATAATATGCTTCGCGTTTGTCGCTCGATTCATTTGGAAACAAAAAGAATCCTAACGAGACAAAACCTGGCAAAGCGTATCCAGCTCTTCCAATGTCGAATATGAAATACGAAGCTCACCTTTTCCCGATGATTGCCGGTGATCAATCGAAACTTTCAAACGCAATTGCGCGCTCAAATCATTTTCGATTGCTCGCGTGTCCGCATCTTTAGGCGGTTGAAGTTGCCGTTTTGAAGAAAGCTGTTTCCCGCCAGATTTTGCCAATACTTCCGTTTGCCGAACATTAAGGCCTTTGTTTATCACCGTCCGCGCCAGAGCCGCCGGATTGGTGGCGGGCACCAAAGCCCGAGCATGACCAGCCGAAAGCTTGCCTTCTTGTAAATAGGTTATGACCTCATCCGGCAAAGTCAGTAGCCGCAATAGGTTGGCAATATGGCTGCGAGATTTCCCCAACGCCTCGGCGAGCTTCTCTTGCGTGTGGCCAAAGCGATCCATCAGCTGACGATATCCAAGCGCCTCTTCCACCGCATTCAGATCTGCACGCTGGATATTTTCAATAATTCCGAGTTCCAAGACCTCTGTGTCGTCGAGCTCGCGAATAATTACCGGTATATCATGCAGTTGCGCCATCTGAGCGGCACGCCAGCGACGCTCACCTGCAACTATTTGATATTGCTGAGGAATATTTGGGTTTGGTCGCACGATAAGAGGCTGAATAATGCCCTTTGCCTTAATCGAGTTAGCAAGGTCTTCTAGATCGTTTTCTGAAAAATATCGGCGGGGTTGGTCTGGATTGGCATGAAGCTTCTCAATTGGCACCGTAGAATCGGCAGTTGGCTGCGCCACGCGGAGGCTACTTCCAAGGTCAACATCTGCGAGGAGGGTTGATAAGCCGCGGCCAAGATTGCGGCGAATAGGTTTCTTGGTCATCCAATTTGTCTTTCGGTCAGCGCCACAGGGTCGTTCATTCGGCGTAAAAGTTCGGCGGCGAGCTTTTGATAAGCAATCGCACCAGAGGAGCGGTGATCATAAATCAGCGCAGGGATAGAGTGGGACGGCGCCTCGGAAAGACGGATATTGCGCGGAATAGTGGTTTCGAAAACCAAATCACCAAGGTTATTGCGCACATCCTCCTCCACCTGCCGCGACAAGTTGTTTCGCTTGTCATACATGGTGAGGACAACGCCGTGCAATTCAAGTGCAGGATTGAGAGATTGGCGCACCTCACGGACCGTAAGCATAAGCTGCGAGAGGCCTTCAAGCGCAAAAAACTCGCATTGTAACGGCACCAAAACTGATTTTGCCGCCACCATAGCGTTGATGGTCAGCAAATTTAGCGAAGGCGGGCAGTCGATTAAAATATACTCAAACCCGCAATCAAGGGAGGCCTGACTGCCGAGAGCCTGCCGTAGGCGCAATACGCGGTTTTTATCTTCAACAAGGTCAACATCTGCCGAGCTAAGATCAACCGTTGACGGCGCAATAAAAAGGCCTGGAACAGGCGTTTCTTGGCACACATCCTTTAGTGGGGCCTCGCCGAGGAGCAGATCATACGTTGTTAGCTCACGGTTTTCGGGAAAGACACCAAGGCCGGTTGACGCATTTCCCTGCGAATCAAGATCTATTATCAGCACTTTACGGCCAACGGCGGCTAAGGCAGTGCCTAAATTTATGGCGGTAGTGGTTTTGCCAACCCCACCCTTTTGGTTAGAGACGGCAATAATGTGTGGGTTTCTAGACGGCACGCTCAAAATCCTCAATTCTTAGAATCACAGAGCTTGAATCGGTCATGCTCGGGATTACCTCACTCCCTATATGCCAATGCTTTCGGGCCGCGGTCAATTCTGATTCGTAACTATTCCCTTTTGGAAGCAATAAAACGGTGGATTTGTGCGCATGGGGTGCTGACCACACTAAAAGCTGGTCAAGCGACGCAACTGCGCGGGCGGTGATAACGTCTGCGTTTTGAGGGGGAATAGATTCGATCCTCTCGGATACAACACTGGCATTTAGAGCAAGCGCATTGGACACCGTAAGTAAAAACGCCGCTTTCCGCTGATCACTTTCCACCAGAATAAATCTCATATCCGGCCGCTTATCTTTCGCCATGGCCGCTGCAACCAACCCCGGAAAACCAGCACCAGACCCAAAGTCTAGCCAAATAGTACATTTCTTGTCTATATACTGAAACAACTGGGCCGAATCTGCAAAATGCCGGTGCCAAATCTCATCAAGAGTGCTTCGAGAAACGAGGTTTATCCTCGGATTCCACTTTTTAAGTAGCGCCTCATATACCTCAAGTCGCTCAATTGTTTCACGTGAAACATCAAATATTTTTGCGAAAGAGTCCTTACTAACCGGCATTCCGTAATCCTTCGATCTTCAAGTGAGACAATAAAACAATAAGCGCGGAAGGCGTCATACCTTCAATACGGTTTGCTTGATCAAGCGTCTCTGGCCGTACCCTTTCCAGCTTCTCACAAAGCTCGTTTGAAAGACCAGCGATTCCTCGATAAACGAAACTTCTTGGAATCTTATGGTTTTGGTCCCGTTTAAGCGTCGCTATAGATCGATCCTGCCTTTTTACATAAAATGCATAAATAGCATCAGCACTCATTTGCTCTCTTATTTTAGGACTTACAACCTCAAGCTCCGGCCAAATCTCAACTAATTGGCCGAATTTCACATTACTTTGCGAAAGAAGAGCCGTGGCAGAGCGTGGCTTTCCATCTTGGCTAACCAAAAAACCTTTAGCTTTGGCATCGCGCGCAGACAAACTAAGCCCATTACACATAGACTTCGCCGCACTAAGCGCCTCCATCTTCTGACGATACAAAATCTCGCGCGGTCGCCCCACAAGCCCCGCGCCAATTCCTAGCTCCGTGAGCCGCTGGTCCGCATTATCTGCACGAAGCGAAAGGCGGTACTCCGCCCTAGAGGTAAACATGCGATAAGGTTCTTTCACACCTTTGGTCACAAGATCATCAATCATAACGCCGATATAACTGTTAGTTCGGTCTATTTGCGGAAGGTCTTTTCCCAAAATCTCACACGCAGCACACAAGCTCGCATAAAGCCCCTGCGCTGCGGCCTCTTCATACCCGGTAGTCCCATTTATCTGCCCAGCCAAGTATAGCCCCGGCATATCCTTTACCTCTAAGCACGGGCTTAAGCTACGAGGATCAACATAGTCATACTCAATGGCGTAACCGGGCTGTAGGATTTTTGCATTTTCCAAACCCTTGATGGACTGGACATATTCTATCTGGACATCTAGCGGTAGCGAGGTTGAAATTCCATTGGGATAAACCGTGTTGTCATTTAGCCCCTCTGGCTCAAGAAATATTTGGTGTGAATCTTTGTCAGCAAACCGCGTAACCTTATCCTCAATAGACGGGCAATACCTAGGCCCTACCCCCGAGATCATCCCGCCATACATGGCTGAGCGGTTCAGGTTATTGCGAATAATATCATGAGTCTGTGTATTGGTATGGGTTATACCGCACGTGACTTGGCGTAAAGCAGGCCGACTCGACATAAACGAAAACATCTCTGGCTCCGCATCCGCCGCTTGTGCTTCAAGAATACCCCAATTAATTGTAAGCCCATCCAGCCGTGGGGGGGTGCCTGTTTTTAGCCGCCCAAGAGGCAATCCCATTTCGTCAATGCGATCCGCCAAAACTGTTGAAGGTTTATCTCCCAACCGTCCGCCGGCCTGCTTTTTGTCTCCGATATGGATAACACCACGCAAGAAAGTCCCTGTTGTAAGGATAACAGCTTTTCCGCCGATCAAACTCCCATCAGAAAGCTCAACACCTGTAATTCGGCCCGAAACTTCTTGCAGATCAGCCACCTCAGCTTCAATAATGTCGAAGCCCTTCAGCCCCGTCACCATTTTTTGAATCGCCGCCTTATAGGCGCTTCGGTCAGCCTGTGTGCGAGGACCTCGTACGGCCGGACCTTTTCGCCTATTCAAAAGCCGGAACTGAATACCAGCAAGATCCGCAGCCCTACCCATTAACCCGTCTAGCGCATCAATTTCTCGAACTAGGTGGCCTTTTCCCAAGCCGCCAATAGCTGGGTTGCAAGACATTTCTCCGATTTTTGCAAAGCTATGTGTGATCAACGCGACAGAGCACCCCATGCGATAAGCCGCATGTGCAGCCTCTGTGCCCGCATGCCCACCACCCACAACGATAATATCAAATTGTTTCACGTGAAACATCCTCACTTCCCAATGCAAAATCCGGCGAATATTTCGCCCAATATGTGCTCCACATCAATACGGCCAATTAAACTATCAAGTGCCACAATAGAGAACCTTACATCTGCAGCAATCAATTCACCAAATTCGCCTCCGGCCTCAAGCTTCTCTAAGGCTCTCTCAATATTTTCTCTTGCATCAACAATGGCTTCTAAGTGTCTTTGCCTAATAATTGAGCTAGAACCACTCACCCGATCGCCAATTTCATCTGAAATGC
Organism: Paracoccaceae bacterium; assembly: GCA_002402045.2. Lineage (GTDB taxonomy): Bacteria > Pseudomonadota > Alphaproteobacteria > Rhodobacterales > Rhodobacteraceae > UBA3077. The sequence continues at coordinate 73,756 of NVUX02000026.1, read as the reverse complement.
GCTCCAAGAGTTCGTCAATACCGATGCCTGTTTTGCCAGATACACCAAAAACCTCGGAATCAATTAGGTCACATTTTCCAAGCACGATTATATCACCATTTTTAATCGCCACACCAAAATCTTCTGCTTCGGATTTGTGTGCCACTAAAAACACCCGAATGTCCGCCTGGTTTGCCCTTTGTTTAGCCCGGTCAATGCCAAGGTTTTCAACCAAATCCTGGCTTTCACGTATACCGGCCAAATCCAGAATTGTGGTAGATAGGCCCTTCAGATCCAGCCTAACCTCAATCACATCGCGCGTGGTGCCCGCTATCTCGGAGGTGATCGCAACATCCCGCCCTGCAATCGCGTTAAGCAGGGTAGATTTCCCAATATTAGGCGCACCAACCAGAGCCACCTCAAAACCATCTCGAATAAGCTCAGATGCTTTATGGCCGGAAATTTCGGTCAACAGCCCCGCCTGCACCAATAGCAATAGCGCCTTCACCTCTGGCTCTACATCAACCGGAACATCCTCATCGACGAAATCAATCACAGCTTCCAGCAACACCATGGCGCGAATGAGATCTGTGCGCCATTGGTCACATTTAACGCTAAGTGATCCCTGCATCACCCGAAGTGCCTGCTTACGCTGCGCCTCGGTTTCCGCCTCAATCAAGTCCGCCAATCCCTCGACTTGCGGCAAATTCATCCGATTGTTTTCAAGGGCGCGGCGGGTGAATTCGCCCGCTTGGGCGATCCTCAAACCCTGCATTTTTCCCAACACCGAAAGCACAGATTGCACCACGGCAATACCACCGTGCAGATGAAATTCAGCAACATTCTCACCGGTAAAGCTCGCACCTTTTTCAAAGGTCAGCACTAAGGCCTGATCAAGCGGTTCATCGCCATCACGCAGGGTTCGAAGGGAGGTGGTTCTGGGCTCCGGAAGAGCGCCTGCTAGCTGCATAGCACAGGAAAAGGCATCCGGGCCAGAAACCCGGATGACCGCTACGCCAGCACGCCCCCGCGCGCTGGCAAGGGCAAATATCGTCTCTGCATTTTCCATGTAAGCATCTGCTATAAAACGGTTAAGCGTTCATCGAATCAAAGAAATCTGAGTTGGTTTTAGTTTGTTTCAACTTGCTGAGCAAAAACTCGATCGCATCTGTCGTGCCCATCGGGTTCAAGATACGACGCAGCACAAACAGCTTGGTGAGTTCTGATTTTTCGACCAGCAACTCCTCTTTCCGCGTGCCTGATTTCATAATATCAATCGCCGGATAAACCCGCTTGTCAGCCACTTTCCGGTCCAGTACAATTTCCGAGTTACCCGTACCTTTGAACTCTTCAAAGATCACCTCGTCCATGCGCGAGCCCGTATCAATCAGCGCCGTTGCAATAATAGTCAACGAACCACCTTCTTCAATTTTACGCGCCGCACCAAAGAACCGCTTGGGCCGTTGCAAAGCGTTAGCATCCACACCACCCGTAAGTACTTTGCCTGAGCTTGGCACCACAGTGTTAAATGCACGTCCAAGGCGAGTTATTGAGTCGAGCAAGATCACCACATCGCGCTTATGCTCCACCAACCGCTTGGCTTTTTCGATCACCATTTCAGCAACCGCCACGTGGCGCGTAGCTGGCTCGTCAAAGGTGGAGGATACAACCTCCCCGCGAACCGAACGCTGCATGTCTGTCACTTCTTCCGGCCGCTCATCTACCAGCAGCACAATCAGATAGCACTCTGGGTGGTTGGCCGCAATCGAGTGTGCAATATTCTGCAAAATCATGGTCTTACCAGTGCGCGGCGGTGCTACAACCAAGCAGCGCTGGCCTTTGCCAATCGGGGCAACGAGGTCAATCACACGGGCAGTTTTATCCTTGATGGTCGGGTCTTCGATCTCCAATTTAAAGCGCTCATCTGGGTAAAGCGGCGTAAGGTCATCAAAGTGGATTTTATGCTTGGCTTCGGCAGGGTCAGCGAAATTCATCAGGGTCGGCTTAACCAGCGCAAAGTAGCGCTCGCCCTCATTCGGGGCCTGCATAATGCCGTCTACCGTATCTCCGGTGCGCATCGAAAACTTCCGGATCATTTCGGGGGATACATAAATATCATCCGGCCCCGCCAAGTAGTTAGCCTCTGGCGAGCGCAGAAAGCCAAAACCGTCTTTCAAAATTTCCAGCACACCCTCGCCTGAAATTTCAACCCCGTCTTCGGCCAGCTCTTTGAGCACCGAAAACATCATTTCGCCTTTACGCATAGTGGACGCGTTATCAATCTCAAGCTCTTCGGCCATTTTTAAAATGTCAGAGGCTTTTTGTGCCTTAAGCTCAGCCAAAGACATGTGCTCGATTGTTGATAAATCGTCCATAATAAACTTCCTGTGTGGCCCATAGGCCTGATAACTATGTTGTGGGAAAGCGTGTTTCGGGCCAGAACAGCCCACGCTAAAGCTCTCTTAGCCGAGTTGGCAGGCATTTGTCAAATCAGCCTTCAAAAAGGCTTAACAATCACCATAATTACAATAACCAGCATCAGCACCGTAGGCACCTCATTGGCCAGCCGGTAGGTGCGGCCATTGCGGGTGTTTTCATCGCGTGCAAATTCTTTTCGCCGCGCCGAAAGCCAGCCATGAAACCCGCTCATAGTCAGCACCGAGGCCGCCTTGATCCAAGGCCAAATTTCACCCCAGTCTATCACGCCGGGGGTAAACACCATGAGCAGGCCAAAGATCCAGGTGGTAAACATCGCGGGGTTAATAATGGCGCGCATCAGCTTGCGCTCCATTATTTTGAAGGTTTCAGACATTTCGGAGCCAGTTTCGGCGCGCTCAACGTGGTAAACAAACAGGCGCGGCAAGTAAAACATGCCCGCCATCCAGCTGATCACCGAGATAATATGCAGGGCCTTAACCCAGAAATACCAATCTAGCAGAAAGTCTCCCATCGGTTTACCCTCTGATAACGTTTAACATTTTTTCAATATTCTCTGGCTTACCTTCAGGTGTAATCCCGTGGCCGAGGTTAAATATATACGGGCCATTACCCAATATATCGAGCAAACGCTGGGTTTCAGACACCAAGATATCTCCACCGGTAATCATATGCATCGGGTCAAGATTGCCCTGTACCGCCACCTTATTTTGCAGATTATCACGCGCCCATTCCGCCGGAACCGAGCTATCCAGTGCCAAAGCGTCAAACACACCGGTATCGGCAAAGCTGATATATCCACCACCCGCACCGCGCGGAAACCCAATAAATTTCAGCTCTGGAAAACGCCGCTTAAGCTCAGTTGCGATTTTTACCGCTGGCGTTAGCGAATATTTCAAAAATGTAGAGCCGCTTAATGCGCCCGCCCAGCTATCAAAAAGCTTAACCACTTCAGCGCCTGCCTCAACTTGCTTAGCCAAATATTCAATGGTTGAATCCGTAATAAGATCTATCAAAGCCTGAAAGGCCGCCGGATCTTGATACATCAAGCGCCGCGCCGGCCCTTGATCGGGCGTGCCACGACCCGCCACCATATAGGTTGCCACGGTCCAAGGCGCGCCAGCAAAGCCGATAAGCGTAGTCTCAGTAGGCAGCTCCTCAGAAAGCCGCTTCACGGTCTCATAGACCGGATTTAGCGTCTCGTGGATGTCTTCAACCGGCTTTAGGTTTTTAATCTCAGCCATAGTGCTAACCGGTTCAAGCTTTGGTCCCTCACCGGTTTCAAACCATAGCTTCATGCCCAGTGCTTGCGGCAGCAGCAGAATATCGGCAAAAAGAATAGCCGCATCAAAACCAAAGCGCCGGATGGGCTGTAGGGTAACTTCTGTCGCGAATTCAGGATTATAGCACAGGTCCAAAAACCCGCCCGCTGTAGCGCGCAATTTGCGGTACTCTGGTAAATACCGCCCTGCTTGGCGCATAATCCAAACCGGTGGCACTTTTTGGCTTTCCCCAGCAAGGGCTCTCAGCAATTTTTTCTGTTCAGGCATAAGTTCGGTTCCATTCCACCTTAAATAATATATTTAAGAGAAGTTGTTTTTATAGTAGATACCCATGAATCATGGGGATTACCATAATTGATATCATGCTCACAGGATTATCCACGGCGACATTTTATCGTGGGCGCTGAAATTGTTGGATAAAATAATTGTTACCCACAAACTGTATGCAGCCAAAGATTTTTGTCCACAAAGGATAAGTCTTGTAGACTGGTCGAAAAACGGTGATAGATCTGGGCATAATGAGCGCCCCTGTTGATATTTCTCTTTTATCCACAATTCTATCCACTGGAGCCAGCTATGATACAGCCGCTTATTCTCGCCTCTCAATCAACCACCCGCAGCGATATGCTGCAAAACGCGGGGCTGGATATTGAATGCTATCCGGCGCGGATAGACGAGCCCGCCATTAAAGCCTCACTTTTAGCCCAAAATGCATCGTTCCGAGATATTGCAGATGCGCTTGCAGATATGAAAGCGCGCCGTGTGGCTGGTAAATACCCCGATCGGATGGTGCTTGGCGCTGATCAGATCTTGGTTCACAAAGGTAAAATATTTGATAAGCCAAATAATTTTGAAGAGGCAAAAACCCAATTATTAACGCTGCGTGGGCAATCACACCTGCTCTTCTCGGCGGTTGTGATTTATGATCGCGGCACGCCGGTTTGGCGCTTTATCGGGCGCGCTGAGCTTACGATGAGAAACTTCAGCAATCAGTTTTTGGACATGTATATGGCCAAAATGGGGGATGACCTATTTACAACAGTCGGCGGATATAAACTAGAATCCGCAGGTTCACAGTTGTTTTTATCGGTCAAAGGGGACTACTTTAGTGTATTAGGCTTGCCACTCCTGGAAGTTTTGGAATTTTTACGAGGAAAAGGCATTTGTCAGACGTAATCGAACATAAGCCACCATTGTTGGCTGGGGTTGTTGGCTATCCGATAGACCATAGTCGCTCGCCTTTAATGCACAACTACTGGTTGCGAAGATATGGTATCCATGGTTTCTACATTCCGATTTCATTGTCGGGTGCTGACTTTGTGGCGGGCATACGCTCCCTTCCCCGCCTAGGCTTTAAAGGTGTTAACATCACCATCCCGCATAAGGTTTCAATGCTTGGTTTGGCGGATAATGTAACCGACCGCGCTGCGCTTATTGGGGCGGTTAATACCATTACTTTTAAAGATGATGGCTCCATTCGTGGCGATAATACAGACGGTTATGGCTTTATTCAGAATATGCGGCAAAATGCGCCGAATTGGGATGCCCGCTCTGGGCCTGCCCTTGTGCTTGGCGCAGGTGGTGCTGCGCGCGCTGTTGTTTCAGCGCTGCTTTCTGAGGGCGTAACCGAGCTTCGCCTTGCGAACCGTACTCGCCAGCGCGCACAACTATTGGCTGATCAATTTGGCGCTAAAGTGCAGGTGATAGACTGGAACCGCGCCTCGGATGCGGTCGACGGTGCCATGACCATCGTAAACACCACATCGCTCGGAATGCAGGGCCAGCCAGATTTGCTGATCAACCTTGATTCTGCGCCAAAGGCCGCCACGGTCACAGATCTGGTATATGCGCCGCTCATCACACCCTTTTTAGAAAGCGCCGCTATGCTTGGCCTAAAAACCGTTGATGGCCTAGGTATGTTATTACACCAAGGGGTTCCGGGGTTTGAATTCTGGTTTGATCAACGCCCCGAAGTGGACGAAGGCCTGCGCATGGCTGTGCTCGACCGATGAGCATCAAACTTGGCCTAACCGGCTCTATCGGGATGGGTAAATCCACCACCGCTGGGTTTTTCCGTGATTATAAAGTGCCTGTTTGGGATGCGGATGCAGAAGTGAAAAAGCTTTATGCACATGCCGGCGCTGCGGTTTTGCCGATTGGCGAGCTGGTGCCGGATGCCATAAATGAGGGCTTTGTGAACCGAGAGGTGCTAAAGGCCGAAATTGCCAAAGATGAGGCGCTTCTGACGAGGATCGAGGCTGTCCTTCGGCCTCTTTTGGCTGCGTCACGGCAGCAATTCCATACACAGCACAAACAAACCCCGCTGATGGTTTTTGATATCCCGTTGCTTTTCGAAACCGATGCCGAAAGCTGGATGGACTATGTGTTGGTGGTTACGGCTCCCGAAGAGGTACAGCGGGATCGGGTGATGAAACGTGGCTCGATGAGTGAAGCATTGCTTAACACCATTCTGGCCCGCCAAATGCCCGACACCGAAAAACGCGCCTTGGCTGATTTTATCTTTGATACCTCGCAAGGGATGGACCACACCAAAGCCGAAGTTAAAGCCTTGATCGAGGCGTTGGAGCAAGAAGATGCGTGAAATTGTGCTTGATACGGAGACCACGGGCCTAGACCCTTTTACCGGCGACCGGATTGTGGAAATTGGCGCGGTGGAGCTCTATAACCACATGCCTACCGGCGAGGTTTACCACCAATATATCAACCCAATGCGCGATATGCCGGCGGGGGCCTTTGCTGTGCACGGCCTCAGTATCGAGTTCTTGTCAGATAAGCCGGTTTTTGCCACAATCGCCAAAGACTTCCTTGATTTTATTAAAGACTCTAAGCTCATTATCCATAATGCAGCCTTTGATATGAAGTTCCTGAACGCGGAACTGGACAAATGCAACCTGCCGAAAATTCCGATGACGCAAGCGCTGGATACGCTTGCGATTGCCCGGAAAAAATTCGCCGGGGCGCAAAACTCGCTGGATGCGCTGTGTCGTCGTTTTGGCATAGATAATGCCAACCGTACCCTGCACGGCGCACTTTTGGACTCGGAAATTCTGGCGGAGGTTTATCTAGAGCTGATTGGCGGCCGTCAGCCAGATTTTGTGCTGAAAGTTGTGCAAAATTCGGGGCGGGATACACCGAGCGGAGATTACACTCCGCCACAAAGGCCCGAGGCTTTGCCAAGCCGGATATCGGCCGATGAATCCGCCGCCCATGTTGAATTTATCAACGAGTTGGGCGGCGAGGCGCTCTGGAAGCGCTAGTTTTTAGGCGCTTTGGCCGCTTCTGCTTGGGCGCGGCGCTGCAATTCCTGCTGATACAGGTTCAGGAAATCAATGTTATCCAAATTTAGTGGCGGGAAGCCACCATCATGGGTGATATCGCTGACAATCCGGCGCAGGTAAGGGAATATCTGCCGTGGGCACTCGATCAGGAGGAACGGGTGCATTTGCTGCTCGCCCACATTATCCACCTCAAATAGGCCGGCATATTCAATCTCAAGAATGAACAGCTTCTCATCTTCAGAGCTGGCATTTACCTGAAGTTTAATGACCACTTCATAGTGCTTATCGCCCTTCTTTTGTGCGTCTAGCCCGACTTGCACGTTAAAATTGGGCTGGCCTTTCGGGGTTTTCCCCTGTTGAGCGGCCACATTTTCAAAGCTCATATCACGCACGTATTGGGTTAAAACCTTCAATACGGGCTGGGCTGGCACCTTTCCGGCTTGCGGAGCGGCTACGGGTTTGGCTTCATCTGCCATTTTATCAATCCTCGTTGGTAAAAAATATCAATCCCGCTTAGCACTTCTTTGCGCGGGTCACAATATCAAGGGCGCTTGGTCCAGCCGGAATCTCCGGCCTCGTCGTCATCAATGATCTCAAATTCGCCATCAATAATGTCTGGGGGCTGCTGGCTGTTGGCCGCACCAGCATACATTTTCATTTGTGCCCGCTTTGTAATCCATTTGATCAGCAGCGTCCGGATGGCCGGAACCATGAGCAAAAAGCCAAAGCTATCGGTGAAAAACCCCGGGGTAAGCAGCAACAGCCCGGCCACTAGAATAAGTGCGCCATTAGCCATAGGGCCTGCGGGGCTTTGGCCGGTTTCAGCCGTGCGTTTCAGCTCTTCCAGCGTTGAAAGCCCCTGGGTGCGCAAAAGCAATGTGCCAAGCAGGGCCGTGAGTACCACAATGCCAAGGGTTGGCCATAGGCCTAAAAACCCGCCAAGCTGAATAAACAGCCCGATCTCAATAATCGGCACGCCGACCAGTATTAAAAATAACCACATTTCGCTCACCTCACATTTTTGCCACTTTCAGCCCATAGACTTGCAGCACCACAATGCTTACATAAGGTTGCGAAGGCCCCAATGCCAATAGCGGGGCGCAAATAGGTGGAAAAAGGCGCATATTATGGGATCAAGTTTGATTCAACTTCTGTTTTTAGCAATTGTCGTGGTGTTTCTGGTCATGCGGCTGCTTGCCGTGCTCGGCACGCGAGAGGGTTTTGAGCCCAAGCAAGATGCCAATTCAGGCCGCAACAACGATCATTTGAAAGTGATTGAGGGGACAGAAGACCCGGATATCACTGATTTTGCCGAGGCCGACAGCCCAACCGGCCGCGCTTTGGCCGAGATGAAGCGGGTGGATCGCACCTTTATTGTCAGCGAATTTGTGGATGGCTCGCGCCATGCTTACGAAATGATTCTGATGGCTTTTGAGCAGGGCGATCTGAAGCTGCTCGAAAGTCTGCTGGCCCCCGATATTTACGAAAGCTTTTCCGCGGCCATTCATGACCGGGAAGAAAAGGGTTATGAAGTGGAGGCGACCTTTATTGGTGTGCGTGAAATTTCGCTAAAATCTGCCCGCTTTGAGGCTGACGAAAAAGAGGGCGAAGTGACGATGCGCTTTGTGGGTGAGCTTACATCAGTGGTAAAAGATAGCGTTGGCAACGTGGTAGAAGGCTCGGCGAGCGAAATAAAGCGCCAGACCAATATCTGGACGTTTGCGCGCCTGATGGGCACCGACAACCCGAATTGGTTGCTGGTCGCCACAGATGAATAATGGGCTTTGCGCATAAATTAATAACATTTGCGGCGCTTTGCCTGCCAGTTAGTCTGAGCGCCGCCACCTATACCCAACTATCATTTTCCGCCATTTCCGGCTGGCAGCAAGATGACCTCGCGCCCGCCTTAACTGCTTTTGCCAGAAGCTGCGACAGCATCCGATCCACGCCCGCCATTCCGGTGCGAGAGTGGGATAGGGTTTGCGCCTTGGCTAAAGCTGGCCCCGGCCCGGCCCGCGCCTTTTTTGAGCAAAACTTTACGCCCGTGCGCATTACCACCGGCTCCCGCGCTTTATTTACCGGCTATTATGAGCCGGAGCTACAAGGCTCGCGCACCCAAACCGAAAAATTCCGCTTTCCGCTTTACCGCCGGCCGCCAGAAATTCAAACAGGTGTGGCGTGGCACAGCCGTGCCGAAATTGATAACGGGGCGCTTGAGGGCCGCGGGTTGGAGCTGGTTTGGCTCGATAACCGTGTGGATGCGTTTTTTGTGCATGTTCAGGGCGCGGCGCGCATTAGGCTCGAGGACCACACATATATGCGGGTTGGGTTTGCTGGTCGAAACTGGCAGCGCTATCGCTCGGTGGGGCGACAGCTGATCCGGCAAGGGGTTTTGACGCCAAATCAGGCGGGTATGCAGGGCATTCGGGCGTGGGCTGCGGCCAACCCCAATGCGGCGGTGCGGGCTTTGCAGCATAATACCTCGTTTATTTTCTTTCAGGAGCTCGAAATTCCCGATGCCCTTGGCCCTGTGGGGGCGCTTCAAGTGCCGCTGGCCGCGCTGCGCTCGGTTGCGGTAGATGATAGCCACACCCCGCTTGGCGCGCCCGTTTGGATAAATATGAACGCGGGGGAAAACTCGCTGAACCAGCTTATGGTGGCGCAAGATACCGGAAGCGCTGTAAACGGCGCGCAGCGCGCCGATATCTTTTATGGATCAGGCGATGCGGCGGGTGACAAGGCGGGCAACATCCGCTATTCGGGCGAGATGATTACACTTATTCCCAACGCCACAGCGGCCCGCCTTAGGGGCCAGTAACCCATGGCTCGGCGCAGAAAAACCCTCTCGGACGAGGACCAGCAGCTGTGGGATCTGGTAAAGCAATCGGCTGAGCCATTGCATACCGTCAGCTATGTGCCCCCCGCGCCTATCGTTCAAGCCAAGCTGCCAGAGGTGAATTCACCGCGGCCCGTCAAATCGTTTGTCATGAATGGTAGGCCGGAACCTCGCCTGCGGTTTGATCTGGCGGCAGACCCGATGCAGCCGCTTTCCCGCGTGCCACAGGTGCTGGATAAACGCACGCATGATAAGCTGCGAAAGGGTAAAAAAGCGCCCGAAGCCCGGATAGATTTGCATGGGATGACAGCGGCGCAGGCCCATGGCGCTCTGCGCGGGTTTATCCTTTCGAGCCATGCGCGCGGTTTGCGGCTGGTGCTGGTGATCACTGGAAAAGGCAACACCACGCGCGATGAGATCGGCATAATGCCGACGCGCAACGGTGTGCTGCGGCACGCCCTGCCGCAATGGCTCGGCACGCCCGATATGCACCCGATGATCTTGCAAATCAGCTCTGCGCATTTGCGGCATGGCGGCGGCGGGGCCTATTATGTGTATCTCAAGAAAAAAGGCCGCAGCTAAGCTACGGCCTTAATTATTTGGGTTAAACCAGCCTTACATAGGCAGGGGAACACCATTCGCCGTAATGCCTTCAGGTGAGAACTCGATATCCGAGATAAACTCGTCAGCATTTTCGCCGGGCCGCGCAAAGGCCATCATCATGCCCATAGCCATGCCAGCTTCAGCTTGCGGGATAACACCCATCGCCACCAGCCCGTTTACCAGCGCTTGCACGCCTGCGGCAGTGATAGTCACCTTACCTGTTGGGAAGGGGAAGCCCATTGAGTTATCAATCGTTGCACTACCGGTCGCTGTGATTTCAGCACCACCAGCAGTGATCAGCACTTCGTTGATGGTAATATCCTGAACCGCGCCAATATCGGCAGGGTCGCCGCTCATCATGGCCTGTTCCGGGTTAGCCCAGTCAATGCTCGGCTGCACATTTGCGCTCAGGTTGGCCACCACATTCACCGGGCTGCGGGTAATGTTTTGCTCGGGGTCAAACATCGAATAAATCGAATCAGACACAACAAGGTTGCGCAATGCAATTTCGGCATTGGCGGTTTCAAAGCTGCCATGGTCCACGGTTGGCGTAGAAAAATTGATCCGGAGCTGGTCAAGAGATACATCAAACGGTGGCAATGGCATGCCATCTACATTGAATTCGCTAAAGGAAAATTGCGAATTTGAAACTTCCTCAGTGATATTCAGATACCCGTTTTCAGCCCGGAGCACAATTTCGGTGCCAGCAGATGTGCCAGTATAGGCGATACGCGCGTCAGAATTATTGATCTTGGCTGTGGCCGAGGAGGCCCCTGCGCTCAGTTCAATAAAAGCGGTGGTGGTGCCAGAGAGATAGTCAAAGAAATTTTGCTCATCATCATCTGCTACGATTTGAAATGCGATACTGAGGTCTACCATCTGACTGTCAGAGGCCATCTGGCCATCATCTGGTGTATTGATATCGTAATTCATATCAACTGCCGAAAGGCCGGTAATACCCGTAAGCAACATGGTGGCAGTGGTTAGCGAAACCGTTTGGCTTAGGTCGGTAAATTCAATATCGAGCGCTTTGATGATCGGGTCTGCCGGATTGCCCGAGGTAAAGCCGAGGCTATCGGCCATCACCGAAAAGTTCAGCACCGGTGCGCTTTGGCCGCTGGTGATGCCATCAAGTGTGATCACAAGGCCGGAATTTGAAATGTTGATGATATGCTCGCCAGAATCCGGATCATTAAGGGTGACCGAAGCATTGGGAGAGAGTGTAAACGTAACTTGCCCGGGGGTAGTCGCCGATGGCACACCTTTGAGCCAGTCAGCACGCACTGTCATTTCGCCATCAGGGGCCGCCATCGAAAAGCCAACCAGCTCTACCGAGCCATCAGCGCCAACATTGCGTTCGTCAAAGGAAACCGTGGCGCCTTGGCTACCGATCATCGCAAGGATGCCTTCGGAGAATCCGGCAAAATCATCTTGGGCTGCTACTGGGGCGGCAAAGCCAATAGCGAGGGCGGTTGTGGCCATTAAAATATGTTTTTTCATAATGTTCTTTCCTACTGGTTGAAGAATCGTCTCGAGTCTACTCTTGGTATTTAATGCAATCAATGTTTATCAAATAAACCTTAGGTTGTCAAAGCACATAGCGAGAAATATCGCTGCTTCGGCTCAGTTCCCCAAGGTGTTTTTCCACAAACCCAGCGTTCACAATTACGTGATCACCGCTACGGTCTGGCGCTTCAAAGCTGAGCTCCTCAAAAACCCGTTCCAAAACCGTATAAAGCCGCCGCGCGCCAATGTTTTCGACCGACTGGTTTACCTCGGCCGCAATCTTAGCGAGTGCCGCGATGCCGTCGGTAGTGAATTCAACATTCACCTCTTCGGTGGCCATAAGCGCCGTATATTGTAATGTAAGCGCATTGTCGGTTTCTGTCAAAATCCGCACAAAATCCCCTTCGGTCAGCGCCTGAAGCTCTACCCTGATCGGCAAGCGCCCCTGAAGCTCTGGCAACAAGTCACTTGGCTTGGAAATGTGAAACGCGCCCGATGCAATAAACAGGATATGGTCGGTTTTCACCGGTCCGTATTTTGTGGAAACCGTGGTGCCTTCAATGAGCGGGAGCAAATCGCGCTGCACGCCCTCACGCGATACATCGCCGCCACGGGCATCAGAGCGCGCGCAAACTTTGTCGATCTCGTCAAGGAATACAATCCCCTGTTGCTCAACAGCCTCAATAGCCTTTTTGTTAACGGTTTCTTCATCGAGCAGCTTGTCGGCCTCTTCGGCAACCAGCAATTTGTAGCTATCCGCCACCCTCACTTTGCGCTTTTTGGTGCGGCCGCCAAAGGCATTTCCAAGCATGTCGCCAAGGTTCATCATGCCCATGCCAGCACCGGGCTGGCCCGGAATATCCATCATTTGCATGGGGTTGGAGGTATCAGCCATCTCAAGCTCGATCTCTTTATCATCCATCAACCCGTCCCGCAGCTTTTTGCGAAACATTTCACGGGTTTGCTCGCGGGATTCACTTCCGGCGAGGGCGTCAATCACCCGCTCTTCAGCGGCGGCATGGGCTTTGGCGTCCACATCCTCCCGCATTTTTTCGCGGGTCATCACGATAGCACCGTCAATCAGGTCTCGGATAATCTGCTCTACATCGCGGCCCACATAGCCCACTTCGGTGAACTTTGTGGCCTCAACCTTAATGAAGGGGGCGTTGGTGAGCTTGGCCAGCCGGCGGCTGATCTCGGTTTTTCCAACGCCCGTTGGCCCGATCATAAGGATGTTTTTTGGGTAAACCTCGTCTCGCAATTCATCGCTTAGCCGCTGCCGCCGCCATCGGTTGCGCAGGGCTACAGCCACGGCGCGCTTGGCGTCATTTTGGCCGATGATATAGCGGTCTAGCTCAGATACGATTTCGCGGGGGGTTAGGTCTGTCATGCTTTTTCCACATAAGGAGGGAGCCGCCTTTTAAGCGGGAAATTCGGAAGGGTGTTCATAATAAGCGCGCGGATGCTGGCCCACCATGTGCCAAGGGCCGTAATGAACACGCCAAGAACCAGCAGGGTGGTCATAAGCGCGCCAAACTCTCCGTTGTCTTCAAAGGCGGCAAACAGCAGGAAGGCCATATAAAGGATGCCCGCAGTCAGGAAGGAGCGGCGATCAATGATCAGCGCAACGATTGAGATCAGCCCAAGCGCGGCGGCGGTTAGGCCATACTGGCCGCTGCTATAAAGGCTCATGCCTACCGTATTTACGATCGCAACGGCGGCTAGCACATGCAGCCAAAAGCCCGAGGCCGCAAAGCGGCTTACGCGGTGCGGGTCTCTCATGTCAAAAAACATCGCTAGCAAGAATGTGGCAATGCCAAAAGCCAGCGTGGCCAGTGGGAAAAAGCTTTGGTTATTGAGATTAAACAACCCTTCGCGCAGGCTCAGGAAATCTATCACATTGGGAGAGATGATTGCGGCAATCGCCAGCGAAACTCCGAGGCCGAACAGGCCAAAAAGAAACATTGAAAATGGCAGTTTAAACAGCGCAAACCAGCCCGCCATGGCGGCCATGCCGATCAGCCCGACATAAAGCACCGAGTACTCAAGGCCCGAAAGGTCCATCGGGTTTACCAGTAAAGTGCCAACAAAAACCGCAAGGTTTCCGGCGAAAACTGTGGCCAGCCAAATGCTTGGCAAGTTCATCCGGCGTTTCTTAGTGAAGTAAAAGGCCGCGCCAAAGGCCAGCATGGCCCCGACAAACGGCACCAGTGAATAATTGCCAAAAAACGCAGACATCACCATGATTCCGCTAAACAGCATGCCAAGGCCAACCGTCACAAAGATTTCAGCAAAGCCCTTAAACAGCTCAAACGGTTCGTCATCTGCCGGCATGTGCTCACGGTAACCCTGCCGTGATTCAGCAAACACCTTAAGCCGTGCCGCTTGCGCTTCGGTAATTACATTGGCGGCCACTGCCGCGCGAATATCGTCCATCTGAAAATCAGGCATCTAGGCTTTCCACAATCATATTACCATTGGTAAACACGCAAATTTCAGCGGCAATGGTAATTGCCTTGCGCGCAATTTCCTCAGCGTCTTTATCGCTGTCCATCATCGCCCGCGCGGCCGCCAGCGCAAAATTCCCACCGGAGCCAACAGCTGCAATATCATTTTCCGGCTCCAGCACATCGCCCGCGCCGGTGATAATAAACAGATCGGTCCCGTCGGTCACGATCAGCATTGCCTCAAGGTTTTTTAGGTATTTATCGGTGCGCCAATCTTTAGCCAACTCCACGGATGCTCGCGCTAGCTGCCCGGGCGAGGCCTCAAGCTTGGCCTCCAACCGCTCCAAAAGCGTAAACGCATCGGCTGTGCTGCCAGCAAAGCCGCAAATCACATCATGCCCACCAGGCGAAATGCGCCGCACTTTGCGCGCTGTACCTTTGATGACCGTATTGCCAAGGCTCACTTGCCCATCACCGGCAATTACCACCTTGCCACCCTTGCGCACGCCTACAATTGTAGTGCCGTGCCACCCCGGAAATTTGTTTTCAGACATAGTCGCCCCGTTACTGTTACGGGCATAGATATAGGGGTGTTCACGTAGGTTTGCCAGTGGTCAGGGCTGACTTTGATTGGCACGTTGCGAAATTCCGCCCGAAAAACAATCTTTATGCGACTTCACCCGCAAGCAGGAAGCAGGCGTGTATTTAAAAAAGGGCGCAGCCTTGCCGCGCCCTTTTGTGGTGTACTATTCACCGAACCCGTAAGTTTCGGTGACAAAATCGATGTCTTTATCACCACGGCCCGAGAGATTAAGCAAAATGGATTTTCCCGGATGGTTTTTGGCTTCCCGCATAGCGAAAGCAACGGCGTGAGCTGATTCCAGTGCTGGAATAATGCCCTCGCGCCGTGAAAGCTCATAAAACGCGTTTAGCGATTCTTTGTCATCCGCCGTGGTGTAGGTTACGCGGCCCGTGCTTTGCAAATGCGCGTGCTCGGGGCCAACGCCGGGGTAATCAAGCCCTGATGCAAGAGTGTTTACCGGCGCAGGCTCGCCGTTTTCATCTAGCAAAACTTTGGTGGCAAAGCCGTGAATGGCGCCATCCACGCCGTAACTTAGCGTCGCGGCGTGGTCCCCCATTTTGGAAGATGTCCCCATCGGCTCCACCCCGTAAAGCGCCACGCCTTCGTCATCAATAAAGCCCGAGAAAATCCCCATGGCGTTTGAGCCGCCGCCAACGCAGGCCGCCACAATATCGGGCAATTCACCGGTCATTTCCAGAAACTGCTCACGGGATTCCATGCCGACAACCTTCTGGAAATCACGCACCATCATCGGAAAGGGGTGCGGCCCCACAACCGAGCCAATGCCAAAAAATGCGTGGTCTGCCTGCTCAATATAGCTGCCAAAGGCGCTATCGACCGCCTCTTTCAGGGTTTTTGCGCCCTCACCCACAGGCACCACGGTGGCCCCGAGCAGCTTCATCCGCGTTACATTCGGGGCTTCTTTGGCCATATCGACCTCACCCATATGGATCTCGCATTCCATGCCAAAATAGGCTGCCGCTGTGGCCAAAGCCACCCCGTGCTGGCCCGCACCCGTTTCGGCTATCAGCTTGGTTTTACCCATAAATTTGGCCAGCAGCCCCTCGGCCATACAGTGGTTAAGCTTATGTGCGCCGGTGTGGTTCAGGTCTTCCCGCTTGGCATAAATCTGCGCGCCGCCTGCCAGCTCTGACAGGTTTTTCAGGTAAGAAATCGGCGTTGGGCGACCCTGAAAATGCTTTCGAATATAGCGCAGCTCGTGCAAATAATCGGCTGATTTGCTGAGCTTGTCATAGGCCGCGCAGATTTCAGCAAAATGTGGCACCAAGGGTGGTGGCAGCATAGCCCCGCCATAATTGCCAAAAAAGCCCTCGCGGTTGGGCATGGATTTTAGATAGTCAGACATAGTGTTTCCCTATTGCTTGGTTGGTTTTGCCCTACTCTGCGCAAAACCAACCAAGCGTTCAAGGAAAACTTACCGCTGCACGCGCAGCTCGTTGCCCTCGGGCCATTGCAGCTCATAAGAAAGCTTGATCACCTTGCTGGCTCCACTTTCCAGTGCAAATTCCCAAGCCAGCACACCGCGCCGCCCTTCCACATCAGTTTCGGTAGGCCGTGGCCGTGCAGACCAATCCACAATCAGCTCTTCCTGCTCGGAAACCGGAACACGGTCATAAATGATAACATTCCACGCGCGGTTGCTAACGTTTTCCACGCTTAGCTCATATTCAACCACGCGGTCATTGCTGGTGGTTAGCACGCCCGAAGAGCCATCTTCGCGCCGCAAGGTGGTGCGCTTAACCTGCAAACCATCAATTTTGCCAAACCCGAGCGCGGTGGTGGCTCCAGCGGCAACCATGCTCACATCATCATCGCTTACAAAAGCGCCGTCACGGAAAAACGTTGCCAGGCCGGGCAAAAATGGCTCGTTGCTGGTGTTTTCCCATTCGGCCATAACGTAAGCATCGCTGCCCCTGCCAGCGCGCGCGCTTAGCTCGACCTCAAAGCTGTTTTCGCTCAGCGCGACTGTTGTTTCTGCACGGTCTCCAGTTACGATCGTGCCCGCGGGCAAGGCATATGTCGCTGTAATACCTTGGAAGTTTACCTCAGCTGCACCCATGTGAGACGATTCCACAATCATGAGAGCTTCAGGAGCTGCGAAAGCCATACCGCTCGCGTCGGACATGCGAAGTAAACCTACTGGCGGTGGCAGCGCCTCGTAGCGGGCGATATTGCTGTTTGGCATATAAAAACTGCCACCAGAATAAGGGGTAGCGGTGGAAACCGTAATTGCCGCATCATCCCAATCTTCAGTGGTGTACTGGGCTATGGTCACGCTCCGTTTTACCGTCATAGTTTCGGTCTCGGTGTTAAGCATAAAGCGATACACCGGATGCCAGCTTGCCTGGCCAACCACATAGCTAATTTGCAAAACCCCCGAAGCGGCACTTTCAGCACTCACCTGTAATGAAACCCCATTGCTCCAATCTGAGGGTTCAACCAGCCGCGCCAAATCCTCCCGCGCCTTTTGCAAATCCTTTTGCAAATCCTGCATATCACGGTTGAGCGCCGCAATTTCTGTGCGCGCGGTTTGTGCATCTTGCAAGGCGCTCAGGGTTTCGGTGCCAACAAGTGTAACCAAGGCCATAAGCGTTTCGGCTGAAATCGTTTGCGCCTCTAAGGCCCCTGCCGCTGATTGCGCCTGCTGCCCGCCGATAGAATCAAGCAGCTTTATGCGCGCGCTGGCCGCATTAATAATCAGCCCCGCTGCGGCAGACTCTTCCTGCTTTATGCGTATTTGTGCCTCAAACGAAGAAACCATGTTTTCAAGTTCCTCACGCCGTTCAAGCTGCTGGCCATCTAACGTGGGCCGCTGAGAAATAAGCTGGGTGGCATTAATCACCAAGCCTTCTCCGCCTTTAAACTGCAAGGTTTGCACATGAAATTCATAGGGGATATCGGAAATCACCAAGGTGTGCTGCCCCGCTGGAACATCAAAATGCATCGCGCGGGTAATGGTGGCCCCTTGGCCATAAACCGTAACGGCGCTCACGTTGCTATCAAGGGAAAATTGCTCGGCCATTGCACCACCGGCAATAAGGCTCACAAGGGAAACGGACATTAAGAAACGCATAAAAAACTCCTTTTGCATATAACTCTACTTAGGATACGAACCGCAAACCACATTCCTTGGCAGCAGAATGATATTTTTTATCCGGGGTGGTTTTATGGCTTTAAACTGGGGCTTTATATGCGGTTCGGTATACCACAATATAAAGCAGAACGCCTACCCCAAGCAAAAGCAGCGGCTGGCTGGATTCTAGATTGGTAAAGGTGGCCGCGAGCAAGGATCCAATGGGCAGACCCCAAAGAAACACACTTGTAAGGGCGTTTTTATCAAGGATAATATTTAGCCGCTCAGACATAGGCGTGGCCCAGCGTCGATGCACAAGGTGGTGCAAATGGTCACTATCCGGCGCGCCGGGGCTATGGCCGTCGCGCTGGCGCCGAAGGATGGAAAACACGGTTTCCATAACCGGATATCCCAAAATAAGGAGGCTAACCCATGGTGAAACCTCAGCATGCCGTGCGGGCAACAAAACGCCAAGCACAGCGACCATATAGCCTGTGAAATATGCGCCTGCATCGCCTAAAAATAGCTTGCCCAGTGGGAAATTGACCACAAAAAACCCGGCAATAATAAGCAACATGGTGATGGATACCACCACCATTGTGCTATCTCCTACGCGGGCATAAACAATGGCAAAAGCCAGGAAAATCACCATGAGGGTGCCAGAAGCCAAGCCATGAAAGCCATCTATCAGGTTAATAGAATTGGCCACACCGCCAATAGCAAAAGCCGTAAAGGGGATGGCCACCCAGGAATAGCTGAGCAAAACATCGAGCCACGGAACGCCGACCGAGGAGATCGAATATCCGGAGGCGATTGTGAAGATTAGGCCGGAGAATATGGTGGCTAGCAAGCGCCACTTTACGCCAACTTTTTTGGTAATATCTTCGGCCATGCCAAAGCCGAGCGCTGGCAGGCCCGTAAGCCCGATCAGCGCCAGCAATGTGCGTGCTTCTCCGGTTGAAAAATACCAAGCTGCGATAAAGCCTGCCAAAATAGCCAAGCCACCAATGCGCGGTGTTGGGTCTGAATGGACTTTTTGCACACCAATATGATGATCAAGCGTGAACCGACCATGGAAGCGTTTACTCAGCACAAGGGCAATGCCGACAAAGAGTGCTACGCCCGCGCCGATGAGCCCGGCATAATAGTCAGCGAAAAGGAGTGTCATATTGGTGGTAAGCCACAAATTGGGTGCATAAGCCGAAATCATTTCGACGCGGATAACGTTTTATCAGTCAGGTTTTGAAGTACGCTAAAGACAAAGTGCGAAAATTAAACCGGTGTATGATAATCATATTACTAATCCATAAGGTGCAGGCGGTAAACACAAAACTCAATAAAGTAAGGGAATATTTCAAACAAGTAATAAATTGTGCGTCTTAATGAATTGATATTTAGTAAATTTTACAAAAGTTTTCTGCAGGTATTAAAAGGTGATATGCAAAAAACTGAATAACAATAGAGGGTTAGGATGGAAAAATTAGCTGACGTCGTCCAGTATTTACGGCCCTAATGCCCGAGGGTGCGCATAAGGTTTCATATTTTGGAACTTGCGCATATATTACACCCGCATGCGAAGAGGTTTCGTGCGCAAATTTGCACTGCGGAGGACGCACGCTATGGGCACGCAACGCCACAAACTCGCCGTTTTTATCGGTCGCTTCCAGCCTTTCCACATTGGCCATCATACCGTTATTGCCGCTGTTGCCGATAAGGCAGACAGCATGCTTGTGCTGATCGGCAGCGCCTATCGGCCCCGCAGCTGGAAAAACCCGTTTTCCTACCAAGAGCGGTATGATTTTTTGGCCGAAGGCGTGGCAGGCATTGATATGCCGGTAGACGCCCTGCCCCTTGTGGATACCCTTTATAATGACCGCTCGTGGGCCACAAATGTGCGCACCGCCGTTCGGTTGCATATGCGCGCCAAGGGGTTGGACCCAGCCACAACTGATATCGCGCTTACCGGCTTTGAAAAGGATAAATCCTCGCAATATCTGCGCTGGTTTCCTGAGTGGGATATGCTGCCCGCGTCACCACACCGGCATGATGGAGACATCATCAACGCCACCCAAATGCGCGAAATGCTGTTTTTTGGTGAGGGAGAGGCGGTGCTGCGGGCGCGCTTTGGCAAAAACCAAGTCGCTGCTGTGCAGCGCTGGATGGAGCGCAATCTTGAAGCGGTATCGCAAATCCGCGAAGAGGCGAGCTATGTGAAGGCGTATCGGAAGCGTATTGCCGAGGCTGAAAAGGTGTTTGGTTATCCGATTTCGGTGAACACGGTAGACGCCGTGGTGGTGCAATCTGGCCATGTGCTGATGGTGCAGCGAAAAGCCCTGCCCGGCAAGGGGCTGTGGGCGCTGCCCGGCGGCCATATTGACCGTGGCGAAAGCGCCCTCACCGCCGTTTTGCGCGAACTTTACGAGGAAACCGGCCTTGATATGCCCAAGGGTGCGCTCGGCAGCAGGCTCTCTAAACGGCAGGTTTTTGACCACCCCGAGCGCTCTGAAAAGGGCTGGGTGCGCACCGAGGCTTTTGTGTTTGAGCTACAAGACCGCACCAAAATGGAGGGCGTTAAGGGGGGCTCGGATGCCGCCATTGCCCGCTGGGTGCCGATTACCGAAATCACCCCCGACACCATTTTTGAAGACCATTTTGACATCATCCAAGCCCTCGTGCCGGATATGCCCTTTGCCTATTCCTCGATCTTGATGGCCCACGCCAGTTAGGCGCGGCTCCCAACGGGGTATTCAGGCATCCGGCGCGCCTAATGTTTCCAGCCTTACGGCAGGCATCGGCTTTGCTTAACAACACCGTAAGCGAAGCTGGTGTTGATTGAGGCGATGAATGGGATCGGGTGAATGCGATTGCGGATAAAGGCCTCATAAGCATCTAGGCTCTCGACCACCACCCGCAGCAGGTAATCGGTATCGCCGGTCATCAGGTGGCAATCAATAATCTCGTCAATGTTCTGGATGCGGCGCTCAAACTCCTGTGCGGCTTTGCTGGAATGGTGGTCAAGCCGGATTTGAATAAACACCGTTACCGGCAGGCCATAAGCTTTTTGGTTCACAATCGCGGTATAGCCCTCAATAATCCCGCTCTTTTCCAGCATCCGCAGCCTGCGCAGGCAGGGTGAGGGCGAAAGGTTAACCCGTTCAGCCAGCTCCGCGTTGCTGAGTCGGCCGTCCTTTTGCAATTCGCGCAAGATGCGTTGGTCTGTTTTGTCCATATTTCCACCATTCTTAGCATATTATGCCACAGTTAGACCTCATCTCAACAAACTACGCAAGTTAATGCCCCTGACTATAGCGTATTTTGACTGCAAGCATTCAATCAGGAGCCGCCAATGTCCAAACCATCCAACAACCCGCCCCAAGGCCTTGCCACCCGAGCCATCCATTTTGGTTATAATCCGCAAGACGAGCACGGCGCGCTTACCCCGCCGCTGCACCTAACCTCGACCTATGCGTTTGAAACCGCAGAGGCGGGCGGCGAGATTTTTGCGGGCGAGCGCGAGGGCTTCGTTTATTCTCGCCTTGGCAACCCCACCACTGACCTGTTGGAGCGGCGCATCGCCAACTTGGAAGGCGGCGAGGCGGCGCTGGCAACCTCCTCGGGCATGGGCGCAATTACCGCGCTGTTGTGGACATATCTGCAACCGGGTGACGAGATAATAACCGACCTCACGCTATATGGCTGCACTTTTGCGCTGTTCACCCACGGGTTTTCCCGCTTTGGCATCAAGGTCACACATATTGATATGACCGACCCCGCCAATTTGGAGGCGACGATTAATGACAAAACCAAATTTGTTTATTTTGAAACCCCCGCCAACCCGAATATGCGGATTGTGGATATTGCGGCCGTGTCGCGCATTGCCCATGCACACGGCGCGCAGGTGATTGTAGACAACACCTTCGCCACCCCCATCATTACCCGCCCACATGAGCTGGGAGCCGATTTTGTGGTGCATTCCGCCACCAAATATCTCGGCGGGCACGGCGATTTGCTGGCCGGTATCGTGGTTGGGCGGCAAGAGCAAATATCCGAGGTGCGCACCATTGGTGTGAAAGACATGACAGGCGCAGTCATCGCCCCGTTCAATTCCATGCTGGTTTTACGTGGCATCAAAACGCTTGAGTTGCGCATGGAGCGCCACAGCGAAAACGCCCTGAAAATCGCGCAGATGCTTGAGGCCGAGCCGCACGTAGAAATCGTGCACTACCCGGGGCTCCCAAGCTTTCCGCAGCATACTCTGGCCCGCGCGCAAATGGCGTTGTTTGGCGGCATGATCGCGTTTGAGGTGAAGGGCGGCTTTGACGCTGGCAAAAAGGTGATGAACCGTCTGAACCTGATCCAGCGGGCTGTTAGCCTTGGGGATGCAGAAACCCTGATCCAGCATCCCGCCTCAATGACCCACGGCACCTATACCGAGGAAGAGCGCGCCGCACATGGTATTAGCGAGGGGCTGATCCGCATTTCTGCCGGTCTGGAAAATATCACCGACATTCTGGACGACCTGTCCCAAGCCATCTCTGAAACGTAAGGAGCCGCCATGCCCGCCGATATTGCCCGCCTCAAACAAATACAAGACCGTCTTTTGTGGTTGTCCAGCTGGACAATCCATAACGCTAACCACCTGCGCCCCAAAGACGAGGCTTCGGTTAAGGTTGGCGGGCATCAGGCATCCTGTGCGTCCTGTGCATCAATCTTGGCGACGCTTTATTTCCATGTTTTGCGCCCGGAAGACCGGGTGGCGGTTAAGCCCCACGCGGCGCCGGTGTTTCATGCCGCCCAATATATTATGGGCAACCAAACCCTTGAAAAACTAGAGAATTTCAGGGCTTACGGCGGGGCGCAGTCCTACCCCAGCCGCACCAAGGATATCGACGATGTAGATTTCTCTACCGGCTCGGTCGGGCTTGGCGTGGCGGTCACGGCCTTTGCCTCGATCACGCAGGATTATTTGGCCGCCAAACCCTGGACAGCGGAGAAGCCGTTGGGGCGGATGGTGGCACTTGCTGGCGATGCAGAGCTGGACGAAGGCAATATTTATGAATGCCTGCAAGAGGGCTGGAAGCACAATCTGCGCAACACATGGTGGATTATCGACTATAATCGCCAGAGCCTTGATGGCGTGGTGCGCGAAGGACTTTCTGACCGTATAGAAGCGATTTTTAGCGCTTTTGGCTGGGAGGTTGTGCGGATTAAATACGGGGTTTTGCAGCAGGCTGCCTTTGCCGAGGTGGGCGGCGATGCCCTGCGTGGCTGGATCGACACCTGCCCCAACCAGATGTATTCGGCCCTGACCTATCAGGGCGGGGCCGCGTGGCGCGCGCGGCTAACGGCCGATATTGGCAATAAAGACGGCGTGGCAGGTTTGCTCGAACGGCGCTCCGACGCTGAACTTTCGGCGCTGATGAATAACCTTGGCGGCCACTGTGTTGAGACGCTGGCAAAAACGTTTGACGCAGTTACCCATGATCGCCCCACCGTGTTTGTGGCCTACACCATCAAGGGGTGGCGCACCCCGCTGGCTGGCCACAAAGATAACCACGCGGGCCTGATGACGCCAACACAAATGGCAGAGTTTCAGGCAGATATGGCGGTGCCCACGGGGCAGGAATGGGCGAAGCTTGCGACGATCAAAGACCCTGAAGCCCTGCAAGGCTGGCTCGATAACGTGCCATTTTTTGCTGACGGCACCCGCCGGTTCAGCGCGCCGGTTATCGCCACAAACGGGCCGGTTTTGTTGGCAGACAAGGTGGAATCCACCCAAGCTGGCTTCGGCAAAATTCTGGATCATATCGCGCGCACCGGCGACCCGGTTAGCGACCGGATTATTACAACCTCGCCCGATGTAACGGTTTCAACCAACCTTGGGGGCTGGGTTAACCGCAAGGGGCTTTTTGCCCGTGCGCATTTGCCTGATACCTTCCGCGACCAAAAAATCCCCTCGACCCAAAAATGGCACTTCTCGCCCGAGGGTCAGCATATTGAGCTGGGCATTGCCGAGATGAACCTGTTTTTGCTGCTCGGCGCGGCGGGTCTGTCACATTCGCTATTTGGGGAGCGTCTGCTGCCCATCGGCACGGTGTATGACCCGTTTGTGGTGCGCGGCGGCGATGCGCTAAATTATGCCTGCTACATGGATGCACGCTTCATGATTATTGGTTCCCCCTCGGGCGTAACCCTCGCCCCTGAAGGCGGCGCGCACCAGTCTGTCGGCACCCCGCTGATCGGCATGGCCCAAGACGGATTGGCGGCGTTTGAGCCGGCATATCTTGATGAGCTTGGCATTATTATGGATTGGTCGTTTGACTATATGCAGCGCAGTGGTGAGGGCGACCCGAATGAGCGCACATGGCTGCGCGACGAAACCGGTGGTGCGGTATATTTGCGCCTATCTACCCTGCCGCTTGAACAACCGCACAGCCGTGACAATGCGGGTTTTCGCCAGAGCGTCATTGATGGCGCTTACTGGATGCGCGACCCCGGGCCGAATTGCGAAATTGTAATTGCCTATCAGGGGGTTGTTGCCCCCGAGGCGATTAAAGCCGCAGGGCATATTGGCGCGGGGCGGCGCGATATCGGTGTGCTGGCTATCACGTCGGCAGATAGGCTAAATGCGGGCTGGCACGCCGCAACCCGCATGCGCAAGCGGGGCCACGCCACCGCCAGCAGCCATATCGAAAGGATGCTTGGCAAGCTCCCGCGCCATTGCCTGCTGATCACCGTCATTGATGGCCATCCGGCCACGCTTTCATGGCTTGGCGGGGTTGCGGGGCATCGCACAGTTTCGCTCGGGGTAGAGCACTTTGGCCAAACCGGCACGGTGCAGGACCTATATCGGCATTACGGCATTAACAGCGACTCTATTGTCGCAACGGCGAGCGAGCTATCGGCGGGGCGGCCGGTGTAGCTGGGCTCTTGAAGCGAGATCGGCCCAGTTAGTCGATGTGGCTCAGCGCAAACATTGCGCCCCGGAGTTCTGCAAGGCCTTTCAGGCGGCCAATTGCCGGATAGCCGGGTTGGGTGTTTTTGGTGTGATCATCCAGAATATTCTGGCCATGGTCAGGCCTGAACGGAATGGAAAAATCTGCTCGGCCGTTTTTTGTCCGGCGAGCCTCTTCTTTTAGCACGGCTTTAACCAGCGCTATCATATCGGTATCACCCGCCAGATGTTCAGCCTCATGGAAAGATCCAAAAATGTTATTTGATTCCCGCTGAACATTGCGAAGATGCAAAAAATGGACCCGATCACCCAACCGTTCCATCATGCCGGGCAGATCATTATCGGGGCGTGCGCCCAGCGAGCCAGAGCAAAGGGTAATCCCATTGGCCGGCAGGTCCACCGCGTCCAGAATGTGGCGATAATCCGCCTCTGTTGACATGATGCGGGGCAACCCCATCAGCGGCACCGGGGGGTCGTCAGGGTGGCAACATAATCGCATGCCCAAATCCTGCGCAACCGGCGCCACCATTTCGAGAAAATCAACCAAATTGGCCCGCAGTTGCGCCGCACCAATGCCGGCATATTCAGCCAAATGAAGCTTTATGTCCTCAAGAGAGAAATGCTCGGCAGCGCCGGGCAGGCCAAATACAATATTGCGAACAAGGTTTTGTTTGGCGGTTTCACTGATTTGTTGGAAGCGATGTTTAGCCGCCTCAACGGTGGCCTGAGGGTAATCTTCCTCTGCGCCTTTGCGGTTCAGGATACAAATGTCAAAAATGGCAAAATCTGTCAGGCCAAATCGCATACAGGTCGCGCCGCTGGGCAAGCGAAAGGCCAGGTCGGTTCTTGTCCAGTCCAGCACCGGCATAAAATTGTAACAAACCACCTTGATACCGGCGGCCGCAATATTCCTCAGGCTTTCCTTATAGTTTGCGATATGCAGCCGCCAATCACCTGATTGCTTTTTGATATCTTCCGAAACCGGCAGGCTTTCCACGACACCCCAAGGCAAAGGTCTCCGATTACCTGTCGCCGCTGCCGTTATCAGATCGACCCGTTTGGATATTTCTGCCGCCTGCCACACGTCTCCCGTTGGGATGTGGTGCAAAGCGGTCACCACAGATTCTACCCCGACCTGATAAAGATCATTTATCGAGACAGAATCATTTTCACCAAACCAGCGCCAAGTCTGTAACATCTAATTCATCACTCCAGCATGAATTCGCTAACCACCAACGCTTCAAACTATAGCAAATCTCAAAGTGGTAGTCTAGTATGGTAGTTACACTTTCCTTTAACGGTCGTGATTTTGCCCCTTGTGCACAATCAAACAAATTACAGGCAGAGAGGGTTGGAAAAAATGCGCAGCCCCGCCAGATTAACCGGCTAGAATTACTCAATATTCCTTTCGCTTCGTAAATAGGACGCAACAAAGCTGTTGGCTCGCACTCTTTTAATTTGACTACTAAATTAAAAGAGTGCAATGATTTGAAAATGAATATGGAGAGAAATATGTTTCTAGGGTTAGACCTTGGCACCTCGGGGCTGCGGGCTTTGCTTGTGCGGCAAGATGGCGAAATTGTAGCCTCTGCTATGGCGGGTTATGAGGTTTCCCACCTCAAGGCCGGATGGAGCGAGCAAGACCCGGCAAACTGGGTGGCCGCCTGTCGCACTGCCATTGCCAGCCTTAAAAAAACCAACGAGGCAGCGCTTTCTGCCCTACGGGGCATTGGAATCGCCGGGCAGATGCACGGCGCAACGCTACTGGATAGCGATGGCGCTGTATTGCGGCCCTCAATTTTATGGAATGACACCCGTAGCCATAGCGAGTCGGCAACGCTGGATGCGGTTGAAGGCGTAAGAGCCTTATCGGGCAATATCGTTTTTCCGGGGTTTACCGCGCCAAAGCTGCTTTGGGTCGCTAAAAACGAGCCCGAGATATTTGCGAAAGTATCAAAAGTATTGCTGCCGAAAGATTATTTGAATTTCTGGCTGACCGGCAAATATTTTTCAGACATGTCAGACAGTGCCGGCACCTCGTGGCTGGATGTTGGTGCGCGCACATGGTCTGAATTTTTGCTGGATGCGTCAGGCATGCATAAAAACCAGATGCCAGAGCTCTTTGAGGGATGCGAGGCGGGGGCCACCTTACGCGCCGATCTGGCAGCCGAATGGGGTGTCTCTGAAAATACGGTTGTGGTCGCCGGAGCCGGAGATAACGCTGCCGCGGCTTGCGGCATGGGGATTCTCAATGAAGGGGATGCCTTTGTATCGCTGGGCACGTCGGGTGTGCTGTTGACGGCCAAAGAATCCTATACGCCGCAGCCAGAAACCGCCGTGCACACCTTTTGCCACGCGATACCGGGGCGCTGGTACCAAATGGGCGTGACGCTGGCCGCAACTGACAGCCTGAACTGGCTGGCTGAAAACCTGGGGGAGACCGCCGAAGCACTGACCTCGGCCTTGGGGAATACCATCTCGCCCCCCGGCGAGATGCAGTTTATGCCCTATCTTTCCGGTGAGCGCACCCCGCACAATGACAGCCGCATTCGCGGCGCATTTTTGAACATTGATATCAGTGCCAAACACCCAGACCTAACACGCGCCGTGCTTGAAGGCGTGGGTTTTGCCCTGCGGGACAATTTTGAAGCGCTAAAATCAGCCGGAGCGGACCTGAAGCGGCTGGTGGCGATCGGTGGTGGTGCCAACGCCCGTTATTGGGTTGAGCTGCTGGCGACCACTTTGAATATCCCGATAGATATTCCTGAAAAGGGCGAATTTGGCGCCGCCCTTGGCGCGGCGCGGCTGGCCATTGTAGGGGCTAGCGACGCCACCATCGCGCAGGTTATGACCAAACCTGCCATTGCAGAAACAATCTTTCCACGAACAGAATTGGTAGCAGCCTATGAAACGGCTTATCAATCCTGGCGAAAAATATACCCAGCTATAAAGGCATTAAAATGAAACAGTTTTTCGAAGGCATCCCCAAAATTAAATATGAGGGCGAGGACAGCCGTAATCCGCTAGCTTTCCGGCATTACAACCCCGATGAGGTTGTTCTCGGCAAGCGTATGGAGGAGCATCTGCGCTTTGCCGTTGCCTATTGGCACAGTTTTGCGTGGGAGGGGGGCGACCCGTTTGGCGGGCAGACTTTTGAGCGGCCATGGTATCCGCAAGACAACATGGAGCGCGCTAAACTGAAAGCTGATATTGCCTTTGATATGTTTGATATTCTCGGCGCGCCCTATTTTTGCTTTCACGATCTGGACGTGCGGCCTGAAGCTGGCAGCTTTGCCGAAAATCGCGATACCCTAAACGAAATAACCGACTATTTTGCTGAGAAAATGGCAGCGGGCGGGCCAAAGCTTTTATGGGGCACCGCCAACATGTTTACCCATCGGCGGTGGATGTCAGGGGCCTCGACCAACCCAGACCCGGATGTGTTTGCTTTTGCGGCGGCCACGGTTAAAAGCTGCATGGATGCGACCCACAAGCTTGGCGGTGAAAACTATGTGCTTTGGGGCGGGCGCGAAGGCTATGAAACCCTGCTCAACACCGACCTAACCAGCGAACTGGACCATATGGGCCGCTTTTTGAATATGGTGGTGGAATACAAACACAAGATCGGCTTCAAAGGCGCTATTTTGGTGGAGCCCAAGCCGCAGGAGCCTTCAAAGCATCAGTATGACTATGATGTGGCAACCTGTTTTGGGTTTTTGCAAAAATACGGGCTGGAAAAAGAGGTCCAGCTGAATATCGAGCAGGGCCACGCCATTTTGGCCGGGCATTCCTTTGAACACGAGATTGCCACGGCGGCCAGTCTCGGAGTGCTTGGGTCCATTGATATGAACCGGAATGATTATCAATCCGGCTGGGATACCGACCAGTTTCCGAATAATACGCCCGAAGTTGCGGTTGCCTATTACCACATTCTGAAAGCCGGAGGCCTTAAAACGGGCGGCACCAATTTTGATGCCAAAGTCCGGCGGCAGTCTTTGGACGCGGAAGATCTGGTGGCCGCGCATGTTGGCGGAATGGATATTTGCGCACGCGGGCTAAAAGCAGCGGCGGCCATGCTGGAAGACGGTGGGCTGGAAGAGGCGCTCTCTAGCCGCTATGAAGGTTGGCAAACCCCTGAAGCAAAAGCCATGCTGGGCAGTGATTTTGAGAGCATCACCAAGCGTGTTTTGGCTGAAGAAATCGCACCTGACCCCCGCTCTGGCCGGCAGGAAATTCTGGAAAACTATGTTAACAGGTTTGTCTAAACGTGAAAGATACCACCAACATATCCCCGGATGATATCCAGCACTGCGTGTTGGAATCCGGAGATGTGTCGGTCACTATTCTATCGCTTGGCTGCATAACCCATGATTGGCGCGTGCCGCTCGGCAATACCCATGTTCCGGTGCTGCAAAGCTTTGCCAACCCGCGCGACCATCTTGAAAACGGGGAGGCCTTTATGGGGGCCATCGTTGGCAGAGTTGCCAACCGTATCGGTGGGGCGCGCTACCGGCAAAACGGGCAGGAAATTCGGCTTCAGGCCAACGAGGGGCCAAACCAGTTGCATGGCGGCCCCTTTGGCATTGGTCGCCAGCTCTGGACAATGGACCCAGACGGCCAAAACGCCGTTCGCCTTACGCATCACTCGGCCGATGGCGCGCAGGGGTTTCCCGGTGCCGTGAAATTCAGCGTTACCATCCGCCTTGAGGGCCACCGGCTGACCTATGAAATGCACGCGCTGCCAAACCAGCCAACGCCGATAAATTTGGCGCAGCATTCTTATTATAATTTGATGGGAAGTGGCGATATCCGAAGCCATAAATTGCAAATCCCTGCAAATAGTTTCACCCCGGTTGATAGCGCCATGCTGCCCACCGGCGATATTGCCTCAATTGAAGGAGAAGCGCTTGATTTCAGGACGTTATCCAAAATATCAGACGCGGACCCAGCAGGTGAGGGCTTTGATATCAACCTTGTATTGCAGGGTAACGATGGCCCCGCAGCGCAGGTTATCGCGCCAAACGGGCTGCAGCTAAAACTATGGACAGACCAACCCTGCCTACAGCTTTACACCAGCCAAGGGCTTACCCAAACGGCGCCCGCGTTAACTGGCCAGCACCACGGCCCTTTTGCCGGCTTGTGCCTTGAGCTACAGCACTTTCCGGATAGCGTGAACAACCCGCAATTTCCGTCTATAATCTGCACACCAGAGCAGCCTTACCAGCAAAAGCTGGTGGTTGAAATTAAAGATATGTCGGTATGAAGAGCCTCGCAATTGCCCTTATATTTTGCGGCACCTGTGTGCAGGCGGGCCCGCTACCGCATGCAAATGCGGCGTTCCCCGAGGCCAACATGGCAGAAATTTCGCTTGGGCAGCTGTTGTTTTATGATCCGATTATAAGCGGCAATCGCACTGTCGCCTGCGCCACCTGCCATCATCCGCGCTTTGGCACTTCAGATGGGGTTTCGCTTGGTTTGGGCGATGGCGCCACAGGCCTCGGCCCTGCGCGCGCACCCGACCCTGAAAACCTGCCGGAAAAGCGCATTCCGCGCAATTCTCCGGCTTTGTTTAACCTTGGCGCTACGGAATTCACCACGCTTTTCCATGATGGACGGCTTGAGGCCGACCCCAGCCGCGCCTCCGGTATTCGCACCCCACTTGGGGCCGATATGGAAGCGGGCTTTGCCTCGGTGCTGTCAGCGCAAGCCATGTTTCCGGTGCTTTCACGCGATGAAATGGCCGGGCATTTTTCAGAAAATGACATTTCCAATGCCGTGCGGCTCGGGGTTCTCACCGGTGAGGGCGGGGCATGGAGCCTGATTTCCGCGCGGGTTGCGGGCATTCCGGCCTATCGGCAGGGTTTTGACGCTGTAATCGCGGGGCGGGCTATCCACTTTACCGATATCGCCAATGCCATTGCCGCCTTCATTGCCTTTGAATGGCGCGCGGATAATAGCCCGTTTGACAGCTTTCTTCGGGAGGGCACAGCGATGCCGCCGGATTCCACGGCGGGTATGGATTTGTTTTACGGAAAAGCGGGCTGTGTTGCCTGCCACTCCGGCCAATTCCAGACCGACCACCAGTTTCACGCCATTGCCATGCCGCAAATTGGGCCGGGCAAGGCGGCTTCATTTGAATCCTACAATCGGGATACCGGCCGAATGCGGGTTACTGGCAACCCGGAAGACGCTTACGCCTTTCGGACACCTTCGTTGCGCAATGTGGCGTTGACCGCACCCTATGGCCATAGCGGTGCGTATAACACGCTCGAATCGGTTGTGCGCCATCATCTCGACCCAATAGCGGCGCTGGCGGCGTATGATCCGGCACAAGCCGTTTTTCCGCTGCTGCCAAATGACACTGATTTTATAGCTATGGCAGATCCGGCTGAGTTGGCAGAGATCAGCGCGGCAAATTCACTGGCCCCCGTTGCGCTGAGCCAACCAGAAATTAGCGATTTGCTGGCATTTCTTCAGGCCTTAACGGACGTGTCAGCAATGAAGGGCCGCCTAGGCGTGCCCGAAAATGTGCCAAGCGGGCTTCCCGTGCCTCAATAGCTTTCAATTTCCAGCGCATCACCTGCCCGTGTGACGCGCAATAAAGCATCTGCGCTGAAATCATGCCAGCCGCTACTTGTGCCATCAGGCCAGATAACCCGAAGCGCGCCACCATTATGGGCACCCAAGCCAAAATGCTGCGGCACAAGGGTACCGCCCGCATGGCCACCGCCAACAGTGAGTTCACGCACAATTATGCGCGCGCCAAGCTTAACCTCGATCCATGCCCCAATGGCATTTACATTGGGGGCTGGCTGGGAAAGATCAACACTGATCCAATGGCCGGTGTTTGGCGTTACATTTTGGTAAACTTCCATCGGCGCCCGCCGGTTTACCACGGCCAAATCCAGCCGCCCGTCTAGGTTCAAATCTACCAAAGCGGCCCCGCGGCCCCGCGCAAGGCTGGCAACACCTGCTGCGGCTCCGAACTCTTCAAACACGCCATCCGCTCCCTGAATCAGCAGATTATTCGGGTCTTCCATGGCGCTGCCGGGCATTTGGTCAACATTGCCTTTAGCAACAAAAATATCATCGCGCCCGTCGTTTTGGACATCGCCAAAACTAACATGCCAACCGGTTGAGGGGCGGCCATCACCGCCCGTATAGGGGCGCTGGGCCGTAATCCCCATGGCATAGGTCGCATCCTGAAAATCA
Organism: Paracoccaceae bacterium; assembly: GCA_002402045.2. Lineage (GTDB taxonomy): Bacteria > Pseudomonadota > Alphaproteobacteria > Rhodobacterales > Rhodobacteraceae > UBA3077. The sequence goes on along the minus strand of NVUX02000026.1, from coordinate 41,523 downwards.
GGGGTGTCGGCGCTGCTGAGGGATTGCATTTTCTGGTCCGCCATAGAGGTCAGATACACCTCGGGCAGCCCATCGCCGCTAATATCCCGGCTGGCAATGCCCATGCCCCAGATCTGATAGGCGCGCCAGCCATCTTCCGGGCCAAAAAGCCGGGGGCGGGCTTCCATCGCCCACATTTGCTCCTGCCCGTCGCGTATATAGTAATGGCGGTCATTGCTGACCCGCAAATCAGCCCGCCCATGGCGGCCCCAATCGGAAAACAGCATCGAAAGCGGGCAATATCCGGGGGTAAACGGCAAGGCTTCGGGATAGCCCCCCGCGACAGGCCGGTAAAGCTCGTTATCATCGCAGGCTTCAAAGGGGCCGTTTGGCGCATTGCGGTCAACATAATTGCCAAAGGCGAGGGTTGGCAGGCTGGCGGCCCCCTCCCATGTGGCAGAAAACGCGGTTGTCCACCGGTCATGATGGCCAACTTCAATCCCGTCAAACGGGCTGAACCCGCACGCGCCATCGCCTTTGAGCAACAGGTTTGGCCCAACGCGCAAAATCACCAGATCCAGCGCGCCGTCACTGTCAATATCAAGCGGGTAAGCCCCAGTTACGCCCGTGATCGCAAGTGCCTCAGGCGTATCTGCCACCAGCAAAATCGGCCCGCCCCGCTTAGACTTGTTTATCAAAAGCACGGCATTTGCACTGCCGCCCGCAGCATAAAGCTCAGGCATGGCATCGCCATTACAGTCAAAGCTGGCAACGCCGCCGCCGACAAAATGCTCCCACCCGCCTTGATAGCTATGCTCGGGTATTGAAATAGGCTGGAACACTGGCGCTTGGGCCGCGCCCCTCAAAGGGATCAGCAACAGCAAAACCACAGCCGTCAACCTGCTAAACATGTTCTACAAGCCTCTCAAGGTTTGCTGGGCAACCTTCTCAAGCGCATAAACGGCAGCGCCATGGGCCCATAATGCATCCCCACTTTTGTGGACAACAAACTGCGGCGCAGATGCGTTTATCTGGACAATTGAATTTTTAACCGTTTCGATCATGTCTTCCGAGTATACATGGCCTTCCTGCATCTGGCTTCCGACCAACACAATCAACTGCGGGTCAAATATGTTAACAAGATTTGCAAGACCCATGGCAAGCATGCGCCGCGCCTTGGATATAATAGAAAGCGAGATCGGTTCCTGGCTTTGTGCGGCGGCAAACAGCGCCTGCACCTGCTCTTCCTGTGTATTTCCGGCCAGCGGCAGGCCCGCCACTTTGGCCTCCAGCACCAGCGCATAATCAGAAATATAGGCTTCAAGGCATCCACGCTGGCCACAGCGGCACAAGGCCCCCTCAAGCTGCACCTTGGTATGCCCAAATTCGGCTCCGAATCCGCGCGAGCCCCGGTAGACTTTGCCGTCCATAACTATCCCGATTCCCACACCGCTCTCTATGGTGACAACAAGGAAATTGGGGGTATCAACGCCGTGCCAAAAATATTGCTCGGCCATGGCGGCAAGGTTTGCATCATTGTCTAGATAAACCGGCATGCCGAGCCGCGCTTGCAATATCGCGCCAAAATCTATGTTTCGCTGCTCAATAGATGGCGACCAGTGGATAACACCGCTTGAGGCATCCACGAACCCCGCGATCCCTACGCCCGTGGCTGACAGGTCCTGCATTGAATAATTATTATTCTCACACAGGGTATTTATGGCCGTATAGATTTCACTGGCTAAATCATTGGCTGAAGAGACCGTATCTGCCAGCCCCTGCCGTAATTTGCACAGCTGCTTGCCTTCAAAATCTGCCAAAATTACGGAAACCGAGTTGTTTTCGACTTTGACACCCGCAACCATGTGCGCTGCGTTTCTCAACTTAAGATCAACCCGTGGGCGGCCCCTGCGTGCTTCTTTTTCGGTTGTGTCACGGGCAATTTCTTCGATCAAACCGGCTTTTAGCAGCTTGGCGGTGATCGTCGTAACCGTTGCTTGGCTAATATTACACTGATTTGCGATATCAATCCGCGCGACTTGGCCAGACCTGCGGATGAAATCAAGAATGAGATACCGACCGTGATCTATCTGCTCTTTACCCATGTCTCTCCGCACCTCTTTTGCCGCCTTGTCTATTCAACTATAAAATATTGGGAATTATGTTCAATCTAAAAATTTAGCATGCGGCTCCCTTCAAGTGAGTTATTTAATTTGACAATGAAATTAAAAGAGCTAAGAGTCAATTATCCACACTCAAATAAATAATTGTGGTTTATCTTGATAAATCTGGGAGGATATCATGAAATTATTTGCAGTCGCGACCGCCGCGGCGTTTACGCTGGCGATGTCAACTTCGGCATTTGCCCAAGGGCTTACCGTTGGGGTCAGCTGGTCCAACTTTCAGGAAGAGCGTTGGAAAACCGACGAAGCCGCCATTATTGCCGCGCTTGACGCCGCTGGCGCTTCCTACCTGTCTGCTGATGCTCAGTCATCGTCTTCAAAGCAGCTTTCCGATGTTGAAAGCCTGATCGCCCAAGGCGTAGATGTCCTGATCATTCTGGCACAAGATGCCCAGGCCATCGGCCCCGCTGTTCAGGCCGCGGCCGACGAAGGCATTCCTGTTGTTGGGTATGACCGCCTAATCGAAGATCCACGTGCATTTTACCTGACGTTTGACAATGTCGAAGTAGGTCGTATGCAGGCGCGCGCCGTGTTTGCGGCTCAGCCAACTGGCCGTTACGTCATGATCAAAGGTTCGCCAACCGATCCAAACGCAGACTTCCTGCGCGCTGGACAGCAAGAGATCCTGCAAGCGGCGATTGACGCTGGTGATATCACCATCGTTGCTGAAGCTTACACCGATGCTTGGCTACCGGCCAATGCGCAGCGCAACATGGAGCAGATCCTGACCGCGCAAGACAATGGTGTTGATGCGGTTGTCGCCTCAAACGACGGCACAGCCGGCGGTGTGGTGGCAGCGCTTACAGCACAAGGCATGGACGGTATTCCGGTATCTGGCCAAGATGGTGACCATGCAGCGCTGAACCGTGTTGCCAATGGCACTCAAACGGTTTCTGTTTGGAAAGATTCCCGTGCGCTTGGTTATGCCGCTGGTGAAATTGCCGTTGCCCTTGCGGGTGGTGCTGCCATGGCGGATATCGACAATGCTGCATCGTGGACATCCCCAGCCGGTACAGAATTGACAGCTTACTTTTTGGCACCGATTCCTGTGACCGCTGACAACCTTTCTGTTGTTGTCGATGCGGGCTGGATCACTCTGGAGGCTCTATGTCAGGGCGTTTCCAACGGTCCTGCGCCTTGTAACTAATAGTAACTTGGCCGTCCGGTTTTGGGCTGGGCGGCCCATTCTTTCTGAATAGGAATTCGAAATGTCCGACGCACCTTCAGCGCCCGATTCGAGCCAACCCCGCCGCAGTTTCTTCCAAATCCTAGAGCTCGACACCCGCCTTCTCGGGATGATCGGCGCCTTTGTTTTGTTGTGCCTTGTGTTCAACTTCTTGACAGATGGACGATTTTTGACGCCGCGGAATATTTTTAATTTGACCATCCAGACCGTATCGGTTGCGATCATGGCAACCGGCATGGTGTTTGTGATTGTCACCCGAAATATCGACCTTTCGGTCGGCGCGCTGTTGGCCACGTGTTCGGCCATCATGGCAATGACCCAGACCGAAATCATCCCGGTTTTCTTTCAGCTTGGGCTGGAACACCCGGCAACACCGTGGATAACAATTGTGGTCGGCATGCTGGCGGGCGCCCTAATAGGTGCCTTTAATGGCTGGTTGATCGGTTATTTAACGGTCCCGGCATTTATTGTCACGCTGGGCGGGTTTCTCGTATGGCGCAATGTGGCATGGTATATGACCGACGGCCAAACCATTGGCCCGCTCGACAGCACATTTTTAAAGCTCGGCGGCATCAACGGCACAATGGGGACAACCTGGTCTTGGATCCTGGGCGGCCTTGCGGTCGTGGCCATAATTTTAATGCAAATATCATCACGGCGAAATAAAATCCGCCATAATTTCCCGCTTAAACCCATGTGGGCCGAAGTGGTAATCGGCGTGGCGGGCACCGGAGCGATCCTTTCTTTTATTGGGGTGTTAAACGCCTACCAAATTCCTTATCGGCGTTTGGAGCGGATGTTTGCAGCCCGCGGCGAAGTTATGCCTGAAGGGTTCACCGCCGGATACGGCGTGCCAATTTCGGTTTTTGTGCTGATCGCGGTTACCATCGGCATGACAGTTATTGCCAAGAAAACCCGTTTTGGCCGCTACATTTTTGCCACGGGCGGAAACCCCCAAGCGGCTGAGCTTTCCGGCATTAACACCCGCATGCTTACCGTTAAAGTATTCGCCCTTATGGGCCTGCTTTGTGGGTTGTCTGCGGTGGTGGCCTCGGCCCGGTTAACCAACCACTCAAATGATATCGGCACGCTAGACGAGCTTCGCGTAATTGCGGCAGCGGTTATTGGCGGCACAGCCTTGGCTGGGGGGTTAGGCACAATCTTTGGCGCTATCGTCGGCGCATTGATCATGCAATCTCTGCAATCAGGCATGGCGATGGTCGGCGTTGACGCGCCGCTGCAAAATATCGTGGTGGGCGCGGTGCTGGTTGTGGCCGTGTTGCTGGACATACAATATCGAAAAAGATCAGGAGACGGCTGATGACTACACCACTTGTTGAAATGCGGGATATGCACATTTCTTTTGGCGGCATTAAAGCCGTCGATCATGTAAATGTTGACCTTTATCCGGGCGAAGTTGTCGGCGTGTTAGGGCATAACGGCGCTGGTAAATCTTGCCTGATGAAAATGCTTTCGGGGGCCTATAAAAGTGATGGCGGCGAAATATACGTAAACGGAGAATTGGCAACCATTCATAACCCGCGCGACGCCCGCACTTACAATATCGAGACGATTTACCAGACCCTTGCGCTGGCAGATAACCTTGATGCCGCCTCAAATCTGTTTCTCGGGCGGGAGCTGACAACCAAGTTTGGCTTGGTTGATGATGCGTTGATGGAGGGTGAAACCCGCAAAATCATGAAGCGCCTCAACCCGAATTTCGAGCGGTTTTCATCACCTGTTTCGGCACTTTCGGGTGGCCAGCGACAATCGGTGGCGATTGCGCGGGCGGTTTATTTTGATGCAAAAATCCTGATTATGGATGAGCCAACAGCGGCGCTTGGTGTGCAAGAAACCCAAATGGTTGCTGATCTGATTGATGAACTCAAGAAACAGGGCATCGGCATTTTCCTGATTGATCACGATATTCATCAGGTCAAAATGCTATGTGACCGGGCCAGCGTCATGAAAAACGGCAAGCTTGTCGGCACGGTTGATGTAGACAAGGTTACGGAAGACGACCTGTTGGCCATGATCATCCTTGGTGAGAATCCAAAGAACAAAAGCAGCTGATAGCTTGCCACCTACCTTCGGTATTGGTGGCAAGGCTCCTGTCTGCCCTCACATAACAGCCCCTATTTGCCACGGCACAAACTCGCAGTCACCCAGCCCCTGCGCCTCGGATTTTGAGGGCGCACCCGAGGCGACCGCCAGAATTTTCTGGTAGATTTCCCGCCCGACAGTTTCGATAGAGTCCCCGCGGCTCAAAATCGTGCCCGCATCCACATCCATATCCTCTTTCAATCTGTCAAACATTTTCGTGTTGCTGGCAATCTTGATTGAGGGCGCTGGTTTTGAGCCAAAAGTGGAGCCGCGGCCGGTGGTAAACGCCACAATAGTGCACCCACTTGCTATTTGCCCGGTCACCGAAACCGGATCATAACCCGGGCTATCCATAAAATTGAACCCCCGCGTGCGAATGGGCTCTGCGTATTTATAAACTCCGTTTAAGGTCGTGGTGCCGCCCTTTGCGACCGCCCCAAGCGATTTTTCCAATATGGTCGTTAACCCCCCTTTTTTGTTGCCGGGCGAAGGGTTGTTATCCATAGAGCCGTTGTTTCGGCGGGTATAATCCTCCCACCAGTCAATCAGGTTAATCAGTTTCTCACCAATTTCGGGCGTGGCCGCGCGCCGGGTCAATAAGTGCTCGGCACCATAAACTTCAGGCGTTTCCGAAAGCACGGCCGTGCCCCCTTGGGCAACCAGTAAATCGCAAGCATAGCCCAAAGCCGGGTTGGCGGTTATGCCTGACCATGCATCCGAGCCGCCACATTGCAGCGCAAGGGTTAACTCTGAGGCGGGGCAAGGCGTGCGCTCAGCCATGTTCGCAAGCGGCAGCATTTCCCTTATCTTGGCAACGCCGGTTTCTATGGTTTTGCGCAGGCCCGCAACCTCCTGAATATTCATGGTTTGAAATAGCGGGCCGGATTTTACCCCGTAAGCATCCAGCAACCAGCTGATCTGGTTCATCTCGCAGCCAAGCCCCACCATGAGCACGCCGGCCACATTCGGGTGGCGCGCATAGCCCCACATTACGCGTTGTAATGCGGAAAACCCGTCGCCATCTCCGGCCATGCCACAGCCGGTGCCATGCACAAAAGCCGCCACACCGTCTACATTTGGATAGTCAGCCAATGTCTCGGGTGTAAAATGCGCCGCGATCTGGCGGGCCGCAGTTGCCGAACAATTCACCGAGGTAATGATGGCAATATAGTTTCTGGTTCCCACCTTTCCGGTTTCTCGCCGGTAGCCCAAAAAGGTGTCTTGCCCCGCCACGGGGGAAGGCGCACGCAGGTTGGAGCTGAACTCATAGCTTTGGTCTACGCTCCGAAATTCAAGATTATGGGTATGCACATGCTCACCCGCCGCAATATCAGTCCGCGCAAAGCCAATGATCTGCGCATATTTGAGCACCGGTTCACCGGCCTTGATGGGCTGCATCGCCATTTTATGGCCACGCGGGATGGTTTGCCCCGCGACAACACCCTCATATTCGATGCCGGATTTCAGCTCGATAACAGAGCTGACAACATTGTCAGAAGGGTCTAGGAAAACCGTATTTTTCATGTGTTTCCTCTTGGTTTTTGGGCGCATTGCCATCAGCCTAACGGTATTATGCTTCGCGCCTCCAAGCAAGAAAAATGACCAAGCCGGAGGCGGGGCACACATGTAAAAAACCAAGACCAAACCGGCTAAATCCTGTATAGTCTTTTTAGTATCTTTAGCGGCCGTATCAGCACTGATTCAGCCCATAAAACAGAGACGGGGAAATCATGACCAACGATAAAACGCGCGCCAATAAAGAGTTTCGCTCGCAGGAATGGTTTGATAACCCCAACAACCCGAGCATGACGTCGCTCTATGTAGAACGCTACCAAAACCAAGCCTTCACCCGGGAAGAGCTGCAATCTGGTCGCCCGATTATCGGCATTGCCCAAACCGGCTCAGATCTTGCGCCCTGCAACAAAATCCATGTGTTTTTGATGGACCGTATCAAGGCGGGAGTCCGCGATGGCGGCGGAATTCCGATGGAATTCCCCGTGCACCCGATTCAAGAAACCGGCAAACGTCCCACCGCAGCGCTTGATCGCAACCTTGCCTATCTCGGGCTTGTCGAGGTGCTTCACGGCTACCCGCTGGATGGTGTGGTGCTCACAACCGGATGTGACAAAACCACGCCGGCTATGCTGATGGGCGCGGCCACGGTTAACCTTCCGGCCATTGCGCTTTCGGGCGGGCCAATGCTGGACGGCTGGTGGAAAGGCGAGCTGGCGGGGTCCGGCACGATCATCTGGGAAAGCCGGCGTTTGCTGGCAGAAGGAGAGATCGACTATGAGGAATTCATGAGCCGCGTATGCGCTTCGGCCCCCTCATTGGGCCATTGCAACACCATGGGCACCGCCGGCACAATGAATGCGCTGGCAGAAGCGCTTGGCATGAGCCTGCCTGGCTGTGCAGCCATTCCGGCGCCCTTTCGCGAGCGCATGAGCATGGCCTATGAAACCGGCAAGCGCATTGTGGGGATGGTAAAAGAAAACCTCTGCCCTTCAGATATAATGACCAGAAAAGCCTTTGAAAACGCCATTCGCGTTAACACGGCAATTGGCGGCTCGACCAATGCGCCGCCCCATTTGCAGGCCATTGCCCGGCATATAGGTGTTAAGCTTGATATTACCGATTGGCAGACACAGGGGTTTGATCTGCCGCTTTTGGTAAATATGCAGCCCGCCGGAAAATACCTGGGTGAAAGCTTTTACCGCGCGGGCGGGGTTCCGGCGGTTATGGGTGAGCTTTCACAGGCAGGGCTTATCCATGGCAACGTGATGACGGTATCGGGCAAGCCGATGGGCGAAACGCTAAAGGGCATACGCAGCGAGAACCATGACGTTATTGCCACGGTTGAAAACCCGCTTCGGGAACAAGCCGGATTTATGGTGCTGAGCGGAAACTTGTTTGACTCCGCCTTGCTTAAATCCAGCGTCATTTCCGAAGCGTTTCGAGAAAGGTATCTCAGCACCCCCGGCGCAGAAAATACGCTGGAAGCCCGGGCGATCGTGTTTGAAGGGCCAGAGCATTATCGCGCAACGCTCAACGATCCGGCGCTGGGCATTGATGAAAACTGCATGTTGTTTATTCGCGGCGTCGGGTGCGTCGGCTATCCCGGCTCGGCTGAAGTTGTTAACATGCAACCACCTGATTCAGTGCTGAAATCTGGTATTAAACACCTGCCCACCGCCGGAGACGGGCGCCAATCAGGAACGTCTGAAAGCCCGTCCATTCTAAATGCCTCACCGGAATCAGTTGTTGGCGGCGGTTTGGCTTTGTTGCAAACCAATGACATGGTGCGGCTTGATCTAAACACGCGCACGCTGAATGCGCTGGTTGACGAGGCAGAATGGGAACAGCGCCGCGCAGACTGGACACCGCCAACATTGCACCATCAAACACCGTGGCAAGAGATTTATCGCAATCATGTCGGGCAGCTGGCGCAGGGCGGTTGCCTTGAATTGGCCACGAAATATCAAAATATTGTTGAGGACCTTCCGCGAGACAATCATTGAGGGTGCGGGTGGCTAATTTGCCTCCAATGCTTCCCAAGCGGCATTGTTTTGATGCGATATAACGCAAGCTTCGATAAATCGCATCCCCTCAACCCCATCTTTAATGGTTGGCAAAAGGCTGGGTGGGGCCGTTCCAATCGTCCCTTGCCGTTCATGGCGGATCAGCTCGGCGGCCTCCACATATAGGTTGGCAAAACCTTCCAAATAACCTTCGGGATGGCCGCCGGGTGTGCGCGACACCCGATTGGCCGCCACGCTAGCACCGGCACCGGCACGCGTTAACAGTTGTTTGGGTTGGTTCAGCGGCGTAAACCACATCTGGTTCGGGTTTTCCTGCCGCCATTCAAGCCCACCAGCTGCGCCATAAACCCGCAAAACCAGGTTGTTTTCATTGCCAACCGCCACTTGTGAGGCCCACAAAATACCTTTTGCGCCGCCCTCAAACCGCAAAAGAATATTTGCATTATCGTCCAGTAAGCGCCCCTCAACATTGATAGACAAATCCGCCGCGAGGCTTTGTGTTTTTAGCCCGGTTACAAACCGCAAAAGGTCATACGCATGGGTTCCGATATCCGCAATACAGCCCCCCTTGCCCGATTTCTCGGGGTCAGCTCGCCAAATGGCCTGCTTGTTGCTTGCATCCTGCTCAACGGGTTCGGCCATCCAGTCCTGCACATATTCCACATGAACCTGCCGAATATCCCCAAGTTTTCCGGCTTGCACCATTTCCTGTGCTTGGCGAATAAGCGGATAGCCGGTGTAATTATGCGTAAGCACAAAGAGCTTCCCAGAGGTTTCAACAAGGGCTTCCAGCGCCAGCGCGTCTTGCAGGTTTGAGGTTAATGGCTTGTCGCAGATTACATGAATACCGGCATTGAGAAAGGCTTTAGCCACCGGAAAGTGCATATGATTTGGCGTTACGATCACAACCGCCTCAATCCCTTCCTTGTGTGCGGCCTCTGCCAATGCCATTTGTTGAAACGAGGCATAGGTGCGGCTTTTGTCTATGCCAAGCTCGGCCGCAGAAACAAGGGCGCGTTCAGCATTTGAAGAGAGCGCCCCGGCGACCAATATAAATTGGCCGTCCATGCGGGCTGCGATACGGTGAACAGCGCCAATAAACGCCCCTTGCCCGCCGCCAACCATGCCGTATCTTACGGGGCCATCCGTTCCCATCAGGCCAGCCCCATCATTTTACGAAGCGCCTCTTTGTTAACCTCTCCACCGGCAAAATCATCAAAGGCTTTGTCGGTAACGTCGATAATATGGTTCGTGATAAACGGCGCCCCTTCAGCGGCACCTTGTTCTGGCGATTTTAAGCAGCATTCCCATTCGAGCACCGCCCAGCTATCATAATTATATTGTGCCAGTTTTGAGAAAATCCCGGCAAAATCCACCTGTCCGTCACCAAGGCTGCGGAACCGGCCCGCCCGTTCGGTCCAGCCTGCATACCCAGAATAAACCCCCTGCCTGCCGGTCGGGTTAAATTCTGCATCTTTAACATGATAGGCGCAAATACGGTCGTGGTAGATATCAATAAACTCAAGGTAGTTGAGCTGTTGGAGCAGGAAATGCGAAGGGTCATAATTGATTCTGGCGCGGGTATGCCCGCCAACCGCATCCAAAAACATCTCGTATGTGGTGCCGTCAAAAACATCCTCGCCCGGGTGAATCTCATATCCGATATTCACACCTGCATCCTCATAGGCGTCCAAAATGGGTGTCCAGCGCCGGCCCAGCTCGGCGAAGGCTTCCTCTACCAACCCTTGCGGGCGTTGTGGCCACGGGTAAAGGAACGGGAAAATCAGCGAGCCGGTAAACGAAACCGAGTTATCCAGCCCGAGCTTGCGGCTAACTTTGGCGGCTTTGAGCATTTGGTCAACCGCCCAAGCCTGCCGCGCCTGCGGCTTTCCCTTTAAGGCCTCGGGGGCAAAAGCATCAAATGCGGTGTCATAGGCGGGGTTAACCGCCACCAACTGCCCTTGCAAATGTGTTGAAAGCTCGGTGATCTCTACACCAGCATCGGCACATATACCCTTGATCTCATCACAATAGGTTTCGCTTGTGGCGGCTTTATCCAGATCAAACAGCCGCGCATCAAAGGTTGGTATTTGCACGCCTTTATAGCCAAGCCCGGCCGCCCATTTGGTAATATTTTCGAGCGAGTTAAAAGGGGCGTCGTCGCCTGCGAATTGCGCCAGAAATAGAGCTGGGCCTTTAATAAGTGATGCCATTTTGGCCTCCCCTTCAGGTCGGAATATAGTTGAAATACTCAAAATCAGCGGTTTTTGCCCGCCCGCTGGTATCAAAGGCCAGCATGCCAATAAATGCGCCGGTAAACGATCCGTGCTCGCCCCGCCCGGCTTCATCTGAAATCAGGCTGGCATCAAGCACCGGCCCGATCGGCACCCAGCTACCGCTGGTCCGATAATAATACTGTAGCGTGGCGTGGTCTACCACCGCGCGCAGCTCTACGCTGTCCTCCTCCAGAGGCACGGGATTATCCTCCATCGGAAAAGAAAGCGCGGCATCCGGCCAATCTCCTTCACAGCTATGAATGGTCAGCACACGGCCAATATTTGGCTCAAGTGTAACCACCAAAGCATGGAACTTATGCCGGTTGTAATAATGCGTCAGCCCGGCGACCTGTTGGTAAGTTTCGGGGGTAAATGTTAGCTTGGTTTCAGCGATAAAGCTGAAATGCTCCTGCCGCCGCGCCACCAGCGCTTGCTCAAACCAGCTGCCGTAGCTTTCTCGCCCGATAAGCTGAAGCGCGTTGCCCGTAAGGCGAAAAATCCGCGCGCTATCGGGGGTTCGCAACCACTGAAATTCGATCGGCAGCGTCTCACCGTTAAATCGGTGCAGGCTTGGCTTTGGCGCATGGGGCATTACCGAATGATCAGGCGAGGGCACCTCGACATCCGGCACCAAGCCCCCATTTTCAAGGTAGAGCCAGCCATCATCTTTCCACACACATTTTTGAATGCCGGTCTCCCGGCCCAAAACACAGCGGCGCTCTTTTAGCCCGGGCAGCGGGCGGCCCATAAGATGGGTGTGGTAAACATCACCCTCGGGCGTTTCAACCATTTGCCCGTGGCCCGCCCGCTGAATAGGGGCGTCGGGCGCGTCTTTTGAGGTCATCAAAAACGTATTGGGGTGCAGCTCATAAGGGCCGGTAAGCTTGCGCGCCCGCGCCATTGTTACGGTATGGCCGTAGCCGGTGCCGCCCTCTGCCGTTGTTAAATAGTAATAACCATTGCGCTTAAAGAAATGCGGCGCTTCTACAAGCCCATGCGCACTGCCCGGAAAAATATTGGTGATCGCGCCCTCAAGCTTACCCGCCTCGGGGTTAAACTGCTGGAGCAAAATGCCATCAAAGGCCGGGTGGGTTGGCGCCCCGCCAATGCTGTTCGTGGTGTGCCGCCACTGCATATTGGCAAACCACTTTTTGCCGTCATCATCATGAAATAGCGTGGGATCAAACCCCGAAGAATTGCAATACACCGGATCAGACCAGTCATCTTCCACCGCCTCGGCGGTCACGATATAATTATGGGCGTCTTTGAAATTACCGTCAAAGCGCTTCACATCCGTGTAAACCAGCCAAAATTTGCCATCAGCATAGGAAAGGCACGGCGCCCAGACGCCGCAGCTATCAGGATTACCACGCATATCAAGCTGCGCCGCACGGTTCAGCGGGTGGGCCACCAATGTCCAGTTTACCAAGTCTTTAGAATGGTGGATTTGCACACCGGGATACCACTCAAAAGTGGATACCGCGATGTAATAATCCGAACCGACCCGGCAAATTGACGGGTCAGCATTGAAGCCGGGCAAAATGGGATTGCGGATCATGCAGGCGCTCCTTTGCTCAGGTTTCGGATGATAAAGCCCAAAGGTTTATGTCCTCTTCGTTGGCATAAATGTCGATTTCGGCAAGCTCTTCGGCGGTGAAATCCTGGTTCTTCAGTGCGCCAACACAATCCACCACTTGTTCGGGCTTTGATGCCCCGATCAAGGCCGTGGTAATGCCACCATCGCGCAATACCCATGCCAGCGCCATTTGCGCCAAGGTCTGGCCACGTGCCGCCGCAATTTCGTTAAGCTTCTGGATATTGGCGATGGCGCGCTCATTTAAGAACCCGGGATCAAGCGATTTACCTTGCGCGGCGCGGCTGCTGGCGGGCGTACCTTTGAGGTATTTATTGGTCAGCATGCCCTGCGCCAGCGGCGTAAAGGCGATAGAGCCAACGCCAAGGTCTTTTAGGGTGTCTTTCAGCCCATCTCGCTCAACCCAGCGATTAATCATGTTATAGCTCGGCTGATGGATAATGCACGGCGTGCCCAAATCTTTCAAAATCGCCACGGCCTCACGGGTCCGTTCAGAATTATAAGACGAAATACCGGCATAAAGCGCTTTGCCCGAGCGGACGATCTGGTCAAGCGCGCCCATGGTTTCTTCCAGCGGTGTGTCTGGGTCATACCGGTGGGAATAGAAAATATCGACATAATCAAGCCCAAGCCGCTTCAGGCTTTGATCACATGACGAAATCAGGTATTTCCGGCTGCTCCACTCGCCGTAAGGCCCGTCCCACATCATATAACCGGCTTTGGTGGCGATCACCATTTCATCCCGGTAGCCGGCAAAATCTGTCCGCAGAATTTCGCCAAAAGCTTCCTCGGCGCTGCCCGCTGGAGGGCCGTAATTATTGGCGAGATCAAAATGGGTGATCCCGTTATCAAAGGCCGTTTGGCAAATTTTGCGCTTCAGGTCATGGCCGGTATCCCCGCCAAAATTATGCCAAAGGCCGAGCGATATCGCCGGAAGCTTTAGCCCGCTATTTCCGCAATGACGGTAATCCATCTCATCATATCGGGTTTCACTTGGAACATATACCATAGGGTTTTCTTTCACTTGCCGCTTATGCGGTGATTATTTCAAAAGGGCCTGCGCCTCGTCGGGGCCAAGGGGGGCCGGGCGCTCACAGGTTGTGGTGAGGGTGATAAAGCTGCCGGTCTCACCGGATTTGATGATCGCGGTCATGGCGTCTACAGCGTGGAGCGCACGATCTAGCGAGCAGCGGTGGTCGCGCCCTTCCACAATGGCAGCGGCCATATCGGCCAATCCTGCGGTTCTGTAATTTGCCATCATGCCATTGCCATGCGCCTCATTTGGGACGGCCAGCGGGTGCGCCCAGCCTTCAACCTCCTTGATGTCCCCATCACGTGCCGCATATTCAACCTTGCCGCCAAAGAAATTTGGATCTGGCACAAATATGGTGCCGTCTTCACCATAAAGTTCCATATTGGCATGGCGATGTTTCCAGACATCCCAGCTTGCAGACAGCGTAATCGTAGCGCCATTCTCGAATTCCAGCAAGGCATGGATATTTGTCGGGGTTTTCACCGGCACCGTCTGGCCTTCGCGCTCACCCGAGCCAATGGTCCGCGTCTCCGAGCCCGCGCTTGTTAACGCCGCAACGCGCCGGATTGGCCCGATTAAATTGATCAGATTGGCAATGTAATATGGCCCGATATCTAGCACCGGCCCCGCGCCGGGTAGGAAAAAGAAATCCGGGTTTGGGTGCCATGCTTCCATCCCGTGAGACATAACATGGCATGTGCCAGCAATAATTTTGCCCACAAGCCCTTCATCTATCCGCTTGCGTGCAAGCTGGTGCGCCCCGCCCAATATCGTATCCGGAGCCGAGCCAACCCGCAGATTTTTCTCTGCGGCAAGGGCGCGCAGGCGCTCGCCTTCTGCCAGCGTTAATACCAGAGGTTTTTCCGAAAACGCGTGCTTTCCCGCTTCAAGAATGCTCTTGGTCACAGAAAAATGCGCGTCCGGTATTGTCAGATTTACGACAATATCAATATCATCCGAGGCCAGCAGGTCTGCAACCGTCCGTGCATCTACGCCGAATTCCTCGGCGCGGGCTTTGGCGGCCTCAAAACTGATATCCGCAACAGCGCGGATCTCCAGATTTTTGAACAACCTGCCAAGCTTCAAATAGGATTTCGAAATATTCCCGCATCCAATGATGCCTACACCCAAATCAGCCATGCTTCCCCCTTTAGTATTTTTGTGCTGCTGCCAACGAGCGGGTCGCAAAGCGGGTCGCATCATTGGGATTATCGTGTTCCATAACAAAATGCTGGGCATTTGATGCCTTCAGCGCATCCATCAAGCGCGGCCAATCAACAATCCCATGCCCAACATCGGCCCAGCCGTCTTCGTCCGGGTTGCCGCCCTCAGCCGCAATATCCTTTACATGCACCGCCGATATCCGCGACGCGTATTTATCAATATAGGTAAACGGATCACTGAGCCCGCGAATAATCCACGCAATATCGGCTTCCCATGTCAAATCCGGCCCGCCCTCCATAATCAGGTCCATCGGGACCTGCCCGTCACTCATGGCCACAAATTCGAAATCGTGGTTGTGCCAGCCAAAGGTCAGCCCAGCCTCAACATAGGGCTTGGAAACCGCCTGCAAGCGCGCGCCAAATGCCCGCCAGCCTGCCGCCGTATCGGGGCGCTCTTCAGCCGCAAGATAGGGGCAATATATCGCCTCCATCGCCAGCGTTTTTGCCATCGCCAAATTGGCCTCAACATTATTATCGAGCGCCTCCAGCCCGATATGGCCCGATGTCATATGCAGCCCGTTGGCATCAAGATCTGCCTTGAGCGTCGCAATATCGTCTAAGCTGGCAAACAAGCCACCATAGCCTTCTACCTGCGTATATCCGGCCGCGCTGAGCATTTTTAATGTGTCAGACAAAGGCAGAAAATTACGCGAGCTATAGAGCTGATATGAAAATTCGATCATGAATACTCTCCGGTTAAACGGCCATTATTGCGGCCGGGATTTACGTTGTTGGCGTCTCCAGCGGCATTTGAAACCGCCTTATAGGTTGCGCTGTAGAGGTCGCGCACAGCTATACTCTTTGCAGCATCATCCGCCCGCGCATCTTTCGGCGTAAAGGTTATTTCGACGGTCTCGTTTGGCAGTTGCCTATAACAATTGTTGGAAAACCGGCCCGAAACGCCCGCCTCGATCGTTACAAACAACGCCAATGCCGAAACTGTGGTGCGAATAATAACCGTATCGCCAGCAATCTCGGTTTCAAATGAAACCTGACTATTTTGCAGCTCAAGCTGCTTGTAGGGCACCGGGGTAAAGTGGCCGTTGCCAGATTGTTCATTATCAGCCCTGAAACTATAGCCCATAATATGGCCTTCGGGGATACGCTCCTTTTGCAGAATAAATACAGTTTCGGCCACATCCGGGCCAACCACGGCTTTGATCGTTTTAATCGGGGTCGCGATGCCATCCATTGAAATAGTAACCAGATCAACCCCTATTTCGCACGCTTCCAGCCCGTCATTTACCGCAACAAGCTTTAGGGTGTCGCCCTCGGGAATCGCAAAAACCGCCACCGGCTGGAAAAATTCCCGCGCCATAAAGTGCATGGACTTCCAGTCGCCGCCATGGTTCAGGCTGGACCAGCTCATGGTGGGCCATGTGTCGTTTAGCTGCCAATAAAGCGCGCCCATGCAATGGGGCTTAAGGCTGCGCCAGTATTCAACCGCGGTTTGCATCGCCAGCCCTTGCTGGACTTGCGACAGGTAAACAAAGTTCTCAAACCCTTCGGGAAACCGGAAATACCTGAACATGGTTTCAGTAATCCGTGCATTTCCGCCCGCATTTTTCTGGTGGCTCTCCATAATCGGGCTGCCGATATTCATATCAGATTCAGCCGCAAATTTTCGGATCGTGTTCATAGACGGAAACGACTGAAAGCCAAATTCGGAGCAAAACCGTGGCTGGATTTCGCGATAATTATCAAACGATTTCCCTTCATGCCAAACCGCCCAATAATGCATATCACCGGCGCTATCATCATGCCACGCATCGCCAAAATTCATCACCCCTGAAGACGGGCTGGAGGGCCACCAGAGCGCATTTTCATCCGTTGTCTTCAGGGCCGTTTCTATGGTCCGGTTTAGCCGGTCATACGCCACAAGGTAGCGGTCTCGGTTATTGATAGACGGCTCGTACCAGCCAAGCGCCCCGATCAGCTCGTTATCGCCGCACCAAAGCGCCAAGCAGGCATGATGTGACAAGCGCGCAACCTGCTCACTGACTTCCTGCGCAATATCGGCCAAAAATGCCGGATCGGACGGGTAGAGATTGCATGAGAACATAAAGTCTTGCCAGACCAGCAAGCCCATTTCCGAGCACATGTCATAAAACCAGTCAGCCTCATAGCGGCCCCCGCCCCAAACGCGGATCATATTCATGTTTGCGTCTTTGGCAGATTGAAGCAAATCGCGGGTGGCCGCCTGTGTTATCCGCCCCGAAAGAGCGTCTTGCGGTATCCAGTTTGCCCCTCGGGCAAATATCCTGTGGCCATTTACCGCAAAGGTAAATTCCGCGCCTTTTTCATCCGGCTCGGTATGCAGCGCCACGGTGCGCAAGCCAATGTTTCGCGTTGTCGTCTGCGCGCCAACCGTAACCTCAAGCTTATAAAGCCGCTGCGCGCCAAGCCCCGCCGGCCACCAAAGCTGTGGCGCCTCAATGGTGATGTCCGCGCTGATAACATTTCCCGTTATCTCGCCCTGCACGGTCTGGCCATCAATGGTAATACTATAGCGCGGGCCTTCCCGGACATCCGCCAAAGCCACCGAAATATCCAGCGTTACAGCACCCTTGCTATGGCTTTGTTGCACACCAATATGCTTAATCCGGTTTTCGGATTTCTCGATGTAAATATCGCCGGTTATCCCGAAGGGCGCCACCGCGAGGTTCCAGTCCCAGCCAAAATCACATTGGCATTTCCGCAGCATATTGCCATTGGCAATATCGCTGTTGCCTTCATTGTATGGCACCTCAAAAGGCTGCGCTGCCTGCCGCCGGTTGGCCTCCGCGGTGTTGGACAGAAAGTCTATTTCCAGCGTATTCTCGCCCGCCACCAAAAGATCACTAATATCGTGGCTATAGGTCCTGAACGCATTGGAAGCGCTAAACAGCGGCTGCCCGTTCAGGCGCAGTTTAGCCACACAATCAAGCCCCGAAAGGCTTAGCACACGCGGTGCTCCATCGGGCTTAAACTCAAATTTTCTGGTGGCGGTCCAGTCTCGGTCCGCTATCCAGCGAGCATCATATTCGTTTTTCCCCCAATAAGGCTCCTCAATAATACCAGCGCGGCACAGCGCCGAAACCGAGTCCCCCGGAAGGGCCATCATAAGATCGTAAGTACCGGTGGCATCTTTCAATGCCCAGTTTCCTGCCAGATCAACCATTTTGTCTATCGACCCATCATTTTTTTACAATCGTTTCTCTGTTTTAGTATCAAACAGCGATGATTTGCCAATATTGAACTCCATATGCACCGTTGATCCGGCTTCATATTCATCGTCTGCATTCACCAGTGCTGATATCTTTTCCCCTTGGGAGGTGAGCCAAAGCAGGCTCTCGCTGCCCAGCGCTTCGACAATATCCAGCTCTGCGGCTATGGTAACGCCTTCAATCGCCTCGGTATGAATTATGATATGCTCAGGGCGCACGCCAAGTTTAACATTGCGAGACGAGGCATCATTCTGCTGTCCGTCATAATCCCCCATGCCAACGGTCGCGTTCCCAAAAGTAAAGCTCGTGCCGTCTTCAGAAAGCGTGCCATCCAAAAAGCTCATACCCGGCGAGCCTACAAAACCGGCAACAAACAGGTTGGCGGGCTTGTTATAAACCGTATAAGGGTCCGCCAATTGCTGGATAAACCCATCGCGCATAATGGCGATCCGGTCGGCCAGGGTCATCGCCTCAATCTGGTCATGGGTCACATAGATCATGGTATGGTTAAGCTGGTTGTGCAGCCGCTTGAGCTCTACTCGCAACTCGGTGCGTAACTTGGCATCAAGGTTGGAAAGCGGCTCATCAAACAGATAAACATCAACATCGCGCACCAGCGCCCGGCCAATGGCCACCCGCTGGCGCTGCCCGCCCGAAAGCGCCGAGGGTTTGCGGCCCAGCAAATCCTTAATTTGTAGAATTTCAGCGGCCTCGTTAACCCGCCTTTCAATTTCCGCCTTGGAAAACTTCTGGGTTTTCAGCCCAAAGGAAAGGTTCCCCTTAACCGTCATTTGCGGATAGAGCGCATAAGACTGGAAAACCATACCGATGCCGCGGTCTTTCGGCTCGGCCCATGTTACATTCTTGCCTGAAATATGGATTTGCCCGCCGCTTACATCCAGCAAACCGGCGATGCAATTCAGCAAGGTGGATTTACCACAGCCCGAAGGCCCAAGCAAAACAAGAAACTCACCTTCTGCAATTTCAATGTTCAGGTTTTTCAAAACCTCTACACTGCCAAATCGCAGATCAAGTTGTCTTACGGATACATTTGTCATTTTGTCAGCCCTTCACTGCGCCGGCGGCAATGCCCCGAACAAAAAGTTTTCCTGATATGAAATAGATAACCAGCGGCACAATGCCTGTCAGAACCGTCGCGGCCATATTCACATTATACTCTTTCACCCCCTGAACGGAGTTCACGATGTTGTTTAATTGAACGGTCATCGGATAGGTTTCAGGTTTGCTGAAAATTACACCAAACAGGAAATCATTCCATATTCCGGTAACCTGCAAAATGATCGCCACAACAAATATCGGCAGCGACATGGGCAGCATGATTTTGAAGTAAATCCGCCAAAATCCGGCCCCGTCCACCCGCGCAGCCTTAAACAACTCTTCCGGCATCGAGCTAAAATAGTTGCGGAAAAGCAATGTTAAAATCGGCATGCCAAAGACGGTGTGCACCAGAATCAAGCCGCCCAGCTTGGTATAAAGCCCCATTTCGCGCAGAATGATCACCATAGGATAGATCATAACCTGATAGGGGATAAACGCGCCGAAAATCAGGATGGTAAAAAAGAGGTTCGCCCCCTTAAACCGCCAATTCGCCAGCGCATAGCCATTCACCGAGGCTATGGCGATAGACGCAATAACCGATGGTACGGTAATACGAACAGAGTTCCAAAACCCGCGGCTTAACCCATCACAGTTTAGCCCCGTGCAGGCGTGCGCCCAGGCTTTAACCCATGGCTCAAAGGTAATTTCCACCGGCGGCGAAAAGATGTTTCCCATCCTCACTTCCGGCATACCTTTTAGCGAGGTCACAATCATCACATAAAGCGGTAAAAGATAGTACAGAGATACCACGATCAGCGTGCCGTAAATAAAGATATTCCGGCGGGAAAACCTCTTTTTTGGCTTTGGCCCTTGCGCACCATCGAGTGCCATTAATTGATCAGACATTTTTATTTTTGCCTCCGAATTCAAGGTAAGCCCAAGGAATAACGATCGCGAGAACAAGGACCAGCATCATGGTAGATGCGGCTAGCCCCTGCCCAAGGTTTTGCGCCAAAAACATGCGGTCCATCACATATTTAGCAGGCACTTCCGAGGCGATACCCGGCCCGCCTGACGTTTGCGCGATCACCAGATCATAAAGTTTCACGATGCCCGATGCGATCAACACAAGCGTGGTAACAAACACGGGGCGCATCATCGGGATGACCACAAAAATATAGGTTTTCCACATCGGGATGCCATCCACACGGCTGGCCTTCCAAATGTCTTCGTCTATGCCGCGCAGCCCCGCGAGCATCAGGCACATGATCAGCCCGGTGCCCTGCCAAAGGCCCGCGATCAAGATGCCATAAATTACAATATCTGGGTTGTAGAGCGGGTCAAACGTAAAGCTCTCAAACCCAAGATCCCGCACAATTTTTTGCACACCATATTCCGGGTTCAGCAACCACTGCCATACAAGGCCGGTCACAATAAAACTCAGGGCAAACGGGTAAAGCAAAATAGAGCGAAAGGTGTTTTCAAAGCGAATTTTCTGATCAAGCAGCGCCGCCAGAACAAAGCCGATCACCAACGAGAACACCAAGGAGCATACGCCGTAAATTGCCAGATTCTCGATCGACACGATCCATCTGGATGTTGACCACAGCCGTTCGTATTGGGCCAAACCAACAAAGCTCTTTTCGACAATGCCCGTTATCATCCAAATATCCAGCGCACCGTCGCTCGCTATCCATTCCGGCACCGGAATCGAAAACAGGTCGGTTGTCTCAAATATCTTTTTCGGCAGCAATTTCGATTTGGTAAACGAATACACAATGGTCCACACCGTACAGCCGAAAAACACCACGACAGCCGTTATGATCATTGGAATCGCAGCAATTTTTGCGCTCAAATTACGAAAGAGTTGGTTGGGACGCTCAGTTTGCGCCATTTGTCTTACTCCCCGATTTGGACCCACAGCCAAAGCGGCTCTGATCCTGCCCGGCGTTGAAAATATCTGCCGCCGTGTGATTGGTATTATTAAATTACTGGCGGCCGCGCACGGCCGCCAGTTCACTAGGTTTACGAGAGATTATTCTTCCGCGTTCTCGATGATGCTCGCCCAGCGGGCGTGGCCTTCTTCTGCACTGATCGAAGGATCATTCCAGAATTCAACAGCCAGCTCATCAAAAGCCGCCTGATCACCCGGTGTCCAAAGCTGGTTACCATCTGGGAGGATGTTACCTGCGGCAAGGATTTCAAGGCCTTTCTTCATGCAGTCATTTGCTGCACTCAGATCCACATCACCACGCACAGGCAAAGAGCCTTTAGCGAGGTTAAACGCAACCTGAACCTCTTTCGAGATCAACAGGCTTGCCAGCACGAGCTGGGCCGCCTCTACTTCAGGATCATCGTTTTTCGGGAAGTAGAACGAATCCCCACCGGTTGAGATCACCTCATTGGCACCCAATCCTGGCAAACAGGTATAATCGACACCTGCAACCTGGCCAGCAGCCGCAAATTCGCCCTGCGCCCAGTCACCCATGATCTGGCCGCCAGCTTTACCGGTGATCACCAGATTAGTCGCTTCGTTCCAAGCCGTAACATTTGAACCAACCGACAATTCCCGCGCATCAGCAAAAGCCTGCCAGATTGATTTTGAAAGATCGCTATTAACAACCTCTGCGTCACGATCAACATTAACCGAATCAAACCAATCAAGGCCACCAAGTGCGACCGAGATTACGCCAAACGCACCATTAACATGCCAGTTCTTTTGGCCCATTGCCAACGGCACAATTCCAGCATCTCTTAAAGCTGGTGCCGCTGCGACAAATTCAGCCCAGTTGCTTGGAACTTCCATACCGTTATCGGTATAAACGCCGTTGTTCAGCCAGATCCACTGCCAAGAGTGGATGTTGACCGGCACGCAATAAACGTGGCCATCACGGATACAGTTTTCAAAAAGCGATGGTGGGTTTATCACATCAGCCCAGCCTTCGGCTTCAGCCAATTCGGTCAGATCAAGCATCAAGCCTGCCTCGATCAGCTCATCGGCGTCGCGACCTGTATTCATCATGGTTGCGCCCATAGGGTCACCTCCGATGATACGGCTGACGATAACCGGAACCGCAGAACCAGAGCCACCGGCGATAGCGCCGTCAACCCAAGTATTGCCGCTGGCATCAAATGCCGAAGCAAAAACAGCCACCGCAGCAGCCTCGCCGCCAGATGTCCACCAATGGGTTACTTCCAGATCTGTTGCATTTACCGGCAACGCCACGGTTGCAGCAAGCGCCGCAAGTATTGAACGATAATTCATTATTATTCCTCCCTACTGTATCGTTACAGGTGGAACCGTAGGGGAGCTAAATTTCAAAATCAACATTTATTTTTTGAACAAAATTAAATAGGGCTGCCTTTTCAATAGTATTACCCAGTTGCGCACATGGCGGGTAAGGTTGCTGCGGCATCCATTATTAATACATATATATCAGGATGTTACCATGCTAACGCCTGTGCGAATTTTTCACGCTATATGATCCCGTTGGGTGCTTGAATTTATTCGTAAAAGAGGTCAAACGTGTTGACAGAGAATCGCAACTATCCTTAGACTCTTCTATAACGTTCCCATTTACTAAAACCGGGTATTGTTCAAAAATACCGACCAGACGAGTAGAAACTGAAACATGACATCTGATAAACCTGCGACCATAGAGATGAAAGCGGCTTTGAAGTCCGGACGTCCCCGTCTGAAGGATATCGCATTTCTGAGCGGCATGAGCATAACCACGGTTTCGAAGGCGCTAAACGATGCGGCTGATATCAGCGGCAAAACCAAGCAAAGAGTGCAGGCAATTGCCAAGCAAATCGGCTATCGTCCAAACCGCGCAGGCATTCGGCTGCGCACCGGAAAAACCAACGTTATCTGCTTGATTCTAAACACAGAAGAAGGTGCCATGGGCATGACGTCTCCGCTGGTAAACGGCATTAGCGATATCATTGGCACCACCAATTACCACCTGGTTGTAAAGCCCTATGACTTGTCTCAGGATCCGCTTGAAGCGGTTAAATATGTGGTGGAAACCGGCGCCGCCGACGGCATAATCATGTCCAGAACCGAGCCGAATGACAACCGGGTGAAATACCTGAACGACGCTGGATTTCCGTTTGTGAGCCACGGCCGGACCGACATGGGAATCGAGCATGCCTATTATGATTTTGACAACGGAAGCTACGCAAAACTGGCGGTGCAATACCTCATCAATCGCGGCCGAAAAAATATCGGCCTCATCTCACCACCTGATTCGCTCACCTTCGCCCGCCATATGAATTCGGGCTTTATTTCTGAGTTGGAAAACCACAGCATGCTTGAAATTCCGATTCGAAATATCTCTATCGATTCGTCATTTGATGAAATGATGGCTGAAATCGAGCGTATTATGCGCTCAAAGCACCCGCTGGATGGCATCGTGTGCGCCAGTGCAAATTCCGCGATTGCCGCCATTTCTGCGGTCGAGCTGGTGGGGCTAACAATGGCCAAAGATGTAGACTTGGTGGCCAAGGAATCGTTTGAACTCCTCAACCGGTTTCGACCCAACCTTTATGTAATACCGGAAAATTTCAGGACGGCTGGCCGGCATCTTTTAAAAATGATTCTGGCAATCATCGACGGTGAAGACCCCGCCAAACACCAAATCCTAGAGGCGCCTATCGCCGCTTCCCCACCTTCAAAATCATAATGATCGCGGAAAAATAGTATTGGAGCGCACTATGCCAAACAATGACATCATTGTACTGCATGAGCAATTCTTGAAATATGGTTGAGGGCGCACACGTTGAGCGCCTCTATCAGGGGTGTGCGTGGGCCGAAGGTCCGGTCTGGTTCGCCGACCCGGATTACGGGTTGATGGATGAAAACGGCGTTGTTTCCGGTGAGAACAACCTGAGCGGCTGTTATGTGTTTCGCGTGTCGGCAGATTTGAATGAAGTCGCCTGCGTTGCCGATTCGGGGTTCTCGAACGATAAAGAAGCCCCACATCATATCCGTGCGCTTGATCTTTCTGCGGATGGCCAGCTTGTGAACACCCGCATTTTTGCTGATATCAGCCCCGGCGTGCCGGAAGTGGTAGCAAATCTTACCTTTGGCGGCCCCCACAAAAACAAGATATTTATCACCGCGACCACATCACTCTATGTTGTCGAGGTCGGCATTAGCGGTGCACAGCGCCCATAACTGGCAGATAGCGAACCCAAAATGCGCAAACCACAGATGGCACCTCAAACATATGTTTATTTGAGTTTTTTATATACGCCGTCGTTTTAGGAGGCATATTTCCGCGGCTGGCGGACCTTCAATCCCAGATGGAGGTGAGCAAAACTGTGCTGGGCGGTGCGCTCATCGGGTCTGCTTTGGGTGTTCAGATATCCCTGATGTTTGCGGGCCCGCTTTTAAAGCGGCTTGGCTTTCAAAAAACCCTGTTTCTAGGCATCCCCATGCTCGGAGTTGCCGAAGCCGCCGCCTCGATGATGCATACGCCGATTGCTTTTTTCGTTTTGCTCGCAATTGGTGGTCTGGCGATTGGCGCTGTCGAAATTCTGGTGAATCTGGAGGCTGACAGGACCGAGCATCTTGTTGGTCGGCGTATAATGAACCGCGCGCACGCGATGTGGAGCTTCGGGTTTTTTACCACCGGGCTTATTGGGGCGGGGGCCGCGCAATTTGGCATCCATCCCGCCGCGCAATTATTGGCCATAACCGTGCTTTGTTCGCTGGCAACCTTCTGGCTGTTTGCGGGTTTTAAGCCAGCCCCCGCGCGGCCCCATGATAGCGACTCCAGCTCCGAATTTGTGTGGCCAACCAAGGGGATTTTGCTGATCGTGGCCTTTTGCCTGTCCGCCATGCTGCTAGAGGGCGCTTCGGCGGACTGGTCTGTAATTTTTATGCGCGATGTGTTCCACACCACCCCGTTTTTGAGCGGGCTGGCTTTGGCCTTTGGCGCCCTCTCTCAGGGGATACTAAGGTTTTTTGCCGATGGGCTTATAGACCGCTTCGGCACCACCTTGGTGGCCCGGGTTCTGGTTGCCACTTTGGGGGTTGGTGTCGTTACCGTTACCTTTGCCACAAACCCTGCAATGGCGCTCATCGGTTTTGCCTTGATGGGGTTTGGCACTAGCGCAATATTTCCGCTGGCAATGTCGGCAGCGGCGCAGCGAACAGACCGCCCGGCAGCCGCCAATGTGGCATCCCTTGCACAGGTTGCATTTACCACCTTTTTATTGGCCCCGCCGCTACTTGGCTTCATCGCCGAGTATTTTGGCATTCGGGTATCGTTTGGCCTTGGCATCCCGTTGGTTATTCTCAGCTGGTTCACCATCTCTTCGCTTCAACCGCCTCAGAAATAGCCAAACGGCGCGGTCAGCTTCAGGCCCTGTCCGTATTTTCAACCAAGGCACCGCGTTGGCTGATAACCCGGGCAGAAAGCGCAGAGCCAGCTTTCAACGCGGCGGCAAGATCTTGGTCCAGCAGATAAGCCGACAAAAACCCGGCATTAAAGGCATCACCGGCTGCG
This sequence comes from Paracoccaceae bacterium, assembly GCA_002402045.2. GTDB lineage: Bacteria > Pseudomonadota > Alphaproteobacteria > Rhodobacterales > Rhodobacteraceae > UBA3077. The sequence continues at coordinate 15,627 of NVUX02000026.1, read as the reverse complement.
GTCGTATCTACCGGCGCAGCAATGATTTCGGGAAGCTGCACGCAGGTGTCAGCCCCGAATTTCGACGCCAATATCTCGCCCCCCCCGTTTTTAACCACAACCAGACTGGCACCCGCCGCGTGGTAGCGCGCAACGGTATCCTGCAAGCACGCATCCTTAAAATAATCTGCTTCGTCTTCAAAAGATGGCAAAACAATATCGGATACCGCCGCCGCCCGCATGATTTCCTTTTTCATGGTGCTTTCATTTTCCCATAATCGCGGCCTGAGATTGGAGTCAAACACCACCGTTGCCCCATTTTCGCGCGCATTTTTTACGGCAGCGAGCAAGTTTCTGCGGCCCTGTGGGTCCAATATCGCAACCGTTATTCCTGAAAAATAGAGTGTGCCCGCTGTGCGCATGGCGGCCCGCAAGCGCGTTTCATCATTTGCCAGCATCCGTGCGGCGGCGCTCTCTCGCCAATATGAAAAACTGCGCTCGCCATTTTGCAGATGAATCATGTAAAGGCCTACGGTTTTACCCGGCACTTTAATAATGTCAGCGGTGTTTACCCCGGCAGCCTGCATAAACGCGCGCATCTCTTCAGAGGCGGTGTCATCTCCGATGGCGGTAAAATACGAAACATCCCACGCCGCAGGCAAAGCACGCCTCAGGTACCAAGCGGTGTTAAACGTGTCTCCCGCAAAGCCCTTGGTGCAGTTTTTGCCTTCACCCGACGCGATTTCAACCATACATTCCCCAATACATAGAATTTTCTGTGATCGGGGGGTCATTTGTCTTCCTTCAAAAAGTACTGTTCGTGCTTTTTCCGGATTATGGGCAAATCAATTTTAATGCGAGATAGATGGCTGCGCATCTGATCGACCGCTTTTTGGCTGTCACCAGATTCAATCGCATCCAGTATGTGCTTATGTTCATCTAAGGCAATTTTAGCACCGGCGTCCAATGTCAGATACCGCACGCGGTCCATATGAGCTTTTTTTTCTTTGATATAGGTCCAGACATAGCCAGCATTTGCCACTTCACAAATGCTTTTGTGAAATAAATCATCCAGCGTATGGAAAAGGATTTTATCGCCGGTCTCAACCGCAGCATTTTGTTTGGCGATAAGATTGCGCAGAGTGGCGTGTTGCTCAGGTGTCGCCTGTGTGGTCGCATTGTGTACAACCTCAAACTCCAGCGCCGAACGAATATACATGGCCTGCAATACTTCGCGCTCGGAAATGGGGCGCACAACCGTGGCGCGCTGCGGGCGAATGAGTAAAAACCCGAGCTGAGACAGCCGGAAAAACGCCTCGCGCACCGGCTGGCGCGAAACGTTCATTTGCCGCGAAACCTCAACCTCCGAAAGCTTGGCGCCCGGGGGCAGCTCAAGGGTAAGAACGCGCTCGTATAAATAGTCAAAAACCTGCTCAGCAACCGTTGGGCCGCGCTGCGTATTTATAGACTCGAGTTTTATATTAGCCAAAGCATTTCCTCCGTTGACTTATCTAGCTTACTAGCATACTAGTTACTAGTCACGACATTTATTTCTAGATCGAACAGTTAATAGGTTACAGAAAGAAACACCATGAGCTTGTTGGCTGAAAACCGACTATTCCCAATAGAACCAAGCGCCCGCGCTTTGGCGCAAACGCTTTATGCCGAAATTCGCGACCTGCCGATACTTAGCCCGCACGGCCACACAGACCCGCGCTGGTTTGCTGAAAACCAGCCATTTCCCGACCCGGCACAGCTGTTTGTAACCCCTGATCATTATGTGTTCAGAATGCTGTATTCGCAGGGGGTTTCGCTAGAAAGCCTGGGGGTGCCACGTGTTGATGGCGGCGCGGTGGAAACCGACGGGCGGAAAATTTGGCGGGTATTTGCCGAGCATTTTTACACCCTGCGCGGCACCCCAAGCCGCATTTGGCTAGAACACGCCTTCGAAACGGTTTTTGGCGTAACCAAGCGGCTTGGCCCAGATACCGCCGATGATATTTACGACCAGATCGCCGATTGCCTGCCAAAACCCGAGTTTCGCCCCCGCGCTTTGTTTGACCGCTTCAATATCGAAGTCATCGCCACAACAGAAAGCCCGCTGGATGATCTGCGCTGGCACAAGATGATCAAAAGCTCGGACTGGAACGGCCGAGTGATCACATCTTATCGGCCAGATAATGTTGTTGATCCAGAATTTGACGGTTTTCAGGAAAATGTCGAGCAGCTGGGGGCGCTGACCGGTTGTGACACCTCAACGTGGCAAGGGTATCTTGACGCCCATCGCATCCGGCGCGCCTATTTCAAATCTTACGGGGCCACCAGCACCGACCACGGGCACCCCACCGCCCGCACCGAAGATCTGCCGCAAGCCGAAGCGGCCGCGCTGTTTGCCAAGGCGATTGCAGGCACCGCCACCGCCGAAGACTCCGATGCGTTTCGCGGGCAGATGCTTACCGAAATGGCGGGCATGAGCATTGATGACGGGCTGGTATTGCAAATTCACCCCGGCGCCTACCGCAATCATTCCAGATCAATTCTGCAATCCCATGGCCGCGACAAGGGCTTCGACATCCCGACCCGCACTGATTACGTGCATGCACTAAAACCCATGCTAGACGCGGTTGGCACCAACCCCGATCTGACAATCATTGTTTTTACACTTGATGAAACATCGTTTTCACGCGAACTGGCACCGCTCGCGGGCGTTTACCCCGCCTTAAAAATCGGGCCGGCTTGGTGGTTTTTTGACAGCCCCGAGGGGATGCGCCGCTTTCGCGAAACAACAACCGAAACCGCCGGTTTCTATAACACAGTCGGGTTTAATGATGACACCCGCGCTTTTTGTTCAATTCCTGCCCGCCACGATGTTTCGCGTCGGGTGGATTGTGCATACCTCGCCACGATGATCGCTTCAGGGCGGTTGGAAATGGATGAGGCAATAGAGGTTGCTCACGACCTCACTTATCGACTTGCAAAGCAAGCATACCGGCTTTGATGCCGGACAACCCAACTGGAGGAATTGAAATGAAATCCTGGAAATCTCTGAGCACGACGCTGCTCGCATCGGCTGCGATTGTTGTTTCGGCAACAATTGTAAGCGCTGCCGACCTGATGCTGCGCGCATCCGATACCCACCCCGACGGCTATCCAACCGTTGCCGCGGTTGTGTATATGGGGGAGCTGCTGGAAGAGCGCTCAAACGGCCGTATCGGCATTGATATGTTCCACTCGGCGCAGCTCGGCGAAGAAAAAGACACGATCGAGCAAACCCGGCTCGGGGTTATTGACCTGAACCGCGTGAGCCTTGGGCCATTCAACAACCTGATCGAAGAAACCAAAATTCCGTCACTGCCATACATTTTCCGGTCGGTTGCACACATGCACACCGTAATGGACGGCCCGATTGGCGATGAAATTCTTGCGGCATTTGAGGCCCACGGCCTGATCGGTCTGGCGTTTTATGATGGGGGCTCGCGGTCGTTTTATAACAGCGTGCGGCCAATTAGATCCATCGAAGACCTTGAAGGACTGAAGTTCCGCGTGATGCAATCTGACCTTTTTGTTGAAATGGTCAACTCTCTTGGCGCAAACGCAACCCCCATGCCCTACGGCGAAGTTTACTCGTCAATTCAGACCGGCGTGATCGATGGCGCGGAAAACAACTGGCCTTCCTTTGAATCCTCGGGCCATTACGAAGTGGCTGGATATTACACCCTCGACCAGCATTTGATCGTGCCCGAGGTTCTGGTGATGTCTTCCGCAGCGTGGGAAAAACTTTCGGCTGATGATCAGGCCATGGTTCGCCAAGCCGCCCGGGATTCAGTGCCATATATGCGTGAGCTGTGGGAAGCCCGTGAAGCGGTTTCCGAAGCGCGCGTTCGTGAAGCCGGTGTTGAAATCATTACCGAAATTGACAAAGCACCGTTCATCGCCGCCATGGCTCCAGTTTATGAGCGCTTTGTCGACACCGATCGCCTGCGCGATTTGGTAGCCCGCATTCAGGCAACTGAATAAGCGCCCATTGTTATGATCCACAGCGAGCAATTGCTGTGGATCAGCTATAATCGGAGAACCCCCAGTGCAAAAATCAATGCTAAAAGTTAGTAAAATGCTGGCAGTTGTCGCCCGCATTTCGCTTTGGTTATCAGGAATCGGACTGGTGCTAATGACCGCGTTAATTTCGTGGCAAGTCTTTGGCCGGTTTGTTTTAAACGACAGCCCCAGCTGGACCGAACCCTTGGCGGTCATCCTGATGGGCTGGTTTGTTTTTCTGGGCGCCGCCGTGGGTATCCGCGAAGGCTACCATCTTAGTTTTGACATTCTGGTGATGATTGTGCCCCCCAAAGGCAAACTCTTCCTGTATTCGCTTTCGGACATGGTGATCATCGCGTTCGCAAGTGGCATGGTCTATTTTGGCTCCAGCCTCGCAGCGCTCGCTTGGGCCGCAACCTTGCCATCTCTCGGCTTTCCCGGAGGCGTCGCCTATTTGCCGATTGTTCTGGGCGGCGGCTTGATGGTCATCTTTTCAATTGAACGGCTTGCCCGACGTATGGCCGGCTTACCAACCGCGCGTTTTGGCGAAACCGAACCGGAGGCTGTGTAGCCATGGAAATTCAAATCTTATTCGGCACATTTATGCTTTTGCTCATCATCGGCACGCCGGTGGCATTTTGTCTGGGAATCGCGTCTTTTACCACAATCGCCTATATGGGCTTCCCCGCTGAGGTGGTTTTTCAGCGCCTAAATTCAGGCATTTCCATATTTGCGCTTATGGCCATTCCGTTTTTCATTTTTGCGGGAGAATTGATGGTGCGGGGCGATATTGCCCGGCGTCTGGTTGATTTTGCCGGCTCTTTGGTTGGCCATTTTCGTGGTGGGCTGGGGCAGGTAAATATTGTAGCGTCAACGCTTTTTGGCGGTGTTTCGGGGTCTGCCGCGGCTGATGCCTCGGCCATTGGCGGGCTGATGATCCCGCAAATGAAAGCGCGCGGCTATGATGTCGACTATTCCGTGAATATCACGGTTGTGTCCTCGATCATCGCGCTGATGCTGCCGCCGTCGCACAACCTCATTATCTACTCGATCTCTGCGGGAGGCCGGATTTCCATTGCGGACCTGTTCACCGCTGGTGTTATTCCGGGGCTGCTACTGGCGCTTTCGCTTATGGTTGCGGCCTGGTTTGTGGCCAGAAAACGCGGCTACCCGACCGACCGTTTTCCCGGGTGGCGCATGGTTGGCACGCTGCTTGTTGTGGCCGCCCCCGGTTTGATACTAATCGGAATCATCTTTGGTGGCGTTCGATCCGGGGTGTTCACCGCGTCTGAAAGCTCGTGTATCGCGGTGGTTTATGCGCTTCTTATTACGGTTTTCGCCTATCGGACCCTGAACTGGACAAACTTCGTTGAGGCCGTGCTCGCCTCGGTTCGAACCACCGCAATGGTGCTTTTGGTTATCGGTTGCGCCGCGTCCTTTGGCTGGCTGCTAGCAATATTGCGCATTCCTATGGCTTTGGTCGAGTTCATGCAAAACGTCTCTGACAACCGGATTGTCATATTGCTATTGATCAACGTCATGTTGCTGGTCCTCGGCACGTTTATGGATATGTCACCCCTTATTGTCATCACCACACCCATTTTCCTGCCCGTGGCCATCGCCTTTGGCATTGACCCCGTCCAGTTCGGCATCATCATGATTTTGAACCTTGGTATCGGCTTGTGCACACCTCCGGTCGGGGCGGTATTGTTCGTGGGCTGTGCGGTCGGAAAAATACCGATCTGGTCGGTCATGCGGTCAATTTGGCCGTTCTATTTTGCCGCCTTAGCGACGCTTATGCTTGTCACCTATATTCCAGGGCTGTCACTTTGGCTGCCTTCGCTGTTTCATTAGGCGTACTGATGCCCGAATTTACCAAAACTGCCCCGCGCTACACCCCTTAAACCTACAGGATAAAATTATGCTCACTGTTGAAACCCGCTATGCGATAGATCCTAACGCCGCCAAATCGTTTGATACCGCGGCATTGCGCAAAAATTTCCTGGTGGATAACATATTTCTAAGCGGCGAAATCCGGCTGATTTACACCCATTATGATCGCATGATTGTTGGCGGTGCGGTGCCCAACGGGGCCCCTCTAACGCTTGATAAAGTGGCCGAGGCCGGCACAGACACGGTGCTTGAGCGGCGGGAAATGACCATCGTAAACATCGGCGCGCCCGGCACGGTTAGCGTTGCAAATACCGATTACGAGATGGACAAAGGCGACATGCTTTACATCGGTATGGGGTCTGGCCCCATCACGTTTAGCGGCGCTGGGCGATACTATATTCTGTCGGCTCCGGCCCATAAAACCTACCCGACCCGCCTGATAAAAATCGCCGATGCAGCGGTTGTTGAGCTTGGCTCATCCCGTCAGGCCAACAAGCGCAAAATTCACCAGTTTGTGCATCCGCTGGTTATGACCTCGTGCCAATTGGTAGTTGGCATGACCATGCTAGAGGCGGGCTCGGTTTGGAACACCATGCCCGCACATGTGCATGACCGGCGCATGGAAGCCTATCTTTACATCGACCTTGCCGAGGATGAAGGCGTTATTCACCTGATGGGAGAGCCAAACGAAACGCGGCACATGGTTGTTCGGAATGAACAAGGGGCGCTGTCGCCACCGTGGTCAATCCATTCCGGGGCTGGCACCTCGTCTTACACGTTCATATGGGCGATGGCGGGAGATAATGTCGATTACACAGATATGGATTTCGTATCGATAGACAACTTGAAATGAGCGATCTTTTCTCCCTGCAAGGCAAAACCGCCCTAGTGACCGGCGCCAATACCGGCATCGGGCAGGCTATCGCGATCAGTCTGGCACAGGCCGGTGCCGAGGTTATCTGCGCTGGGCGCTCCAGCGTGGCAGAAACGCTAAAAACCATCGCAGACACCAACGGAAAAGCGCGAGGCCTGCTGCTGGATCTTGCCGACCCGATGGCCGCTGCCGCCATAGTGGAGGGGCAAGGCCCGCTCGATATTCTGGTCAATAATGCAGGCATTATCCGCCGCGAAAATGCGGTAGACTTCACCGAAGCCGATTGGGATGACGTGATGGATGTGAACCTGAAAGCCATGTTCTTTTTGTGTCAGGCTTTCGCGCGCAACGCTCTCAAAGGCGGGTCTATCATAAATATTGCGTCGATGCTGTCATTTCAGGGCGGAATCCGCGTTGCCTCTTATACCGCATCAAAAAGCGGGGTTGCGGGCATAACTAAGCTGCTGGCCAACGAATGGGCCGCCAAAGGTATCACTACAAATGCCATTGCCCCCGGCTATATTGCCACCAACAATACCGCTTTATTACAGGCTGATCCGGTTCGCAATAAAGCGATTCTGGAGCGGATTCCGGCCGGCCGCTGGGGCGCGCCGTCCGATATTGGCGGCACCGCGGTGTTCTTGGCATCCGACGCCGCCAAATACATAAATGGCGCCATCATTAACGTAGACGGAGGCTGGCTTGCCCGCTAACTACCCGCGCCTTTTTGTGCCGCCACACAATCGCCCCGCCCCCGGAATTGTCCATCTTGGGCTTGGCGCCTTTTACCGTGCCCACGGCGCGATTTATACCGCAGAAGCCATCAAGGCGTCGGGTGGAAACTGGGGTATTATCGGGGTGAGCCTTATGCGCCCTGATCAGCGTGATCTGCTCGCGCCGCAAGGCTTTGCCTATACCGCGCTGGAGCTTGGGCCAGAGGGAAAAACAGCGCAAGTCCTTGATGTAATTTCAGATATTCTGGTTGCGCGGGAAAACCCTGAAGCGGTTTTGGCCGCGATGGCAGACCCTGCCATAAAAATCGTTTCCCTCACGGTGACAGAAAAAGGCTATTGCCGCGCTCCGGCCACGGGCGCGCTAGACCAAAGCCACCCCGCCGTTGTTTATGATCTGGCCAACAGCCTCCCGCGCTCTTCGGTTGGCTTTCTTGTGCGCGCCTTGCAGCGCCGGATGGCCGCCGGCCTGCCACCGTTTACCGTTTTGTGCTGCGATAATCTTCCCGAAAACGGCAACGCGGTGCGCGGCGTGGTTCTTGAAATGGCCACGCTGATAGACCCCGCTCTGGCAGACTGGATTCGCCAAAATTGCGCTTTTCCTTCAACCATGGTTGATAGAATTGTCCCGGCAACCAAACCAGAAGATATTAGTGATCTTGCCCGAAAAACCGGCATTTTAGATGTCTCACCGGTTATGCACGAGCCTTTCCGCCAATGGGTGATCGAAGACAATTTCGTGAATAACGACCGCCCAGATTATGCAGCAGCGGGGGCGCAGATGGTCTCTGATGTGACCGTGTTTGAGCATATGAAACTGCGCTGCCTAAACGGCACCCATTCCGCTTTGGCCTATCTGGGCTTTCTGGCGGGCCATCAAACCATTTGCGATACGGTCACCAACCCCGCGTTCGCCGCCTATTGCCGCTCTCTTTGGGCTTCCGAAATTATCCCCTGCCTGACCCCGCCCGAAGGGGTGAACCTGAGCCAATACGCCGAAGCCTTATTTGTGCGGTATAGTAACCCGGCAATCCGGCACCTGACATCGCAAATCGCAATGGATGGCTCCCAAAAGCTGCCACAAAGGATGCTGGAAACCATCAGCGAAAACCTGAAAGCCGGGCGCGAAAGCCGCGGGCTAATCCTCGCTGTCGCCGCATGGATTCGCTACGTTGGCGGCCTTGATGAAAACGGACACCCGATAAAAGTGCAAGACCCGATGGCAAATGACTTACGTGCGTTTTACAACAGCGCCAAAAGCCCCGAAGGCAAGGTTGAGGCTTTCCTTAAGGCATCCGCCATTTTCCCACCCTCGCTGGCATCAACCCCCGCGTTTCGCGTTGGTTTGGTGGATGCCCTTTCGGCGCTCATTCAACACGGAGCGCAAGCCTGTGTTGCCAAGATTGCCAGATAATGGCGCCGTCATATTTCTGTCGCGCTCAATGAATACCAAACATCCATAAGACCAGTAATTTCCAATCAGCTGTTTGGCCTGTGCCTTAGCGGGATTTGCCCGAGGTTTTATGCTGCTCAATAATGCTCATATGAACCTTCTTATGAGTATCTAGCCAAAAACGTTGATTAAATTGTTAAATTCGCATATTACTGAGTCGAATAATAAAGGTATGCGCAAAATGGTGAGCAAAACAGAAGCACGGCAAAGCCTGATTGTCAGGTTGGCACGCGAGCGAAATCTGGTCACGGTAGACGGGCTGGCCCATGAGCTTCAGGTGTCTGCGCAAACCATTCGGCGCGACCTAAACGGACTATGTCAGGCCAATATCCTTCGGCGGCGCCATGGTGGGGCCGAGCTTTTTGAGGGGCCGCTCAACCAGCCTTATGATCAGCGCTCTACCACAAATCTTCGTGCCAAAAAGGCCATTGGGGCTGCGGCCGCAAAGGCGATCCCTGATAATGCTACTATTTTTATCTCAATCGGCACCACGCCGGAAATGGTGGCGCGCGCATTGGTATCCAAAAAAGGGCTAACGGTGGTCACCAATAATTTGAATGCGGCGATGGCGCTTTCACAGGAAACCTCAAACCGGATCATTTTGCCCGGCGGCGAGCTGCGCTTGCCAGACCGCGATATTATTGGCGACGAGGCGCTGGCGCTATTCGAGAATTACCGCGCAGAGTACGGGATTTTTGGTGTAGGCGGCATAGATAGTGATGGCTCTCTGCTGGATTTCCACAGTTCCGAGGTCCGCATTCGTGAAAAAATCCGCGAGCATGCGCGGGTTTCGCTTTTGGTGGTGGATAGTACCAAATTTGGCCGCGCGGCCCCGGCTGCGGGCGGAAATATCGCTGAGGTTGACCACATAATTATGGACGAACGGCCAACCGGCGCGTTTTCCTCGCTCATTGAGAAGGTGGACGACCGGCTTGAAATTGCCAAGGAGCCCATAGCATGAGCGGGAATGCCTTTGTTACGATGAAAAATATCGGCAAGCGCTGGAATGGCCAGCTTGGGGTAGAGGGCATTACGCTTGATATTGAAGAGGGCGAATTTGTAGCATTACTTGGCCCTTCAGGCTGCGGAAAATCAACCACATTGCGGCTGCTGGCCGGGCTGGAAGTGCCCGATGAAGGCCAGATTATAATTGATGGCATAGATGTAACAGGGGCTTCGGCGGCGCAGCGCAATCTTTCGATGGTGTTTCAGTCCTACGCGCTGTTCCCGCATCTTTCTGTGGCCGAAAACGTGATGTTTGGCATGAAAGTCCGGCGGGTTCCCAAAAAGGAGCGGCTGGCAAAAATGCATAATGCGCTGGATATGACCGGCCTGCATGGGCTGGAAGACCGCAAACCGAGCGCGCTTTCGGGCGGGCAGCGGCAGCGGGTGGCCTTGGCGCGGGCAATTGTGGCAGGCCGAAAGCTCTGCTTGATGGATGAGCCGCTTTCCAACCTTGATGCAAAACTGCGCGCGGCGGTGCGCAAAGATATCAAAAAGCTGCAAAAAGACCTCGGCATGACCATTGTTTATGTAACCCATGACCAAACCGAAGCCATGAGCATGGCCGATAAAGTGGTGCTGATGAAAGACGGCTTGATTGAACAAACCGGCACGCCCGAGCAGCTTTATAGCGAGCCGCTCAACACCTTTGTGGCCGAATTTGTCGGCGCACCGCCAATGGCGCTGATAAAAGGCACCGCATTGCAGGGTTATGCAGATGACCAAACCATCGGGATTAGAGCCGAAAAAATGCGGCTAGCCCCTGAGGGCGGGCGGATGGCCTGCACGGTTACAGATTGCGAATTTCTGGGGGCGGAAACCTTTATCGGGCTGGCGCATGAAAGCGCAAATGGCCTGACGATAAAGCTGGATGGCAAGGCCCATATGGAGATTGGCTCAAAGGTTGAAATTACCTTTGAGGATAAAGACCTGCATGTATTTGGCCCGACGGGCAAACGCATGAATAACATTACGTAACAACACCTTAGGAGGGTAACTATGAAACATACACAGATCTTCGCGGCGGCACTCACGGGCGCGCTGACATTTGCAAATGTCAGCGCCGCTCAAACCGAGCTGACCATGTATTACCCCATTGCCGTGGGCGGCTCGCTCACCGAAGTGGTCAACGGCATGGTGGCTCAATTTGAAGCCGAAAACCCTGATATCAGCGTTACGGCCATTTATTCTGGCAACTATGACGACACCCGCGTGCGCGCCCTTTCGGCGTTGAATGCGGGCGAGCCGGCACAGCTGGCCGTTATGTTTTCGATTGATGCCTATGACCTGATCGAGCAAGAGCTTATTATCCCGTTTGACGGGCTGGCTTCTGAGGAATGGCTTAATAGCTTTTACCCAGCGCTGATGGCCAATGGCCAAATTGAGGGCCAAACATGGGGCATTCCGTTCCAGCGCTCCACAATTGTGGCTTACTATAACAAAGACCTATTCCGCGCTGCAGGCCTAGACCCTGAAAGCCCACCCACAACATGGGATGAAATGGTCGAGATGGGCAAAGCGCTCACAAATGACGACCATTACGGCTTGATGATCCCCTCCACCGGCTATCCTTATTGGATGTTCCAGGCGCTGGCGATCCAGAACGGCAAAGAAGTGATGGCCGATGATGGCTTGAGCACCAACTTTGATGACCCAGACGTGATTGCGACATTGGAATTCTGGAGATCCTTGTCACAAGAGCATGGCATTATGCCGGAAGGCACGGTTGAATGGGGCACCTTGCGCCAAGCTTTCCTTGAGGGCCAAACCGCGATCATGTGGCATTCCACGGGCAATCTGACAGCGGTAAAGAAAAGCGCCAGCTTTGATTTTGGGGTGGCTGAATTGCCGGCCAATGTGCGCCTTGGCTCACCAACTGGTGGCGGTAACTTTTATATCTTCAAAGATACCTCCGACGAAGAGCGTGCGGCCTCCATGCGGTTGATCGAGTTCATGACATCCCCCGAGCAAGCGGCCGCGTGGTCTATCGCAACCGGCTATATGGGTGTTTCCCCAGCCGCGTATGAAACCGATGCGCTAAAGGCCTATGTGCTTGAATTCCCGCCAGCGCTTGTCGCCCGCAACCAGCTTCAAAATGCGGTTGCCGAGTTCTCTACCTTTGAGACAGCACGGGTGCGTGAAGGCTTGAACAACGCCATTCAGTCCGCGCTCACCGGGGCCAAAACGCCCGCAGAAGCATTGGGTGAAGCCCAAGCCGCCGCCGAGCGCCTGCTGCGCGATTACCGCTAATCTCCCATTGGCACCCGGGCAACCGGGTGCCATTTTTCATGTAAGGGCAAACAATGAGTGAACTCGCAAAACTGGAACGCCGCCGCCGCGCCATTTATGGCTGGCTCCTGCTATCCCCCGCCGCGATTTTGCTTTCGCTGTTTGCCTTTTACCCTTCCATAGCAACCCTATGGTCAAGCCTGTTTTCCCGCGGCACCCGCCGCCACCCCGTTGAATTTGTCGGGGTTGAAAACTACACCGACCTGTTCGCAGACCCGACCTTCTGGATCGTGGTCAAAAACAACCTGTTTTATGCCGGCATCACCGTGCCGCTCTCGATGTTTATCGCACTTTCCATGGCACTTTGGGCCAATTCCAAAATCTCGGCCAAGGGCTTTGTACGCACCGCCTATTTCACCCCCACCGTGCTGCCAATGATCGCGGCGGCCAACCTGTGGCTGTTTTTCTACACCCCCGGCCTCGGCGTGCTTGACCAAATCGGCAGCCTGTTTGGCTTACCCTCGGTTAATTGGCTCGGCCAACCCGAAACCGCACTTTGGGCGATTATCATTGTGACAGTCTGGAAAGAATCCGGTTTTTTCATGATCTTCTATCTCGCCGCCCTGCAAACCATTCCGGAAGACCTGCGGGAGGCTGTCGACATTGAAGGCACCAGCCGCTGGACCTATACCCGCCGCATTGTGCTGCCCATGCTTATGCCGATGACGCTGTTTATCGGGGTGAATGCAGTGATCAATTCGGTCAAGCTGATTGACCACCTGTTCATCCTCACCAAGGGTGGTCCGTCAGATGCCTCAAAGCTGATACTCTATTATATCTGGGAGCAAGCCTTTGCATTTTTTGATACCCCGCACGCCGCCGCGCTCACCATGATGGTGCTCTTGGTGCTCGGCATCGTTGCCGCCGTACAGTTCTACTTTATTGACCGCAGGACCCATTACCAATGAGCCGTTTTACCAAAAGCTTTGACACCATTGGCGCCGTTCTGCTGGCGATCATCTGGATAGCCCCGCTACTTTTTGCAGTTTGGGCGGCTGTGCACAGCACCTCTGATGCGGTTAATTTCCGCCTAACCTCGCCCTGGACCATGTCCAACTTCCAAGCCGCATGGGACGGCGCGCCTTGGGGTAAATATTTCCTCAATACGTTTTTGTTGGTAACGGTTGTGCTGATCGGCCAGTTTATCGTCACCACGCTGGCTGGTTATGCCTTTGCGCAGGTGCAATTCCCCGGCAAAGATATCGCCTTCCTTTTGGTGCTGCTCCAGCTTTTCATCTTGCCCGAAGTACTGATCGTGGAAAACTACGCCATGGTCTCGCGGCTGGGCTTGTTTGATAGCATCCTCGGGGTTGGCATGCCCTATATGGCGTCGGCTTTCGGCATTTTCTTAATGCGCCAGGCGTTCAAATCAGTGCCAATAGAGCTAGACGAAGCCGCCCGCATCGAGGGCTGCTCGCGCCTTGGTATCTTGCTTAAGGTCTATGTGCCGTTGGCCAAGCCTACCTATTTAGCTTATGCGCTGGTCTCGGTTTCCACCCATTGGAACAATTTCCTCTGGCCGCTCATCGTCACCAATTCGCCAGAAACCCGCCCGATCACTGTTGGCCTCTCCATCTTTGGCGCACCCGAAAATGGCGTGGATATCTCGATCATCTCCGCCGCCACCCTCATGTCGGTCGCACCCCTTCTGGTCGCGTTCCTGATCTTCCAACGCCAATTTGTGCAGGCCTTCCTGCGCTCCGGAATCAAATGACCCGTATCCTGCAAATCTCTGACCCGCACCTAACCATCCCGCCAGAAAAACTGTGCGGGCAGGTGAACACCCTGTCGCGCTTAAGGGCTACCATCAGCGCGGTGTTGGCCGCAGAGGCCGCCCAAGCCCCCGACGCGGTGGTAATCACCGGCGATATTTCCGATAACGGATCGCCTGAAAGCTATGCCCTCTTTCGCAAAGAGATAGAGCGCCTCGGCCTGCCATATTATGTGATTCCCGGCAATCATGATAACCGGGAGGCCATGCGCTCAGCTTTTGGCGATGCGGCTTACCTGCCAAAAACCGATCGGCTAAACTGGGTGGTTGCGCAAGAAAAAATGCTGCTTATCGGGCTGGATACCCTGATTGAAGGCGAAGGTGGCGGGCTGATTGATCAACCCACCGCAGATTTCCTCGCCCGCGCGCTTTCAAACGCCCCGCAAAAACCCGCGCTCATTGCCATGCACCACCCCCCCTTTGATAGCGGCATCCATTTTATGGACAAAATCGGGCTAAAAGGTGCCGGACTTTTGCAAGAGGTTCTGGAACATGCCAGTGCAAAAACCCGTATTATATGCGGCCATGTGCATAATATGATGGTCGGCTCGCTGGGCGATACCGTGGCCATTTCGGCCCCGTCCCCCGTCAGCAGTTTCCCGGTAGATTACCGCGCGAATGCCCCCGCAGGCTTTGTCACCCGCCCCGGCGGCTATATGCTGCATGAATGGCATGGTGCTTTTCGCTCAACCGAGATAGACCTGTGCGAGGCCGACGGCCCCTTCTCTTTTCGCGTATAAATCCGGAGCCAGACATGCAGCCGCTTAGCGCCTTTCCCGCCGATATTGCCCGCAATATCACCTGTGTTTTTACCGACATTGATGACACCCTCACCACTGAAGGCCGCCTGCCCGCCAGCGCTTACGCCGCGCTTGAGGCGCTGCAAAAAGCCGGCATCCATGTGGCCCCCATTACCGGCCGGCCGGCGGGCTGGTGCGATATGATCGCACGGATGTGGCCCATTGCGGGCGTGGTTGGCGAAAACGGCGCGTTTTATTTTTCATATGATGACGCCAGCAAAAAAATGCTGCGGGTGTATGAGGTCGACGCGGCCACCCGTGCCGTCAATCAGCAAAAGCTGGCCCATATTCAGGCGCGGGTGCTGGCTGAGGTGCAAGGCTGCGCGGTATCGGCAGACCAGCCCTACCGCGAGGCCGACCTCGCGATAGATTTTTGCGAAGATGTGCCGCCATTGCCCGAGGCCAGCGTGCAGCGGATCGTTGATATTTTCGAGGAAGAAGGCGCGGTGGCCAAAGTGTCCTCTATTCACGTAAACGGCTGGTTTGGCGCATATGACAAGCTTTCCATGAGCCGCCGCTTTGCCACCGAACGGCTGGGGCTTGATATCGAATCTGATCGCAACCGCGTAGTTTTCTGCGGCGACAGCCCCAATGATAGCCCGATGTTTTCCTATTTTCCCTATGCCTGCGGCGTGGCCAATGTGGCTGATTTTACCGGCAAAATGGGCGCAAACCCTGCCTTTATTGCTCCTTCCCGCGGTGGCGACGGGTTTGTGGAAATTGCCGAAATGCTACTCCGCTCCCGGCTCTAACAGTTGAATACCCACAAAAAAGGGCGCGCCATGCCCGCGTTCTTTCAT
>NVUX02000025.1 GCA_002402045.2 Paracoccaceae bacterium | reverse complement strand
TTTTCCATTGATGAATGGATGCAGCGCCTGCACAACCCTGACAAACCAGACACCGACCTTTTTGCGTGGTTCTATCCACGTGTGGAGCGAAACTGGGCGCAAATGCGAAGCGTGGCCGAGCGGCTGGTGGAGCTGAACGTGCCCGCGATATTTGACTGTGGCCTGACCCGCAAAAGCGAGCGTGATATTTTTGCCAACTGGGCGGCTGCGCATAGCTATAAGGTGGCCCTGCACTTTATCGACGTGCCACCCGAGACCCGCTGGCAACGGGTGCAAAAGCGCAATGCCGAGCAGTCCGAGACCTTCCAATTTGAAGTGACGCGGGAGATGTTTGACTTTATGGAAACCCTATGGGAGCCGCCGGATGCGCGCGAAATGGCTGCCTTGAACGGTGTGCGCATGCCTGCTTAGACGCGGGCGCGCAAGGCCTCAATATTTACCACGCCTCAGCGCCGCCCAGATCAGCGGCGCGCCGGTGATCAGGCCAAAACCAAGCACCACCCAGGTCGTCGCCCCCATATCGCCGCTGGCGACCTCACCGCCAAAATGCGCCAGTAAAAAGCTTGTCGGAATGATGCCCGCCAGCGTCGCCAAGGCAAAGCGCCAAAAGTGCAGGCAGCTTAAGCCCGCCGCATAGCTCACCAGATCAAACGAAATAAACGGGATAAGCCGTGAGGCCAGCACGGTGAATGTAAGCGCATTTTGCGAGCCAAGCAGGCCAAAATCAGCCTTGTCGCCAAACCATTTGGTGATCACCCGCCGCCCCAAGCTGCGTGAAAGCCCAAAGGCAATCAGCGCTCCTGCCTCGGCCCCGATCACAATATATATCGTGCCGTAAGTATGCCCATAAGCCGCCCCCGCCGCCATCGCGATCGGCGCGCTCGGGATAGGGCTGGCCACCACGGCCACCAGCATAAGCAGCACCACCACTAGCGGCCCCCACAGCCCTGCCGCCGCCACCCAAGCCTCAATCGCATCGCGGCTCATATCGGCTTGCAGCGTGGCCAGCAGCCCGGATTGCCACGCCCAAAGCAGGCCAATGCCCACAAGCGCGGCAAAAGCGATTTCGATCTTGTGGGTGGTTGAAAGCTTCAAGGCAACTCCGGTAAAAACAGGTATCTGCCCAACTTCTGCCTTCTCACCTTGCCTGACCAGCGAATTCTGCCCCTATCACGCAAAATTTAGCACGCGCACCCCATCTGGACAATCCGCGGCCTGATGGCTACATCAACCCTATGGCACCAAAAGGCAAAAAGAACCCGAATAACAAAAGCGTCGCGGAGAACCGCAAGGCGCGCTATAATTATGCCATCGAGGATACCATCGAATGTGGCCTGATGCTGGAAGGCTCCGAGGTCAAGGCGCTGCGCACCGGCGGGGTTAACATAGCTGAAAGCTATGCCAATATCGAGGATGGCGAGCTGTGGCTGATCAACTCTCACGTGCCAAAATACGAGCAGGCCAAAACCTTTCAGCACGAAGAGCGGCGGCGACGCAAGCTGCTGGTGAGCAAAAAAGAGCTGGGCAACCTGCATAAAAATGTAGGCCGGGAAGGCATGACCCTCGTGCCGCTAAAAATATATTTCAACAATAAAGGCCGTGCCAAATTGCTGCTCGGCATTGCCAAAGGCAAAAAGCAGCAAGACAAACGGGCTACTGAAAAGAAGCGCGATTGGCAAAAGCAGCAAGGCCGGCTTTTGCGCGACCGCGGCTAGCCAAGGCGTGCAAGGCTGCCGCGCGGCGCGGGTATGTCAATCGCCAAGCAAAACAAAGCCAAACGCGCCGCCACCGAGGCGAAGCCGAGGCCACGGCCCAAACGCGAGGATTTTTTGCGATAGCAAAAAACCGGAGTGGAGGGCGACAAGGTTGGTGATGCGCCGCCGTATCAGTCCTCGCGAAATGCCCGATTAAAGTAGTTGGCGAGGGGCTTGATCAGGTAGCTCAGCGGCGTGCGATCTTCGGTTTTGATAAACGCTTCCACAGGCATGCCGGGCAAAATCTCAAGGTCACCAAGCTTTTCAAGCTCCCCCTCATTCGGGCGTAACTCGGCAGTATAATAACTCGCACCCGTGCGATTATCCACAAACACATCCGGCGAAACATTGGCAACGGTGGCAAAAATCTCCGGCGTGGTGCGTTGGTCAAAGGTCGAAAACCGCAGGGTGGCGGGCTGGCCAAGGCGGATCTGGTCAATATGCTGGGTCGGAATTTGGGTGCGCACGATCAAGGGCTCGTCTTGCGGAATTATATACATGATAGGCTCGGCAGGCTGCACAACAGCGCGGGTGGTGTGCACAACAAGCCCATAAACCACCCCTGCGCGGGGGGCGCGCAGGGTGAGGCGGTCTAGCACTTCCAAGAGCGAAATCCGGTTTTGCCGCAGTTCTATCTCGCGCGGTTGCAGCTCGCGTAACGCGCGGATGGCCTCTTCCCGCAGGCTGGTCGCCAGCTTCAAGCGCTCAATTTCGATCTCGGCCAAGCGCCCGCGCGATTGCGCAATTTCCGAATTTAGCGCCCCGATACGGCCACCAAAGCTGGCCGCCTCGCGCTTTAGCGCTGACACACGGCTGGCCTGCGTTAGCCCGCTATCCAGCAGCGATTGCTGGTCGGCCAGCTCCTGCTTCAGCAGCGCCGTTTGCTCTTCCAGCGAGGCCAGTTGGAATTGCGACCCCTCGATCTGGTTGTCAATCTGCCGGCTGCGCTCGCTCCATTGTGAAAGCTGCTCATTCAGCGAGGCGAGGCGGGCGGCAAATAAAGCACTTTGGCCCTGAATCAGTTCCGTAACTTTGGGCCGGGTTTTGGCCGCCTCGATCAGCTCGGCATCAAAGGTAATATCACCCGCCTCGTCGCGCTCTGCCAGCAAGCGGCTTTTTTGCCCGAGCAGCTCGAAAAGCTGGCCCTCGGTCACGGCAAACTCTGATTCGGTCAGCACCGCATCAAAGCGCAGCAGCACCTCTCCGGCCTCGACCCGATCTCCGTTTGTCACCAAAATTTCACTAACAACGCCGCCCTGCGGGTGCTGCACAATCTGCCGGTTGCTCTCCACTTCCACCCGTCCCGAGGTCACAATCGCCCCCGCTATTTCAGTGGTAATGCTCCAATAGGTCAGCCCGCCCAGCAGCCCCACCAGCGCCAGCATGCCCAACGCCACAAAGCGCTTGGTGCTCCATTTGCCGCGCACGCTCATGGCTGCCCCTTCGGAGCCATTTCGCCCGCTATGGTCTGGAAGTTCTGCGTCATTGCTTTAATTACCTCGTCACGCGGGCCAAACTTGGCGACAATCCCTTCCGAGAGCACCAGCGCCAGATCACAAGCCGCAATGCCCGAAGGCCGATGGGCCATAATAATCACCGCACCACCTTTGGCCTTAAAGCCCTCAATCGCCTTATCCAGCGCAACACCCCCATGGGAATCAAGGTTGGAATTTGGCTCGTCCAGCACCAGCAACACAGGGTCATCATACAGCGCCCGCGCCAGCCCGATGCGCTGCTTTTGCCCGCCCGAAAGCCGCGCCCCGCCGTTGATTTTGGTATCATACCCATCGGGGAGTTTCAGAATCATCTCATGGGCGTCAGCCAGCATGGCGGCGGCAATCACCTTTTTAGAATCAGGCGTTTCAGAAAGCCGTGCGATGTTTTCGGATATCGTGCCATCAAACAGCGCCACATCTTGCGGCAGGTAGCCAATATAGCGGCCCAAATCCTCAGGATTATATTGCTCTATTGCCGCGCCATCGAGCCGGATTTTTCCGGAAACCGTAGGCCATATCCCCGTTAGCACCCGCGCCAAAGTAGACTTGCCAGACGCGCTTTCGCCAATCACAGCCAGCGCCTGCCCCGGCTCAACCCGAAAGGAAACCATGCGCAAAGTCGCCATATTTTCGCCCGGCGGAACCACGGTGACCTTGGAAAGCTCAAGATAGGCCTTTGGGCGGGGTAGAGCAGTGCGCTCTATGGGCTCAGGAATGGCCCCGAGCATCAGGGAGAGCGATTTGCGGCCTTGCCGCGCCCGCTGCACCAGCGACCATTGACCAATCGCCTGCTCCACAGGGGCCAAGGCGCGGCCCATCAAAATGGAGCCCGCAATCATCGCCCCCGCCGTCATTTCATTTTGCAACACGAGGTAAGCCCCAAGCGCCAGCATGGCAGATTGCAGAAAAAGCCGCAGGGTTTTGGTGAGCGTGGTGAAAAATCCGGTGCGATGTGCGGCAAGGATAGTGCTTTTTAGCGCTGTTCGGCGGGCTTTGCCCCAGCGTGAAAGCGCCGCCTTTTGCATGCCCAGCCCATGAACCGCTTCCGATTGGCTCCGAAAAGTTTCCGAAAGCGCATGCGCAAGTGCGGCATCACGGCTGGCCTCCAGCACGGGGCGGCGCGTGATATACTGGTTCAGGATCGTAAGGAAAATCAGCAGCGCCCCGCCGCCCAGCGCCAACCAGCCCAGCATCGGGTGAAAAATGAAAATGGCCGCCAGAAAAATTGGGGTCCATGGGAGATCAAATACCGCAAACAAGGCGGGTGATGCCAGCAGCCGCTGCATGGCTTCAAGGTCTTGCAACCCCGAATCAGGCCGCGCACGGGCCTCGGCAGAAACGGCGCGGCGCAAGGTGGCGGCAAACACCCGCTCATCAAGCGCGTCTTGTACGCCGGCACCAATTTGCGCCGCAATTCGGCCACGAGCAAAATCAAGCACCCCCATAATGCCGTAAAGCAAAACAACCAGAAGCGTGAGCGCCACCAGCGTTTCCACTGAGCGCGAACCCAGCACCCTGTCATAGATTTGCAGCATAAAAAGTGGGCCTGTGAGCATAAGCAGGTTGGCAAACATGCTGAATAAACCGATCGAAAATATCGACCAGTTCCAGCGCTTGATAACGGCCGAAATCTCGTGATTTCCGAGCTTCATTAGCCGAGTGTGGTCCATTTTTTACCCTTCATCTTTGCGCGCATTCTTGCGCAGCCCGCCGCTTGGCCGGAAATTAGCCTTTCCGCCCTACTCGACATTCTGGTATAAAACCCTAAGTAGCACTTATACGAGCATTTATTTAAAGCTCTTTTACGGAAATAACGATATGACCGCAAAAGCAAATATATTCAACTGGATGATACGGGGGGCATTGCTCGCCTCTCTTGGTGCGTGTGCCAGCGGGCAAACCCACATCTCCGAGGGAGAAATTTATGACCCCTTCGAAGAAGCTAACCGCTCTATCCATGAATTTAACATTGCCTTGGATACGCTCGTGGTTGGGCCGGTGGCAAGTGTTTATGGCGCTGTGGTGCCAGAAGACATTCGGACCGTGGTGGAAAATGCGGCGCGCAACCTTAGCGAGCCAAATGCCTTTATAAACCATGTTTTACAGGGCGATGGAGACGCTGCCGGCACCACGCTTTTACGGTTTGCGCTTAACAGCACCCTTGGTATTGCCGGGCTGGCAGACCCGGCTGCCGATATGGGGCTTTTTCAGCACCCCACCGATTTTGGGGAAACCTTAGGCACCTGGGGCCTGCCGGAAGGGGCCTATATTGAGCTGCCGATTTTGGGCCCAAGCACGGTGCGCGATACCGTTGGCATTCTGGTAGACCTCGCAATTGATCCGTTGAACTACGTAATTACCCGCGAGCAGGCATATTATATGCTGGCCCTCAAAGGCGTTAATCTCATCGGTAAACGCAACACATATGACGACCTGATTAGCTTGCTGCTTTACGAATCAGCTGATTCCTATGCCGCCCAGCGGCTTTCATATATGCAAAACAAGCGCTACGCGGTTTCGGGTGGCCAAACAGAGATCGAAGATCTGGAGGATCCTTATGCCTTTCAATAACCCAAACAGACGGCTGGTACTGGCCGGTGGTGCAGCCGCTCTTTTACCGTTGCCCGCACTCGCGCTCACCGAAAACGGGGCCTCAACCTTTGTGCAGGGCGTGATAGATGATGTTTTTGGAATCATCAATTCCAGCCAATCCGAAGCGCGGGTATTACGTCGCTTCAAGCAGGTTTTCACCTCGTATGCCGATATCAATATCATCGCGCGTTCGGTGCTTGGCCCACCCTACCGTAGCCTGAGCAATCGGGAGCAGCGCGATTTTTCAAATGCGTTTGGTCACTACATTTCCTATAAATACGGACGTCAGTTTCGCGAGTTCCAAGGCGCTGACATCACCATTACCCGCACGCGGGATGCCGGCAGTAAAGGCATTTTGGTGTCCTCTCAGGTTCGTCAGCAAGGGCAATCTCCCTTCCAGTTAGATTGGCAAGTCTCAGACCGCTCCGGACAGGTGAAATTGATAAACCTGATCATTGAAGGGCTTTCGCTGCTTACCTCTGAGCGCGAAGAAATACGCGGGCAATTGGCGGCGCGGAGGGGCGATGTAAATGCGCTCACGGCGTATCTGGCCGCTGCTTAGGCGCCCATGCGCCTGATCCCTTATATTTTGCTCTATCTCGCTTTTGTAGCGGGGTTGGTTTTCGCGGTTTGGCAATTTTCATACCGCGAGGCCTTGGGGCAGCTTTCGGAAACAGCGCAAGCCAATCTTTCGCTCGCGGCAGACCGGTTGGTCGGCCGATTAGAGCGCTACCGCATGCTGCCCGTTGTGCTCTCGCGGGATCAAGCCTTTTTAGACGCGCTGAGCAGCCCAACCCCCGAGCGCCTGAATTCGCGCTTGCGGCAATTGGCCGATCTGAGCCGCTCCCTAAATATTTCATTGGTCAATTCCAGCGGCATTGTTATTGCCGATAGCGCTTTTGGCACCAGCCAAAGCTACATCGGCCGCGATCTTTCCAACCGGTCAGATTTTGTGCGCGCCATGAACGGCGCGCTTGGCTTCACGCACCTGCAAGAGCGGCCAGAAAGCCCGCGCGGCTTTAGCTTTGCACGGCCAATCTTGAATAACGCGGGCGATGTGCGCGGCGCGATTGTGGTGAAAGCTGACCTTGAAAACCTGGAGCTTCTTTGGCGAGGCGACCCTGAAATCGTGTTTTTTGTTGATGAGAACCAGGTTGTTTTTATCTCCAACCGTTCCGAATTATTGCGCTTACAACTGGGGGTCGCTGAGGTGGATCTGACCCGCTACGGAAATCAGCCCCTGCGCCCTTTCCCCGATCCGCATGAAAGCCAAAGCTTTGGCCATAGAATATGGTATTCAGTTGATGACCCCAAGCTCCCCCGTGAGGCCCTGTTGGAAACGCAGCCCTTGCCCGTTATCGGTATGGACGCGTATATGCTAACGGATACCGCCTCTGTAGCGGAAGCGGCGCGTTTACAGGCCATGCTGGTGGGCGCGCTCATGGCCCTGTTTGGGGCCCTCCTCTGGGCGCTCTACATTCGCCGCTCGGCGCTGGCCCGAGAGCTAGCCTTGCGAGAAGAGGCCAATGCCGCACTGGAGGCGCGAGTAGAAAAACGCACAGCGCAACTTAAGCAGGCGCAGGATGACCTTGTCCAGGCAGGCAAGCTTTCAGCGCTCGGGCAAATGGCGGCGGGCATCAGCCATGAGCTGAATCAACCCTTGGCGGCCATTCAGTCATTTTCAGAAAACGCACAGGTGTTTTTGGAGCGGGACCAGCCGGAAAAAGCCGCGGGCAATCTCGGGCGTATTGCTGATCTTACGGGCCGGATGGCGCGGATTATCAAAAACCTGCGGGCGTTTTCCAAAAAAGAAGGCGAACCCACGGGGGATGTGCCGCTCGGGCGCGTGGTGGACGACGCTTTGGAAATTGCCGTGGCGCGGCTGCGAGCTGAAAATGTGGAGCTGATCTGGCAGCGGCCTGAAGCCGAAATTATTGCACAGGGCGGCCCCGTGCGGCTGCAACAAGTGGTGCTGAACCTGATCTCAAACGCGGTGGATGCGATGGCGGGGGCCAGCCCCAAGCGGATTGAGATTTCGGTGCAGGAAAACACAAGCGAGGCGCAGATTGTGCTGCGAGATACTGGCCCGGGGTTGGAAGCCCCTGAAAAGATATTTGAGCCGTTTTACACCACAAAAACCACAGGTAGCGAAGACGGCATGGGCCTAGGGCTGTCGATTTCTTACGGGATTGTGCAAAGCTTTGGCGGCGCTATAAAGGGGGAAAACCACCCCAATGGCGGGGCGGTGTTTACCGTAACATTGCCAAAAGGAGCCGCGCAATGAGCCTGAGTGTATTGCTGGTGGACGATGACCGCGAGGTGCGTGAAGCGCTCGGGCAAAGCCTTGAGATCGCTGGGTATCCAGTGATTTTGACAGGGTCATTTATTGAAGCTATAGATCATATTTCACCGGCATTCGAGGGCATAGTGCTCAGTGATGTTCGTATGCCGGGCAAAGATGGATTTGCCCTGCTGGAGCGCTGCAAACAGGTAGATAGCGACTTACCGGTGATTTTGATCACGGGTGAAGGCGACGTGCCAATGGCCGTGCGAGCCATGGAAGCCGGGGCGCTGAACTTTCTGGAAAAACCTGTGAGCAACGAGCGGCTTTGTGAGGTTGTGGCGCGGGCCAGTGGGCTGCGGGCAACGGTGCTGGAAAACAGGGCCCTTAAGGCGCGGCTGGTCGCAAAAGACGCCGCAGAACGGCTGATTATCGGGCAATCTGAAGCCACACAAAACCTGCGGCGGCAGTTGCGGGTCGTGGCATCCGCTAGATCTGACGCCCTGATCATTGGCGAAACCGGCGTAGGCAAAGAGCTGGCCGCGCGGGTTATTCATGCGCTATCCGGCGGAAACGCCCCGTTTATCGCCGTAAATTGCGGCATGCTCACAGAGGGGCTAACCCACGCGGTTTTATTTGGAGATAACACCCGTAAAGGTGCTTTTGAGCGGGCAGATGGTGGTACGCTTTTTCTCGATGAAATTGGCGCAATGCCGCTGGATCAGCAAGTGAATCTGCTCCGCATTCTGGAAGAACGCTCTGTGGACGACCGGCTGGGCCGCCCGCAAAAACTCGATATCCGCGTGCTGGCGGCCAGCAATGAGGACCTGCCAGACATGGTTGCCAATGGCCGCTTCCGCCCAGATCTTTTCTTCAGGCTCGATGTCGCACGCCTGCATATCCCCCCCTTAAGGGAGCGCCCCGAGGATATCGGCTTACTTTATGCGCATTTTCTCGAAGAAACGCAGGCAGACATTGGCTTGCCGCAAGGCGCGGTGGCGCTCGCGAGTCTTCTGGCCAAAAGCTGGCCCGGAAATGCGCGCGAACTGCGAAACCACGCGCGGCGGGCAGCAATGGGGCTGGAAGATGCAGAAACCTTAAGCAAAACAGGTTTGAGCGCCGCACTTGAACGGGTCGAAGCCCACCTGATCGAACAAAGCCTGATGCGGTTTAATGGAAAAATTCCAGATGTGTGTACGGCGCTCGGGCTGCCCCGAAAAACCCTATATGACAAACTCAAACGCCACGGGATTAAGCCAGAACGTTTTCGCTAGCCTAAAGCTCTGACGCGGCGCGCAAAGGCCGTTCTATTTGGCAGATTCTCGCTCGCGCCGCGATAGCCGAGCGAAGCGAGGCCACCGACACAGCCGGCTTTATTGTGCGGAAAACCGCACAGCGCGGGGGCATCTGCGCGGCCAGACGCACAGAATTCCGGAGACCAAACTAGTTAACCATCTGTTAGTCCAGTAAAAACTCAAAAATCACACATTTGTGAGCCTCCCCCTTTTTTCTGCGAAAAGCTGTGTTCCAATAGCCCATCGGCCGCACCTGCGGCTTTCAACGTTCTGGGAGGAACATCATGCGTTTTCTAACCATGGCCGCCGTTCTGGCTGCCTCTACGATCACCGCCAACACCGCTTTTGCACAAGAAGCCTGTGACGAGGGCGAGATTGTTATCAAATTCGCTCACGTAACCAACACTGACCGCCACCCAAAAGGCATCGCGGCCACATTGTTGGCCGAGCGGGTAAATGCCGAGATGGACGGCGTGGCTTGCATGGAGGTTTATCCGAACTCCACGCTTTATAATGATAACCAAGTGCTTGAAGCCATGCTTCAGGGCAATGTGCAACTGGCCGCACCAAGCCTCTCGAAGTTCGAGGCCTTCACCCTCCAATTCCGCATTTTCGATTTGCCATTTATGTTTAATAACGTCGCGGCTGTAGACGAGTTCCAAGCTTCCGAAGCTGGCGAAGCTATGAAAGCTTCCATGGCGCGGCGCGGGCTTATGGGCCTAGATTTTTGGCATAACGGCATGAAAAACTTCTCGGCTAACGTGCCGCTGATCAACCCATCTGACGCCGAAGGCCTGAAGTTCCGTGTACAAACCTCTGATGTGCTGGTGGCCCAAATGGAAGCGCTTGGTGCGATTCCGCAGCCAATGGCATTTTCCGAGGTATACGGCGCGCTGCAAACCGGCGTGGTTGATGGCCAAGAGAACACATGGTCCAACATCTATGGCAAGAAGTTCTTTGAGGTTCAGGACGGTGTGACCGAAACCAACCACGGCATTCTGGATTACCTCGTGGTCACCTCGACCGAATGGCTCGACGGCCTAGAGCCTGAAGTTCGCGACCAGTTTTTGCAGATCCTTAGCGAAGTGACTTTGCTGCGTAACGCAGAAGCCACCGCTGTAAACGAGCAGGCCAAGCAAGACATCATCGGTTCCGGCGGCATTGTGCGCTCGCTGACTGCCGAGCAGCGCCAAGCTTGGGTTGATGCGATGAAGCCGGTTTGGGCACAGTTTGAAGGCGACGTGGGCGCTGAGAACATTGCCGCCGCGCAAGCGATCAACGCTAGCCAATAAAACCAACCGCGCCGCCAGCTTTTGCTGGAGGCGCAACTCATTTAGGGAGGCCAGCATGATTGAAAAGAAAAAGAGCTTTATGGACACCCTTGAGGAGACGGTCATTGCAACCATCCTCGGGCTTATGACGCTGATAACGTTTGTGAATGTTGTGCTGCGCTATACCGCCGGCACCGGCTTTGGTGCTTACATGAAAGAGACCTGGGGCATTAATGGCGGGCTTATCTGGGGCTTGGAAATGACCTCAATCCTGTTTTCATGGTTGGTGCTTTTTGGCGTTAGCTATTGCATAAAAATTACCGCGCATCTGGGCGTCGATTCCCTAATTAACGTCTTCCGCATGCCAACCCGCCGCAAGCTGGCCCTGCTCGCCACCGCAATTTCTATCATCTACGCCCTGCTGCTGATGAAGGCCAGCTGGGATTATTACGCCAATTTCGCTAACCTTCCGGCCACCACGGGCCACTGGTTTCCCACCGGCTTTGAAGAGATGAAAACCACCAGCTACCGCAGTTGGTATGAGGTGGACCGCGTACCAATGCCTGACTGGCTGCGTTTTATCGAGCCGATGATCAACGAGGGCGAGGCCTATAATAAAATTCCGCGCTTTATCCCGTATGCGATCCTGCCCTTCGGTGCCGCGCTGCTGCTTTTCCGCCTTGTGCAAGCCTTCACCGGCCTCGCCAATGGTACCCGAGACACCCTAATTGTGAGCCATGAGGCCGAAGACGATGTAAAAGAAGTGGCTGCTAAAGCCGCCGCACAGGAGACTTAAAGCATGGAACTTATTTTTCTCTTTGGCATGGTTATCGGCTTTTTGCTGCTCGGCGTGCCAATCGCCATTTCCCTAGGCCTCAGCTCAATCTTTTTCATGCTGATTTACTCAGACGCCTCGCTCGCTTCGGTCGGCCAAACCATGTTTCAAGCGATGTATGCGCATTATACGCTGCTCGCCATTCCGTTCTTCATTCTAGCCTCTAGCTTTATGAGTACGGGGGGCGTGGCGAGGCGAATAATTCGGTTTGCCATTGCCATGGTCGGGCATTTGCGCGGTGGCTTTGCCATTGCGGGGGTGCTGGCCTGCATGATGTTTGCAGCCCTCAGCGGCTCCTCCCCTGCGACCGTTGTGGCCATCGGCTCTATCGTCATCGCGGGTATGCACCAAATTGGCTATACCAAAGATTTTGCGGCGGGCATTATTGCCGTTGCCGGCACCCTTGGCATCCTCATTCCGCCCTCTATCGTGATGGTGGTTTATGCCTCCGCTACTGATGTTTCCGTGGGCCGGATGTTCCTTGCTGGCGTTATTCCCGGCATCCTCGCCGGCACCATGCTGATGGTTGGCATCTATGTTGTGGCGCGCTACAAAAACATGCCCAAGGGCGAGTGGCTCGGCTGGGGCGAGGTTTTTTACGCGGGGCGCGATGCGCTTTGGGGCTTGTTTCTGATGGTTATCATCATGGGCGGCATTTATGGCCACCCGTGGTTTGGCCTGCACGAGATTTCGGACACTGAGGGCGTGCGCTCCATGATTTCGGGTGTTTACTGGAAAGGCGGGGCATTCACCCCCACCGAGGCGGCAGCAGTTTCAGCCATTTACGCCTTCCTGATTGCCAATTTTGTGTATCGAGATATGGGGCCACTGGCCGCAAAAACCGAGGGCGGCAAACCCATTAGCCTGTTCCGGCGGCCTTGGGCGCTGGTGACGGCATGGGTGCATAAAGACACCCGTGACACGCTGTTTGAAGCCGGTAAACTCACCATCACCCTGATGTTCATCATCGCCAATGCGCTGCTGCTCAAGCACGTGTTGACTGAGGAGCAACTCCCCCAGCAAATCGCCAACGCGATGCTGACGGCGGGCTTCGGGGCTATCATGTTCCTGGTGATCGTCAACGTTATTTTGCTGATCGGCGGGCAGTTTATGGAGCCTTCCGGCCTCATCGTGATCGTGGCGCCGCTGGTGTTCCCCATCGCGATAGAGCTGGGGATAGACCCAATTCACCTCGGCATTATCATGGTGGTGAATATGGAGATCGGGATGATAACCCCGCCGGTGGGCCTCAACCTGTTTGTAACCTCGGGCGTGGCGAATATGCCGATGCTGCGTGTGGTTAAAGCGGCCCTGCCTTGGCTTGGCATCCTGTTCGTGTTCCTGATTTTGGTGACCTACATTCCGATCATCTCAACCTTCTTGCCCAACAGCATTATGGGGCCAGAGATTATCCTGAAGTAACGACGGCATTGGCCCGGGCATTGTTTTTTGAGCACATGCCCGGGCTTGGTTTTCTATTGAGGTGAAGGGACGCTTACTTCAGCAAACTATCATCGTTTCAATAAGCTCGAATACGCCACGCAGCTCCAACTCCTCGCGGACGTCGGGATTTAGCGTGGTAGCATTGCTACGATAGCCAAAGGATCCAACATTACTATAGAAATTGATGGATTCCAGCTTTCGCATTGTTAAAAGCGCGGATTGATCTGTTGGCAGCGTGCCGTAAATATCAATCGTGCGCAGCGATGGATGATTTTGGAAAATCGAAAGATCGGCATCAACGCCCACCCATCTAATTTTCAGTCTCTCCAACCGCCGCAGGGTTTTGATAAACGATGCGTTACTTCCTTCGCCAAGGTTCCCCAAAGCAAGCTCGGTCAGGCGGGCAAGCTGCCCAATGGGCGAAATATCAACACCGGCTGGCATCCGCTCAAAATGCAGCACTTTAAGCTTTGGGAAATTCTGCAAGCCCGTCAGGTCGGTAATATCCGTATCCGTGATATGCAGCTCGGTAAGCTGCTGCATATCCGCAATATCCGCCAAATCGTCCAAGCCTGTGCGGCTGACCATCAAGACCTTCACATGTGTCAGGCCGTTTATAACAGTATAATCGGCAAGCCGCATCCCGTCGATATCAAGCAGCTCACACTGGGTCTCAATGCAGGCCGCAAGCCTCGCTTCCCCCCGCGTTAGGGCTTCGGCATCACGCGTGGCAGCATCAGTCGCCTCAAGAGCTTGGTCGCACGCGACGAGGCTTAAAAGGCCAAAGGCCGCTCCGGCCAGGATAGTTGTTATATTTTTAAACATTGTGCCCCCATAATATCTCATGATTGCATCACGCTACAGAGCGCACAATCAAAAGTATAGGGGGGGGGGTCGCCCACGGAACCGTGAATTTGCAAAACGTGGAAATTCGTGTATAGCCTCCCTTAACGCAGCCAGAATTGGCGCATTCGAGCAGATACGAGGCACCTAGATGAAACTCACCCGCAGAACCCTGCTGGCCAGCGCGGCTGCCGCCGCTGTGGCCAGCCCCGTGCTAGCCAACCCTGAAATCGCCGATATGGTGGTTGTTTTTAAAAGCAGCCGCCGCATGGTGCTTTACAGCAATGGCACCCCCTTGCGCGACTATGATATCGGCCTAGGCTGGGCCCCCACAGGCAATAAATCATTTGAGGGCGACGGACGCACGCCCGAAGGCAGCTATTACATTAACCGTCGCAATCCCAATAGCGCCTTTCACCTCAGCCTTGGCATTTCATACCCTGACCCAAATCAGGTGGCTGCTGCTGCCGCCGAAGGGCGCAATCCGGGCGGGGAAATCTTTATTCATGGTGGTTTGGGCAAGCGCCGCCAGCTTGGAGACTGGACGGCGGGCTGCATTGCGGTTTCTGATCGGGAGATCGAGGAGATCTGGCAGATGGTACCAAATGGCGCGCTGGTGGTTATTCAGCCGTAGCCACTTGCACCGAAGCCGCCGCGCCAATATCCATCACCCACCAAAGCTTGCCATTAGCTTCCTGAAACCAGCCCAGCCCCATATGGGTGGCGCGCGGATCAATCATGGCTTGCTTGGCGCGTGAATCCGCAGCCCAAACCTGAAAAATCTCAATATTGCTCATGAAGCTCTCGGCGACATCCTCCCCCGTGATCAAGCCATTAAAGCCCGCACGCTCGGCGCGGGTTTGAGGTGAGGAGCGATCAGAGCCAAAGTTCCATGCGCGCTTTTGCACCGCAATATCCCGAGCATGGGTTAGCGCCGCCGCGGTGAGCGAAGCCGAAAGAGTTAGCGCGGGCACGCCAGCTTGGGCCCGCACAGCATTTACCAAATCAAGCTGGTTAAGCCGGATAGAATTAGCCTCCTGCGCTGTGATTTGATGCACAGCACTTTCTTCAACCGGCACACAACCGGAGACCACAAAAAGTGACAGCAAGAGTACGGAAATAATTCGAAACATCTTTAACTCCAAAAAATATAGACAGGCGCTCATAGCCTGTTTTGCCTCAGGATTCAAACACCTTCCACCAACGCTAACGCCGAAGTGAATTGCAATCGGCGGGATTGCGTAATAATGTGTGCTGTCTTTACCAATTTGAGTTTATATTATGACAAGCAATTCACGTTTTATAACCCGCCGCCAATTTGGCAAAGCCCTTGGCGCTGCCAGCCTCGCCGTGCCGCTGTTGTCGCCCGCCCTGCTGCACGCGCAAGCAACGATCGGCTCAGAAACCGAAGCGCCGCAATATGTGTCCAATGCTTTTGTAACCAAGCGCTGGGAGGACCATTTCAGCAATCGTCGCAATGGCGTTATCTTGGTAGATACCTATGGTCGTGTGCTGCACTATTGGTCTGAAGACGGTGACACTTATATGATTTTCCCCACTTCGGTGCCTGTTTCTGAAAGCCTAACGCGGCGCGGCAGAACCAGCATCGTGCGCAAGCTTGTTGGCCCAGAATGGCGGCCAACGCCCAATATGCTGCTGCGAGACCCTGAGCTGCCCCGCTATGTCGGCCCCGGCCCAGAAAACCCGCTGGGCACCCATGCGCTATATCTTGGCTGGCAATTCTATCGAATTCACGGCACGAATGACACCCGCAAGATCGGCCGCCAAGCCTCAAACGGTTGCATTGGTCTTTATAACGAGGATATTTCGACGCTATTTGATATGGCAAAAGTCGGAACTCAGGTGCTTTTGGTTTAACTTAATCTACTAACGCGTTCAAAAATAATACAATTAAGTATAACACCTCACGGGCAAGCCGCGCGAGGTTTTTTCTTGCCTATTACATGTATTAACGCGATATTAAGGAAGCTTTGACGAGCAAAAATTGCTACTTTCTTAAAGGATTTATAAAATGAAACTTATTTTCGCCACCTTCGCCGCTATTGCCAGCGCTACATCAGCTTTTGCCGGAGCCGTCACCTATATCGCTCCAGAGGTTGTCGCTATTGAAGAGCCAGCCCGCATGGGTGGCTCAGGCGCATGGCTTATCCCCCTGATCATTGCCGCCGTTATTTTGCTGGCTGTAACAAAAAGTGACACAGCTCCAACGGAAGCCAGATAACTGACATACGGTTGGATAGGAATTTGGGCGCTTCGGCGCCCATTTTTATGGGGTAAACGGCTCAAGAATGTCGATCTCGACCATGCCTTGATCTGGCCCGAGCCATTGCGCTGAGCGCAGAATTTGGCCGTCTTTTTGCACCAAGTGGATATTGGTAAAGCGAACGCCGTCACCAGAGCAGCTTGATTGCATAATGGTGGTATCAAAGGTTTTATCAAGCAGTTCCAGCTCAAAGGCAGGGCCTTTGCTAAAGCGGCAGGTTACCGAAATCAGCCGCCCACCCGGCGTATCTCCGGTAAAGCGATAATCGCGCGTCACAGATGCGCGCCAATCATCCGGGGGTGTTGGTACGGTCATGGGGTCGCCCGCATCGGTGCGCAATGAGAGCATATCATAACCAATGGCGCGGCTGGCCGTAATGAGGCTGCCTTGAAGGGTCATGGTTTGCTGAAGTTGTGAGGCAAAGGTGACATAGGTGTCGTTTACCGCGCGGCCATATAGCAAAACCCCGCGCGTATCCTCGCCCACACGAGCCCGAATAATGGCCAGCCCTGTATCTTCAATCTTGTCAAAAGTGATCACAATTTGCGGGCGTGCGCTGGCCTCCGCGGCAGCGGCTTGGGCCTCACGCCGCGACCCGGGCTTCACCTTTTGCCAAACGGCTGACAAGATCGGGTTGGTATTTCCACCGCTTGAACAGGCCGAAAGGGCCGTGAACAAAGCCAATGCGCCAAGACCTAGCTTCATTGCCAATAGGCCCCCCAAGTCTCGTAATAATCGGTGGTATCGTTACCACGGATCGTTGAATAAAGCCGATTGCTGATATTCAGGCGCGCGCCGCCATCATTGCCGTAGCCACCGAAGGCCACGGTCGTCGCTGCGCGGCTTTCAAAGGGCAAGGTCCAGTTAAACGGAATGCGTAGCCGGATGCCTTTATCAAAATTGCCATCGCCAAAATCAGCGAAACTCACGTCAGTGACGGTCATATAGCCTGCCACTTCCCAGCCATTGGTAAAGCGGCGCGAAAGCGTAAGGGTGGTGCCCCAGTCGCCCGCCAAATAGCGGCCAACATCGACCTGCGCTTCCAGCCCGTTCCAGCCGGTATTCCAATAAAGCGAAGCAAAGCCGGTGATGGCTTCGTAAGCTTGAAAACCAAGCAATGAGTCAAAATCCCGCTGTTTTACATAGGCCAGCTCGGCTCCAAGGCCCCAGTTTTGCGTGGCGGGTTTCCAGAGCAGCTCGGCATCTACGCCGCCAAACATACGCTCCAAATAGCCCGCAGAAACGCGGGCATACAGGCTAGGCGCTAGCTTGGTCTGAAAATCAGCAGTAAAGCGCCCCACAACTGGCCCCGTGCTGTCATATCGTGCCGCGTCAGAGCGCACATGTGGCAGCGGGCTGAGGTTCACGCCGGCGCTGTCACCAATGTTGCCCAGCAGTTTTTGTGTCACCGCGAGGTTTAGCGCAAAAGCGTCGGTCACTCGATACTGTGCACTACCAGCCAAGATCACATCAATTTCGCCGAGCCCACCCGCATTAAACAAGTTTACCGGAATACTTGGGTTAATCCGCCAGCTAAAGCGTTTTTCGACTTCGCGCTCCCAAACACCCTCACCCGCAATGTGATAAGGGGCCGAGCTGAAGCCCGTGGAGGCAAAGCTATCTGGCCCCGCATTTGGCCGATCAACCTGCGCTTCAAGGTCGGCGCGCCTAATTTCCATCGTTGTGGTCGGCAGGTTGTCAGACATCAAAGTAATGCGAAACACCTCAACCGAAGGCGGGGTTGAGCCCGCCAGCACGCGGGCCAAGCGCCCCGCGGCCATGGGCTGGCGGGCGTATTTATTATTGTTGAGGTATAGCTCGAGCGTATCACCGGTGATACGGCCTTCGCGCACAACTATGCCGTCTTGCGCCAGCGCACTGGAGAGTATTTCCAGCATCTTTCTACGCACAATCGGCACGGCGGCCCAAGCCATATCGCGGCTATAATCCGCAGGGCGGGCATTTACGGGCGCCGGGCCAGTGCCAAGGTCTTGCGGGGTGATCGGCTGGTTTGGGTTGCCTGAAAAGCTAAGGCGAAAACCAAACTCCGAGCCGTAATTATAGTAGGCTGCCAACGAGAGATGCGTGCCAAAACGATACTCGGCCCCCACATTAAATGGCGTATTTCGGGTGAAATCACCAAAAACCTGTTCGCCTATGTAGGCATCAGAGGA
Source organism: Paracoccaceae bacterium (assembly GCA_002402045.2). GTDB lineage: Bacteria > Pseudomonadota > Alphaproteobacteria > Rhodobacterales > Rhodobacteraceae > UBA3077. The sequence goes on along the minus strand of NVUX02000025.1, from coordinate 31,377 downwards.
ATACTCCGCTTTGAGGGTCAGATTGTTAATGGGCGTTTGCCACTCCACCCCGCCAAAAAGCGCCGCGTCACCGGCAAACATATGGGCATAGCCAAATGAATTGTCCGCAATCGAACGGCTGCCCGTGCTGAAAACCGGATTAGACGACCCAAGCCGCCCCCAGCCGAGGCCCGCCGAAACGCGCAGATTTTCCCCGATGCTTTTGGTAGCTACAATATATTCCGAAGCCGTAGGCCCGTTGGAAAGAAAATCACGAAACCCGATGGCAATGGCGGGGCGCAGGCCGCGCTCAGCCACAATGCGAAACTTAAGATCGAGGGTGTTATCGCCAAAGGTGCCCCCCGGAGCGGTCCAGTCATCAAGGCTGATGATACGGGCCGAGGCCTCAATATTGGGCAAAACCTGAAAATTAAGCACGCCACCCGAGCTGGTGCCGTTGTTGATAAAAGACCAAGAAGTCTCGCCATCGGGCTGCATGGCGGCATTGGGCATATCAATAATACCGATGGAGCCGTGATTGCCAAAACTTGGCGCAAAGCCCTGTGCCAGCGCACTGATGGGCAGTGCCGCCAGCAATGCCGACATGGCGATCATTGAAGTGCGAACCGTCATATTACCCCTCACCGAATCTATCCTCTTAAAACAGACTTTATTTTTAGCCTGAATCCGTGCGGGGCGTAAGATGATTCGTCATCCATCGGCACGCTCTTGCGCAAGCAGGGCTTTGAGGCCGGACTTATAATCGGGATAGCGAAGCTGCACCCCGAGTTCGTCCTTAATCCGCGCGTTGCTCACCCTTTTGGATTCAGCATAAAAACTACGGGCCATCGGCGTAAGATCAGCGGTTTCAAAATCAAGCGCCGGGGGCATGGGGAGGCCAAGCAGCGTGGCCGCATAGCCAATTACGTCTTGCGGCGGGGCGGCGTCATTATCACATACGTTGTAAATTTGGCCGGGGTTGGGCTCAGCGATAGAGGCCGCAATGGTTTGCGCGATGTCCTCTACATGGATGCGGCTAAATACTTGGTTTTCTTTAATAATACGCCGTGCCGTACCGTTGCGAACCTTGGCAAAGGGGCCGCGATTGGGGCCGTAAATGCCCGCGAGGCGGAATATATGGACGGGAAGACTATGGGCATTGTGCAGCTCCATCCACTGATTTTCAGCGGCAACACGGTGGTGGCCACGCGTGGTGGCGGGGGAAAGGGGCGCGGCCTCATCCACCCATGCGCCACCTTGGTCTCCATACACACCCGTGGTGGAAAGATAGCCGAGCCACGTGGGCTTAGCGGCCAGAATTTGCGCTTCCAACCCCGCCAAAAACGGGTCGCCGTTTTCACCCGGGGCGGCGCTCATCAAAATGTGCGAAGCCCAGTCAAGCGTGGCAGAAATGTCACTGCCCGGCCATTGGATAAGGCCGCTTTCGGCAGAGCGAGACGTGCCCCGCACCTCCCAGCCAAGGCCACGCATATATGCGGCCACCACGCGACCCGTGTAGCCAAGGCCTAGTATTAGCAGCTTCATGACAATCTCTCCAATGCCCAATTTGCGGCATCTTTTACTGTGTCATCAGGGTCTGACGCCAGAGGGCGCGCCGCAGCCGCTAATGAAGCATCACCGGAATTGCCAATGGCATAAAGCACGTTGCGAACGAAGCTGTTGCGGCCAATGCGCTTAATCGGAGACCCCGCAAAAACCTCGCGAAAATCAGCGTCGTTTAGCGCCACAAGGTGCTCTAGCTTGGGGCAGCGCAGCTCGATGCGCGCCCAGTAATTGGCATCTCGCGCAACCTGTGCAAACTTGTTCCACGGGCAGGCGGCGAGGCAGTCATCACAGCCATAAATCCGGTTGCCCATAAGCGGGCGCAGTGCGGGATCAATCGGGCCTTTTTGCTCAATGGTGAGGTAAGAAATGCACTTGCGCGGGTCGAGCTTATAGGGCGCGATAAAGGCGTCGGTGGGGCAGGCATCAATGCAGGCGTGGCAATTGCCGCAATGGTCTGGCTCGGCCTTGTCTCTAGGTAAATCAAGCGTGGTAAAAATAGCGCCGAGGAAAAACCAGCTGCCAAGGCGGCGGCTCACCACATTCGTGTGCTTGCCTTGCCAGCCCAGCCCTGCCGCTTGTGCGAGGGGTTTTTCCATCACGGGGGCGGTATCCACAAACACCTTAATATCGCACGGCTCCTGCTCTATCAGCCACCGGCCAAGCCGCTTTAGACGCTTTTTTAGCGGGTCGTGGTAATCTTTATTGCGGGCATATACCGAAATATTGCCGCGGTCTTTCATCGGCAACAGCTTAAGCGGGTCATCATCAGGGCCATAATTATCGGCCAGCATAATAACAGAGCGCGCCTCGGGCCAAAGTGCCGTGGGGCTGCCACGCCACTCGGCCCGCCGCTCCATCCAGTCCATATCGCCGTGCAGGCCCGCTTTCAGAAATTCTTGCAGCCGCCCCGCGGTTTCGGGCATGGCATCTGGCGCACAAATGCCAACATCGGAAAAGCCGACCTCAAGCGCCATGCTGCGCAGGCGGTTGGCGAGGTCTTCCACCTAAAAATCCAGATCGCTATAATGGTCTGGCGGCACAAATCCCGTAACCTGATCACTGAGCAGCGGCCTAAAAGACGGACGGGATTTTATCCGCGCATACCATTCTTTGATGTTCTTATGGCGCAGCCAGTCCACGTCATTCACATAATCAAGCGTGCTGAGGTGGGCCGCGGCGGTGAAATCGGCGATGGTCATCGTGTTGCCCGCGAGCCAATCACGGGTTTCCAGCAGCCAGCTCATATAATCCAAGTGGTATTTAATGTTTTTACTGCCCGCTTTGATTTTGGTGCTATCCGGATAGCCCGTGCCCATCAGCTTTTTGTTGATGCGCTCGTAAACCAAATTGGCCGTAACCTCATGGTGGAATTTATCGTCAAACCAGCCTTCAAGGCGGCGGGCCTCGGCGCGGGCCGCCGGGTCTTTTGGTAGCAAAGCCGGCTCGGGGTGGGTTTCCTCAAGGTATTCGAAAATTGCCGAGGATTCGCCCAGCACAAAGCGGCCATTTCGCAGCACGGGGACTTTGCCAGCGGGATTAAGTCGCAAAAAATCCAGCCGTTTTTCCCAGTATTTCTCCTCGACCAGCTCCACATCAATCTTCTTTTCCGCCAAAACGAGGCGGATTTTACGGCAAAACGGTGACAGCGGGAGGTGATAGAGACGAAACATGGGGAAGTCCTGTAATGGTGCATCTCCTTTTTGCCGCTTAGCGCACAGTTTTTCAAGGGCACTTGGGGTGACGAGGCAAAATACCGCTTCTATATTGTTGGTCGCATGAACGGACAGCGCGGTATGTAGCGAAAAAGGGCCGCTAAATGCGGCCCCTTCATTATGCGATCTGCGCGTCTGCCTCGTCGCTCAAAGGCTGGGGCAAACGGGTTAGCATTTCTTTTGGGCACACCTGCTTGAAGTGCCTATGAATGCGCTCCCAGTTGCGCAGCATCTCGGCTGCCAGCTTTGAGCCCGTCTCGCGCTCGTGCTGCTCGATCAGGTACACCAGCTCGCTCTCCCAATAGGCTGATTTCAGCGGTTGGCAGACCACCGTTTCGGCGTTCATACGGGTTTCAAACGTGCCATCTGGATCATAAACATAGGCCATGCCGCCGGTCATACCCGCGCCAAAGTTATCGCCCACGGGGCCAAGAATCACCGTCACGCCGCCGGTCATGTACTCACAACCGTTGGAGCCACAGCCCTCAACCACCACCTTCGCTCCGGAATTGCGCACGCAAAAACGCTCGCCAGCGCGGCCATTGGCATAGAGGTAGCCAGCAGTAGCGCCGTAAAGCACGGTGTTGCCGATGATGGTATTTTCAGCGGCCACCAGCGGGCTGTTCAGCGGCGGGCGGACAACAATTGTGCCACCCGAAAGGCCTTTTCCAACATAATCGTTAGCATCACCCGACACCTCAATTTTAAGGCCCTGCACCGCAAACGCCCCCAGGCTTTGGCCAGCCGAGCCAGAAAGCTTGATGCTCAGGTGGTTGGCTTGCAGCTCGTTCCGCATGCCAAACCGCTTAACAATATGGGACGACACCCGCGCGCCAATGGTACGGTGGGTGTTTTGCACCGCGTAGGAAAGCTGCATCTTTTCACCGTCTTTAAAAAACGGCTCAGCGTCGCGCAGGATCAGTGCATCCAGCGTATCCGGCACAAATTGCCGCTCGCGGTTGCGGTCATAATCAATGTCATGGCCCTCATCAACGCTGATCAGCATCGGGTTTAGATCAAGATCATCCAAATGCTCAGACCCGCGCGAAACCTGCGACAGCAGGTCAGCCCGCCCAATCACATCGTTCAGCGACCGCGCCCCAATGCTGGCCAGCACCTCCCGCACTTCTTGGGCGTAAAATGTGATCAGGTTCACCACCTTATCAGCGGTGCCGGTAAACTTCTCACGCAGGCGCTCATCTTGCACGCAAATGCCCACGGGGCAGGTATTGCTCTGGCACTGCCGCACCATAATACAGCCCATCGCAATTAGCGCCGCCGTGCCAACGCCATATTCTTCAGCGCCCATCATGGCGGCAATCACAATGTCACGCCCCGTGCGAAGCCCGCCATCGGTGCGCAGCGTTACCCGCCCGCGCAACCCGTTCATTGCCAAAACTTGGTGCGCCTCGGTCAGGCCCATTTCCCATGGCAGGCCAACATATTTAATGCTGGTCGCCGGAGACGCCCCCGTGCCGCCATTATGGCCCGCAATCAAAATGATATCCGCCTTGGCCTTGGCCACGCCCGCCGCAATGGTGCCCACACCCGATTGCGCCACGAGTTTCACACAGATTTTAGCACGCGGATTAATTTGCTTTAGGTCGTATATGAGCTGCGCGAGATCCTCGATGCTGTAAATATCGTGGTGCGGTGGGGGTGAAATCAGGGTCACGCCTTCGGTCGAGTGCCGCAACCGCGCGATCAGGGCGTTCACCTTAATGCCGGGCAATTGCCCACCCTCGCCGGGCTTGGCCCCTTGAGCAACCTTGATCTCGATCTCTTCACACTGGTTCAGATACTCCGCCGTAACCCCAAACCGGCCAGAGGCCACCTGCTTGATTTTGGCTGACGGGTTATCACCGTTTGGCTCAGGGTGAAAATGCGCGGGGTCTTCTCCGCCTTCGCCCGAGTTGGACTTTGCACCAATCCGGTTCATCGCAATATTCAAGGTTTTATGGGCCTCGGGGCTCAGCGCACCAAGGCTCATACCCGGCGTCACAAACCGCTTGCGGATCGTGGTAATGCTTTCCACTTCATCTATCGAAATTGGCTCAGCTTTAGCATTAAAATCCAGCAAATCCCGTAGGTTAATGGGTGGATTGGCCTGCATAGCGGCGGAGTATTTCTTCCAAAGATCATAGGAGTTTTGCGCGCAAGCCTCTTGCAGCAGGTGCATATTGGTGGATTGCCACGCGTGGGTTTCCCCTGATTGGCGCAGCTTATAAAAACCGCCGATATCAAGCGTATCCTGCCCGCCCAGCCAGCCTTTGGCATGAACCTCACGGATTTTCTGCTCGATACCAGAGATACCAATGCCCGAAATCCGGCTAATCATACCGGGGAAATACTCGGCCACCATGGCGCGAGAAAGGCCCACCGCCTCAAAGTTCAACCCGCCGCGATAAGAGGAAATTACCGAAATACCCATTTTGGACATGATCTTCAGCAAACCCTGGTCAATCGCCTCGCGGTAGCGACCAATCGCGGCCTCCACGGGGCCGTCAAGCAAGCCACGGCTCACACGGTCGGCAATGCTGTCTTCAGCCAAATAGGCGTTTACCGTGGTCGCCCCACCGCCGATTAGCACGGCAAAATACTGCGCATCCATACACTCCGCTGCACGCACATTTATCGAGGTAAACGTCCGCAAACCCTTACGCACCAGCCAGCTATGCACCGCGGAATTTGCCAAAATCATCGGCATCGGAATTTGGCTTTCGCTCTGGTGCTCATCGGTGAGAATCAGGTGCGTAGCACCAGCCCGCACAGCCTCTTCGGCCTGCTGCCGAATGCGCTCAAGCGCGTCTTGCAGGTTGCCCTCCACGGGGAAGGTGCAGTCAATCACCACGGCACTATCGCCGAAATATTTCATCATCGCTTTATAGCGCGCGTTGCTCACAAACGGGCTGTCTAGAATAATGATCTCGGTTTGGGCCGAGGATTGGTCGAGCACGTTTTTCAGGTTTCCAAAGCGGGTTTTCAGGCTCATCACGCGGTATTCGCGCAGGCTGTCAATTGGTGGATTGGTAACTTGGCTAAAGTTTTGCCGAAAGAAATGGCTCAGCGGGCGGTATTTTTGTGAAAGCACGGCGCTCGGGGTGTCGTCACCCATAGAGATCAGCCCCTCTTTGCCGTCTTCGACCATCGGATGCAAAACGCTTTCCAGATCTTCCAGCGTAATGCCAGCCGCAATTTGCCGGGTGCGCAGGGCTTCGCCGGTAAACAGCGTTTTCTCCTCGTCACCTTCGTCGATCTTTTCAAGGTCCGTAATATTGCTGACCCACTCGCCAAACGGCTGCGCCGCGCTCAGCATGTCTTTCAGCTCGGTATCTTTCCAAATCTTGCCTTCAACCATATCCACCGCCAGCATTTGCCCGGGGCCCAGCGCACCTTTGTGGATAATGTTTTTGGTTTTCACAGGCACCATGCCAGCCTCAGAGCCCGCAATCACCATGCCATCATTGGTGATCACATAGCGCATGGGGCGCAGGCCGTTGCGGTCTAGCCCTGCCACCACCCAGCGGCCATCGGTCATGGCAAGTGCTGCGGGGCCATCCCATGGCTCCATCACCGAGTTGCAATAGGCATACATATCTTGCCACGGCTTTGGGATGGCGGTGGCCATATTAGACCAGCTTTCTGGCACCAATATGGTTTTAGCCATCGGGGCCGAGCGCCCTGCCCGCACCATCATTTCAAACACAGAATCCAGCGCGGCTGAGTCAGAGCTGCCATCGGCTACGATCGGTTTAATGTCTTCCGCCATATCGCCAAAGGCGGCACTTGCCATACGAATCTCGTGGGATTTCATCCAGTTAAGGTTGCCCTTAAGGGTGTTGATTTCGCCGTTATGCGCCAGCATGCGGAACGGCTGGGCCAGCCACCACTGCGGGAAGGTGTTGGTAGAATAGCGCTGATGGTAAACTGCATAGCTTGAGATAAAGCGCTCATCTTCCAGATCAGGGTAAAACACCGAAACCTGCTCGGCCAGCATCATGCCTTTATAAACCACAGAGCGGCAGGAGAGCGAGCACACATAAAACCCGTTAATACCGGTAGCGGCTTTTTCGATCCGGCGGCGGATGATGTATAACTCTCGCTCAAAGGTTTCCTCGTCAACGCCTTTGGAGTTGGAAATCAAAATTTGCTCCACCTCGGGGCGGGTGGCGTTGGCTTTTTCGCCAAGGCAGGAAATATCCACAGGCACATGGCGCCAGCCGTAAATATAGTAGCCCATGCGCAGCACTTCGGATTCCACGATTGTGCGGCAGCTTTCCTGGGCGCCAAAATTTGTGCGGGGCAGAAAGATCATGCCCACAGCCAGTAGCTCATCGCCAGGCTCATGGCCCGTGCGGCGCACTTGGTCTTGGAAGAACGCTACCGGAATTTGCAGCAATATCCCCGCGCCATCGCCGGTTTTTCCATCTGCATCTACTGCCCCACGATGCCAAATTGCGCTCAGCGCCTTGATCCCGTTTTCCACCACGGCCCGCTTTGGCACGCCGTCAACGTTCACGACCAATCCAACACCGCACGCGGCGTGCTCCTCAGCCTCGCGATACATGCCGTGCTCGTTTAGCTTCGCCCGAAGTGCTTCTTGCTCTTCCACCCATTTCTGGTCAAATTTTATCATCTTGTTCTCCAAAGTCACGAGCGAGGTAAAACCCCGAGAATTGTCCAATACGCATCGGCAACGGGAAGGCTCCAGAAGCCCACTTCCCCTTTGCGCGCCGCGTCTTTCCAAATATGGTAGCCTTCCAGAAAATCGGCGGAAGGCGACGTGCTGACATTTGCTTGCACGCGCGTGCAATCCGCAAACATTTTTGCGCCAAATGGTGAATGCCCAACCGTTGGGTGTCCGCTACCCTCAACGCCATAGATCTGAAGGCTAAAGACGGCACCCAGGGGTTCAAAGCCAAAGGTTTCATTGGTGTCAATTTCTCCGACCCACGCCATCACATCCGGCATGCCTTCAGTAGACTGGCAGAGCAGTATATCGCCCTTTTCAAACACCTGCGCAGCCGCTGAATTTAAAGCACTGAACGTGAGCATGGCTACTCCGACGAATATGTGTTTGCTCTCCATGTCTCACCCCTCCTTCGGGGCATACATGGCAAAGACTTCTTCGCCTGTCATGGTGTTGCGTTCACCAGAAAATTTGACCACATCGGCCTTTTCATCGGTGAATATTTCTCTGATCATTTTCAGCCCGCGGGTGTCATCCAGCAAGCCGATCGGCATGTGATAGGTGCCCGCTTCCGGCCCCGCCGTTACGCGATACCAAAGGCCCGCGCCACATTTATCGCACCATGCCCGCTCGGCCCAATCAGATGATTGAAAGCGGCGGATATGCGCGGTGCCGGTGAATTTGATAGTATCACCCGGGATGGTCAGCCCCAGCAGGGCCGACCCCGCCCAGCGTTGGCACATTTTGCAGTGGCAGGTGCCAAATTCGGGGTTGAGGTTTTCCACCTCAAACGCCACGGCCCCACACAGGCATTTTCCGGTGCGACTCATGGTGCTTCGCTTCCGGTGAAATTGGCGATCATCACTTCCACATCAGCTTCGCTATATTGAACAACATCGCTCGGCACTTGGTTGCTGCTGTCTTTGTAATCAACGAAATATTCCGTTTTCAGCGTTAGCCCTGCGCGCTCATCCAGCAACCCGACCGAAATGCTGGTATTGCCAACATACTTACCCGAAGTCAGCCGATACCATAGGCTCGCGCCGCATTTGGTGCAAAAGCACCGCTCGGCAAAGCCGCTGCTTTTTCGGGTGCCCACATGTGCAGCGCCCTCGATCTTCAGGTTTTCAGTTTTTACAGAAACACCGCTAAACGGCCCGCCTGCCCAGCGCTGGCACATGCCGCAATAGCAGGTGGAAAAGCTGTCTTCCATGCCGCGCGCGGTAAAACTCACCGCACCGCACAGGCAATGTCCGGTGCGGTCTGTCATTCGGCGGCCACTTGTGCTTGGGCGCTTAAATAGGTGGCCATGGCATCAGCAGCATCGCGGCCATCTTTGATGGCCCAAACCACAAGGCTGGCCCCGCGCACGATATCGCCCACGGCATATACGCCGGGCAGGTTGGTGGCATGGGTTTCGTATTGGGCCGTAACAGTGCCCCAATCGGTGGTCTGCAAATCGGGAGTATCCCACATTTCAGGCAGGTTTTCTGGCGTAAAACCAAGCGCGAGAATTACCAAATCAGCCGCTTCGGTATAATCGGCATCTTCCACCTCTTCGGGTGCACGGCGGCCTGAAGGGTCTGGCGCACCGAGGCGCATTTTTGCCACGCGCACGCCCGCCACGCTGCCCTCGCCCATAAAGGCCTTGGGGGCCCGCAGCCAGTTAAAGTCCACGCCTTCTTCCTCAGCATTTTGGGTTTCGCGCTGCGAGCCGGGCATGTTGGCACGGTCGCGGCGGTAAAGGCATTTAATGCTTTCAGCACCCTGCCGAATGGCAGTGCGCACACAGTCCATTGCGGTATCACCGCCGCCAATCACAACCACCTTTTTGCCCTTGGCATCCAGCGTTTTGGCTTCCACAGGGTCGCCAAAATTCAGGTGGTTGGAGGTGGTAAGGTAATCCAGCGCCTGCACGATGCCGCTAAGCCCCGCACCGGGGGCCTTGAGGCCGCGCATGTTGTAAACACCCGTGGCGATCAGCACCGCGTCATGCTTATCTCGCAGTTCGGCAAAGGTAATATCCACGCCCACATTGCAGTTGGTCACTATCTCCACGCCGCCATCCTCAAGCCGCTTAATCCGCCGCATCACCACGTCTTTTTCAAGCTTAAAACCAGGGATGCCATAGGTCAGCAGCCCGCCCGCGCGGTCATTCCTGTCATAAACCGTAACGCCGTAACCTTTGCTGCGCAGGCTTTCCGCGGCTGCCAGTCCCCCCGGACCCGCGCCGATAATGCCAATGGTTTGCCCAAGGTCAGCACGCGGAACCAACGGCTTAACCCAGCCATTGTCCCATGCGGTATCTGTTAGATATTTCTCCACCGCGCCGATGGTTACGGTGCCGTGGCCTGATTGTTCAATAACGCAATTGCCTTCGCAAAGCCGGTCTTGTGGACAAATTCGCCCGCAGATTTCGGGGAAGGTATTTGTGGCCTGAGACAGCTCATAAGCCTCATGCAAGCGCCCCGTGGCAGTGAGATTCAGCCAATCAGGGATGTTATTATGCAGCGGGCAATGGTTTTGGCAAAACGGCACGCCGCACTGGCTGCACCGGCTGGATTGCTCAGCGGCCTTAGCGGCGGCAAACTCTGCGTAAATCTCATGGTAATCCTGCGCACGCGCCGTCGCTTCGCGTTTCTCGGGCATATCCCGCGCGACATCCACAAATTTCAGCATAGGTTGTTTGGCCATGGTTTACTCCTGCACTTTTCTGAAACTCCTTCTTACAGGCCTGCAAGTAACATGAAAAGACATGGTTACTTACCTATTTATTGGAAATTCTGGAGTTTTCTGATTTTACGGCTAGATTCCTGAAGATTTAGGTATGCCTTCGGACCTATATTTACACATGACAAGCAAAACCACGCAAGATATACCCAACGAAATCTTGAGGAAACTATTGCAATGAACACACTCCACCTTCTGCTGCTGGCCATTGTTCAGGGTATTACCGAGTTTCTGCCAGTTTCCTCCTCTGGCCACCTTATATTGCTCCCCCAATTGCTCGGGGTGGAGGATCAAGGCTTGATGCTGGATGTCGCGGTGCATGTGGGCACTCTGGGGGCTGTTATGCTCTACTTCTGGCGCGACATGGCCAAGCTGATCATCGGACTGGGGCATGTGGTTACGGGACGGTTTTCCACACCTCAAGCGCGTCTGTTTTTACTGCTGAGCTTCGCCACCATTCCAGTCGTGATTGCAGGGTTAGCCCTGAAGCAGACCGGCACTATGGAGGCCCTGCGCAGCATGAAGGTGATAGGTTGGACCATGCTGATATTTGGCATTGCGCTTTATGTAGCCGATCGCAAGGGGCCAGAGGCAAAACAAGCGGCAGCCTGGAGCTGGAAAGACGCTCTACTGATGGGACTAGCGCAAGCCATAGCTCTTATTCCCGGCACCTCACGCTCGGGCATCACCATAACGGCGGCGCGCGCTCTGGGGTATACGCGCACCGAAAGCGCACGGCTTTCGATGCTCATGTCGGTGCCAACCATTATGGCTTCAGGCCTACTTTTGGGTGTCGATGTGGCCAAAGCGGGAGACTGGAGCCTGCTAAAGGAGGCTAGCATAGCCGCGGCACTCGCCTTTTTCGCCGCGCTCTTGGCGCTCACGTTAATGATGCGCCTGCTGAAAAGCACCAGCTTCACGCCTTATGTGCTCTACCGGATCGCGCTGGGCATTCTGCTCCTTTGGTTCGCCTATAGCTAACCGCGCAAGTTTTTAGCAGAACTCGTAAGGTCGGTATATTGCCCCTGCGGGCGAAAGCGATAAAGGTAGCTATCAAGCACCGCGTCCATGGCCGTTGGATGCACACCCAAATCAGTGAGCCCCTGCGCAGCATCACGCACCACGTTATCCACCTTCAATAGCTTCACCTGATCACGGGTCAGCACCAGCGGCACAATGCCAAGGCTCAGCTTGTGCCACATTTCAATGAAAAACGCGTTGATCCGCGCCGGGCCAAACGGGATGTTTACAATAAACCGGTCCCGCCGGACCACATGCATCAACCGCTGGATAAGCTCACGCATGGTTTCCACATCCGGCCCGCCAAGCTCATAAACGCCCGCAGCATCCCCAAGGATAGCCGCCTCGGCTGCCGCCGCCACATCATCCACAAAAACCGGCTGCATTTTGCTATCGGCGCCCACAATCGGCAGCACCGGAAAATAGCGAGACATGGTGCCAAACATGTTGAAAAACGTGTCTTCCGTGCCGAAAACGATTGAAGGCCGCAAGATGGTCGCGCCGGGGAACTGTCGCAAAACATCCGCCTCGCCCTTGGCCTTGCTGCTGGCATATTCGCTTTCCGAATCGATATCCGCCGCCAAGGCCGACAGATGCACTAGCTTGCTTACGCCCGCCTCCGCCGCCAGCCGCGCAATCCGCGCTGCGGCTTCGCAATTCACATCATTAAACTTCTGGCGGCTGGTTTCGGAAATAATACCCACGCAATTCACCACAGCATCCGCGCCGGCAATCGCCGCACGACAAGACGCCGTATCACGCACATTGGCCTGCACCAACGCCACTTGGCCAACCTCGCCATAAGGCAGCACGTGCATCGCCTCATTAGGCCGCCGCACCGCCACCCGCACCCGCCATCCCGCCTGCGCCATACGCTGGGCGATATAACGCCCAACAAAACCTGAGCCGCCAAGGATGGTCACGAGAGGGGTATTGGACATAAAAACACTCCGATAAAGCTTCACCCTTACATACCGCGCCAACCCAGCCCCGACAAGCCAGAATTCGGCCCCCTACCCCGCCATCCCAATCTTTTTCAAAGTTTCAAGGTTTTTCTCTCGCAATCCCGTTGACACCCCCGCGCCTCGGGTATATCTCCGGCGCACCAACACACCTGCCCAGGTGGCGGAATTGGTAGACGCGCTAGCTTCAGGTGCTAGTGTCCTTATGGACGTGGAAGTTCGAGTCTTCTCCTGGGCACCAACATTTTCCCCCAAATGTCCACCATTGACCATGTATACATGGACATTATGGGCTTTTGGGCGTTGAAAATGTCCGAGAACGGGCAGTGAACAACCCCACAGATTGACAACCCATTACGACCAAATTACGATCTTGCCATAAGGCAGGGATTGAAATTGGCATCTTTTAAAAAATTGAAATCGGGGCGATGGCAGGCTCAAGTGGCTAAGGCCGGGGTACGCCGTGCAAAGTCGTTTAGCACAAAAGCCGCTGCGAAAGACTGGGCGAATCGTCAGGAATATAGAATTACTGAAGGCGACCAATCGGCTGCCAACCTTGTTTTCCGAGATTTACTGCAACGATACGCCCGTGAGGTTTCGCCAAAAAAGCGCGGCGCACGCTGGGAATATGTGCGGCTAGATCGCTTGAGCCGAGATAAGATAGCCGATGTTTCCTTACGCCAGCTAACGGCCTCTGATTTTGCTGACTGGCGCGACCGGCGGCTATTAGAAGTAAAGCCCGGAAGCGTAAAGCGGGAAATGGTGTTGATGAGCGCCGTGCTTACCAATGCCAGACGCGAGTGGCAGCTCATTTCATCAAATCCCATGAGTGATGTGCGCAAACCTGCAAGCGCCCTGCCCCGTGATCGCCGTGTGTCACCTGAAGAAATTGAGCAGCTGCTGGCGATTTCTGGTGATGACCTTTCCAAACTGCCCGCGCGGGCGATTCATGCATTTTTATTCGCTGTCGAAACGGCTATGCGCGCCGGTGAAATCGTCGGGCTTGTTTGGGATCGAGTAGATACAGAAAAGCGCGTGGCCAAGCTGGATATGACAAAAAACGGAACAATGCGCGAGGTACCGTTGTCTCGCCACGCAATAGAGCTTCTTGATAAATTGAACCCGAATGGCGCTTCGTGTTTCGAGATCAAGAGTTCCCAACTCGATGTGCATTTCCGAAATGTAAGAGACAAAGCCAAGATCAAAAACTTACGGTTTCACGATAGCAGGCATGAGGCCATCACCAGACTATCTAGAAAGCTAAGTATTTTACCACTGGCGCGCATGGTGGGGCATCGCGATATTAAAATGCTGCAAATTTATTACAACGAAACAGCAGAAGAGATTGCGCTTTTGCTGGACTAAAGCAACGCCGCCCGGGGGATTAGAATTTTACCTCCCGAACGTTTGATGTTGTACTGGCCCTGGCAATAGTTGCGCCTCACGGTCTTTTCTGAACATGACAGAATTTCGGCGACCTCGTGGACAGTTAAGAAGGGTGCCTCATTCCCCTTGATACTTGCTCGCAACAATGCCGCCAACTCGGCAACTTGCGCGCGCAGCGGCTCTGTGGCTTGGTTTACGGCCGTTTGGATTTCTTCTGCTAGAGCGCTCATGCCTCCACCCTCCCAATATTCTGATGCTCAACCTCAAACGAATAGGCCACCACCCACGGGTTTTGCTCCCATGTATCGGGGCCGTTGATACTGTTGATTAGGGATTTGAAGCTTGCTGATGCGGTGGTGAAATAATTAGCTTTATTGGCGTAGTCTTCCCAGTGCGTGCCAATGGGGCATGCACCCTCGGCCACCGCATCCGCTTCGCTAATATCCTGCAACCGCTGCACGCGCACATCGGTAATCAGCAGGGTGGTGCGGCTGTCGGCTTTGGGATGGAATAGGCTGTTGCGCTTATACCATCCGAAGGTGGTGACACGCGGGAAGGTGCTGGTATGATCTGGCGCGGCAAAGCGCGGCGGTTCGCCTAGCGCCCTCACAAAGACCCATTTCGGCTTTCCGTTCTTCTTCAGCTCCCCCGTTTCATGCCAGTGGCCGAGCGCCCAGTGAGCCTCTTTCACCCAAAGCCGGTCGCCGATTTGGTGAGGTAGAAGGTTGAGCAGCTCTTTATGTGTGTAATCTTCCCAGACATGGTCTTTCCTACGAAACTCCCAATTGCTCCCTGCCGTATCTGACACCCCGAATTGGAAAAAACCTCTATGTCCATTGATTTTCAAAGCGCGCCGCGTCTGCGTTTTCCGGCCTGCGTGCAAGGCCTCAACCATGTTGGGCTGAAATAGGATCGAGTGGTCAGTCATTAGCTATCTCCTTCAACCAATAAAGCAACGGCAAAACCAAAGCTGGACAGAACGCAGGAGTCGTAATGGCGGTTAATCGTCAAGAACCCTCTCGTGAGGTTTCTTTCAGCGCATTGCATCATTCCCTTGCCAAAAATATAGAGCGGCTTTCTCTCGGTTTTCGTTACCGCAAGTTTCAACATCTTTTTGCTACCTCTGGTTTTCGCTATCTGGTGGGCAAATCTATTTGTTAATCGGCAGGAATAGTTGGCACAGGCTGGCATCATCCCACCTCCGGCATTTGCTGCCACTCTTTACCATCCAGCAGGTTGCCAGCGGCTTTGGTGCCGACTTTCACCATCCAAGCACCGCCGCGTTCCTTCCAGCGATCTTCAACACACCCGTTGTTGCGCCAGCCAGCTCCCAAGGTCTCCCCGGAGGCGGTGAAAATTAGTTGTTGGTATTTACTCGATATACTGGTGTTATTGGTTTGATCTGCCCATTCACCCCACTGCTTAAAAAAAAACGGAACCCCAGCCGCCACACATTGATCGCGCAGGCTGCGCGCCCAATCTGGGTGCATGGGGCGGGCTTTGGGGCCGGATTCGCCGCCGACGATTACCCAATCTATTTTGCCGCCTTCATGGATTAGGCCAACATCAGAATCGCCAATCCTGTTGCCATTGGGCTCACGGTTTTCAGCGTCCATTTTTCCGCCAAGTGCGTTCAGCCATAAAGCATTGTGGCTATCTAAAGGCACGGCGGGATCTGGATGACCTCCACAATCTGAAAAAGTATCAACGCTCTGGGCGATGCGATTAAGCTGGACAGCCCCCAGCAACGGCTCGGCGCTCACAAACCGCACCGCTGCCGGTGTATCCAGCAACAGCGGAATGCGCTCATCTGCGCGGGTTTGGTCCTCTACGGATACGCCGAGCCAGACGTTTGGGAGGGGCCAATGCCGGATTGAAATCTCGTCAGGGAAGTCAATGTCGCCATGTGAGTGAACCGCATCAGCAGCAGCATTGCACAATGTCTTGTGTGCCAGCATGAAATCAACCGCGGGGCGTGCAATGCGATGAGCTGCCATGTCGCCCGTCATATACTCGCGCATCCGATCCGCGCGCTTGGTAAGCACCTGAAACGTGTGCTGCGGGCAGAGCGCCATAACCGCAAACACGCGGTCAATCCATTCGTCTGGCACGCTCTCGTGAAACAGGTCGCCCATGCTATTCACAAAATACATGGTCGGCTTTTTGCGCTTGAACGGCTGCAACAGCACGCTTTCCGCAAGGTTCATCTTGCCTGTCCACACCGCGTTGCCGTTCACCTTTTTGGTGAGGCCGTGGTATTGCGGGGTTTTCGGATTATGCCCCATGCGGTAGGCGGCTTTCATAGCATAGCAATTTGTGCAGCCCGGCGTGGTAATGGTGCAGCCCACGATTGGGTTCCAAGTTTGCTCGGTCCATTGGATTTTAGTCATCACGCCACCATCCTTTTAACGCGGCACTCACGAACAAAGTCACCAAAAGACACGTCAAAAGTATCGAGTTGCAGCCATTTTAAATACCTTGCCTGACTTCTCGTATCAGCCTCGATGCTCTCGGTGAATCCGTTCCATGTCACGTTCCAGCGCTTTGGCGGGGTCCAGTTCTCGAGCAAATATTTTGCCAACGCCACCTTACCCACAGCAGAAACTCTGAAACCGGCGGTGCCAGCAAAAACACGCGATAGCTCCCAATATGGGTTTTTCATCATTGCGGCTGCTTCTGTGCTGCCTTCGTCCACCCCAAAGAAATTCCGTGAGCTTAAATCAACATTGTCAGGGCGGCCAAGAGCGTGGTCTAAGCTATCCATGGTTCTATCTTTCAGGCCTCTATTATTGCCGCGCATCACGCCACCTCCCTTTGCTTCATTAAAAACTGGCAGTTCGCCCGCACCAGTGCCTCGGCCAATGGCGGGCAGACTGAATTACCGCACATGCGGATTTGTTGGGTTTTAGTTAGGCGCTCGCCATTGGCTCCGCGATCGATGATGTAATCATCTGGGAAGCCTTGGGCGCGGAAAAGCTCGCGCGGGGTGAGCATGCGCATGCCGATATCGGTGATCACGTAAGTGGTGCCGCTGATATTTACCGTGATAAGCCCGAAGCGGTCGCGCGTGGTGATGGTGTGGGCGGGTTCATCCAGCCCTTGGCCAATACCTGCGCCGTAATATTTGACCATAAAAGCTGAAACCAGCGCAGCATGGGTGCCACCTGCGCACACGGCGGTGAGCGGATCTCGCAGATCGCGGGCGCTGCGCTGTGTACCTTTCAGGTGCATAAGATTGGCGGCAACGATTTGGGTTTGGGTGCCGCGCGTCGTGATGGTTGCCAGCGGCACATCTGCCTTGCGGCCAATTGCGCCGGTGTTGTGTTGGGCTAGGAAGGCGGAAACCATCGCCACCTTTATGCCCCCAGCAACAACCGTCGTCACGGGTTCGTGAATATCCCTGATCCTCGGAGCCTCACCTTTACGTTCACCATATCCAATCTGGATTAATGAAGGCACCGCCACCATACGTTCTCCGCCCTTGGCGGTTGTGATGGTGCGCAGCGGCTCATAGGCTGGCTCAACCCGCGCGCCTGATTTGGTGTGGGTGATTGGCACGATAAAGGGCTGAGGCGCATCCAGCACAAACTTTTGAATGCCGCGCGCCACGCGGGCCATTGTGTTATCAGCCAATGGCCGGATAGCCCGCAAGCCGTGCTTTTCTTTAATCTCCGCCGAGCTATCAAAAATAGACGGGCAGGGCAGTGACCAATCAATGATCTCGGCGGCGCTGCGCCAAGGTTTGGCTTTTCCGCTGATCACGGCAGGCGACTGGGGCTTGGCGTGGGTCGGCTTGGGCCAAACGATTGGCCGGCCATCGCACCGCGCCACCATAAACAACCGTTTGCGAATGGTGGGTGCGCCGTAATCGCAGGCGCGCAGAGTGCGAAACTCTACCTTGTAGCCCTCGGCACGCAGGGCTTTCACCACCGCTTTGAAGGTCTCCCCTTTGCGCGCCTGGCATGGCTTGTTGTTTTCATCCAGCGGCCCCCAATCTTGAAATTCCTCGACGTTTTCCAGCATGATGACGGTGGGCTTGGCGCGCTGCGCCCATAGCACTGGCACCCATCCGAGGTCTCGAATGCCCTTTTCCAGCGGCTTGCCACCTTTGGCTTTGCTGTGGTGTTTGCAATCGGGGCTAAACCAAGCCAAACCCACACGCTGCCCGCGCGTGGCGGTTTCGGCTGGGTCCACATGCCAGATGTTTTTAACCATGTGGTGGGTTTCAGGGTGGTTGGCCTCGTGCATGGAAAGCGCCACGGCATCATGGTTGACCGCAAAGTCAGGGCTACGCCCGAGCGCCATTTCAATACCGGTAGACGCGCCGCCACCGCCTGCAAATCCGTCAACTATTAGCATGGGTTCGCGGGCGCTGATTGGGCTTCGCCTTCGGCTGTGCGCTCCACTAGGTTTATCCAGTTGTAGATTGCGTCGAGTTCATCGGTGCCGCTGGCTTCCATGTTGTGCCATCCAAATGTGCAGGGCATGCAGCCGGTGCCGTTTGACGAAATGTTGGCGTACCCTTCGGTCAATGCCGTTTCCAGCATTTCAATCTGGCCTTCGCGGCTGCGTTTTTGCAGCAGCTCGGCGGTACGGGTGGCAGGGTTGAAAAGGTTGTTCATGGGGCGGCTTTCTCTATCAGGTTTGACAAAATGTTGGTGTAATTGAGGAGCCAGTAAAAGATCGCGCCGAGGGCGATGGCACCGACTAGGGCAAACACGATTGAGGCAACGAAGCGATTACGCTCTAGGGTCCGCTCTTCATCGCGCAGGCGCTGGCGTTGCATTTTGAGGCTTTCGTTGCTTGGCCTCATAGGATCGCCGCGCCTAAAATTGCCAAAAGAACAATTACGGCGGCGCTTAGGCTGGCGATGGCCACATAGGCGCGGTCGCGTTGCCCTGTTCGGATGGTTAGCACTGCGTCAATCTGCTGTGCGTCTTGATCGGTTAGGTAAAGACGGCGCTGGTTCATGCTTTTGCTCCTGCGTATGGATTGCTAGCGGATAGGCCGAGCACATAGCGGGCAAGGGCACAGAGAGATGCGCCGTGGGCCTGCGGATTGCGCAGGATTTGGCGGGCCTCTCGGGCGTGGGCAGGGTTTGTGATTTTGCGTGGCATGTGTATACTCCCAAGTAATGGGAGTGCAATATACCCCTAAAAGGGTATAGTCAACGCTAAACGCGTATTTCCATTACGATGGCGCAAATTTTGTCCCCAGTTGAGGTCACGACGGTTTCGCTTAACCTGCGGGCTGGTAAGCCTGCGCTTTTCAGCCAGCGAATAAAGCCGGGATGCATAATCGAAAACAATTTTGAAGCACCTAGATCCAGCGCTAGCTCGTGAAGTGCTATGGCGTTGGCCCTTAGAGCTTCGTTTCGAAGGTCAGCGTCTAGCTCGGGATCAACGCAAAATCGGGTTGCCTCCCACGCCAGCTCATCTTGGATGGGTAGGGTCGTTACGTCATTTGGTATGCCGGGAAGTAAGCCGCTGGCTGAATCGTGCAGCATATATGTCCAGCCATTATGCGGCTTAATATTGCAGGGAAGTAGCCGTGAAGATGCTAGAATGCGGTTGTCTTGGTGTGTTATGCAGTAGACGGTCATGGGCGTATCATATTGATCCCATTCGGCCATTTGCGTGTGGGGGATATCCCAGCCTTGCGCATCGACAAACTGTTTTTTGCGAAGCATATGGCTTTGCCACCAAAGGTCACCGTGTAAGTGTATGGTTTTCCAAGTGACAATAGTGGTTTTCATTTGGCAGCGCCTCACGTTGATTTGTGGGGTACTTTAACCAATTGACCAATTTATTACTTCTAGTTTGTAAGGTGATAAGTCATGCCGGTTCGGGCGCATATATTTATCGCTGCTATCCATGTTCTTACACCAATATTGTTGGTGATCGTTTTTTTGTATTGGTTTATCGTGGAGTTGGAGATGCCCATTATCGCGGCAACATTTCGCGAGCTGTGCCCAGATGCAAAAAAATAGACGATTTCTCGCTGTCGTGCCGTTAATTTCTCGGCCTTAAGCGTTAGTTGGTTTAAATGCATTTCGCGAACAGCATGCTGGGCCTGTTTTTTAGCGATACCTGATAGCGCCGAACTTGTAGACAGGCCTGCAATACACCTACTTCCCGCGATTTCTGTAGATATAATTATACCCTTGTTTATGCCGAAATCTGCGGCGGCGCGCATAACAGGTGATGCGTTTTGATTTAGTTCCGGCCAATGCATCGCTCCTGTTTGAGATAATCCCATCATGACCACCGGGTCTTCTGCAATCCACCCTTTTTGTTGGTAGAGGGATTGCCAGTCAGCTCTATAGCTACAATGGACATCAACCTCTCCTGATAGAAAATTCCCGACACCTATAGCTGCACCGGTGTCGGCTATGTCTAAAATCACATCTGGCACGTCCATATCGAAAAGCATCTCAACCCCCTTTATAACCTTTAAAGGTGACAATATGCGGAAAAGGTCTAGACAATCAAGTGTTGGTTGTGCAAAGTTTGCAACAACAAGTGAAAATTGAAATTGACATGGCGGGTCAAATGAGCAGTGAAAAATTGGAGTTGTTGCGTCTAATAAGCAAAATGAGTGATGCGGATAAGGATAGATTGTCCGCTCACATAAAAAGCTTAAGGGTTAAGATTTCCACCGGATAAGTCTTTAAGTAGTTTCTTGGCGTCCTCATCACTCATATCGAAAACCATCTTATAAAGCTGCTCTTTGGACTCAGCAAAAGGGTTGTCGGCGTCTAATACCATTGGGGTTTTGATGTCCAGCGCCTTGCACACCTTTTCCAGAGTGTCCCACTTCATAGAAATAGTTTCACCTGATAGAAACTTCCTGAGCGTATTTTTTGATAGATTTGCATTTGTTGCAACCTGAGTCGCATTTGTTTGTTTTGTTGCGATCAACGCCCGCAAATTCCGTCTGCGGCGTTCCCATAGTTCTTTATCAGCCATTTTGCACCCTCGCTATTTATGGGGAGGTTATCACCTTAAAAGGGGATAAGGAATATGTATAAAAGTGCATTGATTAATTTATTAGGGGATAGTATACCCTTAAAAGGGTAATAAGCACACACGATGTGATTTCCTGACGTAAAGCAAGAGGATCGATCAATGCAGACTACGCTACCGAGTTCGGACGAATTTAGAAAGTGGATTGATGAAGTGTCGGGTCAACTAGGCATATCGGGATGGAAGCTTTCCCAGCTTGCGGGAATGCCAAATAACGCGATGAACAAATTCATGTCTGGCGCGCAGAAGGATATGACTCTCACTACTGCTCGAAAAATTGTAGACGCGGCGCTGTTGTTGGCGACGAAGGATGGTGTCTCAATTTCTTGCCCAGCCGTTGTGTTTAAGGTTGAGGCCGCGGCGCAATGACTGATTTCGTAATCAAACGTGTAGAAACCATCGGGCCGGTGCGGCTGTATCTCGGGGATTGCCTAGAGATAATGCCCACACTTGAGCGGTCTGATCTTTGCGTGACTGATCACCCATATCCGCTGACATCGGGTGGATGCACTAACCAAGTGATGGGCGGGTTATTCGCGCAAAGCAACTATGACAACAGCGGAAAATTGATGGATATGGTGGGCTGGCATGAGTCAGGCGGGCCAATATATCGCGCGCTGAAGGATGACGCCGATTGCTACGTGATGAGCAACGACAAGAACATATTTGCGGCACATGCCGGTTTCACCGGCGCAGGGTTCCAGTTCCACAATCTACTGGTTTGGGACAAGGTGCGCGCCACGAGAAACCGCTGGTACATGAAGAATTTGGAGTTCACGCTCTATCTGTGGAAGGGCGCTGCCGATAAGCGCGGCATCAACGATTGCGGCTCCAAACAGAGCTTCCAGCTAAATGCCAAACGTACCTCCGGCCATCCAACCGAAAAGCCGGTGGCGCTGATGGCGCATTATATCGAGAATTCATCCCAGCCCGGTGACGTGGTGCTTGACCCATTCATGGGCTCGGGAACCACAATGCTGGCCTGTATTGAAACTGGGCGGCGCGGTGTTGGGATTGAGCTTGACCCGAAGTGGTTTGATGTCGCCTGTGAGCGCGCCCACAGGGCTTTGGAGTTGGTGCAATGAGCTTCTCTAATCCAATCGTCAACTTTTGCTTTGAGGCTACGGTCGCCGGAATGAAGGCGAAATCTGGTAGTCTCAATGAAAAAGACAAGTTGAACCTGGCGAAATCCGCATTGCAAGACGCGGGTGAATGTGCCGCTGCCCGCGATGGAGTGTTGGATTTTCTGGACGCTGTTCAGCGAGACCCGACTGCTAGCGGTGAAGCCTTGCAGCAACTGGGCTTAAGGCTGGCACGCGAGTATTGCCCCGGCGCAGACATTGGCATGGGGGATATGGGCCATTACCATGCGCCAAGCTGGCATGGCCGGGCGGACCTGTCATGAGCAATGTTGCGGTTTCACTCAAGCGAAAAGTAGCTCTTGGCCAGACGGTGACGCGGGCGGATAAAATAGCGACGCTCCAAACTGTAGAAGAAATCAACGGTTTTGCGTGGGGCGCTGAAGTATCCAACCGGCCACTATCCGCTGCAGATAAAAACTCGTTGGAATTACGCCGAGCTGCGCTCCAAAAATTAGGGGGCGGGCGATGACCAGGGTAGAACTTTCACCTCGACGCCGCTCGATCACCCAAGCCGCACAGGCAGACGGGTTTGAGTTTCACCTGACCATTGGCTTTGATGACTTGGGGCATCCCAAAGAGGTTTTTGCGGATGGTGCAAAATATGGCACGCAAATGTCAGCTTTGCTTTCAGACGTTTGTGTCATCATCAGCCGCTCTCTTCAATGTGGCACTAGCCCCCAGCAGCTTGCAAAAAGCCTAGGCCGCGTGCCGGATCCGATGGTCGGAGAGGGCGCAGATCGCCCAGCTTCAGCCATAGGTGTGATAATTGCAGCGCTTATTCAGGAGGCCGAAAACCTTCGGGGTGCGGTGTGAGTATGCAGCGACCCATAGTCGGGAATGCGGTGGCACCGCATTTGGAAACCGAAAAGTTTCAGGACTATGCTTACGCGGAACTGGCAGCGGCAATGCCTCATGAGCAAGGGGTGTGCTTTCTGCCAGAGTGCAGCGCCAACTTCACCCCTACGCGGGAGTGGCAAATCCATTGTCGCCCGGCATGTGCGCGAAAGACCAAATCAGAAATGCGAACATGGGGCCACAAGATGGCCATCGCGTTGCTGGTGCACCGAATGGGCAAGTACGAAAAATTCGATGTCGCAATCCGAGAGCGCACGAAGGCCGCACGGCGCTTCATAACACATCTTCAGTCTGAGTGGTTGCGCGACCGGCAGCGCCGCTCGGCAGCCTCTAAAGCAGGAGTTGGTAGCTAATATGGCTTATCAGTTAGTCACAGTTATGCCCGACATGCCTTCGATTCTGGAGGTGGATGTCAGCGAAATATCATTCAACAGCTGCCGTAAATTGTGGTGTGAGGTTATCTACCAGACGTGGCGTGGGGCCTTTCCAGAGATATACAAATATGGCCGTGGAGAAAGCTTCAGCACCAACCAGCGCGCCGATATGCGCCGCGATCAAGATTGGTTTGGGTCTTGGGAATTCCTCAATGTCTGTGAATATGCTGGCGTAAATGCTGAGAATATTTTGGCACAATTTAGGCTCTGCATGTCTGATCCAGAAAAGTTTAAGGGGCTGAACAATGCAACAAATTGACCCACGGCTTACAGATGCCAAATTGAAATCCATTGAAGCCATCGCCGCGCGGCTGAATATTGAAGGCTTGAAGCGGGTGGCTCGTGAGCTGGTTGGCCCTTGTCCGGTGTGCGGGGGTAAAGACCGGTTCTCGATCAACAAAGATATGGGCGTTTATAACTGCCGCACCTGCGGCGGCGGTGATGTAATTCGGCTGGTTGAACTGGTGCAGGGGTGTGATTTCAAAGAAGCACTACAATGGTTGTGCGGTGATGCAGAGGTCAAAATTGACCCTGAAGAGGCTAAGCGCCGTGAGGCGCGCTTTAAAAAAGAGCAACAGCGGCGTGACGGCGAGAGCGATAGATACCGCCAGTATGCCCGTAAGCGCGCGTATGATAATTGGACATCAGCCCTGCCTGCCAAAGGTACGATTGTTGAAGAATACCTGCGTTTACGCGGGCTGCCGCTGGCTGACATTCCGGCTTGTATTCGGTTTCATCCTGATCTGCCCTATGTGAAGAAAATCGGTGGCAAGAATACGCGGCTACATTCTGGCCCAGCCATGGTGGCGGCAATCCAGCTGCCTGATGGGCGATTTAGCGCGCTGCACCAAACATGGCTTGATGTGAGCCAGCCCAAGGGCAAGGCACTGATATTTGACCCTGAAGGCGCGCAGATATCAGCCAAGCTTTATGCTGGCCCCAAGAAAACATGCGCTATTCGCCTGCATACGCCTGAAGGTGCAAGCACGTTGGTGATGGGCGAGGGGATTGAAACCACGGCCAGCGCCTGGGTGGCTGATGTTATCCCAAATGCGGCCTATTGGGCGGGGGTGGACCTTGGCAATATGGCTGGGCGACAAGTTAAAGAAAAAGGCAAACGCCATTCCGGTGTGCCTGACCTTGTGTCCGGTGCGGACGGTTTTGTGCCGCCGCCATGGGTGAAGCGGCTGATCTACGTCATGGATGGGGATTCGAACCCAAAAGACACGCGCGCCAAGCTACTGGCAGGGTGCCGTCGCGCCATTGCGCGCTGTCCTGGGCTGGTGGCTAGTATTGTCTCTGCCGAGACCGGGCGAGATCTTAACGATATGATTATGGGGGAGCCCGATAATGGCTGATGGATCAGATCGCGTGCGCGAAGCATTCAACAATGGTGAAGATGTCGAGCCGATCAGCAGCGGCAACGCGCCGCCACCGCAGGAGCAAGACGATGAGCAATTGCACCGGAAATGCGCGCAGCTCCCGCTTAATGATTTTGGCAACGGCCAGCGGTTTTCTGGGTATTTTGGTAAGGATGTAATGTTTGTGCCGCGCGTTAGCTGGTTTTGTTGGTCTGGCAAGCAATGGCGCAAAGACCAGGATGTTTTATTGGTGCGCGGTTTGGCCCAGAAGGTTGCCAAAGAGATATTGGCGGAATCTGAATTTACCGATTTGGAAGATTGGGAAAAAGAAAAGATTGAGCATGAGGCTATGCTTAAAATTCGGCATGAAGCGCTGGATCACTTAAAAAAGGACAGAACGCCGGAGCAGGATAAGGAGTTGCTTGAGCTGGCCACTGAACTGGTTTGGGTCGATAGAATAAAGCAGCGGAAATACAAGCTGAAAAGTGACCATCGCAGCCATGCAAAGGCCTCTGGAAATTCGGCCAAGATCGACAACATGATGAAGGAATCAACGGTCAAGCAAAGCCGAAACCTTGATGATCTGGACGCTGACCCGCTGGTGCTGAACGTTAATAACGGCATTTTGATATTCACGGTTGATCGTGCGGCCCAGAGAGCCAGGCGTGATGGTGGCTGCACGGCTATGAACGGTACTGTAGAGGTTACGTTTGTGCCACATGATCGCAGCCTGATGCTCAGTAAAATGATGCCGGTAGATTATGATCCGGATGCAGTTTGCCCTCAATACCAAACTTTTATAGGCCGTATTTTGCCGGACGTAGAAGTCAGTAATTTTATGCAGCGCTGGTATGGTTTGAGCATGACCGGCCTAATTGGCGAGCAAAAGCTGGTCTATCAGTATGGTGATGGCTCCAACGGTAAATCTGTGCTCGTGGATCTGATCGCCAATATGATGGGCGAGTACGCTGCGACCGCCGCGATTGAGTCCCTGACCGGCACGCAAAAGCGTAGCGGGGGCGAGGCCACGCCTGATCTGATACCGCTGATCGGCGCACGTATGGTTCGGGCTTCAGAGCCGGAAGAGGGCGAGCGCCTGCGGGAGGCCGAAATCAAGAAAATGACGGGCGGTGAGCCGATCCAGATGCGGGCCAACTATGGTGACACTATTGAGGTGCTGCCAAAGTTCAAATTGACAATTTCAGGCAACCACAAATTGGAAATTCGTGGCACGGATAACGGTATTTGGCGGCGGATATTACTGGTTAAATTTGGCGTGATCATTCCGAAAGACGAGCGAGACGAAGACTTGCCTAAAAAACTATGGGCTGAGCGTTCGGGTGTTCTCAATTGGTTAATCGAAGGCCTGGTCTCCTATCTAGAAAACGGCTTGCGAGAGCCAGAAGCCGTCCTGAACGAAACCAAGGCTTACCGCGAAGAGTCTGACCCGGTCGGCGCTTTCTTTGCTGCGTGCTGTGAATTCGACGCAGATGCGCCATTCCTGAAATCTGCCGAGCTAATGAAGGCCTTTAGATTGTGGCAAGAGCAAGAAGGGCAAACGCCTTGGCAGCCCGGCACAATCACGGCTCGAATATCCAAGCGCGCGGGTAAATACCGCGACCCTGATACAGGCCTGCAATACCACAAACACAAATCCAATGTTTCAGGATATTTGGGCATTCGTTTGACTTCAACGCACAGCATTGCGCTGGACGAATATGAGATGAAGCACAGCAAGAAATACAAAAATGGAGAATAACCCATGGCACGCGCCCGCAAAAAACCCTCACTTCCCGCACCTTTCGACGATGGGGCTGATCGCCGGTTTTCCGTGGCGGCATGTAATCTCGCAAGCGCTAAAGATAATCAGGGCCGGGTGGTTGCCGGGCCGAGAGCCACGGGGCGGATTTTGGTGCCTGGCGCAAGAGTGGCTGAAAGATCGATCTTGCTCTCAGTCGCTGGTGACGTAAACAACCGCCAACAGCGCCGACATATCCACCCGCTGGATGCGATGGAAGCGAAGCGCCTGCTAAACGCGTGGCAAGCAGCTGCTGGCCGCAAGCTTTTGGATGCATGGGAGGCCACCATGACCGGCCCCGGCTGCGACCTTTCGCAAGAGCGCGTAGATAGCACATCCAACCCCGAAGCCCGCACCACCGCGCTGATTATCAAGCAGGCGCGGTTTGCCGATATGCGTGGCGGCATGCCCAAGGAATCACGCGCGGTGGTAGAGCATGTTGTGCTCAACGGTAAATACCTGCGCTGTGGGCTGGCGCGTAATGGCGATGAGATGGCTGTGATGCTGGAGCAGTTGCGGATAGCGCTCGATGTGCTGGCTGATTATTTGGGGCTGCGGTGATGTTACCAGTGGCAGGCTTCGCGCAGCGGCGTGATGGCCTCTTCGAGGCCGGTAATATCAAACACGATGGTCTGCTGGGGCGAGTTGAACGGCTGGGCGCGGAAAACCAGCCGTTGTTGGCCGAACATGCTGGTTATCAGTGGGATTGCGCCACCCTCAACGTTCGGAAGAAACATCGAGTTGCGACCAATCACCTCTATTTGCATTGCTGGGGCGGAGCCAATGCGGAGAACTCCGGTGCTTCCGGTATCGCCTACGTCGGAAAAGGTGCACCGGTTGAGCTGAAAAAAAAGGGATGTATTACCCTCAAGGCAGCGCAGAACAAGATAACTTTCACTGCTACCCAACCCACATGTGCTTTGGTTCTGAGACAATTTTGCCAATGTCAGCGTCGGGCTGTCATCAATAGGGGACGGTCCATCGTCTTCCAAAATCCAGTTATATCTTTCAAGTTCAATTTCGCTACGCAATATTTCAGCTTCACTTCGCAATTGAGACACGTCCTCCATGCACAATGTAAAACCTTCATTGCTTCCGTCGTAGGTCATCAACAACCTGCACTCTTGAGAGCGTTGAATCGCCGAATCGATCAGAGTGGCCGTGCGTTCGACTTTCTGGGAAAGTGTTTCCTGCGCCATCGCCAGCCCGCCGAACAAAAGCATAGTGGTAGTGAGCATAATTTTATACACAGCATTCACCTTAAGATTGATTTTTTCAAAAAAACCTTGACCAAAAAGCGCGTAAGATGCAAGGGTGTATTTGCAGATCGGCAAAATCCGACTGTCAGGATTGGCGTCCTGCATATCTTACGGCGTTCGAAACCGCGCCCCAAAAGTGCGGTTTTACCTATTCTGGACTAACCCCCAGAATCTATGGTCGGGCGTATGGAGCCGCGCAAGCGGACTGTTCCATGTTCCGTAAGGCATGTTTCAGTAACGCCAACTCTGTGCGTCCGTCCACCCAAGATTGGCGTCTTGGTGGGTCGGTTTAACCAAACCTTACGGAGGCTCACATGAGCGACCAAAAACACATCCCCCAAAGCCTTGCCCAAAAGCTGGTTTTTACTCAAACTTTTGAGGATATGTATAACCATATCGAAGACTTAAACGGCTTTATCGATCTGCTCGATATGGTGATCGATGATATTGATATGATGCACAAGCCCGGCAAAAAGGTGCGCATGGTGCATACGGCGATCCGCGCGTTGAAAGCCGAGGCGGCTAGGCTTGAGCCTGGCATAGATGCCCTGTTTACCATTTCCAAAACCCACAGCGCTGCCGTCACCCAAAAGGAGATGGCCCATGTTTGATTTTGCAATTCAGGAAATTGACGGCGAGGCGCGCATGCGTGATTTGGATATTGCAATGGCCTTGGAGTTTGAGCGGCCACGTAAAATTCGTGAGTTGATCGTCCGGCGATCTGCGGAGTTGGGAGAGTTAGGCGAGGTTCGCCCCACGGCGGGGCGAACCTCTGCCCAAGGAGGTGCTCCCAGCGAGGAATACTGGCTCAACGAAAAACAGGCGCTTTTCATCTGCACGAAATCCGAAACCAAAATGGCGTTGGACATCACGATTCAGATGATCGAGGTGTTTTCGGCGTGGCGACACGGCCAGCTCGTGCCTCGCAGTACGGCCGGCCCGAGTGAGGTCGGCCAGAGAGACGTGATAATCGCTGCGATCGAGGATGTGAACTTCGACCGCATGATGACACTGATGCGAGAAGCGCGGGTGACCCATGGTAAAAGCGCAGCACAGCGCCTGTGGTTGCAAGCAGGGCTTCCCTTACCGGATGCCGAGGCGGTAGAGGCCGAGCAAGCCCAGAAGGGCGAGCTAGCACTATTCTTGCGGGATTACTGCATTTGCACGGGGGATGCGGCCAAGTTCACCCGCACGGCCGAGCTGCTGGTGGCCTATAAGCATTGGTGCAAGGCCGTGACGCGCGCGCCGCTATCGGATGGCACCTTTGCTCACCGCTTGCCCTCGCTGGCAAAAACCTATCTGGACCCGGCTACAGGCTTTGGCTTCACTAAACACAAAGCCAGCGTGAGCGGGTATTTGGGGGTCGTAGTTGATCCGTTCGTGATGGCGGCATAAAGCGATAATGGTGGCCGCCCAGATTGGCGGTCACTTCACTGAATGAGTTCCAGAAGTCTTTCCCACTCATCTGTGAGGGCAACTCTTACATATCCGACAGGAATTTCTGCGGCGATGGAAATTTCAACTGCAGTTAATCTACTGTGTTTGCTGTTATTTGTATTTGCCTTTTTGATCTCATCCAATGCATCTCTGGGGAGTAAAATGGCTAGTGCGCGTAAGGCACCGGTGTGGTCATTAAACCCAGGCATAGTAATGCCTGCATTTGCTGGAATGCAAATTTGGTCAATCAGTTTGATAACATCTTCAGTAGACGCCGCTTTGTGGTTGTTTTTGTCAAGTATATGAAGCAATTCCTTGCAGACTGCCAGACGCAGCTCATCTTCATCCAGTTCGGTTGAGTGGACAATGCGATGAACTGTGACCACTTTGCCGTATAGCCGCGTTTCTACAAATGAGTGAAGATAGGACCAGCACGTTGATTTCTTTAACTCCGGGTCTGGGTAAAAGATGATTTCGCAATCGGCTTCGTAGTCCTTAACATATTCAAGGACATCATCAATTTTCACTGGGAGTAGAGTGTGGCAAGAAAAGGATTCGTAGATATCCATCATGTTGTAGAGCCTCGGTTAGTGAGGCCCTACATCTACGCGGCTGCAATAATTTTTGCAACCTCTGTTTGTTTGCGATCGGCATCGCCAAATGACGTTTTTGCCTCGATTAAACCTGCGTCAATCTTAAAAATGGACGTAGCAACAGCGTCGCACAGGTCTTCAGGCGCGATCTCATTATTGGAGCCGCGAAAGAACTTCAAGTTTAAGTGCTGCCGTCCCTCATGTTCAAAAAGGGATCCCAACAGTCTCTCTTGATGAGTTGTTGATTGGGTCATTACATTTCTCCACCACATGCCTGATGCCTCTCTGGGCTTTTCTAGGCACTGAATTACGTTAGGGTTTGGTTATTGCGTTGCGCTGGTTTGCGGGTCTACTGGTCGGGTCGTGCGCTACACATATTAGAATCACATTGTCAATGAAATTCGTTAATAAATGTGCAACTATTACTTATTGACACGTATATGTCGCCTTCGCAAGCGTTCTGTCCATAAACTTGGCGTTAACTGGTTAATTTGTCACACTCGCTATGGCATTTTAAGCATCGCTCGAGTCCACATATAGGCGAAAACTTCTCAGTTACAACCTCTCTCCCCGCACCCCTCTTTAATCCCAAACGATGTTTTGGGAGGGCATTTCCTCCCATTTTTCGGGAGTGTTTATAGGGGGTTGGGGGAGGAATTTTCAAGTATATAGGCGTTTGGGAGGCTTGGGAGCCATTTTGGCAGGAGTTTCTCCTATATATAGGCAACGGTATAAATGGCCCTTTAAGTGAGCACTTATATGTGAAGGTATCAATACCTCTCCCAGCCTTCCCAACTCTCCCAACAGTCTTTAATAATGTAGTTATATCAATAAGATACAGGTATATGTAAATTGGGAGGGTTTAGTGGTTGGGAGAGGAATGCAAAGGTTGGGAGGGTTTCCTGAAGTCTCAAACAACGAGGCACAATATGTAGTGGTTGGGGTGGTGGATAGCCCCATATAGGACGCAATCTGTGCAGTATGAACAATTGATAAAAAAACTATTGACGTTCTCCACCCAATGGCACTACCTTCCTCATATTCCAAAGATGCGCCAGACGGTAAACGCCGTACTGGCTATTTTTGTTTATACCATCGCATTGTTGTAGACCACCGCTGAACTGAGCCAAGGGTTGCTCGGTCGGACGAGAACTTCATGAGTGCGGCTTTCATCATTCATCTGGTACTGCTCAAAGGGCCGCATTCAATCAACATGGGAGGGTCGATCGGTTGCTCGCTCGCGTGGCCCATGACCATGAGGTCGTTGGTTTAAATCCAGCTCCGGCAATCAAACATTGCACAGAAAAACAGCGGGTCCTTCCTGGGGGTCTGTACGTATACGGGGCGTCTAGGCGCGTGGGTTTCGTGTTCCTAAACTAACTGCAAAGCCTAAACTAAACTAAACCAAGCGGAGGCCAATATGAGTTT
>NVUX02000024.1 GCA_002402045.2 Paracoccaceae bacterium | reverse complement strand
TCTTCTCGCCGGGGCTCTTTCGAGTTCTCGTTGTCTGTCTCATATCCCACTCCTAAGTGGTGACGATGAACCAGAAACACTCCCTTATCAAATGCTGCTATTTGGACCCATAGGCGCTGACGTCAGACAATGTGAGTGTGGCCTCAGCCAGATTATTTTAGTCGCGCTTTGGCCAATCGTTTTTAAACGGTTGGTCAAGCGCGCGTGCTGGCATTTCAAGTCGGTCTTGCCCGTAAAACATATCGCCACCTGCAATATATGTGGGAGAGCCAAATACCGAGTGGGTGATCGCGTCTGTGGTGTTTTGGCGATAGTTTTTTTTGCACGTCTGCGCTGGTTGCGGCTTGCAGAATTTGCGCAGCGGGGAGGCCGGCGGCAGTTATTATTTGGGACAAAACTGCTTCGTCTGCTAGGTCTGCATGGTTATTCCAATGGGCTTGCAGCAGTCCATGGGCCAGTGCTCCGGGGGGAGGCTGCAAGATCGGCAGCAATAATTGCGCAGTTTGCGAGGGTTTCATCATGGCCGTGATTGGCTGGAATGCCAGCTTTTATGGCAACATTGCGCATCTCGCCCCAACGCTCTATTTCGCGGCCAAAGTAATAGTTCCTATTGGCTTGGCTGCGCGGCGGCAATAACTTTGCCAAGGTCCATCGGGCGAAAGCGAATTTTGCGCCCGGTTTTTTTGCGGTATCGTAAAACGCCGCGCTGCCGAGATAGGCAAAAGCGGAATGGGCGGCGAAGAAATAGGTGATTTCGGGCATCCTTTGTGCATTTCTCACTCGACCACATCTTGACCGCTCCGCCAAAGCCTCATATATAACCGTTGAGAGGATGGCGCGGGCGAACGCCTCGCCAACTTGGTCAGGTCCGGAAGGAAGCAGCCATAACGAGTCCCGTTTGGGTCGATGTCCAGCCTCTCACCTTGAAACGCTATATCTAGGAGGAAAATTATGATTGTATCACTCACCCTCCGGGCGCGCGTTTAATATCTTTGTCAGCCCGATGAACCACCGCCCTATTGGGGCATTTCGAAATTCGTTCGAGGCTTTTACATGACCAATTATACCTTAGCCCAGCTTGGCTGGAACGCGCATTTTGCGGCGCAACTCACGGATAATCTGATCCCGATGCGGGTCACTGACATCCATAAATCTTTTATAGGGGCCAACGGCGCGGATGGCGTTGAGCGGCTAAACATGACCCTTGATCTGGTAGAGCAGGGCGTAACGGTGGGGGATTGGGTACTGAAAGACCCTGAAACCGACCAGCCGGTGCAGGTGCTGGAGCGCCAAAGCCTGCTTAAGCGCCGCAATGCTCGCACCAATATGGATGACCAGCTGATCGCGGCCAATGTGGACACGCTTTTTGTCGTTTCGTCCTGTAACAAGGATTATAATGTCGCGCGGCTGGAGCGCTATTTTGCGCTGTCCCATCAGGGCGGCGCGGAACCGGTGCTGATTCTTACCAAGGCTGACCTTGTGGACAGCCCCGAAGAATTTGTGGCTGAAGCGAAGCGCAGCTTGCCCGGGGTGGCGGTGTTTGCGCTGGATGCGCTGGACCCGCGCACGCAAGAAACCCTCGCGCCGTATTGCGGCGAGGGCAAGACCGTGGCCCTGCTTGGCACCTCTGGCGTGGGCAAAACCACGCTGACAAATTCGCTCACGGGGTTGAACCAGCTTACCCAAGATATCCGCGGCTCGGACGCGCGAGGCCGCCACACAACCACCGCTCGCTCTATGCATAAAATGCTGGCCGGCGGCTGGCTTATTGATACCCCCGGCATGCGCGCCCTGCGCCTGGCCGATGCCCGCGAAGGGCTGGAAGCTGTGTTTTCTGATATTGAAGAGCTGGCGCAGCAGTGCCGTTTTAATGACTGCGCCCATGAAAGCGAGCCGGGCTGTGCGGTGCGCGGGGTTATTGACCCAGAGCGGGTGCGGCGCTGGAAAAAGCTGATGATTGAAGATACCTATGGCAATGAAACTATTGCAGAAAGCCGCGACCGCAATCGCCAGCTAAGCAAGCTGTATGCCAGTGGAAAAACGCGGGGGCAAACCAAGCGCAAGGAGCGATAAGCGCTTTATCTCACCACTTCAATAAGTTCGTCCAGCAGCTCTGAAAACCCCGCGCCGTCATGGCGCGGTGATCTTTCGTTTAACACCTTCATCGCCATCCAGAGAGCGCGTCGGTTGCTGGCCTTAGCCCCTTCATATCCCTCGGTTTTTAGCTGCGCCAACAGCCCAGCCAAATCTTGGCTAGCCACCATGCCTAACAGGCAATCCGCGAGCACAATGTCCTCATTCCAAGCAAACGGAATATCCGCTCGAAGGTAGGCCGCCAGCAGCGGTTCCCAGTTGATTTCCCCTCCGGCCTCGTGGATGGCTTGCGCAAGAAAAGTAGCGTGGCTCATAAAGTGCACATAATGCCCGGCGGCATCTTTGACGCGGAAATCTGAAAGTTCGGCCAAAAAACGGCCGAGAAAACGGCCCAATTTCGCTAGCGTATTCTTGTCCTGAGGGGCGTTATCAGCCACGGCACCATAATATAGCAGGCAATAGGATTTAAGCACCGGCTCCTCGGTCGTTTGATGGAATTGCCCAATTTGGTCGAGCATATCTGCGGCGCTTTGCAGCGAAAGTGTGCTTTGCTTACACGCCAGATAAAACCTCTAATAATACGCCTCAGCTGTGCTGGGGGATACAGAGCTTAGCTGATCAATAAGCGGCATCAAAATCATATCCTTTAGCTCTGAAGTGCCGCGCCCACCTTACCGCAAAAGCGCAGCTTCTACTGCAGAAATTGTTGGGTGAACTGGGGCGAAAGGGTGGGTAGGATCAAGGGCGTCAAGCTCGGGGACTTGTTTGTGCAGCGCGGCGCGGGTTTTGGCGGGGAGGCTGCCGAGGGCGATTTTGCTGGGGTAGAAGCTCTCGCTTGGGGTGCCGTTGGCGGCTATGGCCTCGTGTTTATCAAACAGTATGTGAAAGAATTCGGTTTCGCTTGGCGCCTCCGTTAGGCTGATGCTGCCACCATTTAGCAGCGCTTCGGCAGCCACCAATACCCGCGCCTCGCCAAAAAGAACCTCGGCCTGCCAGCCAGAGACGACCATGCGCTGTGTTGGCGAAACCAACAGCGTATGGGCGGGTCGGTTTTCGCCCAAGGCCCCGGCCTGAAACTGAACCGCTTGCGTGCTAAGCATGGCACCGCCGACCCAGCGCACCACCTGTGGCCCGTCTGAAAGGGTGTTTACAATATCGCCGATTTTTACGGTTTCGATCGCCATATCGCCGTATTCACACGCAATCAGTGCCCCGCGCAAAATGCCCGGTGCATGATTGTGGTTAAGGGATGTGGCTTCAGGCGATGCCACTATTCGACCCTCTGGTTTTTATGCGGTTTTGGCACGTGTTGGCATTTCCATTGTCATTTTTCGGCGCTGCGATGAGCACTAATATATGCCGTATATAGGTTTCTAGTTTGGTAATGTGAAGGCGGTTTTGCCATGTTACCTTACCGTCAATATCTCGGCGAGTGGTTTTTTTCGGGCCGAGGCGCTGGGAAAGACGGCATGGGCAGCAGGATGGCCGACCACAAGAATCATCACAGGCTTCTCCGATTTTGGCCTATCTAGCAGCGTGTTGAGAAACTTCATCGGGTTTGGGGTGTGGGTCAGGCAGCTTAGGCCCGCGAGGTGGAGCGCTGAAATTAAAAATCCGGTGGCGATGCCCACTGATTCAGGCACGTAATAGTGCTTGTAGCGGCTGCCATCAGCACGCTCGCCATAGCGCTGAGCAAAGACAACTATAAGCCATGGAGCCGTGGTGAGATGGGGTTTTTCCGCGCCGGTTCCCAGTGGTTCGAGCGCCGCAATCCACTCATCTCCGCCGCCGCCGGCATAAAAAGCCTGTTCCTCCACTTCGGCGGCTTTGCGAATTTCTGCTTTTATTTCAGGGCTTTGCACTGCCACAAAATGCCATGGCTGCTGATTGGCACCGCTCGGTGCGCGGCCCGCCGTGGCAATGCAGGTTTTGATAATGCTCAAAGGCACGGGCTGGTTGCTAAATTCCCGCACCGTATGGCGCTCTGTCATTTTTGCCAGATAATCTTGCGCAAGCGCTTGCATCGCTGCATCGGGCAGCGGGGCCGGCGGATTGAGCGGAATCGCCTTATATTCCATGGTCATAGACATCTCCATTCACATTTTCCGCCACGCTATCCCACTTTCCCCTCGCCGAAAACCCCCCGCTTTGCTATGCTGCATCTTATGACTGATACCAAGAAATCCTACCAGGTTCTGGCCCGCAAATATCGCCCCGAAACATTTAAAGACCTGTATGGCCAAAAGACCATGGTGCGCACCCTGAGAAACGCCTTTGAGGCCGACCGGATAGCGCATGCGTTTATCATGACCGGCATTCGAGGTACGGGCAAAACCACCACAGCGCGGCTTATCGCCAAGGGGCTAAATTGCACCCGTGATGATAAGCCTACTATTGAGCCGTGTGGTGAATGCGAGGCCTGTGTGGCCATTGCCGAGGGCCGCCATGTGGATGTGCTGGAAATGGACGCGGCGTCTCGCACCGGCGTGGGGGATATCCGAGAAATTATTGACTCCGTGCGCTACCGTGCGGCGAGTGCTCGCTTTAAAGTCTATATTATCGACGAGGTGCACATGCTCTCCACCAGCGCCTTTAACGCGCTGCTAAAAACCCTGGAAGAGCCACCCGACCATGTGAAATTTATTTTCGCCACAACCGAAATTCGCAAAGTGCCCGTTACGGTTTTGAGCCGCTGCCAGCGGTTTGATTTGCGCCGGATAGAGCCCGAAGTGATGGGCGAGTTCCTGCGTGGCATTGCCGGGCAGGAAAAGGCAGAGATTGCCGAAGATGCCCTCGCGCTCATTATCCGCGCCTCAGAAGGCTCGGCGCGCGATGCACTTTCGCTGCTTGACCAAGCCATCGCCCATAGCGGGGGCGAAACCACCGCCGAGCAAGTGCGCGCCATGCTCGGGCTGGCCGACAGGGGCCGCGTGCTGGACCTGTTTGACCACATCATGAAAGGCGAGGCTGCCGATGCGCTGGCCGAGCTTTCCTCGCAATATGCCCAAGGCGCAGACCCGATGGCGGTGCTGCGAGACCTCGCGGAAGTGACCCACTGGATCAGCGTTGTCAAAATATCGCCCGAGGCGGTAGATGACCCAACCATCAGCCCAGATGAACGCAATCGCGGCCGCATTATGGCCGATCTGCCCATGCGCGCCCTCACGCGCATGTGGCAAATGCTGCTGAAATCACTGGAAGAGGTGGCGCTGGCGCCTAACTCTATGATGGCCGCCGAAATGGCCATCATTCGGCTGACCCACGTGGCAGACCTCCCCTCGCCCGAGGACTTGGTGAAACGCCTGAAGGATGCTACGCCCTCCGCGAGCGCTGCCGTTCCAGCGCGCGGCCAGAGCAACACCCCCACAGGCACCCAAGCCTCCGCCGCGCCATCGCTGGCAGCTTTCGCCAGCTTCAAAGATGTGCTCAACCTTATCAATGCGCGCCGAGATCTGCATTTGCTGGTTGAGGTCGAAAAATACGTTAGCCTTGTCAGCTATCAGCCGGGCCGCATCGAGTTTGCCCCCGCAGCCAATATGAACGCCGAGTTCCCTGCGCGATTTGCAGCCCGTTTGCAAAACTGGACAGGTGCGCGCTGGGTTATCAGCCTCGCTTCTGAGGGCGGTGAACGCACAATTGAGGAGCTTAAGGACGCCCACAAGGCCAGTTTGCAGGAAGAGGCCATGGCGCATCCACTGGTGGCAGCTGTTTTTAAGGCGTTTTCTGGTGCAGAAATCCTAAA
Source organism: Paracoccaceae bacterium (assembly GCA_002402045.2). Classification (GTDB taxonomy): domain Bacteria; phylum Pseudomonadota; class Alphaproteobacteria; order Rhodobacterales; family Rhodobacteraceae; genus UBA3077. The sequence continues at coordinate 27,807 of NVUX02000024.1, read as the reverse complement.
TATTGAGGCAGATCAAGTTTCTGACTTTGCGAATGAGGGTATCGTCCCAATTGATCCAGATGAGCTGGACGACGATTGGGAACCGGTAGACCCCTTTGAGGAGCAAGCCTGACCCGCTAATTTTGGAGACTAAGATGGGACGGCATCTTGTTACTTCACTAGCTTCAGCGATTGTCGCTGTGGCGCAATTGGGCTTTGTGACCCCGGTTTTTGCGCAATCGAGCGAGGCCATAGAGGCTGCTCGGCGGGTTAATATCTCAGGAAGGCAGCGGATGCTTTCTCAGCGCATTTCCAAAGCGGCCTGTTTTTTACATGTTGGTGTGTCGACCGATGGTCTGGGCAACCAGCTCGGAGACGCGGTGGCGCTATTTGAAACCAGCCTGGAAGCATTGCGCCGCGGTGACGAAAGCATGGGCCTCGGCCCGGAGCAAAACGCGGCGATCCGCGCGGCATTACTGGTTGTTGCCAATGACTGGGATATGTTTTCACAAAATCTCCGAATGGCGCTGAGCGATGGGCTTGTGCCCCGGCCCGCGCTTTCGGGAATTGACGAGACCGGGTTGCAGTTACTTGTAAATATGAACCGGACAGTGAACAAAACTGCCAATATTTACGGCGATTCTTTGCCGGATATGCCGTTAATCTTATCGCTGACGATAGACCTTGCTGGGCGGCAGCGGATGTTTACGCAAAAAGCCGCCAAGGAATTTTGCCTGATTGATGCTGGCGTGGATGTAGAAGAAAACCGCACGCGACTAGCCCGAACCGCCCAGCTTTTCACCCTCACGCTGGAGGCGTTGCAAAACGGCATGCTGGGCATGGTGATGGCCGCCCCAAATGATGAAATCAGAAACCAGCTTGCCTTGGTGGCTGAGGCCTGGGTGGGCCCGAAGGCGGCGCTGGACATCGCGGCCAGTGGTGACGAGATCAATGACACGCAGCGAATTGCGGTTGTGAATGCCATGGAGCAGGTATTGGTCTTGATGAATGAGGCCGTTGGCATGTATGAAGGGGCCATACCAGCACCGGAATAGGGGACCACCATGCTAAAAGGATTAGGCCAGATTGGCGATATGGCCAAGATGATGAAGCAAGCGCAAAAGATGCAGGCCGAGATGGCCGGTGTGCAGGCGCGCATGGGCGAAATTATGGTGACGGGCGAATCTGGCGCGGGCATGGTGAAAGCCGAGGCCAACGCCAAAGGTGAGCTGAAAAGCCTGAGCATTGATCCGACTTTGTTTAACCCTGAGGACCGCGAAGTGGTTGAGGACCTGATTTTGGCCGCCGTAAAAGACGCCCAAGCCAAAGCTGCCGAGGCCGCGCAGGCCGAGATGGCCAAGGTGACAGAGGGCATGGGCCTGCCAGCTGATATGAAACTGCCGTTTTAAATGTCTGGCGGTAGCGAGGTTGACCGGCTGATAGAGCTGATGGCCAAGCTGCCGGGGCTTGGCCCCGTTTCGGCGCGCCGCGCGGTGCTGACGCTTATTCGCAAAAAGGCGCTGCTGCTGGGGCCGCTGGCCTCGGCTATGGCTGAAGTGGAAGCCACCGTGCGCGAATGCGCGATTTGCGGCAATATTACCACGCACCAGTTTTGCGATATTTGCCGCAACCCCAAGCGCGACCAAAGCCTGCTTTGTGTGCTGGAAAGCGTCGCAGACCTGTGGGCCATGGAGCGCGGTGCGTATTTCAAGGGCCGCTATTTTGTGCTCGGTGGTGTGCTTTCCGCGCTTGATGGCGTGACGCCTGAAAGCTTGCGGGTTCCGCAGTTGGTGGAGCAAGTGGTAGACGGCGATATCACCGAGGTGATTTTGGCGCTGAACGCCACCATAGACGGCCAAACCACCGCGCATTATATTGCTGACCAGCTTTCCGGCCGCCAAGTCGAACTAACGTCGCTGGCGCAGGGGGTGCCTGTTGGTGGAGAACTGAACTACCTTGATGATGGCACGATTGCTGCCGCCCTAAAGGCCCGTAAGGCCTTCTAGTTAGCGTTTTCTCGCTTCACGCAGTGCGATGTAAAGCGTGGAGCCAATCACAATGGTGGCGCCAATAATCGTATAGATATCGGGCACTTCATTATAAAGAAAATACGCGGAGGTGGCGATGATCACCAGCCGCAGGTAGGTGATAGGGGCAAGCAGCCCAGCCTCGCCGTGGCGATAGGCTTCGATATCGGCATAGCCCCGCAGAGCACCAGCAACCACAATAATGCCAAGGGCAAAACTTCCGCGCATATCTGTGGGGAGGGCCATGACGGGCCATGCAAAGGGCAGGGAAATGATGGCGGTAATCACCACGGACGAAAAATAGACCGAAATAGCGCCATCTTCCTGCGCCAACCCGCGCGACATGTTGAGGGCGAGGGCAAACAACATGGAGCTGACCAGCGCTGCCAGCATCGCCGGCTCAAAGCTGGCAAAGCCGGGGCGCAAGATAACCATCGCACCGGCAAAACCGATGGTAATGGCCATAATGCGGCGCGGGCCCACATGCTCTTTGTGGATGAGAACCGCCAATAGCGTGGCCCAGATCGGGGCAAGAAAAAACAGCACGGTGACCGTGGCCATGGGCAGGTTGGCAATGGCATAAAATCCGAGATGGGTTGACGCCGCAATGACACTGCCGCGAATGAGGTGTTGTGCGGGCCGACTGAAGCGTAGGTGTGCCCGAAGGCGGGCAAACAGGATGAGCGCCAGCAGGATAACCCCGCTTGAAATGACGCTGCGCAGAAATACGATTGTGCGACTATCGATCTGTGTGGAGATATCGCGCACGGCGATGGCCATGGCGCTGGAGCCCAGAACGGACAGCAATATCCACCAGACGGCGCGCAAGTTATCAACCTTGTGCGGGGGATTCGCGGGTTTACGCGGGTGAGATTTGGCGGGATTCATTAGATTTCCTTCCAGCCGCACACCATTTATAGTTTTATTGGAAACGTCAAGCGCTGTTTTTTGTCCGAATGATGCACGCATAAGTACCTGACTATTTTTGATGGTGACCAAACGGTAAATAAAATAGTTAAATAATATCAGTACTATAAGGCAGGTTTCTTGATGTTGCGACCGGTTGCTGCCTTGACGAAATCGTTGGAATGGCATAGCTATGCATGAATCGCGCATCTGGTATGCAGTAATTGCACTTCTTTGGGGGGCAAAAATCGTCATATTGCACTGCACGCAAAACGAATTTAGAGAATAGGAGCAGCGTATGTTCGATTACGTTGATCAGACGGCTTATGCCAATGACCAGGGCGCACGGGCGCAAAAACTGTTTGCCGCCGTTGTGCTGGCAGCGCTGGACGATGCCATTGCTGACGATAAAAAATATGGTAATGGCCCTGAGGTTATTGCCCGCTGGGCGCGCTCGCGCGATGGCCGTGAGGTGCTTATGTGCGCCGGAATCGACCCTAACGAGCGCTGCGTAAAAGGCATGATGGAATTTGTGGGCCGTGGCGTTCGCACATCTGTTGCGCTATCGCGCGAAGAAAGCGAACGGCAGGCACAAGCTGCGGCGGCCTGAGGCTAAGCTGATTTGAATTTGAAAGCCCTGCCACAAGGCGGGGCTTTTTATTTGTCGCGAGATTGTTTTTCAACGATCCCAGAAACGCCTTCACGGCGCTCCAACTCGGCCAAAACATCATCCCATTTTACATCGCGCGATGACAGCATGATCAGCATGTGAAACAGCACATCGGCGGCTTCTTCTGTCAGGTTTTTCTTGTCATCTCTGGCGGCGGCAATAATGGCCTCTACGGCCTCCTCCCCAAATTTCTCGGCGCATTTATATGGCCCGCGGGCAAAGAGCTTAGCCGCGTAGGATTTTTTTTCATCTTCGCCTTTGCGCGCCTCAATCGTGCGCGCCAATCTCGTTAATACATTTGCCATTAAATCCTCACCGGCACGCCGGCCTCCTGCATATATGCTTTAGCTTCGCCAATGGTATACTCTCCAAAGTGAAAAATGGAAGCGGCAAGAACGGCCGAAGCATGACCAAGGGTCACGCCCTCCACAAGGTGTTGCAAATTGCCCACACCGCCCGAGGCGATGACCGGAATTTTCACGGCATCCGCAACCGCGCGGGTGAGCGGCAGGTTAAAGCCCGCCTTGGTGCCATCACGGTCCATGCTGGTGAGCAGGATCTCTCCGGCGCCTTTGCGCTCCATCTCAAGCGCAAACTCCACGGCATCAATGCCGGTGCTTCGCCGCCCACCATGGGTGAAAATCTCCCACTTGCCGTCGGCCACCGTTTTGGCATCAATCGCGACCACAATGCACTGGTTGCCAAATCTGTTGGCGCTGGCCGAAATTACATCCGGGTTTGCCACGGCTGCCGAGTTAAACGAAACCTTGTCGGCCCCCGCAAGCAGCAGCTTGCGCACGTCTTCCGGCCCGCGCACGCCGCCACCGATGGTGAGGGGCATAAAGCACGCCTCAGCGGTGCGCCGCGCCACGTCATACATGGTGCCACGGTTTTCCAGCGTGGCAGCGATGTCGAGGAAGCAAAGCTCGTCGGCTCCGGCGGCATCGTAGGCCTTGGCGCTCTCCACGGGGTCGCCCGCGTCGATCAGGTCCACAAAGTTGACGCCCTTAACAACGCGGCCATCTTTGACATCAAGGCAGGGGATTATGCGGGTTTTAAGCATTTTGGTCGCTTTTTCTCTGTCGAAAACGGGTGACTATTTCTGCGCTGATATACATTAGAACCGTAGGGATGCCAATCCATACGAGATAGCCAATGCCGAAAAAGTAGGTTTTAAAGAGGAGGTCACCTGCTGAGGCGTCTAGGTGCTCGCAATCTGCGGGGATGATCAGCCCAAAGCTACAGCCGTAGAAGTGATATAGCCCAGCTGTTAGCAGAACGAAAAACAGGATTTGTGCGGCCCGCACTAAGCCGATCGCAGACGCGTGATTATACAGTGATAAAAACGGTGCGCGCCCCTGTTTGGGCTTGGTGCGTGCCAACGCAAACGTGGCCGGAATGGATAGGGGGAGGCTGAGAAGCGCAAAAATGATGGCGGTTTCTAACATAGTATTTCCCTTTTTCCTTTCAGAAAACCCTGAGCCCCAAATATGATTACTGGGCTTACCCATGAGTAACATCGCGGCCGTATTTTACATTAAGGCAGGGGATTGTGTGGATATTTAGCGTCGGATTTCCAGTTTCTGATCTTGTCTAGGCGGCTGTCTTTCATATGCACGGCATCTACTATGCTAAACAGCCTTTCAGCAAACTCCGTTCCAATAATAGCGTCACGATCCATAAAGTTGGAGGCACTGCTTGTTATCATCCCTTTGCGCTCCGAACAACTTTCAGCGATGCTGAACCCGCTAGAAGGCCAAAAATCCAGCACAATAACATAGCGGTCATCTGCTGTTGTGCCTTCGCCCCACTGTCCTGAAATGATTGTAAACTCAGCACCATGCTCGGGCATATTTTCGGTGAAACTTACGTTGTACGCACTCCAGTTTTCATATTTATCAAAAAGAAATCCGTTAATGATAATTGTTTTCTGAGAGCAGTAATCGCAGATGCCGGAAGTTTTCCCTTCTTCCTCAAGTCTGGGTCATTTCATCTTCAGTAACTTAGCCGCCTCAGCCGCATCAATTGCCCCATCATAAAGTGCGCGCCCTGAAATGGCACCGTTAAGCGGTGCGCCGCAGGCTTTGAGCGCCCGAAGGTCATCCATAGAGCTAACCCCGCCCGAGGCAATAACCGGAATACTGACAGCATTTGCGAGGGCGGCGGTGGCGGTCACGTTGGGGCCTTGCATGGCACCGTCGCGGTCAATATCGGTGTAGATAATCGCTGAAACGCCGGCATCTTCGAACTGTTTGGCAAGCTCCAGCGCGGTCACGTCCGAAGTTTCGGCCCAGCCTTCTACCGCGACCATACCGCCACGCGCATCAATCCCTACCGCCACATGGCCGGGGAATAGCTTGGCGGCCTCGCGCACAAGGGCTGGGTTGCGCAGGGCCACAGTGCCGAGAATAACCCGCTGCAAGCCGTGCGACAGCCAGCGCTCTATGGTGGCAATATCGCGGATACCGCCGCCAAGCTGGGCGGGAATGCTGCATTCTTTCAGAATGGCCTCAACCGAGGCGGCATTTACCGGCTCACCGGCAAACGCGCCGTTCAGGTCAACCAAGTGCAGCCATTCACAGCCGGCATCCTGAAAGGCGCGGGCCTGCGCGGCGGGGTTATCACTAAAAACCGTCGCCTGATCCATCTCGCCTTTTACAAGGCGCACACAGTTGCCGTCTTTCAGGTCTATCGCGGGGTAAAGGATCATTTTTGGCCTCCTAGGGTTCTCTCGCGTTTTAGCGCAAATACGCTTGAGGGCAAGCTGCCATTACGTCACCGTTGACTGAAACCGCGTTTTCGCTACAGTTTTCCCATCCAACAGGAGTGTAACAATGAAAAAAATACTAATGGCGGCCTTGCTGGCCCTACCGATGGCCGCACAGGCTGGTGATGTAACCGGATTGTGGCAGACCGCGGCCAACGACGAAGGCAAATATATTCAGGTGCAGGTTTACCCCTGCGCCAGTAACGAAGCGCAGATTTGCGGCGTGATCACCGAGGGATTCGCCGGAGCGTCGCAAGATAATAACGGCAAGCCCATTATCTGGGGCATGCAAGCCAACGGGACTGACCGCTGGAACAAGGGCAATGTGTGGGCACCAGACAGTGACAAAACCTACCGCGCCAACCTGACGCTGAACGGCGATACGCTGGTGGTGCAAGGCTGCGTCGCAGGCATTTTCTGTCGCTCGTCTGATTGGACGCGGGTGCAATAAACGTCTAAGGCGCCGCCACCGCGCGGTGCCTTAACCCCTTGCAGCCCGCGGGTAAAATAGCGTGTCCTCTTTATGTATATTTTCCGCAGGGCACGGAAATGGTTAATTTTCGGGTGGGTGTTCGGTTAAGAGTTTCTCAAGGTTTTGTTTTACGACGTTTGTATTTGGATGTTCCGGTCCCAGTGATTTATCCATAATTTTTACGGCCTGTCGGTAAAACAACTCAGCCTCGTCATATCGCTTAGTAGCCACTAACAGAGATGCGAAGTTGTTGAGGTATGTGGCAAATCCGGGGTGATCCTCGCCCAAGGCATGGTAGGCATTATCTAGCGCTTGGCGATAAAGCGGTTCGGCTTCGCCAAAGCGGCCTATAGCTTGCAGTAATTCTGCGAGGTTGTTGAGACGGGTGCCATAGATGGGATGAGTTTCTCCTAGCGTTTGGCGGGTAATTTCTAGCGCTTGCTTAAAAAGTGGCTCAGCTTTCTTATAGCGCTTCTGAGCCAGTAGCAGCCCCGCGAGGTTGTTGAGGCCGGTTCCATAATTGGGGTGTGTCTCGCCCAAGGTTTGGCGGGTATTTTCCAGCGCTTGCCGATAAATTGGCTCGGCTTCATCGTATCGCCCCATTGCTTGTAAGAGTGATGCTAAGTTGTTTAGCCCAATGCCATATTGTGAGCTGGTTTTGCCGTACTCTTTTTTGGCAGCATCAAGGGAGAGCTGTACTAGGCGTTCTGCCTTAAGGTAGTTGGCAAGGTTATGAGCCATTTCTTGCGCCCTAATGAGATAATCAAAACACTGGTGCAACCGCGCAGCTTCGCTGAAGTGGGCAAAGGCTTGATGCCAGCGGACCTCTTGCTCGGCGATTTCGCCGAGGGCGAAGCTGGCGCGGGCGGAGGCTTCTACATCTAGTGCGGTGCGGGCTTTGATGTTTTCAAAGAGCCTTGTGGCCGCTTCGGTATCACCGGCTTCCAGCGCTTGTTTAGCTTTCTCAACGTCGTCACCGCCGCTGGTGTTGCCTTCACGGTCTAGGCGGGCCTCTAGGCTGGCTGTGAATTGCTTTTGCTTTTCAAACGACTGCTCGGAATTGGCAAGGCGGCTTTGCAGTTCGGCGATTTGGGCGTCTTTGACAGGATGAGGCTCATTGGGGGCGGCGGCGCGTTCGGCAAGGGCCGCGTCAATTTTAGCTTGAGTACGGGCTTCGTATTCATCGAGCGTCATTTTTACGATGGGGATGGGTTTGGGGTTCACCTCTAAAGTGGGTTTGGTTTTTTTGAAGTAGGCAGTTACGGGCTTGAACAGGGCTGTAAGGATGACAAGCAAGGCCACTATTCCGAGGAGGACTTTTCCATTTTGCTCTCTGGTTTTGGCTAACCTAAGCGAATTTGCGAGGGCTGAGCAACCTAAAGGTGGGGTTAAACCCCACCCTACGGTTTCCAAGCCAAAAAATTCCCGATCAGGCGCAGGCCTGTGGCTTGGCTTTTCTCGGGGTGGAACTGGGTGCCGATTATGTTGTCTCGCCCAACCACAGCCGTGATTTTGCCGCCGTAATTGGCGTGGGCCAGCACTTGGCTATGGTCCTCGGGCACGAGGTGGTAGGAGTGCACAAAATAGGCGTGGTCGCCGTGGTTTAGGCCTTCCAGCACCGGGTGGGGCTGGTCAATGACCAGCTCGTTCCAGCCCATATGCGGGATTTTCAGGGTCGGGTCGTCGGGTTTAAACTCAACCACCTCGCCCGGTATCCAGCCAAAACCTTTGGTTTCATGCCCGTGCTCGCGGCCCATGCTGGCCATGAGCTGCATGCCAACACAGATGCCAAGAAAGGGCGCGCCCTCAACCACAACACGCTGCTCGATCGCGTCAAACAGCCCGTCATAATGGCCCAAGCCATCGCGGCAATCCTTAAACGCGCCCACACCGGGCAGCACAATACGGTCGGCTTTGGCCACAGTCTCGGGGTCGGAGCTTACAATGACCTTGTCACCGGTTTCCATTGCCATACGTTCAAAGCTTTTGGCCGCAGAACGCAAATTGCCGGAGTTGTAATCAACGATTACACAGGTCATTCGGTCAAGGTTCCTTTGGTCGAAGGAATAGCGTCGGCTTTGCGCGGGTCCGTATCCAGCGCTTGGCGCAACGCGCGGGCCACGGCTTTGAAAGCCGCCTCCGCGATGTGGTGCGAATTGACACCGTCAAGCTTGGACACGTTCAGCGTGATCCCGCCATTCATTGCAAACGCGGTGAAAAATTCGCGTACGAGTTCGGTGTCAAACGTGCCGATCTTCTGGGCTGTCATCTCGACATTCCAGACAAGGAAGGGGCGGCCTGAAAGATCAAGCGCCGCGCGCACAAGGGTGTCATCCATCGGTAGGTGGCACTCACCATAGCGATTAATGCCGCGCTTGTCGCCAACCGCCTGCACCAAAGCCTTGCCAAGCGCAATGCCCACGTCTTCCACAGTATGGTGATCATCAATGTGCAAATCCCCAATCGCGCGGATTTTCATATCTATGAGGGCGTGGCGGGAAAGCTGGTCCAGCATGTGGTCAAAAAAGCCAATGCCGGTTTGGTTATCATAAATGCCGGTGCCATCAAGGTTGATCTCGACGGTGATATCGGTTTCCGCAGTTTTGCGAGATTGAGTTGCTATGCGCATGGTCGCCTCCGTTTGCGGCTTTATAGCTGGGCACGGCGGCGGGGGCAACAGGCGCAAATGGTGCAGGGCGGCGTGGAGGAACCTCACCAAGCAGTGCAAGATTGGCACGCCGCCACGGTTTATCTCGGCTAGGGGCGGCGTGGGGATATCTGGGCTTTAAAAGGCAGGTTTTTCCCAAGCGGCCAAGTTCTTTAACCCCTCGCAAATATGCTCAAACGCCTCCATTGCGCGGGCCGAATGGTGCCGGGCTTGCAGATGGCCATGCATGAGGCCGGATTCTTCCATCAACACAGATTCCCCGCCCGAAAAAATGTGCAGGGTATTATAAAGCGTGCCCTCATCGCACAGCGGGTCACAATCCGCGGTGGAGATATAGCTTGGCGGCAGATTATTGAAATCGTCACCCATTAGCGGAAAATAATCCGGTGTTTTGGGGCGGGGCTGGCCAGAAAGCCGGAGGGCTTCGAAATCCTGCAAGGCTTGGGCGGTCAGAACCGGAGCCTCGGCATGGGTCTTGTAGCTTTCATGCTCACCGGGCACATCCAGCCACGGATATATCAACATATGGCCGCGGATCTTTTCTCGCCGTTTTAGCGTGACGCTGGCCGCCAGCGTGGCACCCGCGCTATCGCCGGCAAGAATCAGCTTTTCATTCAGGGCATCCACCACCGCCAGCGCGTCATCAAAATGCGCTGGCCACGGGTGCTCGGGCGCGAGGCGGTAATCTACCGCCAGCACGTCCAGGCCGGTTTTCTCACACATTTCCATACAAATAGCGTGGTGGCTCTCCAGATTTCCAATCACAAAGCCGCCGCCATGGAAATATACCACAAGCGCGCTGGGGGTTTTGCCCGCATAGCGGCGGGTGGGAACACCCGCGATTTCTGCGTCCACAAAGCTAATTTCAGGCAAGGGCGGGCGGCTCTCTAGGCTAAAAGCCAGATAGGCTTTGCGGATGTTCTCTAAGCTCGGGTCGTCAGGCATAAAGCTGGCATTATAGGCGAGATAGCCGTGGATTTCAGCATCGAGTAGCACATTGTAATCAGAGTCAGACATTTTGGCCTTTATTCCTTTATGTTTTACAGTGCGTTACGAAAAACCTTCCAGCTTTGGGAGGTTTTTTGCGACACGGCCTTGACCTTCCAGACACTGGAAGCCTTATCTAGAGGGCAGACAAATGCAACCGGAGTAGAATCATGGATGATTTTAGCAAGAGCGGCAAGGTGGTATTTCCGGTGATCGGAATGAACTGCGGCGGCTGTGCCAAGAAAGTGAAGCGGCATCTTGAGGATGTGGACGGGGTTGTGAGCGCCGATGTAAGCCATGATACCGCTGAAGCTGCTGTGGAATATGACCCGCGCAAAACAGATATTGATGCGCTGAAGGCCATCGTTTTGGGGCTGGATTATAAGGTTGAGGTGCCGCAGGCTGAAACGGCGGAATTTGCTGTGTATGGCATGTCTTGCGGTGGGTGTTCGGGCAAGGTGGCCAAGGCTCTGGGCGCTGTTGACGGTGTTATCAAAGTGGATATTAGCCATGAGGATAATAAGGCCACGCTGGAATTTGACCCTTCGAAAACCAATATAGAGGCCTTGAAGGCCGTGGTTGTAGAAACCGGATATGCTTTGGAGCCACCGGTCGAAAAGATGCCAGCCCCTGAAAAAGCAGAGAATAAGCCTGCCGAGGAGTTCAAAATTGGCATTACGGGGATGACCTGCTCTAGCTGTGCGGGGCGGGTTGAGACCGCGCTAAATGGCGCCGACGGTGTTCACATGGCCAATGTGAACCTTGCGCTTGAAAATGCGAGCATCAGTTACGATTCTGCCAAAATCAGCCCTGAAGATATTAAAAGAATTGTGGTTGATGCCGGCTATGGGGCGACTGAGGCGCAAAAACTCGGTGCAAGGGGGCAAACCACGCTGACGATCACGGGGATGACCTGCTCTAGCTGTTCTGGCCGAATTGAAACCGCCCTGAAGGCGGCTGACGGGGTAACGGACGCTGCGGTGAATCTCGCAATTGAGCAGGCGACGGTGCGCTTTGACCCTGCTATCACCAGTGCTGCGGCTCTGGTGAACGTGGTTGAGGACGCGGGCTACGGGGCCAAAATTAAGGACGAGAACCCCGAGGAGGGGGCCGAGGTGGCGGCGCTGAAGCGTGAGCGGCTGACGCTGGTTATTTCAGCAATTCTCACAGCACCTTTGCTGGCGCAAATGGTGTCTATGGTGCTGGGTTTGGGCTTGCACCTTTCGCCGTGGATTGAGCTGGCGCTGGCGACTCCGGTGCAGTTTTTGATTGGCTCGCGCTATTATATCGGGGCATGGCATGCGCTAAAAGCCCGCGCGGGCAATATGGATATGCTCGTGGCCATCGGCACCTCGGCGGCTTATTTTTATAGCCTATGGTTGGTGCTTTCGCTTGGTGAGGCAGCCAAGGGGCTGCTTTATTTTGAAGCTTCAACTGTGGTGATTACCTTGATTTTAGCCGGGAAATACATGGAAAGCCGCGCCAAGCGCTCGGCCAGCTCGGCCCTGCGGCAGCTCATGGGGCTACGGCCGACCAGCGCACTTATTATCTCGGATAAAGGCGAAAAAACCACGCCGATTGAGCAGGTAAAAATTGGCGATGTGGCGCTGCTGCGCCCCGGTGGGCGGGTGCCTGTGGATGGCGTTATTATTGAGGGCGAGAGCGAACTTGATGAGGCGCTAATTACGGGGGAATCTATGCCTGTGCTTCGCCGCGTGGGCGACGAGGTGATTGCGGGCGCCATTAACGGCGGCGGGGTTTTGAAGATCAAAACCACACGTGTGGGGGAGGACACAACGCTGGCGAAAGTGGCCGGTATGGTGGAATCGGCCCAAGTGGGCAAAGCGCCGATTCAAAAGCTGGTGGACAGGATTTCGGCGATTTTTGTGCCGGTGATTATTTTGATTGCGCTGGTGACGTTTGGCGCTTGGTGGGCGACAGGGGCAGGTTTTGAAACCTCGATCGTGGCGATGATTTCAGTTTTGGTTATTGCGTGCCCTTGTGCGCTTGGCTTGGCCACGCCCACAGCTTTGGTCGCGGGCACTGGTGCCGGAGCCAAGGCGGGCATTTTAATACGGGATATCGAAACACTGGAGCGCGCCAAAAGCATAGATGTGGTGGTGTTTGATAAAACCGGCACGCTGACGGAAGGCAAGCCGAGCGTGGCCGAGATTAAGCCTTTTACGGGGGATGAAGCGAGTCTTTTGGCGCTGGGCGCGGCGGTACAATCGGGCTCTGAGCATCCACTGGGGAAAGCGATAATGGCCGAGGCACAGGCGCGGGGGATTACGCCGCTTGCGGCGCGCGATGCCAAGGCCACGGCGGGCGAGGGCATTGAGGTAACGGTGGCGGGCAAGACTATCCGCATGGGGCGTGGTCGCTTTGCGGTGGTGGATATGGACCCTTCGCAGGAGGCGCTTGCGCTTAAAATGCGTGAAGGTGGCCGCACGGTGGTGTGGCTGTCGGAGGCGGGCAAAGCCATTGGGCTGGTGGCCTATACCGACCCTGTGCGCCCCGAGGCCAAGCGCGCGGTGGCGCAGCTGCATAAGCGCGGGGTGGAAGCCTATTTGATGACCGGTGACAATGCCGAAACGGCGGCCAAGGTGGCGGCTGAGCTGGGCATTGATAAAGTGGTTGCTGATATGCGCCCTGAGGATAAGGCCCGCGAAGTCAAGGCTTTGCAAGCCGCGGGCAAGCATGTAGCGATGGTGGGGGATGGGGTGAATGACGCCCCCGCGCTGGCAGAGGCAACGCTGGGCATAGCGATGGGCGGCGGCGCCGATGTGGCCATCGAAACCGCTGGTTTTGTGCTTATGCGCAATGATCCGCGGCTGGTGGCAGCGGCGCTGGATGTGTCGGCCAAAACCGCACAAAAGATCAGGCAAAATCTGTTTTGGGCGTTTGCCTATAATGTGGTTGGCATTCCGATTGCCGCGCTTGGCTTTTTAAACCCCGCTGTTGCGGGCGCGGCCATGGCCTTTAGCTCGGTCTTTGTGGTCAGCAACTCATTGCTTTTAAAACGCTGGAAACCGGAGGTGGAAAAATGAATATTGGAGACGCAGCCAAACAGAGCGGGCTTCCGGCAAAAACCATTCGGTATTATGAGGATATCGGGCTGGTGGCACCGGGGCGCGCGGGCAACGGCTATAGGGATTTTTCCGATACAGATTTGCACAAACTCGCCTTTGTGCAGCGTGCCCGAAGCCTCGGGTTTTCAATAGAGGAATGCCGTGCGCTCCTATCGCTTTATGACGATCGAGGCCGCGCAAGCGCCGATGTGAAGGACTTGGCTAAAGCGCATTTGAACCAGATCTCCGAAAAGATTGCGGGGCTGCAAGCCATGCAAAAAACACTTGGTGAGCTGGTGCACAAATGCCATGGAGATGACAGACCCGATTGCCCGATATTGGATGGGCTGGCGGGGACCAAAGCAAAAGAAGATGCGGCATAACCAAGGGCGCGCGCCGGGGCTATCCGCAATTGTGGCGGCAATCGCCAATGAGCGCTGACGTTTGCGGGCGGCGCGGGTGTTATGCGGGCAAAACAGTGCCACCTCTGCCGCGCCGCCACCGAGCTTTAGGAATGGCTATGCGCCAATTGCAAAGGTGAGAGACCCCCAAAGAGAATGCCACGAAACGCCAGTGCGCTCTTGGTCCTCTGCGGATGGTTCTATCATATGCACTACATTTACCATGTATTCACCCGCCCCTAAATTGGGGGCAATCGCAACGCCGTTGGCGTCGGATTGTACGCTAAGCCGGGTGAGCTCTCCGGCGGTATTGCGAAAAAACAGGTCCACTTGCTTGTTTGGCAAGGGTTGCCCCCTAAACATAATGGTGATCGGCATGCCGTCTGACATGTCATCCGTATAGGGGTTTTTGCCCGCGACTAGCTCAAAAAACATGCCGGTGAAGCGATCTTCTCCGGCGCCATCCCCCACGGCCACCAGCGATTTAACAAAGCGCGTATAGGCTTCTTTGAAGCCAGTTTCCGGCAAGCCGCGCTCATGGTGGCGCGCTAGCACCCAGCCCATGCCATGCAGGTTTACAAATTCATCGAATTTCTGGAATTCATCCCATGTGAGCATTGAGGAGGTGCTGAACAAATTGAGAATTTGTAAGCCGTCGGTATTGGTGTAGATGTTGACGGAAGGAATGTCGCCGATCCGGCCTTCAATTTTGCGGGTGCCATCTGCATCAGTAATATTGAAGGCGTTTATTGTGCTGGGAATGAACGCAAGCTGATTGCCCCCGAAATCCATACCCACACGCACATCGGCCAGCAGCCTGCTGCCATTGTCTAGCCAGTATTTATGAGGTTGAATCCAGAATTCATGCGCTTGTGCGCCAAGGGCCGAAGCCAAAAATGCTAGTGTTAATATCGGTTTTACAATGCTAAAGATGCGCGACATTTCAGGCCCTGTGTTTAGACGAATCGAGTGACCCTACATGACCAAGACCCTGCGTGCAATTTTGGCTGGCGTATTTGCGCTGATAATGGCGCTGCCCTTGGCGGCCCACGAAATCCGTCCGGCGATTGCTGATTTGTTTTTGGCCAATGGCGAGTTTCGACTTGAAATCAGGTTTAATCTTGAAGCCATTTTGGCCGAGATAGGGTCGGGGACCGCTACCACACAGGACTCTCCAAATGCTGATAAGTATGATGTATTTCGGGCGATGAGCCCAGAAGAGCTGACGGCGGCCTTTGACCAAAAAGTTTTTGCAGAAAATATGAATGTGCTTTTGGACGGTGCGCCCGGTAAGGCAATAGTTGGCGGCGTAAATATTCCGGTAATCGGGGATATTTCGCTTATACGGGAAAGTAACATTATCGTGACGGGCTCGCTGGGCGATGCAAATGAATTGCAGCTCGGCTGGAATGCTGCTTACGGCGAAATAATTATTCGCCTGATGGATGAGAGCAATGATTATAACGCTTACCTGACCAATGGCGATGTGACGGACCCGATATCTACCAAAGGAGCGACGGTGATATCGTTTTGGTCAAACCTCGTGAATTATACGGCCGTCGGATATTACCACATCCTGCCTTTAGGCTTGGACCATATTTTGTTTATTGTCGGGTTATTTTTGCTGTCCACGCGGCTAAAGCCTTTATTGTGGCAGGTTACAACTTTCACCCTTGCGCACTCGATCACGCTGGCGCTTGGGGTGCTCGGTGTTTTGGTGGTGCCGTCTTCGATTGTGGAGCCTCTGATTGCGGTGTCGATTGTGTATGTGTGCATTGAGAATATTTTTATGGCGCATATGAGTAAATGGCGACCGGTTGTGATATTCCTGTTTGGCTTGCTGCATGGGCAGGGCTTTGCGGGGGCGCTTACCGAATTTGGATTGTCGACCAACAACATTGCGTCCGGGCTTATCGGGTTTAATGTCGGTGTTGAGCTTGGGCAGCTTTCCGTTATTTTGATTTGTTTTGCGCTTGTTGGGTTTTGGTTTGCCCGAAAAGATTGGTACCGGCAGGTCATCGTAATTCCAGCCTCAACCGTGATCGCGCTCATTGGGGCTTATTGGGTGGTTCAGCGAGTGGGGCTGATTTAGGCCGCCTGATAAGCACTGGATTTGGAGCAAGCGCCGCCGAGCGAAGCGAGGCTAGGGCCGGCGGCAACCCGTGTTTTCAGCTTGCTGAAAACCGTGGCTTTTACGACGGGGGTTTACCCCCTGAGGGAAAGCCAGGCGCTCTGATTGCCCTGCGGGCCGTGGCCTCGGCTACGCCTCGGTGGCGGCGCGGAAATGGTGTGCTATTTTGCAATATTGTGAATGCGCCGCGCTGCGGAGTCTGCGATTGCGGAAACCGATTTAACTTGATTTAAAACTGAACGTGTGTTCAGTTAACGAAAAGCAGGAGATAACTATGTTTACAGCCTCTATGAATTTTGCTCTTGGGGACGATATTGAAGCCTTGCGCGATATGGTACACCGCTGGGCGCAGGAGCGCGTGGCGCCGATGGCAGCCGAGATTGATGCCTCCAACACCTTTCCGCCGGAGTTGTGGAACGAGATGGGTGAGCTGGGGTTGCTGGGTGTGACGGTGCCGGAAGAATTTGGCGGCGCGGGGATGGGGTATCTTGCTCATACGATAGTCGTGGAGGAGCTGGCGCGGGCGTCAGCTTCGGTGAGCTTGTCTTACGGGGCGCATTCAAACCTGTGTGTAAACCAAATTAAACTGAATGGCACTGACGCGCAGAAGCGCAAGTATTTGCCGGGGTTGATCTCGGGCGAGCATGTTGGCGCGCTGGCGATGAGCGAGGCAGGGGCTGGCTCCGACGTGGTTTCGATGAAGCTACGGGCGGAAAAGCGCAATGACCGGTACATTTTGAATGGCACCAAGTATTGGATCACCAACGGGCCGGATGCCGACACGCTGGTGGTGTATGCCAAGACGGACCCTGAGGCTGGCGCGCGGGGAATGACGGCGTTTATCGTTGAAAAAACCATGAAGGGCTTTAGCACGTCGCCGCATTTTGATAAAATGGGCATGCGCGGCAGCAACACGGCTGAGCTGATTTTTGAGGATGTTGAGGTGCCGTTTGAGAACGTGCTTGGCGAGGAGGGCAAGGGCGTAAATGTGCTGATGGCCGGCCTTGATTATGAGCGCGTGGTGCTGAGCGGAATTGCCGTGGGGCTGATGCACGCGGTGCTTGACCACATTATGCCCTATATGCACGAGCGCAAACAATTCGGGCAAAAGATTGGTGATTTCCAACTAATGCAGGGAAAAATCGCTGATATTTACAGCACGATGAACGCGTCTCGGGCCTATGTTTATGCGGTGGCGCAATCGTGTGATCGCGGCGAAGTTACGCGGCAAGACGCGGCAGGCTGTGTGCTATATGCATCTGAAAAAGCCATGGAAGTGGCAACGCAGGGTGTGCAGGCGATGGGCGGCGCGGGCTATTTGAGTGATTCCCCCCTGAGCCGGATTATGCGCGATGCCAAGCTGATGGAGATCGGCGCGGGGACCTCGGAAATTCGCCGGATGCTGATTGGGCGGGAACTGATGAAGGTGACGGGGTGAAACTAGCCTGCACGAACTTTTCGGGAGCCAGTGGCAAGTGTTGCTCGGGCAGCGCTCTCAAGCACGTCGTCCATCCATTGGTTGATGGATCGGGCTTCGGCATTGGCGGCTTCAGTAATCAGGCGATGGTGTTCTGGCGTAGTGCGAAAAGCCAGTTTGCCCGAATAGGGCTTTTCTGGCGAAACACCGTCTTCGGTGCACCAGCCAAGATAGTCGTTAACGCTGTCATGGAAGGCAGTTTCAAGCTCGTCAACCGAGGTGCCGGCGAAATGAATCACGTCGCGAATTCCTTCAACAGTACCATGCAAAAGATTGTCGCCGTTTTCAAAACGAACAGAAGCTGTGTATCCTTTATAAGTTTTCATGGGTCGTATCCTGCGTTTTTAAGAAACTTTCGAAGTGTAACTACTGCGCCTTTATCTGTATCTGGGCTCGGGTGGGGGCGATGGAACGTCATGCGTTCGCCGTTTAGCTTGATACGAACGCGAGAGCCGGAGCCTTCTGAAATTTCAGCGCCCAAAGTGGATAGGCATTTCTCAATGTTAGACCAACGTAAATTGGCGCGAGTCGGGGTTTCGAATATCGCACGAAGCATCTTTAGGTTTTTGGAGGAAACCATGAAGTTTAATCCTTTCAGAATAACAGTGCTCCCCCTCGAAATTGACGGGGCCTGTGTATCTTGTGCGCATGAGTTCTCTCCAATTGTTTCACACTCGATTAATCGAGTCTTATACATGAATGACACAAGTGTAGTATCAAAATGTGATATCGTCAAGGAGCAATCTTTTGATTAAACTTACTTCAACAATTTCACAAAATTCTGGTGAATTTTCAGCTAACGAGAAGACGCTTCTGAAATCGCTTGGCGATGTTGCGGAGCAGGCGCACCAAGCCGCCCTTGGCGGCTCCGAGGGGTCGCGAAAACGCCATCTTGGCCGAGGTAAAATGCTGCCGCGAGACCGCGTTGCAGGGTTGCTGGATGCGGGCTCGCCGTTTTTGGAAATCGGGGCGCTTGCGGCGCATGGGATGTATGGCGGCGCTTCGCCCTCCGCAGGCGTGATTGTGGGCATCGGCTTGGTACATGGGCGCGAGGTGATGGTGGTTTGTAATGATGCCACCGTGAAGGGCGGCACGTATTATCCGCTGACCGTGAAAAAGCATTTGCGGGCGCAGGAGATTGCCGAGGAAAACGGGCTGCCTTGTGTTTATTTGGTGGATAGCGGCGGGGCGAACCTGCCCAATCAGGATGAGGTTTTCCCTGACCGTGACCACTTTGGCCGGATATTTTATAACCAAGCCCGGATGAGCGCCAAGGGGATTGCGCAGATCGCGGTGGTGATGGGCAGCTGCACGGCGGGTGGGGCTTATGTGCCGGCTATGAGCGATGTTTCGATTATTGTAAAAGAGCAGGGGACGATATTTTTGGCGGGGCCGCCTTTGGTGAAGGCCGCGACGGGCGAGGTGGTTTCGGCGGAAGACCTTGGCGGCGGGGATGTGCATACGCGGCTTTCCGGTGTGGCGGATTATTTGGCTGAGGACGACACCCATGCGCTGGCGCTGGCGCGCCAAGCGGTTGCCGCGCTCAACCGACCCAAGGGGGCCGGCATCACGCGGCAACGGGCGGAGCCGCCAGAGCATAGTCCGGAAGAGATGCTGGGGGTGATACCGGCGGACCCGAAGGTGCCGTATGATATTCGCGAGGTGATTGCGCGGGTGGTGGATGGTTCGAATTTTGATGAATTTAAGACGCGGTATGGCACGACTTTGGTATGTGGTTTTGCTCATATCGAGGGGATACCCGTGGGGGTAATTGCCAATAACGGTGTGCTGTTTAGCGAGAGCGCCGTGAAGGGTGCGCATTTTGTGGAGCTGTGCTGCCAGCGCAAAATTCCGCTGCTGTTTTTGCAGAATATCACCGGCTTTATGGTGGGGCAGAAATATGAGGCCGAGGGGATAGCGCGGCATGGGGCCAAGCTGGTAACTGCGGTGGCCTGTGCTTCGGTGCCTAAAGTTACGGTGCTTGTAGGTGGCTCTTTTGGGGCCGGAAATTACGGGATGTCGGGGCGGGCGTATAGCCCTCGGTTCTTGTGGACATGGCCGAATTCTCGAATTTCGGTGATGGGTGGTGAGCAGGCAGCGGGCGTGCTGGCGACTGTAAAGCGGGACGGAATTGAGCGCGATGGCGGCAGCTGGAGCGCTGAGGCAGAGGCGGCGTTTAAGGCCCCAACGCTGAAGATGTTTGAGGAGCAGAGCCATCCGCTATATGCCACGGCGCGGCTGTGGGATGACGGGATAATTGACCCGAGGAAAACCCGCGAGGTGGTGGCGATGTCACTGCGGGCGGCGCTGAATGTGGAGATTGAGGAGACACGTTTTGGCGTGTTTCGGATGTGATGGATTATGGCTAAAATAACGATTGGGCAACTGACTTTGAACATCCACGAATTTTCGTATCCGAAGGCCTCGGACCCGTTTGATTCAGATTGGCTCAATGTTCAGGTTGAGTGCAAGACTGAGTTTGCTGACATAAGTTTTTCGGGTGTTTTCTTACCTTACAGTCAACTTGCCCAATTTGGGCATGATGTTGATCGGCTTTATCGTAGTGAAACAAGTGTGGCTATTTTTGAGCCGCTAGAGCCAAGTGTAATAATTGAACTTAAAAAAATCGGGAACTTAGGTGGAATCGTCTTCAGTCTCGAATTGGAACCCGTTCTCGGAAGTGCTGAGCGCTATGTCTTCGAATTTCAACTTGATCAATCTTTTCTTCCAGAAATAGTTTCCAGCATTAAATCAGCAATGGCGAGCGCAGAGGCACAAGAATGAAAACTCTAAAGGTATGGGTGCGATATGTTCACTAAGATACTAATTGCCAATCGAGGCGAAATTGCTTGCCGGATTATGGAAACGGCCCACAAAATGGGTGTGGCCACGGTGGCGGTGTATTCGGATGCAGATGCATCTGCCAAGCATGTGGCGTTGGCGTCTGAGGCGGTGCGGATTGGGGCGGCGCCGGTGGGTGAGAGCTATTTGCTGGGGGAGCGGATAATTGCGGCGGCCTTGGAAACAGGGGCGGAGGCGGTGCATCCGGGATATGGGTTTTTGAGTGAAAACCCTGATTTTGTGGAGGCTGTTGAGGCGGCAGGGCTGGTGTTTATTGGGCCTTCAGCCAGCGCTATTCGGGCGATGGGGCTTAAGGATGCGGCCAAGGTTTTGATGGAGAAAGCCGGGGTTCCGGTGGTACCGGGGTATCATGGGGATAATCAGGACGATGCCTTTCTGGCTTTGAAGGCTGATGAAATTGGTTATCCGGTGCTTATTAAGGCCGTGGCGGGTGGGGGTGGCAAAGGGATGCGCCGCGTCGACCATAGCGCTATGTTTATTGAGGGATTACACGCGGCGCGCCGAGAGGGTAGCGCTAGTTTTGGCAATGATCAGGTGTTGATCGAGAAATATATTCTCAGCCCGCGACATATTGAAATGCAGGTGTTTGGGGATAATCACGGCGGGGCTGTGCATTTGTTTGAGCGTGATTGCTCGTTGCAGCGCCGGCACCAGAAGGTGATTGAGGAAGCGCCTGCTCCGGGGATGACGAGTGAGATGCGCGCGGCCATGGGGGCGGCGGCGGTAACGGCGGCGCAGGCGATTGGTTATAGCGGCGCGGGGACGATCGAATTTATTGTGGATGCCTCGGCGGGGCTGCGGGCTGACGGGTTTTGGTTCATGGAAATGAACACGCGGCTTCAGGTGGAGCATCCGGTGACGGAGGCTGTGACGGGGCTTGATCTGGTGCGGCTTCAGCTTGAAGTGGCTAGCGGTGGGCGGGTACCTGCGCAGGGCGACATTGCGTGCAACGGCCATGCGATTGAGGCGCGGATTTATGCGGAGGATGTGCCCGCGGGGTTTTTACCGGCGACGGGGCGGCTTTCGGTATTGGATTTTCCGGACGGGGTGCGGATAGATAGCGGCGTGCGGGCGGGGGACGAGATTTCGCCCTATTATGACCCGATGATTGCCAAGCTCACGGTGCACGGCGAAACGCGGGCGGCGGCTTTGGCGGCGATGCGCTCGGCCTTGCAGCACACCGATATTATCGGCTGTAAAACCAATGTGGAGTTTCTGGGGCGGCTGGTGGCGCAGGAGGATTTTACCACGGGGCAGATGGACACGGGGCTGATCGAGCGAGAGCTGGAGGCGCTGGTGGCTGCACCTGTGGAGCCTGCGGGCGCGCGGGCTTTGTTGGCGATTGCGGCGCAGGACTGGGGCGAGGGCTTTACGCTTTGGGAGCCTTTGCGGCAGCGCGTTGGGCTGGATGGCGAGGGGCATTGGGTGCAGGTGCTCGGGGGCGGTCGGTTTAGCATTGATGGTTTTGAGGTTGAGGTGTTGGCACGCGATGGCGCGCATTGGCGGGTTCGAATTGGCGGGCACATTGTGGCGGCGCGGGTGCGGCGGCTGGATGGGCGTGCTTATGTGGTGATGAATGGCGAGAGGTTCTCGGCCGAGATTGACGATCCTCTGAATAGGGATGCGAGTGCTGAGGCGGGTGCTGGCGTGCTTTTGGCGCCGATGCCAGGGCTCGTGCAATCGGTGTTGGCCAAGGCGGGAGACGTGGTGGAAGCGGGCGCGCCGCTGGTCGTGATGGAAGCGATGAAAATGGAGCACACGCTTCGTGCGCCGTTTGATGGCATCGTTGGTGAAGTGCTGGCCAGCGTCGGGGCGCAGGTGGAAAGTGGCGTGGTGCTTTTGCGGATGGAGGAGCCATGATCCGGTTGCATCATTGTGCGCAAAGCCGATCAATGCGGGTGCTGTGGATGCTCTATGAGCTGGGGCTTGATTTTGAGCTGGTGACGCATGGGTTTGACCGCTCGTTGCGAGACCCAGCCTATTTGGCGCTGCATCCGGCGGGGCGGGTTCCGGCGCTGGAAATTGATGGCGGGGTGATTTTTGAAAGCCTTGCGGCGCTGCAATACCTGGCGGAGCGGCATGTGGAAAAGGGGCTGGCGGGCGCGGGGATGGACTGGCTGAATTGGCTGCATTTTGCTGAAACCATGAGCCAGCACACAGCGGCGCTTACCCAGCAGCATATTGTGATTTATCCGCCCGAGGCGCGCTCAGCATTAGTATGCAAAATCGAGGCGAAGCGGCTAGGGAAAACCTATGCCGCACTTGAGGGGCGGCTTAGCGGGCGCGATTACGTGCTGGGTGAGTTTTCAGCTGCCGATGTGGCGCTTGGGCAGGCGCTTTATATGGCTAAACATTTTGTAAAGCTCGAGGCGTTTCCTCGGGTTGCGGCGTATTATGAAAGGCTTTCGGCGCGCGCGGCGTTTCAGAAGGCGCTGCCGCAAGCTGGGGGCGCATTGCTCTATGTAAGAGATTACTATGAGGCTCCAAATGACTGATTTTGTGCGTATTTTTGAAATGGCGCCACGGGATGGCTTGCAAAATGAAGCCGTAATGATCTCGACGGCGGACAAGGTAGCGCTGGTCGATCAGCTGAGCGCTTGCGGGTTTGACCATGTCGAGGTGACGAGCTTTGTTTCACCTAAATGGGTGCCGCAGATGGCGGATGCCGCCGAGGTGTTGGCGGGCATTGCGCGTAAGCAAGGGGTGGCCTATACGGCGCTCACGCCTAATATGCGCGGCTATCAAGCAGCGCGTGCGGCTGGGGCTGATGAGGTGGCGATTTTCGGGTCGGCCTCGGAAGGTTTTTCGCAGGCGAATATAAACTGCAGCATTGAAGAGAGCCTCGCGCGGTTTGCGCCTTTGGTGGCTGCCGCGCTGGCTGATGGGATTCCGGTTCGGGGCTATGTGTCTTGCGTGGTTGAGTGCCCTTATGACGGGGCGGTGGCACCAGAGACTGTTGCGCGGGTCGCAACGGATTTGCTAGAGATGGGCTGTTACGAGATTTCGCTCGGAGATACGATAGGGGCTGGAGTGCCGGAGACCGTATCGGCCATGCTGGAGGCGGTTTTACAAGAGGTGCCGGCGGGCAAGTTGGCGGGGCATTTTCATGATACCAACGGGCGGGCCGTTGAGAATATCGAGGTGAGTCTTAAGGCGGGGCTGCGGGTTTTTGATGCGGCGATTGGCGGGCTGGGGGGCTGCCCCTATGCGCCCGGCGCAGCAGGCAATGTAGACACAGTGGCGGTGGCCAAACGGCTGGCTGAGCTGGGGTATAAGACAGGATTAGATATTGCGCGGCTTGAAAAAGTAGCCGCGTTTGCAAAAGGATTGGTGGGGTAAACCCACCCTACGGAGGGCTTCATGAATACGATTGCGATTGAAAAAGACGACCGCGGAGTGGCTGTTTTGGCGCTCACGCGTGAGGACAAGCACAATGCGATGTCGGCCGAGATGATTGCTGAGCTAACGGCAGCGGTGGTTAGCTTGGGCGCTGATGACAGTGTGCGCGTGGTTGTTCTTACGGGCACCGGCACAAGCTTTTGCGCGGGCGGAGATCTTGGCTGGATGAAGGCCCAGATGAGCGCTAGCCGTGAAGAGCGTATGGATGGCGCGCGGGCTTTAGCGCACATGCTGCGAGCCTTGAATGAAATGCCAAAGCCGCTGATTGGCCGTGTGCAGGGCCATGCGTTTGGTGGCGGGATTGGCCTGATTTCGGTGTGCGATGTGGCGATTGCAGCTGAGGGTGCCAAGTTTGGGCTCACTGAAACGCGGCTTGGATTGATCCCGGCCACCATCTCGCCATATGTGATTGCCCGCATCGGGGAAGGCATGGCGCGGCGGGTGTTTATGTCTGCCCGGATATTTGAGGCCGCTGAGGCAAAAGTACTGGGGCTGGTGGCGAAATCGGTGATGCCGGAGCATTTGGACCTTGCCGTTGAGGCCGAAGTGAAGCCCTATCTGAAAGCAGCGCCAAGCGCGGTGGCCGCGGCCAAAGCCTTGGCGCACAGCCTTGGGCCGGTGATAGACGACGCGGTGATTGAGCGCACGGTGGAAGCGCTGGCGGATACATGGGAAACTCCCGCCGCGATGGAGGGGATTTCAGCGTTTTTCGAAAAACGCAATCCCGTTTGGTCTTAAAGCAGGCCCTGCGCGCCGATCACAACAATGCCGGACACGATGGCGTGGCCAAGATCAACCAGCATCGCATAAGTTGATTTTTGGCTAAAACCGCCGTTTGAGAATACCATAAAACCAACGGCTAAGATGGCAAAAATGGCCGTTATCAACGAATCTGTTGTGGCAGTAAGGCCGATGACCATTGCGAGGCAAAAGAGGGCAACAAGTTACGAAACCGTTGCCGCTGCCGGCATTTTGTCGGCTTTGTTAAGCTCAACCCCAGAGCCCTCGGCCCATTTTTTGCCAAAGAGCAGTGGGCTATAGCAAAGCCAGCCAACCATAAAGGCCGCCACGGTGCCAGCCCCTACGGCCAGCCAATTTACAGCACCAAAATCTTCCAGGTTCTCACTCCCTTTTCTAGTTACGAAACGGCCTTCTCAAGGCTTTCCAAAACCTTGCTCCAGCCACCTTTATGATTATCACGGGTTTTCTCATCCGCAAACTTCACATGGTTTAGCGCAACAAGTGTACCGCCATCTTGGGCCGTGAAATTGAGCGTTACCAGCGTGCCATCTACCGAAAAAGGCGAATCCCAGCTAAATACAATCGTGGAATGGGGCTTGATCACTTTATATTCGCCGCCATGGGGAAGCTTGTTTTCCCCTGCAATCATATTGAGCGAAAAAACACCCCCTTCAACGGGGTCTGCCTTGGCGTCTTCTACGGTTATTCCTTCGCCCGGGGTCATAAAGCGCGCCATTATTTCGGGGCTAAGCCAAGCGTTAAACACGGCCTCGATGGGGGCGTTGATTTGTCGAGATACGTTAAGGGATAATTCGGGCATATGAGCCTCCTTTGTTAAGATATCGTCCAGCGCTTCGAGCTGAAGGGCCCAGATGGATTTGAGATTGGAAAACCAGTCTTCCACGGCACCAAGTGGGGCCAAGTTGGCCTCAATCAGGTGTACGCGACCGAGCGTTTTTCGGGTCACGAGCCCAGCGGCTTCCAGCACCTTGATGTGTTTTGAAACCGAATTCAGGCTGATGTCATAGCGGCCCGCAAGCTCGGTCACGCGGGTTGGGCCTTGTTGGACCAAGGTCGTTAGGATCGAGCGCCGTGTGGCATCCGAGCTGGCCTTGAGTGTTTCTGAGAGATTATATTCATCCATGGGGGTGAATATATTGGCGAATGTGTCTCATTGTCAACCAAATGGGTGAATAAAATAATTACTGGTGGAGGTCGGAAAGTAAAAGTAATTATAACAATTGGTTAGGATGGCAGTGGCTTTGCGGCCCATGCCCGCCGAGCGAAGCGAGGCCACGGCGGCGCAGCCCATTTTTGCCGCTTGTTGCAAAAATGCGCAGGGTTTTCCGCTGTATGATTCGATAGGCCGATGCGCGCCGCTTGTTGTTCATGGCCATATTTGCGCGGTCAGGCGCAAGTTTGCGCACGGCGTCAATCTGGGTCAGGAACACCTCGCCGGTGAGGTCGCCAATAAAATCGGTGTGGCAGCTGCCCATCACCGGCCTCTTTACTTCAGGCAAATGGAGCTGCACACCCATGCCACTTAGCCGCATGTGTATGGCCTCGATGCACTATTAATGAAATTGACCGCGGGGCAGACGAGAACAGCGTGTTTTGTCATTTGCTCGTTGGTCAGTGCGTAATCCCCCTGAAAATTAGTGGTATTCATAAGTAGAATTTTCTGGACATAATATCTGAGGAGATTTTGAATGAAAAAAGCACGATATAGCGACGCTCAAATTATGCGCTGCCCGGCAGGCGATTAGAATAATCGACGAGAGGGGGCATTTTGAGGCAGGCCGAGAGCGGGGTTCCTGTGTCGGAGCTATGCAGAGAACATGGAATGAGTAATGCGAGCTTTTACAAATGGCGGGGGAAGTTTGGCGGCATGCCCTCTCGGGCTTTTGCTTTGCAAAACCCTGCCGGGTAATAGATGGGTCTATGATGTCGGAGATGAAGGCTCTGGCCGAGGAAAACCGCCGCCTGAAGCGAATGTATGCCGAGATGAGCATGCAAAATGACCTGCTGAAGGAAGTTCTCGGGAAAAAGTAATACGGCCATCTATTACCCGGCAGGTGATTGCGGGCAATCACCGAGAGGGCCGAAGGAAGGAGATGGCCGTAAGTGCGGTCGTGGATCGTGGAGTTAGCATTGCGCTAGCCTGCCGCGCATTTCAGCTTTTCGGTGATGTAAACATCATCTGCCAGCCAACGGATCAGCGAAAGCTGTTATCGATATGAATGCAAGCTGAGTGACGAGAATGCCGAGATCGCAGATTGGCTGGAGAAGCTGACCATTGCCTGGCAGGGCATTGAAAATGCCCGAGAAGGGGACAATCGTCGGACTTGGGGCTTTGGTCTGTGTTTTTTGTATCTGCGGAACGTGAAAGGTTTTGGCTGGAATGTCACCCGGCAGGGTATTGCGCAGCAATGCACGAGAGGGACACAAACGCGTCTACCGTATTTACTGCGAACTGGAGCTAAATCTGCGGATTAAACCAAAGAAACGCTTGAAACGGGACAAACCGGACGCGCTGGCGGTGCCGGATACAGCCAATCATACATGGTCTATCTTTGCCCGACAGGCTTTTGCAAAGCAAACGCCGTTAGGGGACTTCATGGCAGATCAACTTGCAGACGGTCGCAGCATCCGCACCCTGAACGTGCTGGATCACTGCACGGCAGGGTATTGCGTAGCAATATCCCGAGAGTGGACTTCAACCGCGAGGGCTTAGGCATCGAGGTAGACTTCTCGCTGCCTGCTGAAAGGGTAGTGCGCAGCTTGAACCAAATTATTGAGTGGCGCGGCAAACCGCAGATTATTCGAGTGGATAATGGCTCCGAATATATTAGAGGGAAGCCCCCTCTCAGTGATTGCAAGCAATCACTTTCCGGTCAAAGGATGGCATGGGCAGCACAGATGGGTGTTCACATCCAATACATCCAGCCCGGGAAGCCTCAACAGAACGCTTATATCGAGCGCTACAACCGCACAGTCCGGCACGAATGGTTGGACCAGAACATGTTTGAAACCATCGAGGACGCACAAAAACAGGCCACTGAATGGCTCTGGACAGACAACAACGACCGGCCCAACATGGGCATCGGCGGGATCACACCTGCCATGAATAGCCCCTAGTTTCCTAGACGCCTTGTTGCTTCCACTTTTGCTGTTTTTCGAACTCGACGGGCGACAACATCCCGTTTCTAGCGTGTTTGCGTTTTGGATTATAGAACATCTCGATGTAATCCG
>NVUX02000023.1 GCA_002402045.2 Paracoccaceae bacterium | reverse complement strand
GATTATTCCAATCACCTGCCGGTCAATGGAACGGATCAAACGCAAAACACTCGAAACTCGACGCTTGCAACACCGCAAGTTCGCTGCATAATGAAACCAACCAGATGAGCCAGAGACTCCCTTAGATTACGCTGCACATGGAACAAAAAAAACCTGGCGACAGACACTGTAGCGTCAGCGCTTCGGCTAAAATCTGTGCTTAACGTGCATCATAGCAAAAAAGCGAATCCCCCGGCAGTAAGTAGGGGTCATATTCATCACGATCCACGCGGCGCAGCAGATCTTCAAATAACCACTCTACCAGAATGGACTCGCCGGTTATTGGATTGCGTGAGTATAGAGCGACGGTGCGGTTTGCGTTACCGCGTAATGCCCCGCCCGCACAATTCATACCTACAACTGCTTGCAAAAACCTTGTCCCGTAGCGCAGCTCACGCGCCTCTTTTCCGATATTGGATTGCGCATTGGAGGTCGCTGGCTTTGTCAGGTTTGACATAAATACTTTGACTCCCGGCGGAGTGATCGCGCTTGGCACCATCAAATCTGCTTGAAAACAACCAAGGCTTGGCACCGTGATTTCATCACCCGTTACGAGCAGCATATTTTGAAAGGCTTGGCCGGTTATACTTGGGCGCAGATCAACAACCATAGTTTCGCCCTGTCGTAGAATAAGGATATGGGCCAAATCTGCATCGGGGCGAATACCGCCCGCATTGGCAAGTGCGCGCGAAAGATGGCGGCCAAAACCAGCCGCCCCGGATGCGGATTGTCGCGCGAGGTCACGGGTTTCTGCGGTATGCCTCCCAATAACAAAAGCTCCCGGTTCAAACACGGCGCCGCTCACAAAAACCTGCGCTTCGGCCAAATCAGTAAGCCGAACAGAAACCCGCGGCGGCGTGCTGTAAAAACCCTCGGCCAGTAGAACGGCCGCCAAATACGTCTCAACACCCCACGAACTTTTGCCAAGGACTGAAACGGGTGGCAGAAAAGGCATATGCAAATAGCCATCATAAGAAACCACATATGGGCCGTTTAACAGCTCATCTTGTTCAATATGTATGGAGAGCAAATCGCCGCTACTCAACACATCATCCATCCCGGACATGAGAGGGAGGGGCTCGTCCGAGACGGGTGATACGCATCGGGCAGCATTCAGAAGGTCTGAAGGTGTTACCGGCCCAAAATCGCCGGTGCGATATTCTGCCTGATACATGTGGCGCGTTGCCATCAGTTCAGCTTCCAGAGGGGTTTCACTGAGGGCAGCGCCTGAAAACGCCATCAATGTCAGTGTAATAAGCAGTTTCATTTGGCGGCTCCCTTTGCTGAATACCCCCCTATAAATAGCAGCACCGCGCCCGTTTGAACAATGTGCATGCGGATATCTGGGCGTCCATTCGTATAGGCTCCGCTCCATTTTGCGCGACGTTCTTAAGCGACTGCATAGACGATTTTAGTAGGTGGGGTTGCTAGGCTGGACGCAGAAAAAAGGAAACGCAATGCGCGAGAACCATACCCTTAAACAGCTCATTTCCAACCTGATGGCCCATGGCGCATCAGAGCTGGCGACCAAAATATCGCGCCTTGCTGTGGTGGTGGTGGTCGCACGAATGCTGGAGATTGAGGCCGTTGGCTTGGTTGCGGCGGCTATTGCCATCAGTGACATCCTGAAAGCGCTCACTGAAAACGGGGTTGTGCAGCGCATCATTGCTGCAAATTACAAGGAATTGCCCGCCATCACCCTCACCGCGCATCGGATTTTCTGGAGCTGGTGTCTGGGGCTTTGTGCTGTTCAAATCATCCTTGCGATTGCTTTCTATGCCTTTACGGGCAGCGCGCTCATTGCGGGGCTGATTGGCCTGCTGGCGTTGGAATACTTGTTCATGCCGGGGGGCCTCGTGAATTGTGCTCTGGCGATGCGGAATGGCAAGCTTAACGGCGTGGCCGTGGTTGCGGGCGGCCAAATCGTCATTGCCAACCTGCTAACCGCCATTTTGGTGATGGTGTATCCGCATCCGATTTCTGTGGTGATCCCCAGTGTGCTGACGGGCCCTATTTGGCTGATCGGCATGCGCCGTTTGCACTTTTGGGTGCCGCCAGCAGGCCCACGCGCGCCCCTAAAGCCATTTATCCGGTTTGGCGGGTTTATCCTTGGCACTGAGGTTATCAAATCTTTGCGCCTGCAGGCTGATAAGCTGGTGGTCGGGGTTTTGTTGGGGGCGGAGGCACTGGGGCTGTACTTCTTTGCTTTTAACGCCGGTCTTAGCGTTGCCAACGCGTTTTCCACCGCCTTTTCGCGGGTGCTTTACCCCTATTTTTGCCGGGCCAGCAACCGGGACAATGCCGTCGCCGACGGCGTGTCGCTAGGGGTTATTCTTGTGACACCGATCGTTATTCTTCAGGCAATCCTAGCGCCATTTTATGTGCCAATACTGTTTGGTGAAAAATGGAGTGGTATTTCCGATAATGTGTCGATCCTTTGTCTGGCCGCAATTCCAGCCCTTATTTGGGCGGCGGCGGCGCAATGGTTACGCGCTGAAAACCGCGCGGATGTGGAAACCTATGTCACCGCGGTCCTTACCGTTTCTATACTCGTTAGCACAGCCATTTTGACCCCCTACGGGCTAACAGCTATCGTTTGGGGCTATCTGGCAGTTAGCACGATCGTTCAGATCACCGCGTCATGGTCCGTGCTGCGGATCACTTATTATTCTCTCACTCGAAAGGTCAAATAATGTCTATATTCACCATCATAATCCCATGTTTCAACGCGGAGCGCCATTTGGCCGATGCCCTGAATTCCCTGCTTGCCCAAAGCTTTAC
Organism: Paracoccaceae bacterium; assembly: GCA_002402045.2. Lineage (GTDB taxonomy): Bacteria > Pseudomonadota > Alphaproteobacteria > Rhodobacterales > Rhodobacteraceae > UBA3077. The sequence continues at coordinate 16,185 of NVUX02000023.1, read as the reverse complement.
CGAGTGGCAGGCGATACTGGTGGACGACGGGTCGACCGATGGCACCACGGCCATTATTGCAACATATTGCGCCATCGACACGCGGTTTTCGACATTTCGTCAGGAAAACCTAGGGCCGAGCATCGCCCGAAATCGTGCGGCTCAGTTGCCTTCAAAAAGCGAGTATATCGCATTTTTGGACGCAGATGATCTGTGGACGCCCGAGAAGTTATCGCTGACATTGCGTACGTTTAACAGCCCAAGCCAACCTGACGTCGTATACGGTATCGTCAACTTTTTTACCCGAAACCCCAGATCTACAAAAACCAAGTCGACCCCACCAAAAGGGCGGCTGGGGCTTGCTGAAGTCATTGGTGAAAACCCGGTTTGCACCTTATCAAACCTAAGTATCCGGCGCGCGCTTTTTCTGGAAAACGGTGGTTTTAATGTAACGATGCGGCACAGCGAAGACCTTGAATTTCTGATCCGTATCATCGTTGCGGGTGCCCATATCAAAAGCATCAATACGCTGCTGGTTCATTACCGCACGCGCGCGGAAGGGCTCTCGGCTAACCTTTGGGAAATGCATCTGGGTTGGCGGCGAGCAATCGCAAGTGCAGCAGCATTATCCAAAGCTGAGATTAACTATGCTGAAGCCATCCATCTGCGATATTTGGCCCGCCGTGCGTTGCGAACCAAAGCCGCGCCCCTAATCGCCACAAAGCTAGCTCTGCACGGGTTTCGTAAAAGCCCAAGGGTATTTTTGATGAGCCCCTATCGCGGCTGGGCAACGTTGTTGGCCTGTTTGATCGCCCCGTTTTTACCCGCCCAAATTCGCCACATGGCCTTTTCAGAATAGGAGCCACACCATGCCCGCCGCCTCGATTATTGTTCCCGCATATAATGCCGAGCACTATCTGCCGGAAACGCTAAATTCACTGCTAGCGCAAACCTATACAGACTACGAAATTATTGTGGTTGACGACGGCAGCACGGATCAGACCGTGAAAAAAATGCAGGCGTTTAGCGACCCGCGCCTTAAGGTCATCCGGCAATCCAACCGTGGCCTGGCCGGGGCACGCAATAGCGGTATCGCCGAAGCCACCGGCAAATATATTGGGTTTTGCGATTCAGATGATCTGTGGATGCCGCGTAAGCTTGAAAAACACATCCGGCATCTAGAGGCACGACCAGGTGTTGGCCTCAGTTTTAGCGGCTCGGCTTTGATTGACGAAAACAGCCTGCAAATCGGGTTGTCACAAACGCCAAAAACCATGGGAATTTCTGCCAAAGACGTGTTGCTGCGTAACCCTATCGGCAATGGCTCTTCGCCGGTATTTCGCCGCACCGCGCTGCAAGATATCGCGTGGCGCCCCGACCATGAGCAAAACCGCGACTGGTGGTTTGATGAGGATTTTCGCCAAACCGAAGACATTGAATGCTGGATGCGGTTTGTGCTGACCACAAGTTGGAAGATCGAAGGGCTGCCTGAAGACCTGACCCTTTATCGGGTCAATGCGAGCGGCCTGTCGGCTGACATCGAAAAGCAGCGCCAAAGTTGGGAGCAGATGATCGTGAAAATTCAGCAAGTTGCCCCGGCATTTGTAAGCCAGCATGCTCATAAAGCCCGTGCCTACCATCTTCGTTACCTTGCACGTAGGGCTATATCAATGAGCGACAGCCGCCATGCACTTCGCTTGTTGGCCAGCGCGGCGCATATGTCACTGCACCCGTTGTTTTTCGAGCCGGTAAAAACGCTTACAACCATCTTTGCTGCGCTCGTACAGCAGGTATTTGGCCCTCGTGCCTATGGCCGAATTTTTAGATTTCTCACCGGAAATTCGCAAAACTCTCAAGGAGATTTCAAATGAAACAACGTATTTTACATCTGATCGATGACAAGAATCCTGGCGGCGTTATGCGGTTTCTTGATTTTATAAAGCACTCCAAAACCATGCGCGCCGAGGCAGATCATAGCGAGCGGTTTATCAAACGCGGCGCGTTTTCCGCTCCTAAGCTCAAGGCTGATCTCATCGTCTCACATCTAACCGTCTCGTGGCGCTCCTTGCCGTTTTTTCTGGCCTTGCGGGCCATGAACCCCGTTACCCCCATCGTCCATTTTGAGCACACCTATACACTGGGTTTTTTCACCAACTATGTGACAGCCCACAGGCGGTTTAAATCGCTGCTTCGCACCTCATATGCGTTGTTTGACCACGTCGTCGCGGTCAGTGATGCGCAGGCGCGCTGGTTGCGTGGGAATACCTTGGTGCCAGCCCGTAAGCTGTCAGTCATCAAACCCTGCGTTGATCTTTCCGCATTTTTGTCTCTCCGCCCCCGTTTCCAAAAACCCATAAAATCCGTTGGCGCCATTGGCCGTTTGAACGCAATCAAGGGGTTTGACATCCTGATTTCAGCTTTCAAATCTACCAACCTAAAGACTATCGACCTGCATATATATGGCGATGGCCCCGAGCGGCCCGCGCTCGAATTATTGGCCGGGAACGCCAGCAATATTCATTTTCATGGGCATGTAAACGATCCGGCTGTGATTATGAAAAATCTTGATGCGGTCCTGATGCCGTCGCACTTTGAACCTTATGGGCTTGTTGCCCTAGAAGCCCGCGCCGCAGGGCGTCCGCTGTTGGTTTCGGGGGTTGATGGCCTGCAAGACCATGTGGATAACGGCGCAGGCAAAGTGTGCAACCAAAGCCCTGAGGCGTGGGGCCATGCCCTGCAAAACCTGATTAAAACCCCTGATTATGGTCAGGTGTTACAGTCGCGCAATATTGCTGCGGGGGCGCAAGGGCGGTTTTATCAAAATTGGCAGTCTTTAATCAGTGCTATGGCCAAGATCTGACGGTCCAGTTGCCATCTGCCGTGCATGAATGCCCAAAGCCATCAGCGCAGGCCAAAGCAAATAGGCTTCGATTTCGATATTCTCTCCCAGAGACAAGATCATCAGAACCATCATCAACCCCAGCGGCAAACGGCCTCTGGGGTGATAAACTGCATCTTTGGCAATCAAGGCCGCATGGATAAAGAACGCCAGCGCCAGCGCCATAAACCCCACCAGCCCTTTTACAAATAGCAGCCCGAACCACGTATGATGGCTGCCAATCGGCATAAATTCCACCAAATGGGAGCCAGGCGCCACCCGACCATGACCAAACCAAAAGGCCTCGGATTCCCAGCGTTCAACCGCCATGCGCTCGAGAGTGCTGCGCACCCGATTGCTGCCGGCACGCATGTTGTTGATAGCGGCGATGCTGTGTTCAACCTCCACGCGAAGTGGCGCAAACACGGCCGCCATTGACGCCGCCACCATGCTCCCCGCCATCCATACCCATACCTGCCCAAGCAAGGGCAACATTCTGGGAATAAAAACGCAAATCGGTAAGGCTATCAGCCCCATCCGCGACCGGGACATAATAACCATAGCCACCCCGCCCAGCACACCGACCAGCATCCAGCGGCGGTCTTTTTCCTCAAGCGAGAACAGCACCATCACCACGCCCAGCAGCCCCGCAAAAGGCGACCACGGCGCATAAAACTGCCAGCGAGGAATGCCGGTTCCGTGGGCGCGCGTATAAAGATAGGTGGTAAAATACTCTGGCCCCGGACCGCCAACGGCCTTGAGCGGTGAGGTAAACAGTTGTTGTGGCAGGCCGATCATCGGCGCGATGATAAACAACGGCAGCAGGCATATGATCCATAGCCCCAGCACAGATTGCCCCCGCACCAGAATTTCGCGGCGAATGGGCAGCACCGCCCCGATCAAAGGAAACAGCGCCAAAAGCGCCCAACCCTTGGCCCAACCTATTGAGGATTTAACCGTGGCCATCAGCACAAAATTCCAGTTGGCGTGGCCAATCCACAAAACCACAAGCATAATTATCATGCCAATGCCCCATAGCCAAATAATCCAAGGTACTGGCCCGGTGCTGCGAAGGTCAGCCCGCATTGCTGGCCCAAGATAAAGTGCCAGCGCTGCCAGCGCGCCTAGCACCCATGCCAGTACGGGGCCTAAGATATATAAGCCGCCAAGCACATAAATTGGCCATGTATAAATGATCGCGTGGTAAACCATACGCTCTGCTGGATTTTGCGGCGTCATGGTCATGCGCCGCCACGTTTATCGATGATTTTTGCAATAATTGGACGGCGAACCCATGCCAGCACCAGCGCACCTAAAAACATCAGACTCGCCGCAATACCGGCCAATATTGCCACCATCCGATTTGGCGACGAAGCTTGCAGGGGCAGGCTCGCATCTTCTAAAACCTGTACCAGCGGATATGAGGCATAGATATCCGATTTCTCGGTATTTGAGCGGGCCATGGCCGAGGCGAAAACCGCTTCGGCGACCTGATAATCCCGCTCAAGATCATCGAGCAAGGCCGCATATGGGGCCATTGCGTCCAGCTTCATCCGCGTATTGGTGAGCGTCGTGATATAGCTATCCACCACGGCCTGTTGTGTTTTCATTTCCACCGACAGGTGCTGCAAATCGCTTAATAGCCCACTACTATCTGAATAAAGCAACTGCCGCACCGCCCCACGAAGCCGTTGTGGCGACACAGAAAGCAGATCTGCGGCCGTATTCAACAGGGCTTGCCCCATGCCGGTTAAGGCGGCCTGATGATGGCGGACCAACGGGTGCTCTGCTCCATACTTTCCCATAGCATCTGCCAGCACAGCGGCTTGCTGATTTACGGCCTGCGCTAGCGCCCTAAAATGTGAATTTGAATGCAGTTTCAAAATAAGTGCCGCCACGCCTACGTCAAACCCAATTTGCTGGCTGAGCGCGGCCACGGCCTGTTCAGCACTGCGTAATTGCGCTGTGGCACCATGAAGACCAGTTTGAATAGTGTCCGTTTCGGATACTAATTGTTGGTATTGCGCAAATGATATCAAGCCACTCGATTGTTGGATTGCCGTGATCTCATGGCGCAAGACCCGCACATTGTCAGCATATTCCTGATTGGCCGCCGCCGCAGTTACTTGGCGAAAGTGCAGATCATCAGCGCGCAATATTGTCAGCTCAAGTTGAAAACAGCGCAACAATTCTTGGGCGGTGGCCTGTGCCGTTTCGGGTGTGGCACCTCGCATTTCAAAATGAATAAGCGAGGTTTCGTCAACAAGGGAGATTTGAGGGCGCCCTATGTCAGACACGTCAACACCGAGCGATTGGGCCGCGGCAACCAAGACTCGATTGGCGGAGAGCAGCCGTTTATAGGTTTGTGTCGGGCTGATTGAGGGTGAAGAAAAAGCCGAATTCGCAAAAGAAGACGCCTGCCCAAGGGAATCCAACGTGATTGAATGCGCTGCCCCGGAGCCCGGTAAAATAAGAGAAACCTTAGAGGTGTAACTTGGCGGGCTATATTTCAGATAGCTGAAAATGCCCCCCCAGATCAGTGACAAAACAATGATCACCGCACAAAAGTAGCGCGGCAACCGGCCAAGATCGTTGATCCGGCCACCCGAAAACACCCGCCACAGACGTAAACGCCGTAGCGGCCCGCGCCATATGTAAAAGCGCAACCAAGGGGGGGGTATCTTTTTGGCTTTGGACATATCAATCCTCCGCCTTTAGAATACCAAAAAAACCTGCCAATTTCATGCGCTGAAACGCATAATTCTATGCGCAAATGCACAGGCAAGCTAAGCTTTCGTATAGGTTAGAAAATACCGAGATCCTTTGCCGTTAGTGCCGCTTGTGTTCGGTTTTTGGCCCCTAATTTGCGGCACAAGGTTTTGACATGCAGCTTAATCGTCACTTCTTGCAAATCAATATCGCGCGCAATTTCTTTGTTGGATTTCCCCTGACACAACCCACCCAGCACTTGCATTTCTCGATCGGTCAGGTTTTTGGCTTGCGCCGGAAGGTCAACCTCAATTTCGGTTGTCATAAACTTAATCGGCGCAAAAATCTCGCCAGCGGCCATAAAGCGCACGGCGTTCACCAGTGAGGCCGCCGCCATCGTTTTGGGCAAAAACCCCGAGGCGCCCATATCCAGAGCATCTTGCGCAATATCTTTGGATGCGACCCCAGAAAGCACAGCAACGCCCCCGCCGCCATTCGCTTTTAATGCCGCCGCTAGCCCTTTAAGGCCATCCATACCGGGCATGGAATAATCCAGCAAAACCATATCAAACGGCTTTTCTTTTTCAATCAACTTCACGGCAGAAGGCAGATCTTCGCAGACGCTCAGAACAAAATCATCCTCGCGCGCCAGAAAAGCGCTTACGGTATCCCGCACCAGTTCATGATCATCTGCGACTAGAATTTTCATTTTCCTCTACCTTCTCTTCTTGCAAGTGCAACGCTTACCGCTTTTGCCAGTGCTTTAGCGTCAACCGGCTTTGCCAAAACCCTATCCACCGATACCCGAGTAATCCTTGGGTCATTCAGGCTTTTTGAATGCGCTGTCACCAGTATTATAGGGATGTCCGGCGCAACTTTACGAACCTTTTCGATCAACTCGCCCCCATTCATAACAGGCATATCATAATCGGTTATTAAGCACCCCCAAGCGTCGGGGTCCTCAGATATAGCTTCCAAAGCGATATTCGGGTCTGAACATGTGGAAACCTCGGCGCCTTGGCGTTCCAGAATGCGGGCATAAACCCGTGACACTCCGATTTGATCATCAACCATCAAAATAGGGATGTCTTTCAGCGACATTCCTATTTCCGTCTCAGCATTTGCCACAGGTCTATCCACCTCAACGGGCCAATGAACAGCAAATGCGGTGCCACGCTGTTCGGTTGAAAAAACACAAACCACCCCTTTATTGGCGCTCACGATACTGTTCACAATTGACAAACCAAGCCCCGTGCCACCCTTACCCTTGGTGGTCATATATGGTGTAAAAATTTCCTCAAGTTGATTGGCGGGAATGCCGGCGCCGGTGTCCTCAACAACAATCGTCACATATGTTCGGTCAGGATGAAACCTTCCGTGCTGAAAATGCGGCCCTTTGGGCGGTTTATAATGATGCTGTAGCGAAACTTTGATCTCGCCACCTGAGCTGCCGAGTGCGTCTTGCGCATTTATGATCAGGTTAAGGACCACTTGCAGCACATCGGTTTGATTGGTGTTGGCAATGGCAGCATCGGTGCCAAAATCGGCCACTAAGGTGGAGCTGGCGCGCATTGAGCTGCTGGCAAGGTCAACGGTTTCCTGCAATAACACTCTCAGATCCACGGGTTTATTTACATGTGCGGGGGCGCTGACCTCCAGAAACTTGTTCACCAACTCTGCGGCGTGCTGGCCTGCAATCGAAATACGTTTGGCATCGGCATGCGCCGTGGCCGCCCTATCATCACTAACGATCAGGCTGGCCGAACCGGTAATTGTAGACAGCAGGTTGTTAAAATCATGGGCCAACCCCGCAACAACTTGAAAAAGGGAAACCCGCCGCTCTGCGCGGTCGAGCAGTTTTTGCATGCGCACACGCTCATGCTCATTGCGCAGGCGGGCAGAGATATCGCGGGCGATCAACACGATACCAGCCTCCTGCTTGTAGGTGAGCGTTACATCATGAACCGTGGCATCGGCTTTCCCTTCACCGATATGCATTTCCCCGCGCCAAAACCCTTCTCGCATAAGCTGAGACTGCCCCAAGCGTTGGAAAAACCTAGCATCGGTTTCCGTGTAAAAACCGCTCCAGTGCTGACCGATAATATCGGCACTGCTGGAACAGTGCCAAAGGGCGATAAGGCTGGGGTTAATATAAATAACCAAGCCGTCTTTATCCGCTATCGCGATACCATCGCGGGCATTTTCAACGGCAGCGGCTGATTGATGCGCCTGATGCTCCGCGTTTTTCTGCTGGGTAATATTGTTGGCCACCACCACCGCACCACCATCAATCGTCGGGCGTTCATTCACTTGAATCGTCCGGCCGTCGGCGAGGGTGATCTCGGTGTTATTGGCTTTTTGGAGCAACGATAGATAGTATTTTTCGGCTTGAACCCGCGCTTCTTGAGCGGGTATCCCTTGAGAAACCAGATAGGCCTGCCATGCTTGAACAAAGCAATTGCCAACCTGCCAGCACTCATTTTCGCAGGCGAAAAAATCCCGGAATGCGTCATTGCCAAAAACAATCAGGCCATCGTGGTCGATTGCCAAAAACCCTTGGTCGGTGCTTGCCAGCGCCGCTTTTAGCCGCGTTTGGGCTTCGTCACGCTGATTTTCCAGTTCCAACGCCAATACGGCCTGCGCCGCCAAAGCGCCAAAGCGTGAAAGCAGGTGTTCATCTTGGCCGGTAAAATGGTCGGGATTGATAGAAAAGCACACCAAAATCGCTGTGGCCCCGCCCGAAATTTCAAACGGGACCGAGAGCAATCCATGATAAGGAGCCAGCAAATCTGGCAAAGATTCCGCAATCAGTGGCACCATACGCAGCTCAATTACCCGGCGTTTTTTACGTGGCCATTCAAGATCCGAAAGCCACCTAAGGCCTTCAATTTCAGCTATATTTGCCTGCGAAAAAACCATCCCGCTCTCATGTGCCTGCAACACCCCGACCAATTCACAATTCAGGGCATTGGCCACATCTGAAAGCACAGCAGAAATCGCACCGCGCCGCGAGGTGGCCATGGTCATTTTTTCAAGGCTGCCAAGCAAGGCGTTGGTTTCTAGCAGATTGCGCGCTTCACTTTCACGCAGGCTTCGCAGCTCTAGCAGGGCCTCTCGTAATTTTTCATTTTCTTCCATGGCACTATCAGGTTTTGGAAAACAGAATGCAGGATATCATTAGATTACCATGATGATTACTCCCGTCAATCACCACGCCTTGTTCGCCAAAGGTGAAAACACCCAAAAACGGGGTGGCTGGCAAGGCGCGCTGCACCCCGGAAATCACATCTTCCATATGGTCTTCGACCGCCAGCATACAGCCGCCGCAATAAACCATCAGCCCCCCAGAAATATCATCACTCGCCATATTGCCCAACTTCGCCGAGAGGCTGGCAACCTTGCCAGCCCGCGCCGTTAAGCTTTCGATCGAGCCTTCCATTAAGGTTAAGGTTTCGCCAAGTTGAACATCGGCAAAAAGCCCGATGGATCCGTCTGGATAAACCTCGCTCGGATGGGCAAGCAAGAAATATGGCAGCCCGCGAACATCGTCCAAATACCGGCCCAGCGGGCTAAGCGTGCTTTCTGACAAAATTGAGACCGGCCCGGTGCTGCTATGCGGAATGACCGCGCCCTGCGTCCATTCATCCAAAACTTGCGCCGCTGGGCGGTTATCAATTTCACAGAGCAGACGGCCCGCAACCTTGGTAACAACACCTGAAATATCGGTGGGCGCATAGCCATTGTGATACGAAAACGAAACATCGGTAGAGGGGAAAAGCACCGAAACCGTTACCCCCGAAGATACTGATTGCGTTTTGTCAAACACCTGCCAGTTGCCCGAGATGTCATTGTCAGCCGCGCTCCCCCCCAGAATTGGCACGCGTTTTCCGACCACGCTTTCGATGCCGACAAGCACGGCTTCCTCAGCGCCAGGCGAGGTGGAAAGCCAGATAATCATGGGGGATTCACCGCTGCGCCCGGCGGCCTTTAGCGCCAGCAACGTGGCCTCAACGGCGGCCTGCTTTGGGTTGTCTTTTGCCGCCACGCAGGCTGAGCCGTAATCCCCATCTGCATCCCAAATACAAAATGCACCCGCGCCGATACCCCCTTGAGTATAAAGGCCTTTATCGGTCATCACCCCTTTGCAGGAGGTTGCCCCATGCAGGATTTTGGCGGTTTCCATCCCCGTCCGAGCCGCGTCGATATCGTAAAGCGCGCTGAGGTGCAGGGCGACAAAATCAGGTGGGGCCTTATTATGGGCCGCAATCGCGCCCGCAATTTCCCTCGCCATCGTGCGGGTATCGGCGGCCTGTGAGGCAAATACTTGAATGTCCATTTTTGTCTCCCTTTTGCCTGCCAGCCTACCTGTAAATTCGCCTAGCTGCGCGGGGGATGCGTATAGCGCGGCCTATACCAAAGGATAGGCGCTATGCCTTGCGCCCCATCGCATCACCCTTTGCCCTAGTTTCTGTTCTTCCGCGACATAGAACCCCAGCCGATTTACCGCCAAGCTGTGAGAAAGGATTGAAAGGACTTTGCATGACACATCTAACAACACTCTCGCTTTTTGGTTTTGATTTCGTAAACGAAAGCCAAAATATCGCGATTGAGGCTTTATTGAACGGGCACAAGGCTAAAACCGTGGCCTTTGCCAACGCGCATTGCCTGAACATCGCTTTTCTTAACAAGGCGTATGCAAGTGTTTTGCGTGAATCTGATATGCTTTTGCCCGATGGGAGTGGTGTCAGCATCGCTGCCAAAATGGCGGGGCAACGCTTTGTCGCCAACCTAAATGGCACCGATCTGTTTTTGCCGCTGTGCAAAGCCGCAGCCGCAAAAGGTAAATCTATTTATCTGCTCGGCAGCGCAAAAGGGGTCGCTAAAAACGCGGCGAGCAAAGCCACGGCGTTGTTTCCAAACCTGAAGATTGCGGGCCACCAGCACGGATATTTTGCCCAATCCGACACAAATACCATTATTGAAACCATCAACGCCAGCCGCGCCGATATTTTATTGGTGGCCCTTGGGGTTCCTATGCAGGAGCTTTGGATCCGCCAACATCGTAATGCGCTGGCCCCTGCTTTGGTCATGGGGGTTGGCGCGATGCTTGATTTCCATGCGGACCGGGTTTTACGGGCCCCGCTATTTTTGCGCCAGCGTGGGCTGGAATGGACATGGCGCCTCGCGATAGAACCGGCGCGCATGGCTAAACGCTACCTGTTGGGCAATCCCGCTTTTCTTATGGGCGCGGCTGTCCATGGCCTTAAGCGCCGGTTGCGTTTGTTTGATCGAGTGCCGCCAATCAAGCGCCTGTTTGATCTGGTCTGTGTATCGTTGGGGCTTCTCGTTCTTGCGCCGTTGTTTTTGCTGATTGCGCTGGCGATTAAGCTGTCCAGCAAGGGGCCAGTGTTTTTTCGCCAAACCCGTGTGGGGTATAAGGGCGAGTATTTTAACATGTATAAATTCCGCTCAATGCATATGAATGCGGAAAAGCACCGTGCTGAGTTGCTTAAACAAAGTGACCGCAAAGGCGTTTGCTTCAAGCTAAAGAATGACCCTAGGATCACACCGATTGGTCGTTTATTGCGCCGCACATCCATCGATGAGTTGCCGCAATTGCTGAACATCCTCAAAGGCGAGATGTCTTTGGTTGGGCCGCGCCCGGCGCTTCCTGAGGAGGTGGATACCTATTCAGACCGCGCCCTTCAGCGCCTTAATGTTGCGCCCGGTATTACGGGTATTTGGCAAATCTCGGGGCGGGCTGAAATCGACTTTAACCGCATGGTGGAAATGGACATTGCCTATAGCCGCACCCACTCCGTCATGCTCGATTTTTTCCTTATTATCCTCACCGCCCGCGCCGTTATCTCGGGCCGCGGTGCCTATTAACGATTACCAATCAGGAGTATCAAAATGACCCATATCAAAACCGCCGTTTTCCCCGTTGCCGGGCTTGGCTCCCGCTTTTTGCCGATCACTAAGGCCGTGCCCAAAGAAATGCTGCCGCTGATCGACCGTCCGCTTATTTCCTATGCGGTGGAGGAGGCAAAATCTGCCGGTATTGAGCAGTTGATCTTCGTTTCGTCCCCAGACAAACCGATGATCGAGCAGTATTTCCAAACCAATGTAAAACTAGAAAACCACCTGTTTCAAAATCGGAAAACCAGCAAATTGCGGCAGGTTCAACTGGCGACACTGCCAGACCCGTTTTACAAATTTGTGTACCAGACTTCGCCGCGCGGCCTAGGCCATGCGGTTTGGACCGCACGCGAATATCTGCGAGATGAGCCGTTTGCGGTTATTTTGGTTGACGATTTTATCCACGCCAAAAAACCGTGTCTTGCACAAATGATCGAGCGCCATGCGTTCACGGGGGGCAATATGGTGGCCACGATGGACGTCGGCCCGCAGGAAATTTCAGCCTATGGCTGCCTTGATTATACGGAAATTGAGGGCAACTGCCTGAAAGCCAGTGGCATGGTTGAAAAACCTACGCCCGAGACGGCCCCCTCAACCCAAGCCGTTATAGGCCGTTACATCTTGCAGCCCTCGGTGCTGGACGAGCTTGCCAAAACCAAGCCCGGCGCGGGTGGTGAAATTCAGCTCACCGATGCCATTGCGGCTGATTGCAAAAACCAACAGCTTTGGGGCCTGCAATTTGAAGGGCAACGCTATGATTGCGGCAGCAAAATTGGCTATCTTGATGCCATCATGGCCTTAGCCTTGGAACGGGCCGACACCGCCGTTGCATTCCGAAAGGTGCTGCAACGCCAAACCCAACAAAACCAAAATAGCCGCGTGCGCGCCGCCATTGCTTTTGGGGTCTACTAATTCAATTTCAAACTTTCCCGGAGGAAAACCTATGCCTAAACTTATCAAAAAAACCGCCGAAGAAGCTGTAACTTTTTTCGGGCGCAGCCCATCAGAAGTCCAAAGCGCTTTTTACAAATCGGGGCTGTCAGCAAGGGGCTATTGCATCGCTTGCCGCATCGTGCGGCAAACCGTACAGCGGGTTGATGCCGGTGGCACCAGCCGTAACCTTTTTGGTGGCCGTCAGCTTTATGCCGGCACATTCATACGCAATGGCAACGCAACAGGGGGCATCTGATATGACACTCTCGAAACAAGCCAGAATTGCGGCCCTTTCTACGGATTGGGCCACCAACCCACGGTGGCGCGGGGTGGCGCGCGGCTACAGTGCTCGCGAAGTGGTGAACCTTAGCGGGTCCTTCTCGCCGGAGCTCTCCTTTGCCCGCCAAGGTGCTAAAAAACTGTTCAAAATGCTTAATGAGCAGGATTATATTCATACCCTTGGCGCGCTTACCGGCGGGCAGGCGGTTCAGCAGGTCAAGGCCGGATTGAAAGCGATATACCTGTCTGGTTGGCAGGTGGCCGCAGATGCCAATACTGGCGAAACCATGTATCCGGACCAATCACTCTATCCGGTGGATTCCGTGCCAGAGGTTATTACGCGGATCAATTCAGCGTTTAAGCGTGCCGATGAGATCCAGTGGGCCGCAAACACGCCCGCCGAAAGTTCAATCGACTATTTCGCCCCCATAATTGCTGACGCCGAAGCCGGTTTTGGCGGCGTGCTAAACGCTTTTGAGCTGGCAAAAGCCATGGTAACAGCCGGGGCCGCTGGCGTGCATTTTGAGGATCAACTGGCTTCGGTTAAAAAATGCGGCCATATGGGCGGCAAGGTTTTGGTCCCCACCACTGAGGCGGTGCAAAAGCTGATAGCGGCGCGGTTAGCCTTTGATGTTATGGGGGTGCCGACGATCTTAATGGCCCGCACCGATGCTGAATCCGCCACGCTGCTCATCAGTGATATCGACCCGTATGATGCCGAGTTCATCACCGGCGCGCGTTCTGCCGAAGGGTTTTACCTTGTCAAAAACGGCATTGACCAAGCGATCTCCCGCGGGCTGGCCTATGCCCCTTATGCAGATCTGGTGTGGTGCGAAACTGGCAAGCCGAACCTTGCCGAGGCCCGGCGTTTTGCGGAAGCCATTAAAGCGGAATACCCCGAGCAAATGCTAGCTTACAACTGCTCGCCATCCTTCAACTGGAAGCAAAACCTTGATGATGCCGCCATTGCCAGCTTCCAGCAAGAACTTGCGGCAATGGGGTATAAATTTCAATTCGTCACCCTCGCGGGTGTGCATTCCATGTGGCATTCGATGTTTGATCTTGCCCATGGTTATGCCCGCGATGGCATGAGCGCCTACGTAAACCTGCAAGAGCGCGAATTTGCGGATGCAAGCCGTGGTTATACCTTTGCCAGCCATCAAAAAGAAGTCGGCGCCGGGTATTTTGATGCGGTGACAACCTGCATTCAAGGGGGTGCATCATCTGTAACCGCGCTTGCCGGATCTACTGAAGAAGAACAATTCGCGGCCCAGTAGCAGCCGTTTCACTCTGTCAAAAAGGATAGCTCCCATGAAACACGTTCTTGAAATCAATGAAATCATTGAAGCCGTACATACCCGCGCGGGTATTCTGCACCAAATTAGCGATGCGGAAACGCTGATCAAGCTGGCACTAAAGCAGCCAGAGGTGAGCCAAACCAGCAACGGTAATTTGGCCGTGACAACCGGCGCTATTACGGGGCGGGCGGCCAATGATAAGTTCATCGTAAAAGACGGGCTTACCGCCGACACCGTCTGGTGGCAGAATACCGGAGCAATGTCCGGAGACCATTTTGACGTGCTTCTGGCTGATATGCTAGCGCATCTGGAGGGAAAACCGATGTTTCGGCAGCAGCTACAAGCCGGTGCGGACCGGTCTTCAGCATATTGTGTTGAGGTGTTATCTTCTAGCGCGTGGCACGCCCTGTTTATCCAAAATATGCTTATCAGCCCGGTTCACGGCGCCTGCTCAACCGAAGTCTGCATTTTGCATTTGCCTGAGTTTAAGGCACTTCCGGCGCGGCATGGCACCAACAGTAAAACCTGTATTGCACTTGATTTTAGCAGAAACATAGTGCTGATCTGCGGCACGGCCTATGCCGGTGAAATCAAAAAATCCGTATTTTCGCTATTTAATTACCATGCCCCTGGTCGTGGCATTCTGCCCATGCATTGCGCGGCCAATGTCAGCAATAATGGCGACACCGCGCTGTTTTTCGGGCTTTCAGGAACGGGTAAAACCACACTGTCAGCCACGCCCGATCGTGCTTTGATCGGGGATGATGAGCACGGCTGGAGCCGCGACGGCGTATTTAACCTTGAAGGCGGATGCTATGCCAAAACCATTGGCCTTACCCCCGAAACCGAGCCCGAAATCTATCAAGCCGCACAGCACCCAAACGCGATACTTGAAAACGTAGTGTTGGTGCCAGAAACGCAAACGCCAGATTACGCTGATGGCCGCATAACTGAAAATACCCGCGTTTCTTATCCACTGGCAGCGATCCCTAATCGGGTGCTGTCTAGCCGGGCAGATACGCCCAAACATGTGGTGCTGCTTACCGCAGATGCGTTTGGTGTGTTGCCGCCAATTTCCCGTCTGACTCTCAGCCAAGCTGTATATTATTTCCTTTCTGGCTATACCGCCAAAATTGCGGGTACCGAAGCGGGTATTACCGAACCCTGCGCAACCTTTTCAGCGTGTTTTGGTGCGCCTTTCATGGCCAGATCTCCGTCAGTTTACGGCGCCCTGCTAGAGCAGCGCTTAATCGAATCCGGCGCGCAATGCTGGTTGGTTAATACCGGCTGGACAGGTGGCCCATATGGCGTTGGCCATCGCATGCCGCTCACGTCTACACGGCGCATGTTAAGCGCCGCCCTTTCTGGAGCGTTGGATACCACTATCTTTCGCAAAGATGAAATTTTTGGCTTGACGACCCCAACTGAAATTCCAGGCGTCGATCCACAGATCTTGCGCCCAGAGAAAACCTGGGCCGACCGCGCCGCCTATAAAAAACAGGCCCATAAGCTGCTCCAGCTTTTTGCGAAAAACTTTGTGTCATTGGCGATTCCGAAAGACACCTTCCTTGCGGTCACCGAAAACCGCTTAATGGGATAATATCAGCCCCATATGATTAGAGAGGTGGCCCTACATTTTTTGCCATTGCAGCCTGTTTGAGATGAATTATGGTTTTGTTTAAACTGCAAATCTGGTTGGTTCTGGTTTTCTTCGCGACAATCCTCATCAAGCATCGGCAAAGGTGGACTATTTGCAGAATTCCCGGAACTCCCAATTTGGGGGTAACAGAATGGGCCGTAATTCGAAGTGGTCACAATGAAGTATCGCCGTCGTATCGATTATTCACCCACCCAGCGAGTTGAGATTTGTCATCGTCGGCCTTCGCTGTGATTTCACCACCTAGCGGTATGGTCCCGCGGATAGGAAACTCGGCATGCATGCTTTGAAGCTTGCAGAGCGCGAAGAAATATCCAGAGGTTGGTGTATCAAATATTCGTGCCTGCAATTGCGATGCGGTTGGGGCAGGTCAACTCCGGAAGGGTGGGCTGATACGCATTTTGTATTAGGGCTTGTTGAGATTCATCGTGAATTGATGATGGCTGCCGACATATAGATCATTGAGGCGTAGCTTTGATCAGTTTTGCAGGACCGCATGGCTATACGCTTGAATTCCTTCAGTTTCTGGAAGT